>NZ_RBXO01000001.1:6127500-6727500 GCF_003634935.1 Saccharothrix australiensis
AGCCAAGAGCTGTTGCGCGTGCTCATCTCCCTCCACAGGAGGAGCAACCCGAGGCTGACGAAGCTCGCGAAGTCGGCCGGCGTCACCGTGTGACCGACAGCAGGGCCACCGCACACGGACCCGCCGTCAGCCAACCGGCGCGACGATCCGGATGTCCGAGCTCCACCCCGCGAACCGGTGCACGCTGCGCCGGAAGACCTTCTCCTCCAACGTCTTCAACGTCTGCTCCACGCGCACCGGCAGGTCGCCGGGACCGACCCAGACCACCGCCGTCGCCGTGAAACCCGAGTCGTACGCGGCCAGCAGGTGCGACCGGAGCGCGAGGTCCGCCGTCTGCTCGGCCTGCGCCCGCAGGTCGACCAGCATCGTGTACCGGTGGGTGGGCACGCCGTCCACCTCCTCGTCGCCGGTCGCCACGATCAGCGAGCCGCGCAGCGCGCCCACGACCGATCCGGGGTCGACCTCGTCCGGGATGCCCTCGACCGCGGTGCCGGACTTCACCGGCGCGCGGTCCGACCGACCGAGCCGCGACCAAGCCGCCGCGCCCGTCCTGGCGTACCCGGCGTCGGGCAGCACCACCACGTCGACGGCGTCCTCGCGCAACGCGACCAGCCGGCCCTCGCGGGCGCGCACCAGTTCGCCGTCGACCCGCACGCGCCGCCCGGACAGGGTGGTCTCGGCGTCGAACCGCACCGAGTGCTGCGCGGTCGACCGCGACACCAGCGACGCCACCAGCGACGCCGCGTCGGGCGCCACCGGTTCCAGCGTCGCGGCCGGCAGCGGTGTCGGCTCCGCGCACCCCGCCAGCAGACCGGCGCACAACAGCAACGGGACCACGGACCTGCGCATGACTTCTTCCCCCACGAAACGGTGAACGGCGTTCATCTTCCCGCACCCCCACCCGATAAGGAGTGCGAACCCGCGAACCACCTCGGCTACGGTTCGTACCATGCCTCATGTGCTATCGGTGAACACCGGCGAACGCACCGAATCCGATCACGCCCCGCTGGGTCACACCGGCATCGACAAGCGCCCCGTCGACACCCCCGTCCACGTCAGCGCACCGGCCGAGGTGGGCAGCGGTCTGGCGGGCGACCACATCTCCAACCACCGCCACCACGGCGGTCCCGACCAAGCGGTCTACGCCTACGCGCGGGAGGACCTCGACGACTGGGCGGCCGAACTGGGCCGCGACCTGCCACCGGGCAGCTTCGGCGAGAACCTGACCACGGTGGGCGTGGACCTGACGAACGCCCGGATCGGCGAGCGGTGGCGGATGGGTACCGCGCTGCTCCAGGTCACGCATCCCCGCGTCCCCTGCCAGACGTTCGCCGGCAAGATGGGCGAACCCGGCTGGGTGAAGCGCTTCACCCGCAAAGCGCTCACGGGCGCGTACTTCCGCGTCCTCGAACCGGGCGTCATCGCCGCGGGCGACCCGGCCGTGCTGGTCGAGCGCCCGGACCACGACGTGACGATCCGACTCGCGTTCCGGGCGCTCATGCTGGAACCCGAACTGCTGCCGAGCCTGCTCGCCGCCGGTGAGCACCTCACCGACGTCGTGCGCGACCGCGTCGAGCGGCGAGTGGCGTCCGACCCCGTGTAGTCACCGCACCACCCCGAACCGACTCCGCACCACCGCGCAGCGGCACCACTCCCGAAGCGGCCTCACCCCGGACCGACCCCGCACCGCCCCGAGCCGACCCCACCGCGAGCCGACCCGACGCGAGCCGGCACCGCGCGATCCCGCACCCGCGACCGCGCGGTCCCGACCCCCGCGCTCACGCGAGCGCCGACAGCTTCGCGAACTCCTCGTCGGTCAGCTCGATCGACGCCGCGGCGGTGTTCTCCTCCAGGTGCGCCAACGACGCCGTGCCCGGAATCGGCAGCACCACCGGCGACCTCCGCAACAGCCACGCCAGCGCGAGCTGCGCCGCCGTCGCGCCGTGCTCCTTCGCCGCCTCGTCCAGCACGCCGCCCGGCCGGGCGAGTTCGCCGGTCGCGACCGGGTACCACGGGATGAACGCGATCCCGTGCTCCGTCGCGTAGTCGAGCACCGCCTCGTGCTGCCGGTTCGCCAGGTTGTACAGGTTCTGCACGCTCACGATCGGCGCGACCGCCTGCGCCGCCTTGAGCTGGTCGACGTCCACTTCGGACAGGCCGATGTGCCGGATCTTGCCCTCCTCCTGCAACTTCCGCAGCTCGCCGACCTGGTCCTCCAGCGGCACCTCGGGGTCGACGCGGTGCAGCTGGAACAGGTCCACGCGCTCCACGCCGAGCCGGCGCAGGCTGCCCTCCAGGGCGTGGCGCAGGTAGGCGGGCTTGCCGAGCAGGGGCCACTCGTTCGGACCGGTGCGCAGCAGGCCCGCCTTGGTCGCGATGACGAGGTTGTCGGCGTACGGGTGCAGCGCCTCGCGGATCAGCTCCTCGTTGACGTGCGGCCCGTACGAGTCGGCCGTGTCGATGAAGTCGATGCCCAGCTCCACGGCCCGCCGCAGCACGGCGATCGCGTTGTCCCGGTCGGCCGGGTAACCCCAGATGCCCTCGCCGGTCAGCCGCATGGCGCCGTAGCCCAGGCGCTTGACGGTCAGGTCCCCACCCAGCGTGATGGTGTCGGCCACCTCTGCACTCCTCTTTGCTCTCGCCCGTTCCCACTCGTCCAACGGCGACAACCCGTCGCGGGGGCCGCGTTGTTCCCGACGGGCCGCACGGGTCTCCCCGAGCAGCCCGGACCCGCTGCCCGGTAGCGCAGGGCCACGTCACCCGGCGGTCTTGGCCACCAGCGTCAGCACGTCGTACCTGGCCACCGACTCGCCCTTCTGGTTCACCAGGTCCGCGTCCCACCGCACCTCCCCGTAGTCCTGGTCCTCCCGCGGCGTGATCTGCTTGGCGGTCAACGTCACCGTCAGCTCGTCACCGGGGAACACGGGCGTCAGGAACCGCAGGTTCTCCAGCCCGTAGTTCGCCAGCACCGGACCCGGCTCGGGCGACACGAACAGCCCGGCCGCGAACGACACCACGAGGTACCCGTGCGCGACCCGGCCGCCGAAGAACGGGTTCGCCGCCGCCGCTTCCTCGTCCATGTGGGCGTAGAAGGTGTCCCCGGTGAAGGACGCGAAGTGCTCGATGTCGGCCAGCGTCACCGCGCGCGGGCCGGCCACCACGGAGTCGCCGACGCGCAGTTCGGCCAGCGACTTGCGGAACGGGTGCACGTCCGACTCGCGGCGGTCCGCGCCGGCGACCCACCGGCCCGTCACGGAGGTGAGCACGCGCGGGCTGCCCTGGACGGCGGTCCGCTGGAGGTGGTGCAGCACACCGCGGATGCCGCCCATCTCCTCGCCGCCGCCCGCGCGCCCCGGCCCGCCGTGCACGAGGGCGGGCAGCGGCGAGCCGTGCCCCGTCGACTCACCCGCGTCGTCGCGGTCGAGCACCAGCAGCCGCCCGTGCCACGGCGCGACGCCCAGCACCACCTCGCGCACGAAGTCGGCGTCGTGGCTCACCACCGAGCCGACCAGGCTGCCCGCGCCGCGCGCGGCCAGCTCGACCGCGTGCGCCGGCCCGTCGTACGGCAGCAGCGTGGCCACCGGTCCGAACGCCTCCACCTCGTGCGGCTGTGCCCGGTCCGGGTCGGCCCTGACCAGCACCGGGGACAGGAACGCGCCGCGCTCGGCGTCGGCGTCCACCACGTCCACCCGGTCGGGCGAGCCGAAGACGACCTCCCCGGCCTCCAGCAGCGCCTTCAGCGACCGCCGCACCTCTTCGCGCTGCTCCAGGCCGGCCAGCGCGCCCATCCGCACCGACTCGTTGGCCGGGTTGCCGACGACGACCTTCGCGAGCCGGTCCCGCGCCGCGTCGGCCACCGCGCCCACCAGCGCGGCGGGCACCAGCGCGCGCCGGATGGCCGTGCACTTCTGCCCCGCCTTGACGGTCATCTCGGTGACCAGCTGCTTCACGAACAGGTCGAACTCGGGGGTGCCCGGCACGGCGTCCGGCCCCAGGATGGAGCAGTTCAGCGAGTCGGCCTCGGCGTTGAACCGCACCGACGACCGGATCACGGCGGGGTGGGTGCGCAGCAGCTGCGCCGTGGAGGCCGACCCCGTGAAGCCGACGAGGTCCTGCGGGGTGAGGTGGTCGAGCAGGTCGCCCGCGCCGCCCGTCACCAGCTGCACCGAGCCCTCGGGCAGCAGGCCGGAGGCCAGCATCAGCTCGACCAGCTTCTCCGTCAGGTACGCGGTCTGCGAGGCGGGCTTGATCAGCGACGGCACCCCGGCGACGAACGCGGGCGCGAACTTCTCCAGCGGGCCCCACAGCGGGAAGTTGAACGCGTTGATCTGCACCGCGACACCGCGGAGCGGCGTGCCGATGTGCCTGCCGACGAACGTGCCGCCCCGGCTCAGCGGCTCGACCGCGCCGTCCACGTACACCGTGTCGTTGGGCAGCTCCCGCTTGGCCTTGCTCGCGTAGCCGAACAGCACGCCGATACCGCCGTCGACGTCGATCAGCGAGTCGGCCCTGGTCGCGCCGGACCGCGCGGACAGGGCGTACAGCTCCTCGCGGTGCTCGCGCAGGTGGGAGGCGAGGGCCTTGAGCAGCGCGCCGCGCTGGTGGAACGTCAGCTCCCGCAGGGCCGGCCCGCCGACCCGGCGGCCGTGGTCCAGCGCCGCCGCCATGTCGACGCCCTCGGACGAGATGCGGGCGATCTCCTCGCCGGTCACCGCGTCGTGCAGCGGCGCGCCCTCGGCGGACGAGGTGTGCCAGCGACCGGACACGTAGCTGCGCAGCATGGCCATCGGTGTCGACCTCCTTGTCGGTGCCGGCGGGTGTCCCGGCCTACCGGACAGTAAAGCGCTCCGGGGCGTTCGTGGCCGGCACGGCGACAGGCGTGCCAGGGCGAGCAGAGCCGAGCGGGGCGGCGCGGCGCAGGGCGAACGCGCTGCGCGTGCGTGGCGGTCGACACCGCTCACCGGTGATCGGAATCCATCCCGCCCGGACGTTGTTGCAGCAGGTGTGCAGCTCTCCGTCCTCGACCGCTCGCGCACCCGCTCGGGTGGCTCGCACGCCGACGCGCTGCGGGACACCGTGGAGTTCGCCCGGCAGGCGGAGGCACTGGGTTACCACCGGTTCTGGGTGTCCGAGCACCACGGCGTGCCCGGCGTGGCGGGTTCGGCGCCCACCGTGCTGGCCGCCGCGATCGCCGGCGCGACCTCGCGCATCCGCGTCGGCACCGGCGGCGTGATGCTGCCCAACCACCAGCCGCTGGTCGTGGCCGAGCAGTTCGGCGTGCTGGAGTCGCTGTTCCCCGGCCGGATCGACATGGGCCTGGGCCGTTCGGTCGGTTTCACCGAGCCGGTCCGCAGGGCGCTGGGGCACGACAAGCGGGACGCGGACGAGTTCGGCGCGCGGCTGGCCGAACTGCTGTCCTACTTCACCGGCGACGCCGCCGTGTCCGGGTACCCGGCGCGCGGCCTGCGGGTGCCCGCGTTCGTCCTCGCGACCGGCGCGGGCGCGGAGGTCGCGGCGGCGCACGGCCTGCCGCTGGTCATCGCGGCGGTCCGGGGCGAGGAGGCGATGGTGCGGGCCGTCGACGGCTACCGCGCCCGGTTCCGCCCGTCGGCGTGGGCCGACGAGCCGCACGTGGTGGTCTCCTCGACCGTCGCGGTGGCCGACACCACCGAGGACGCGTGGCGGCTGCTGCTGCCCGGGGCGTGGTCGATGGCGCACTCCCGGACGCGCGGCGAGTTCCCGCCGCTCATCCCGCCGGACGAGGTGCTGGCGCTCGACATGACCGCGCGGGAGCGCACGTACTTCGAGGAGTCGTTGCGGGGCCACGTCTTCGGCACGCCGACCGAGGTGGCGAAGGCCCTGGACGGGCTCGTGCGGCGCACCGGGGCGGACGAGGTCCTGGTGACCACGAGCACCTACGACCGCTCGGCGATGCTCGCGTCCTACGAACGCCTGGCGGACCTGTTCACGCGGTGACCCCGCCCCGACCCCACGACCCCGGCTCTCCACGCGGTGACCCGAAGCACCGGGCTCGTGTCGGTGCGGACCCACCCGCCGGAGGCCGGCCCGCGCACGGCAAGCCGGCCCCGTCCGCGTCAGCGGTCCCGCTGCCGCTCCGCCAGGAAGCGCTCGAACTCCGCGCCCAGCTCGTCCGCGCTCGGCAGCGGCTGGTCGCCGGTGACGAGCAGGTTGTCCGACGCCTCGGTGAACGCGTCGTACTGCCGCTCCAGCGCCTCCACGACCTGCGCGACCTCCGCCGACTCACCCACCTGGCGGGCGATCTCGGCGTTCGTGCGCCGCGCGGCCTCGTGCAGCGCCGCGGACGGCACGACCAGCCCGGTCGCCTTCGTCAACGCCTCCAGCAGCCCGACGGCCGCCGCCGGGTACGTGCCCTGCGCGAGGTAGTGCGGCACGTAGGCGGCGAACCCCATCGCGTCGTGCCCCGTCTGCCCCAGCCGCAGCTCCAGCAGCGCCGACAGGTTGCCCGGCACCTGCACCCGGCTGAACGGCGACGCCTCGGCCACCAGCTCCGGCCGCGTGGCGTGGGAGATCACCGACAGCTTGCGCGTGTGCGGGACGCCCATCGGGATGCCGTGGAAGCTCACCGCCAGCCGCACGCCCCACCGGTCGACCAGCGAGCGCACGGCCGCCACCACCGCTTCCCACCGCCGGTCCGGCTCCGGGCCGGTCAGCAGCAGGAACGGCGTCCCGACGGAGTCGTGCAGCAGGCGCACCACCAGCTCGGGGGCGGCGTAGTCCTCCCACCGGTCGGTGTCGTAGGTCATCGCGGGCCGCCGGGCGCGGTAGTCGATCAGGTCGTCCACGTCGAACCGGGCCACCACCCGGTGCTCGTGCACCGCCAGCAGGTGGTCGACCAGGGCGGAACCCGCCGCGCCCGCGTCCATGAAGCCGTCGAAGTGGTGCAGCAGCACCGCTCCGCTCAGGTCCGGGACGTCGGAGTCGACCTCGAACAGATCCTCCGGGTCCAGCGCCACCTCGTGCCTCCCTCAGGTAGTCCTCTGCCCGTCCAACGCCGGGCGGTCGCTGATCCATTCCCCGATGCCGTCGAGCAGCCGCGCGAGGCCGAACTCGAACAGCGTGCCGAGCGCCATGTCGACCTCGGTGCCGGTGGTCCGGGTGAACAGCGGGAACCGGCCGGAGCCGGTGATGGCCGTCAGCACGGCGGACTGCCCCGCCAGCCACTCGTCGGGGGTGAGCCCGGTGTGCTGCCGCTGCTCGGCCTCGGTCTCCAGGTTCACGGCGGTGCCGCGCACGAAACCGAACACCGTCACCGCGGCGTGCAGCATCTCCTCCGCGGTGAGCCCGTGGCCGTCCAGGGCCCGGAGCATCCACTCGGTGTGGGCGATCGCACCGGGCAGCAGCTGGGGCCGGGTCATGGACAGCGCGCCCGCCAGCCAGGGGTGGGCGCGGAACAGGTCCCACTGGAGCCGCGCCGCCGCCTCCAGCCGCTCCCGCCAGCCGCCGGCGACGTCCGGGAGAGGTCGGGCGGCCAGCACGCTGTCGATCATCCGGAGGACCAGGTCCTCCTTGCCGGGCACGTGGCGGTAGAGGGACATGGTGGCGACGCCCAGGCGCGCGGCGACGCGCCGCATCGACAGGCCCGCGAGCCCTTCCCGGTCCGCGATCTCCACGGCGACGCGGACGAGCCGGTCGGCGGTCGGCTCCGGCCGGTCCGGGTGCACGCGGCCGTCAGCACTCGGATCGGGGCCACGCGGATCGGGGCCGCCACCCGGATCAGGGGCGCCGGTCGGATCGGCACCGCCCGGATCGACCGCGCGTTCCGCCACGACCGTGCCCACGCCCGGCACCGCGCGCACCAGCCCCTCGTCCCGCAGCGCCGCGAGCACCCGGCTGGCGGTGGCCATCGCGACCCGCCACCGCGCGGTGATCTCCCGAGTGGACGGCACCCGGTCGCCGGGCCGCAGCTCACCCCGCTCGATCCGCTGCCGGATCTCACCCGCGATCCGCCCGTACGCCGCCATGAGCCTCCTCCGCACTAGTGCACCACTTTAGCGCACTAGTGCACTACATGTCATTTGAACTGGTAGTACACCCATGTACGTTGTACGCATGGACACCGTACTGATCTCCGGCGCGAGCATCGCCGGCCCCGCCCTCGCCTACTGGCTGCGCCACTACGGCCTCACCCCGACCGTGGTCGAGCGGGCCACCGCGCCCCGACCGGGCGGCCAGGCCGTGGACGTGCGCGGCACGGCGCGCGAAGTGCTCGCCAGGACGGGCGTGCTGGACGAGGTGCGCGCCGCCCACACGGGTGCGCGCGGCATGGCGTTCGTCAACGCCTCGGGCAAGCGCACCGCGACGATGCCGTCCGACGCGATGGGCGACTCGGGCGGCGCGATCGCGGAGATCGAGATCCTGCGCGGCGACCTCGTGCGCATCCTCCACGAGCGAACGGCCACCGACGTCGAGCACCTGTTCGACGACACCGTCACGTCGCTGACCGAGACGCCGGGCGGCGTGGACGTGACGTTCGAGAAGTCGCCACCGCGCCGGTTCGACGTGGTCGTCGGCGCGGACGGCCTGCACTCCAAGGTGCGGTCGCTGGCGTTCGGGCCCGAGTCGGACTTCCTGCACGACATGGGCGCGTACACGGCCATCTTCGGCACCACGCAGGCCGAGGACCTGGACGGCTGGATGCTCATGCACACCGTCCCCGGCCGCACGGCGGGCATCTACCCGACACCGGGCGGTGGGGCGAAGGGCATGTTCGTGTTCAAGTCGCCGGTGCTGCCCCACGACCGCCACGACGACGCCTTCCGCCGCGACCTGGTCGCCCGGACGTTCGCCGGTGACGGCTGGGACGTGCCGCGCCTGGTGGCGGACATGAGGACCGCGCCGGACTTCTACTTCGACCGCCTGTGCCAGGTGCGGATGGGCGCGTGGTCGCGCGGGCGGGTCGTCCTGCTGGGCGACGCGGCGTGCTGCGCGTCCCCGATGGCGGGCAACGGCACCAGCGTGGCGCTGGTCGGGGCGTACCTGCTGGCCGGTGAGCTGGCGGTGGCCGTCGACCACACCACGGCGTTCCGGCGGTACGAGGAGGCGATGCGCGAGTACGCGCGGCGGTGCCAGGAGTTCGCGCTCGGCGGGATGGCCGGGCTGCTGCCGGACTCCCGCTGGTTCATCCGGGTGCGGGACTTGTCGATGCGCGTGATCCCGCGCGTCCCCGGCTTGGGCCGGGTGTTCGGCGACCTCCAGAAGATCGCGAACACCGTGACGCTGCCGGACTACCCGGTTCGAGCGCGCTGAGCCGGGAGAGCGCGAGCAGGGTCCGTGGTCCCCCTGCTGCGGTCCTGTTGCCTTCCGGGAAGCATCGGTGGGCCGGGGGTGGGGTTGTGTCGGCGGTCGGTGGTCGGCGATCGGGTTGCCGGGGCCGGGCGGTGGCGGAAGTGGTCGGGGCGGATGTGGTGAAAGCTTGACCTCCAGCTGGATCGAGGTCTTACGTTTCCGGCATGGACATGGAAGTCACGGCGTGGATGTCGCTTTACCACGTGACCAACGCGCACGACGACAAGCGGCCCTTCTCGAAAGCCACGCTGCGGCGCATCTGGTCGTTCGCCCGGCCCCGGAAGACGCGGCTGGTGCAGTACCTGGTCATCAGCGTCGCCGTCGCGGTGCTCGCGGTCGTGACGCCCGTCCTCGCCGGTCGCATCGTGGACGCCATCGTCAACGGGGCCGCGCTCGACGTCGTCCTCGGCCTGGCCGGGCTGATCGCCGGCATCGCCGTCCTGGAGGCGGCGCTGGGCCTGGTGTCGCGGTGGCTGTCCGCGAGCATCGGCGAGGACCTCATCCTCGACCTCCGGACCGCCGTGTTCGACCACGTCCAGCGGATGCCGATCGCCTTCTTCACCCGCACCCGGACGGGCGCGCTGGTCAGCCGGCTCAACAACGACGTGATCGGCGCGCAGCGCGCGTTCAGCGACACGTTGGCCGGCGTGGTGGGCAACGTCGTCACGCTGGTGCTGACGCTGGTCGTCATGATCGGGCTGTCGTGGCAGATCACGCTGCTCGCGCTGGTGCTGCTGCCGGTGTTCGTCCTGCCCGCCCGCCGCATGGGATCCCGCCTGGCCCGCCTGGAGCGCGAGGCCGCGAACCACAACGCCACCATGAGCACGCAGATGACCGAGCGGTTCTCCGCGCCCGGCGCGACGCTGGTGAAGCTGTTCGGCCGCCCGCGGCGGGAGTCGGCGGAGTTCGCCGCCCGCGCCCGCCGGGTCCGGGACATCGGTGTCCGGTCGGCCATGGTGCAGACCGTGTTCCTCACCGCGCTGACGCTGGTGTCGGCGCTCGCCCTCGCGCTGGTCTACGGCCTGGGCGGCTTCTACGCGCTGCGCGGGCAGCTCGACCCCGGTGCGGTGGTGGCGCTGGCGCTGCTGCTCACCCGCCTGTACGCGCCGCTGACCGCGCTGGCCAGCGCGCGGGTCGAGGTGATGAGCGCCCTGGTCAGCTTCGAGCGCGTGTTCGAGGTGCTCGACCTCAAGCCGCTGATCAGCGAGAAGCCGGACGCGACGACCGTGCCGGACGGCCCGGTGGCGGTGGAGTTCGACCGGGTGTCGTTCTCCTACCCCTCGGCCGACAAGGTGTCGCTGGCCTCGCTGGAGGAGGTCGCCGTGCTGGACAGCCGGGGCGGTGTGCAGGTCCTGCACGACGTGTCGTTCCGCGCCGAGCCGGGTCAGGTGGTGGCGCTGGTCGGCTCGTCGGGCGCGGGCAAGTCGACGATCGCCTCGCTGCTGCCGCGCCTCTACGACGTGGACGGCGGCGCGGTGCGGCTGTCCGGAGTGGACGTCCGCGACCTGTCGGCGCAGGCGATCCGCGACACGCTCGGCATGGTGACCCAGGACGGTCACCTGTTCCACGAGTCGATCCGGGCCAACCTCCTGCTCGCGCGCCCGGAGGCGACCGAGGACGAGCTGTGGGACGTCCTACTGCGCGCCCGGCTCGACGACCTCGTCCGGTCCCTGCCGGACGGCCTGGACACGGTGGTCGGCGAGCGCGGCTACCGGCTGTCCGGCGGCGAGCGCCAGCGCCTCACCATCGCCCGCCTGCTGCTGGCCCGGCCCAGGGTGGTGATCCTGGACGAGGCCACGGCGCACCTGGACTCCACGTCCGAGGCCGCCGTCCAGGCCGCGCTCGCGGAAGCCCTGGACGGCCGCACGGCCCTGGTCATCGCGCACCGGCTGTCCACGATCCGCGCCGCCGACCTGATCCTGGTCGTGGAGGACGGGCGGATCGTGGAACGCGGCACGCACACCGACCTGCTCGCGGCCGGCGGCCGGTACGAGGAGCTGTACCGGACGCAGTTCGCCGAGGAGGCGGGCGTGGTCGAGGAGGCGGTCGAGGAGGCGTCGGTCTCGTGACGGCGGGGTCGTCGCGGCGGCCGGCCCGGCGGCGGTCACCGCGACGACCCGCGCGGGTGGCGCGCGCGACCGAGTGTCCACTCAGGACATCGCGCCGTCGCGCGCGGTCGCACCCAGCCGGTCGAAGTAGGGCTTCATCGACGGGTAGTAGGAGTCGAACTCGGGCAGCGGCGCGCCGGCGCGCGAGGCGACCAGCATGTCCAGGTAGTACTCCCAGCCCGGCCCGATCTCGCCGACGGCCTCCGTCGACCGCAGGTGGTGCACCAGCTTCAGCTCGGTCACACCGTCCACTTCGGACAGGCGGAGTTCGAGCCGCCACCGGCCGTGCTCGTCGATCGTGGTGACGGCGAGCCGCATCGGCGGTTCGCACGCCTCGATGCGGGCCTCCATCCACGGTTGTTGCTCCTCGTAGGCCATCTGGACCTTGATGGTGCGACCGGGCCCGGCCTCGCCCTCCCAGGGGCCGAACCAGCGGGCGGTGCGCTCCGGTTCCGTGATGCTGGCCCACACGTCCTCCGCGTGCGCGCGGAACGTGCGGGTCAGCACGAGGTCGTGGCCGGTGGCGACGCGCAGCAGCCGGCCGGTGGGTGTGCGGGTCATGCGGTGTGCTCCTCTCGCCGGTCCGCGCGGCGTTCGCGGCGCGTCCGGTACACCTCGGTTTCCAGCGCGTCGAGGCGGTGCTCCCAGCCGGCGGGCCGGGTGACCCGCGCCAGCCAGCCGACGAGGCCGGCCAGCGGCTCCGGGTCGAGCACGTAGAAGCGCCGCCTGCCGACGAGTTCGTCGCGCACGAGGCCGCTGTCCCGGAGCACCTTCAGGTGCCTGCTGACGGCGGGCCGGCTGATGTCGAACCGGGCCGCGACCTCCCCGGCCGACAGCCGGGACGCGTGCAGCATCTCCAGGATCTCGCGCCGCACCGGATCGGCGATCGCGCGGGCCACCTCGTCCACGCCGGAAGCGTAACCGACTGGTTACGCGTCGGGCAATGACCCCAGGTAGTCCGCCAGCGCCCGCCGGTACGGCTCCACGGTGTCCAGGTCCGCGTACTCGTCGGGACCGTGCTGGCCGTCGCCGCCGATGCCGAAGATCACCGCGTCCACCCCGTGCCGGTGGAAGAAGCGCGAGTCCGCCGCGCCGTGCTTGCGCAGGAACTCGCCGGAGTAGCCCTGCGCGCGGGCCGCCGCCCGCAACGCCCGCACGTCGACGCCGTCCCGCGCCGCCCGGTGCGGCGGCTCGACGTGGAGCACCTCGACCGGCAGCCCGCACACCGCCGACAGGTGGGCGGCGACGGCCGCCGCGTCCCGTCCCGCGAAGTCGCCGTCCTCCGGCGGGAAGCGGATGTCCAGCCACGCGGTCGCGTCCGCGGGCACCTGGTTCACCGCCGTGTTCGCCGTCCCGATCCGGGCCACGTTCACCGTCGTCCGCCACTGCTCCTCGGTCGGCGGCGGGTACGCCGCGAGCAGCGCGTCGACCGCGCGCACCAGCTTGACCACGGCGTTGTCGCCCAGCCACGGGTACGCGCCGTGCGCGGCCAGCCCGACGGCGCTCACGCGGGCGGTGGCCAGCCCCTTCGACTCGGTCACCAGGCGCAGCCCGCTGTGCTCGCCGATCACCGCGAACCGCGCCGTGACACCGCGTTCGAGCTGGTGCAGCGTCCCGTCCCGGCCGCCCACCTCCTCGTCGGTCACCAGTTGCAGCGCCACCGGGAACGTCGTCGGCACGTCCCGGAACACCGAGGCCAGCACCAGCGCCGACAGCTTCATGTCCTGCGCGCCCCGCGCGTACAGGCGGGAGCCCGCGCGCCGCGGCCGGAACTGCTCCGGCGACCCCGGCACGACGTCGAGGTGGGCGTTGAAGATCACGCGGAACGGCACCCGCTCCCGGCCCCGGTACACCAGCGCGCTCGGCTTGCCGCCGGACTCGAACCGCTCGACCGTGCAGCCGGGCCCCACCACGTCGAGGACGAAGTCCAGCGCCCGCGCCAACTCCTCGGGGCGGTCGGCCGTCGACGGGATGCGCAGCAGCTCGTCCGCGAGCACCAGGAAGTCGTCCACGCGTCCATCGTGCCGCGGATCGGCCCGCCGGCAACCCGTCCGCCACCCCGCCGTCCCCTCCCGCGCCGTCCGCTACCCCGCCGTCCCCTCCCGCGCCCACCACACCGCGCGGCCCCCGGCCGAGCCGCCCGGCCCCCGCTCGACCACGAGGGCGCTCACGCCCGGTCCGCCGCCCCGGAGTCGGTTCGCGCTTCGTCGGCGAGTCCGAGGATCTCCACGGCCTGCCTGCGCATCTCGACCTTGCGGACCTTGCCGGTGACCGTCATCGGGAACTCGTCGACCACGTGCACGTAGCGCGGGACCTTGTGGTGCGCCAGCCGGCCCGCGCAGAACTCGCGCACCGCCTCGGCGGTCAGCGGGGTGGTGCCGGGCCGCATCCGCAGCCACGCCATCAGCTCCTCGCCGTACTTGGCGTCCGGCACGCCGACCACCTGCGCGTCGAGCACGTCCGGGTGGGTGAAGAGGAACTCCTCGATCTCGCGCGGGTACAGGTTCTCGCCGCCCCGGATCACCATGTCCTTGATGCGCCCGGTGATGGTGACGTACCCCGCGTCGTCCATCACGGCCAGGTCGCCGGTGTGCATCCAGCGCGCGGCGTCGACCACCTCGGCCGTGCGGTCGGGCTGCTCCCAGTAGCCGAGCATCACCGAGTAGCCGCGCGTGCACAGCTCGCCGGGCGTGCCGCGCGGCACGGTGCGGCCGTGCTCCGGGTCGACCACCTTGACCTCCAGGTGCGGGCCGACGCGCCCGACGGTGGACACCCGGCGGTCCAGCGAGTCGTCCCGCCGGGTCTGCGTGGACACCGGCGAGGTCTCGGTCATGCCGTAGCAGATGGAGACCTCGCTCATCCCCATGCGCTCCACGACCTGCTTCATCACCTCCACCGGGCACGGCGAGCCCGCCATGATCCCGGTGCGCAGCGAGGACAGGTCGTAGGAGTCGAAACCGGGGTCGGCGAGTTCGGCGATGAACATCGTCGGCACGCCGTAGAGCGAGGTGCACCGCTCGTCCGCCACGGCCTTCAGCGTCGCGGCCGGGTCGAACGCGGGTGCGGGGATCACCACGCACGCGCCGTGCGAGGTGGCCGCGAGGTTGCCCATCACCATCCCGAAGCAGTGGTAGAACGGGACGGGCAGGCAGATCCGGTCCTCGTGGGTGTACCCGCACAGCTCGCCGACGAAGAAGCCGTTGTTCAGGATGTTGTGGTGCGACAGGGTCGCGCCCTTCGGGAACCCCGTCGTGCCGGACGTGTACTGGATGTTGACCGGGTCGTCGGCGGACAGCTCGGGCCACTCGGGCAGGTCCGCCGAGTGCAGCTCCGTCCACTCCGGACCGTCGAGCAGGACGACCTGCCGCAGTGCCGCGCAGCGGGGCCGCACCTCGGCGATCATCCCGGCGTAGTCGGAGGTCTTGAACGACGACGCGGCGATCAGCGTGCGCACGCCCGCCTGCCTGAGCACGTACTCCAGCTCGTGCACCCGGTAGGCGGGGTTGATGTTGACCAGGATCGCGCCGATCCGCGCCGTCGCGTACTGCACGACGACCCACTCGGCCCGGTTCGGCGACCAGATGCCGACCCGGTCGCCGACGCGGACCCCGGAGGCCCAGAGCCCGGCCGCGACGGCGTCCACCTCGGCGGCCAGCTCCCGGTAGGTCCACCGCCGCCCGGTCGCGCACTCGACCAGCGCCTCGCGCTCGCCGTGCGCCGCCACCGCGCGGTCGAAGTCGCCCGCGATGGTGTCACCCAGCAGCGGCACGTCCGAGGTGCCCGACGAGTAGCTCAGCTGCGCCATCACGGCAACGTACCGCAGGTCGCGCCGCCGGGTCCCGCGCTCGACGGGACCCCGCCGACCCGGTACGGCACAGTGGGGGCATGGACCTCACGCCACGCGCGTTCTTCGACCTGGCCCGCCGGACCGTCGACACGGCCGTCTCGGTACCCGGCCGGGTGCTCGGCCTGCTGGAGGCGGCCGAGCAGGTGGTGCGCCGCGCCGACGACCTCGTCACCCGCACCGGTCGCGTCCTGGACGACACCGAGGCCCTGCTGGCGCGGGCGCGTGCCGTGACGACGACCGCCGAGGCCGTGACCGTCGACGCCGCGACCGTCACCACCGCCGCCGCGACCATCACGACCGACGCCGGGCAGGCCGCGCGCACCACCCGCGAGCTGCTGGACAGCTACGCGCCGCTGGCGCAGCGGGCGCACCCGCTGGCGCAGCGGTTCGTGGACGAGCTGTCGCCGCACGAGGTGGACGCGGCCGTCCAGCTCGTCGACCAGCTGCCCGTGCTGACCCGGCACCTGATCGACGACGTCCTGCCGATCCTGTCCACCCTGGACCGGGTCGGGCCGGACATCCACCAGCTGCTGGAGGTCACCAACGACGTGCGGCAGGCGATCCTGGGCATTCCGGGGTTCGCGTTCCTGCGCAAGCGCGGCGAGGAGAAGCAGGAGGTGGACTAGGGCCTGTCTTCAAAGACGATCAAGCGGTGTTGGATCATGTCGGTCGTGGTGCGTCGTCATGAGCTGTCGGATGTCGAGTGGGCTGTGCTGTCGCGGTTTCTGCCGGTTTCCGGGACCGCAGGAAGGCCCCGCTCGGACGACCGTGTGGTGCTGAACGGGATCGTGTGGAAGTTGCGGACCGGCTCGGCCTGGCGGGACGTGCCGGAGCGCTACGGCTCCTGGCAGACCCTTTACACCCGTTTCCGCAGGTGGGCGTTGGACGGGACGTTCTCGCGGATGCTGCGGGCGGTCCAGGCGGAGAGCGAGGCCGCCGGTGACCTGGACTGGTTGGTGTCGGTCGATTCCACGATCGTGCGGGCCCACCAGCACGCCGCCGGAGGCAAAAGGGGGCACGCGACGACGGCGAGGCGGGTGATCACGCCCTCGGTCGATCCCGCGGTGGGCTGAGCACCAAGCTCCACCTGGCCTGCGACGGGAGGGGCCGCCCGCTCGGATTCGTGCTGTCGGGCGGCAACACCAACGACTGCACCCGCTTCGAGCAGGTGATGGAGGCGATCCGTGTCCCCCGGATCGGGCCGGGCCGTCCGCGAACCCGCCCCGACCACGTGATCGCGGACAAGGGCTACAGCTCACGCAGGATTCGCGCCTACCTGCGAGGGCGGGGCATCCGGCACACGATCCCCGAGCGTGTCGACCAGGTCAACGGCCGCCTGAACCGCGGTTCGCGCGGTGGCCGCCCGCCCGCCTTCGACCGCCGCACCTACCGGCTGCGCAATGTGGTCGAACGCTGCTTCAACCGGCTCAAGCAGTGGCGCGGCCTGGCCACGCGCTACGACAAGACCCAAGAGTCCTACCAGGCCGCTGTCACCATCGCTTCGATCCTGCTCTGGATCTGATCTTTGAAGACGAGCCCTAGCGCCGGCGGGCGCGCCGCGGTCCCGCCCGGCGCGGCACGGCGTGACCGCCGCCGGTCACCGGTCCACGGGCACCGCTGCCACGTGCACCGGTTCCAGGGGCCCGCGTCCGCGGGCATCGGGTCCACGCGCATCACCGGACCACCGACGCGGCCAGACCGAACGCACCGCCGGACCACCCGCGCGGCCGGGTCACTCGCCGCGCCGCGCCCGGACCTCGTCCTCCAGCTCGGCCGCCCGCCGGTGCTCGCCCGCCGCCCGCAGCGTCACCGCCAGGTTCGCCGCCGACTTCAGGGTGTCCGGGTGGTCGTCGCCGAGCACGCGCCGGAAGCGCGCCAGCGTCTCCTCCCCCACCGACCGCGCGCGCCGGTGGTCGCCGACCTCGCGCAGGTCGATCGACACGTTGTGCGCCGACGCCAGCGTCTCCGGGTGGTCCTCGCCCAGCACGCGCCGCCGGCGCGCCAGCGTGTCCTCGTCCATCCGCAGCGCGCGTTCGTACTCGCCGACCTCGGTCAGGCAGACGCTGAGGTTGTTGGCGGAGATGAGCGTCTCGGGGTGGTCGTCGCCGAGCAGCCGGCGGCGGCGCGCCAGGGTGTCCTCGTTCAGCCGGCGCGCCTGGTCGCCCTCGCCCATCCACTGGAGCACGTTGGCGAGGTTGGTGGCCGCCATGAGCGTCGTGGGGTCGTCGTCGCCCGACACCTTCTTGAGGCGCGCCAACGTGTCCTCGCCCAGCACGCGGGCGCGCTCGTAGTCCTCCGCCTCGCGCAGGGTGTCCGCGAGCCCTGCGGCCATCGACAGCGTGTCGGTGTCGTCCGCGCCGAGGCGCCCGCGGGTGTCGCCGTAGGCGCGTTCCTGGAGCACGACGGCCTGGCGGGGCTCGCCGCGCGCGGCCAGGTAGGTGCCGGCGGCGTAGAGCAGCCACGACGCGCTGTCCGCGATCGCGTCCGGCGCGCGACCGGCCGCGGTGGCCTCCAGGACGTGCGGCAGCAGCTGCCGCCACCACGGCCACACCGCCGGGTTGTTCCACGAGTCCGGCGTGGCGGCGGACAGCAGGCGCACGGCGGTGAGCGGCCAGTCGCCCGACGACCGGTCGCGCAGCAGCGCGGCCGGGACGCGGTGCAGGTGCAGGCTGTCCGGCGCGACCCGCGCCATCGCGCGGCGGCGGATCGTGGCCAGGGTCTCGGCCAGCGCGAGCGGGTCGGCGGCGGTGCGGCGCAACGGGTCCGGCAGCCGGTCCGGGTGCTCGGTGAGCAGCGTCAGCGGCACCGGCTCGGGCGCGAGCCAGGCCAGCAGCTCCAGCACCTGCACCGCCGCCGGGTCGTCCTGCGCCAGCCGGTCGAAGGCCACCGCCCACGACGCGGCGAGCGACACCGGGTAGCCGCCGGTGCCGTCGCCCCGCGCCAGGACGTCGCCCGCGCGGTCGGCGAGCAGCCGGAGGTAGGCGTCCGGGGTCAGCGGCGTGTCGGCCAGCAGCGCCGCCGCCTGGTCCACCGCCAGCGGCAGGTCGCCCAGCGCCTCGGCCAGCCGGTACGCGTCGGCCGTCGACACCCGCGGCGCGCGGGAGCACAGCACCCGCACCGACTCCGCGCGGGTGAACTCCGCGACCTCCATCGGCGCGGCGATGTCGGCCCAGTCCGGGTTGCGCGAGGTGATCACCACGTGGCCCGGCCCGCCGGGCAGGAACGGGGCCAGCGCCGCCGGGTCCTCCGCGTTGTCGAAGACCAGCAGCCACCGGCCGTGCGCGCGCAGCCCGCCCCACAGCCGCGCCACCGCCGTGCCCGCGCCGTCGGACGCGTCGGCGAGGTCGAGCACGCGGGCCAGCTCGGCGAGGCGGTCGGGCACCAGTTCCGGCGACTCCGACGGCACCCACCACGCGATGTCGTAGTCGTCCGCGAACCGGTGCGCGTACTCCAGGGCGACGGTGGTCTTGCCGACGCCGCCCATGCCGCGCACCGCGCGCACCACCGTCGGCGTCCGGGCGAGCAGCCCCCGGCGCAACGCGGTGAGCAGTTCCTCGCGGCCGGTGAAGCGGGCGAACCGCGCGGGCACGCCCCACACGCGGCCGACCGCGCCGTCGCGGGCCCTCGGCAGCGCGGTCAGCGCGTGGAGCACGGCCGTCTCCGCCTGGTCGGGGGTGGAGAAGGTCGCGGTGGTGGTGCCGCTGCCGCGCAGCCGGGCGCGGAAGCCCTCCTGGCGCGCGCCGTGCTGCGGGTCGCGGAACAGCCCGGCGGGGCCCTCCGCGTCGTCGTCCAGGAGGAAGACCAGCCGGGGCAGGCCCGCCGCGCCTGCCGCCTCGTACTCCAGCTCGGTGTAGGACAGCTCGGGGCGGTCGCGGACCGGCGAGCCGTAGCGGAAACCGGCCAGCAGCACGTAGACGTCGGCGGCGGCCACCGCTTCCCGGCACACGGCCTCGGGTTCCGAGTCGCGGGCGGCGAAGTAGGCCATGTCGGAGACCGCGTCGCCCGCGCGCCCGACGGCCGACTCGACGGCCGCGACGAACGACCGCCCGGCCGGGTAGCGGCGCAGCTCGGACGTGTGGCTGATGAACACCCGCCGCGGCGTACCGTTCGGCATCCGGACCTCCTCGTGCACGTCCTACCACCCCGGCCGGGACAATCCCAGGCACAACAGCGGAGAGCACCGGTCCGGTGGACTTCCCGGTCGGCGTTCACCGCGTCCGTGCGGTTTCCCGTGCGGGACCCGCGGTCGTGCCCCGCCTCCCGAACCCGCCTCCCGAACCCCGCAGCCGCGCCGGACGCGCGGCCCACAGGCCGTGCAGCCCGCAACCGCGCCCCGCGCGCTCCCGCGACCGGGTCACGCGTGCTTTCCCCGCGACCGGGGCGCGTGCTTCTCCCGCGACCGCATTACGCGCGCTTCTCCCGCGACCGCGTCACGCGCCCGCACGAGGCGGTTCCCCGGTGCCCCCACGGGGTACCCGCCCGGCATGAGGTGGCGCATCGGGGTCGTGGCGGCGGCGGTGGCCGCCGTGGTCGTGCTGGTCGCGGCGTTCCTCGTGGTGCCGCGCATCGGCACGGACGCGGTCGACCGCAGCCACCCGGCCGTCCTCCAGTCGCTGCGGGAGCTGAGCCAGTTCCACGCCGCCGCGGGCGAGTACCAGGTCGTGCTGGACATCGAGCACGACGTCCGGTACGTGCCGGACGTGCTCGCCGGTCAGCGGACGCTGTTCGTCGCGGCCGGCTCGGTCAACGCCTACGTCGAGTTCGGCGACCTCGCCGACGGCGCGCTGAAGGTGTCGCCGGACGGCGAGTCGATCGAGGTGGCGCTGCCGACCCCGGTGCTGGACAAGCCGAACCTGCACCAGGAGCGGTGTTACGTGTTCGCCCAGGAGCGCGGCCTGGTCGACCGGCTGGCCGCGCTCGTCGAGACCCGCGACCAGCAGCCGTTCTACGTCGCCGCCGAGCAGAAGATCGCCGACGCCGCGCGGGAGTCCGGCCTGGTCGGGCGGGCCGAGGAGAGCGCGCGCAAGATGCTGTCCGGGATGCTCGGCGGGCTGGGCTACCGGGTGCGGTTCACCGACGCCGGGTAGGCTCACCGCCCGATGAGGCGCAAGCTCCGGCCGCCGCTGCCCCAGCGCCACGGCCTCGACCCCGCACGCCTGCGGCTGCCCGACGAGGGGCCGTGGGCCACGCTCCGCGACCACTTGGTGGCGCGGCTGCCGAGGGTCGCCCCGGAGCGCATCGACCTGATGCTGGCGCAGGGCCGGATCGTCGACCTCGACGGCCCGGTCGCGCCGGACGCGCCGTTCGCGCCCGGCACGTCGGTGTGGTTCCACCGCGACCTGCCCGACGAGGCGCCGGTGCCGTTCGGGATCGGGGTCGTGCACCGCGACGACGCCATCCTGGTCGTGGACAAGCCCCACTTCCTGGCCACGATCCCGCGCGGCAGCCACGTCGTGGAGACCGCCCTGGTGCGGCTGCGCCGGGAGCTCGGGCTGCCGGACCTCAGCCCGGCGCACCGGCTGGACCGGGTCACCGCCGGGCTGGTGATGTTCGTGGTGGACCCCGCGCTGCGCGGCCGGTACCAGACGTTGTTCCGGGACCGCTTGGTGCACAAGGAGTACGAGGCGATCGCACCGCATGACCCGGAGCTGGCGCTGCCCCGCACGGTGCGCAGCCGCATCGTGAAGGTCAAGGGCGTCATCACCGCGCAGGAGGTCGACGGGCCGGCCAACGCGGAGACGCGCGTCGAGCTGCTCGACCACCGGGACGGCTGGGGCCGCTACCGGCTCACGCCGCTGACGGGCCGCACGCACCAGCTCCGGCTGCACATGGCCGCGCTGGGCGTGCCGATCCGCCACGACGACTTCTACCCGGTGCTGCGGGAGAAGCCGCTGGACGACTTCACGAACCCGCTGCAACTCCTGGCGAAGGTCCTGGAGTTCACCGATCCGGTGACCGGGGCGCGCCGCCGGTTCGAGAGCGGGCTGCGCCTCGACCTCGGCTGACCCCGGCCGCCGCCGCTGCGGGCGCCGACCCCGGCCGCCGCTACTCCAGGTAGCCCAGCATCTGCGAGATCTGCCCGGTGCGGGAGTGGAAGATCCGCTCCGCCAACGCCTTCGCCTGCGGGTTGACGCCGCCCTCGCGCTCCAGCTTGGCGATCTCCACCGCGTTGTGCTGGTGGGCGATGAGCACGTTGAGGAACTCCTTCTCGAAGTCGCCCGACTCGGCCCTCGCCAGCGCCGCGATGGCCTCCGGGCTGGTGGAGTGGTCGCCGCCGTGCCCGGCGTGCAGCTGCGGGTCGTCGTCCGCGGACTCGGGCTGATTCCAGTCGTGCAGCCACTTGAGCATCGAGTCCACTTCGGACAGCTGTGTGACCTCGATGGCGGACGCGAGGTTCTTGATGTCGGCGCGCACCGGCCGGTCCTTGGCCAGCTTGACGATCTCCAGGCCGGACTTGTGGTGCGGCACGGCCATGTGCAGGAACATCACGTCGACCGGGTTGAACTCGTTGGTCTCCACGACCGTCGACACCGGTCCGGTGGGTGCGGGCACTTCGCTACCGCTGCCGATGCCGCAGCCGGCGACCAGCAGCAGGCCGACGAGTGCGGTCGTGAGGCGTCGCATGATCGTCCCCTCCTCGGGAGAACGGGGAAAGGCCCGTCCGCGCGGTGGGCACAGGGGCGCGGACGGGCTGTTCGCGGTCTTCTACAGTCGCTGCCAAAGGGACGCGACGTTCGGCGGTTCCCAGCCGGCCAGCGAGGTGTGGGCCTGGAGGCAGCGGTAGGACGCGCCGCCGTAGGTCACCTGCGTGCCCGGCGAGTAGGAGACGCCCACCGCCCACTCGCCGGCCGACGGCGGCGTGGTGGTCGTCGTGGGCGCGGTGGTGGTCGTGGGCGCGGTCGTGGTCGTGGGCGCGGTCGTGGTCGTGGGTTCGGTGGTGGTCGTCGGGCCGGGGCCGCCACCGGGGCCGACCTGGAGGTCGACGCAGTTGTAGAACGCCATCGCGGTGTCGGCGATGTTCCAGATGGCCAACAGCTTGATGCGGCCGGTGCGGCCACCGAGGCTGACGTTGTGCTTGACGGTCTTGCCCGGCTGGCGGCCGTGGTCGTTGAACTCGGCGATCTTGCTGCCGCCGACGAAGTACTGCCACGTGGTGGTGGAGTGGTTGGCGAGGATCGCCCAGTTGAACGAGACGGTGTCGCCGACCGAGGTGGCGGGCCACGCCTTGCGGTCGTCGTTCAGGGGCGCCCAGCGGGCGTCGCCGCCGTGGCAGTTCTGCTGCCCCTTGGGGCCCTCGACGCTCCCCGGTTCGTAGATGATGTCACCGCAACCGGAGACGCGACCCGCGAAGCACATCGCCTGTCGGCTCGGCGGTGAGGTGATGTAGCCATGCGCACTCGCCGTTCCCGCCGTCACCACGACGATGAACGGAGCAATGCCCACGCCGGCGAGAACCGCCGCGAGCTTGCGTTTCAGGCTCATTGTCCAGCGCTCCTTCGGAGGAGACCCTTGGGGTCTCCAGGGCAGGGTCCTGTCCGCGGCGGCCGGGCACACGCCGGGCGGTGTGACCGTCCGCAGGGAGGCGGTCACGCTCGGCAATGTGGTCTAGACCATAATCCTGATCGTCACCGCGGTCAAGAATGCGAACGGACTGGGCCGTTCGGCCGCGCTCCCCGGCAGGACCCCGCCTCCGCGACTCGCGTACCCCGCGACCGCCGCCCGCCGCCGAACCGCCCCGGCAGGCGTCGCCGTCGTCCGGATTCGACGACCGGCCGCGCCCGGCGACCCGGCCGACCGTCGAGTCCTGTGTGGACGGTCCGGGTGGCGGCGTCGCCCGCGCCGGGACAGGGCGGTGCGGGCGGAGCCGCTACCGGGAATCCCCTACAGCCGTTGCCACAGGGAGGCCACGTTCGGCGGTTCCCAGCCCGTCAGCGAGGTGTGGGCCTGGAGGCAGCGGTAGGACGCGCCGCCGTAGGTCACCTGCGTGCCCGGCGAGTAGGAGACGCCCACCGCCCACTCGCCGGCCGACGGCGGCGTGGTGGTCGTCGTGGGTCGCGTGGTGGTGGTGGTCGGCGCGGTGGTCGGCGTCGGCTCGCTGGTGGTCGTCGGGCCGGGGCCGCCGGAACCGACCTGGAGGTCCACGCAGGCGTAGAAGGCCATCGCCGTGTCGGCGATGTTCCAGACGGCCAGCACCTTCACCCGGCCGGTGCGACCGCCCAGGCTCACGTTGTGCTTGACCGACGAGCCGGGCAGGCGACCGCGGTCGTTGAACTCCGCGATCTTGCTGCCGCCGACGAAGTACTGCCACGTGCTGGTGGCGTGGCGGACGGTGATGGTCCAGTTGAACGGCACCGTGTCGCCCACCGACGTGGCGGGCCACGCCTTGCTGTCGTTGCTGAGCGGCGCCCAGCGGCTGTCCCCGGCGTGGCAGTTCTGCTGGCCCTTCGGGCCTTCCACGCTCTGCGGTTCGTAGATGATGTCACCGCAGCCGGAGACGCGACCCGAGGCGCACATCGCCTGCCGACTGGGCGGCGAGGAGACGTAGCCGTGCGCGCTCGCCGATCCCGCCGACACGACGACGATGAACGGTGCGATGCCCACGCCGGCGAGAACCGCCGCGAGCTTGCGTTTCAGGCTCATTGTCCAGCTCCTTCGGAGGAAACCCCGAGGGGCTTCCCTGGGCAGGGTCCGATCCGCGGCGGCCGGGCGCACGCCGGTCGTGACCGCCCGCAGGGAGGCGGGCACGCACGGCAATGTGGTCTAGACCATAATCGTGAAGGCCGGCCGGGTCAAGGAGGCGGACCGGCGGTCCGGCCCGCCGCGACGCGGTGCGGCGCGGCCGGCGACCGCCGAACGGCCCCGCGCCGGCGCGACCGGACGGCCCCGCGCGGACGGCCCCGCACGGCCGGTTCCGCACGGACGGCCCCGCACGGCCGGCCCCGCACCGCCGGTTCCGCACGGCCGGTTCCGCACGCGCCGCTCGCGGCAGCGCCGCACGCGCGGAGCCGCCGGGGCGGTGCGCGCCGATCCCGGCGGGCACCGCCCCGGTCGTGCTCGGCGGGTGGCGGGCACCGCGCCGGTGGGCGTCAGCAGGTCAGGTTGTTGCCGGGCGAGACGCCCAGCAGACCCGCGAACCGCTGGTAGGCGTTGACGCGGCTCTGCACCTGAGCGGGGTTGCGGCCGTCGCACTCCAGCGCGCCGTTGATGCTGCGGATCGTCTGGCCGAAACCGTGGCCGTTGACCATCGCGTTGTGCGGGGTCATGGTGCCGGGCCCGTTCTGGGTGTTCCAGTACCAGAGGCCGGTCTGCCAGGCGACCGCCGGGTCGTTCTGCACCAGGTACGGGTTGGTCAGCAGCGGCAGGCCCAGCGCGTCGCCGGCCGCCTTGTAGTTGAAGTTCCAGCTGAGCTGGATCGGGCCGCGACCGTAGTACGCCGCCTGCCCCGCCGGGCAGCCGTAGGGCTGGGACTTGTCGCAGTAGTGCGGGTAGTTGGCCTGGTTCTGCTCCACGATGTGCACCAGGCCGCCGGTCTCGTGGTTGACGTTGGCCAGGAAGGCCGCCGCCTCCTGCCGCTTCACGGTGTCGCTGCCGGTGTTCGCGAAAGCCGGGTAGGAGCGGAGCGCCGCCGTCAGGCCGGCGTAGGTGTAGAACGGGTTCCGGTTCGGGAACATCTGCTGGAAGACGGCCTCGGAGACGACGAAACCACCGGGCTGGGGCGGGTTCGTGGTGGTCGGCCCGCCGTCGCACTTGGTGTACGGGTCCCAGTACCAGGTGGAGATCACCGGGTCGTAGCCGGGGTTGTCGTGCTCGGCGACGTAGTACTTGCCGTCGGTGTACCGGACGATGCTGCCCGCGGCGTAGAACTGCCCGGCCACCCAGGCCGGGTGGTTGCACGACGTGGGCGGTGGCGTCGTGGAGCCGCCGCAGGCGCCCTGGTCGGCCCAGACCGGCGCCGAGCCCGGCGTCTCGTTCTGGGTCCACCACTTCGCCGACCAGTTGTGACCGTTGTGGGACGCCGTCGCGCCGCCGGTGTAGGCGGTGGACGGGCTCCAGGCGGTCGCACAGGTGGCGGCGGTGGCCGTGGTCGTGGCCACCGCGACGGTCAGCGCCGCCCCGACCACGATGGTGGCGATCGCCGCCACCACGCGGATTCTGGACACGTGGTCCCCCTCTTCCTTGAGGTCGTCGGATGTGACGCCGGCCACTCAACCCGAGTGGTCTGGACCAGGTCAAGGGTGGTTGACACGGTCTGCCCGGACATGCAGCGCCGCGCGCGGTAAAGGCATCGCCGCTGGTCGAAGGGGCAACGACGCTGCATCCACGGGCACCGCCCGCCGCCGCGCCGCTGCGGAATTTCCTCCGACGTCAACGTTTTCGCCCGATGCCGGGGTCCCGTCACGTCGCGATCCCCGCCGGGGCAGTGCTTTTCGCCGTCGGCGGGGAGCCCGCCGACGGCGGCGCGATCACGCCGTGTGCTCGACCAGCCGCTCGATCACCAGGTCCCACACGCCCCTCGGCAGTTCGTGCCCGGTGTCCGGCAGCACCACCAGGGTCGCGTCGGGGATCTCCGCCGCCGGCGCTTCCCCGTGCCCCGGCGGGACCAGCGGGTCGGCGTCGCCGTGCAGGACCAGCGTCCGCGCCCGCACCTCGCCCAGCCGGTGCCGCCACGGCCCGTCGCCGCCCAGCCGCGTGTGGTTGGCGGCGGACGCCGGGTGGGGCGAGCGGTCGAACACCCGCCCGGCCGGCGCGCGGGCCGCGTCCTCGTCGACCGGGCGCGGTCCCCGGAACGGGCGCTCGGCCGCGACCAGGTGCTCGACCACCGACTCGCGCGACGACCAGTCCGGCTCCGGTGTGCCGCCCGCCGCGAAGTGCGCCACCGGGGACGGCGCCACGGGCGGGAGGTCCGGGTGGCCGGGCCCCGTCGGGCCGGCGGCGACCAGGGTCAGCGTGAGCACGCGCTCCGGGTGCTCCAGGGCGATCAACTGCCCGATGCCGCCGCCCATCGACAGGCCGACCACGTGGGCCCGCGCGACGCCCAGCGCGTCCAGCACGCCGACCGCGTCCGCGACGAGGTCCTCGAACGCGTAACCGGGTTCGCCCGGCGGGTAGGCGGTGGACCGCCCGGTGTCGCGGTGGTCGTAGCGGATCACGTGCCGCCCGTGCGCCGCCGGCCGCGCGCAGAAGTCGTCCTCCCACAGGAGCATCGACCCGGTCGCGCCCATGACCAGCAGCACGGCCGGGTCGTCCGGCGACCCGAAGGTCTCCGCGCACAGGTCGATCCCGTTGACGCTCAGCATCCGTTCCGTCACATCGCCACGGTAGCCTCGGCGACCAGTTCGACCTGGCGGAACCGGTCCTCGGTGAACGGCATCGCGACGATCCGGTCCGCGCCCGCGTCGGCGAGGGCGGCGAACCGCTCGGCGGCCTGCGCGACCGACCCGGTGACGACCACCTCGCGGGCCACGTCCTCGGGCAGCCCGTAGTCGGTCATCCCCCGGACGCGCCCGTCGACCACCGACGCGGGCACGTCGCCGAGCGCCACGCTCACGCCGACCGTCACGCCCGGCGCGGGTCGGCCGTGCGCGGCGGCCAACTCCGCCAGCCGCCGCACACCCGACGCGACGGACCGCCGCGGCACGAACGCCGGGTACCAGTGGTCGCCGAACCTGGCGGCGCGGCGCAGCGCGGCGGCCGTGCCGCCGCCGACGAGCACCGGCGGCATGGTCGCGCCGGGCCGCAGCGCGACCGGTTCGCCGTGCAGTTCGACGGGTTCGCCGCGGACCAGCCGGGGCAGTACCTCCAACGCGGCGTCGGTGCGCGCGCCGCGCTCGGCGAACGGCACGCCCACCGCGTGCCACGCGGCCTCGCCGTGCGCCTCGCCGCCGCTGCCCACGCCGAGCAGCACGCGGTCGCCGGAGAGGTGTTGCAGGGTCGCGATCTGCTTGGCCGCCCACGCCGGCCCGCGCAACGCCGGCACCAGCACGCCGAACCCGAGCTTGATCCGGGTCGTGACGGCGGCGACCGTCGCGTGCACCAGCGTGGCGTCCAGGAACGGGTTCACGGGGATCAGATGGTCGCCGTGCCACAGCGACTCCAGCCCGAGGCCCTCGGCGTGCTGGGCGTGGGCGACGAGGTCCGCGCCGTGGCCGGGCAGCGTGACACCGACGTCCATCAGCGCACCTCCAACAGCGTCTTGCCGACGGTGCCGCGGGATTCGATGGCGGCGTGCGCGTCGGCCGCGCGCTCCAGCGGGAACCGCTGCCCGACGACCGGCCGCAGCACGCCCTCGGCGGCTTGGCGCAGCGCGGTGGCGACCAGTTCCCGCAGCTGTTCCGGCGTCGGCCGGGAACCGCGCACCAGCGTCACACCCCGCTCGGCGGCCCGCGCCGGGTCGACGTCGGCCCACTCGCCGCCGGCGAGGCCGTAGCTGAGCATCCGGCCGCCGGGTGCGAGCAGCTCGAACGCCGAGCGGGCCGTCGCGCCGCCGACGCCGTCGAAGAGCACGTCCACCGGCTCGACCCGCGTCGGCCAGTCGGCGGCGAGGTAGTCGACCACCTCGTCCGCGCCCAGCTCGCGCACGACGTCTCCCTTGCGCGCGCCGCCCGCCGCGCCGACCACGACCGCGCCACCGGCCTTCGCCGCCTGCACGAGCAGCGTGCCGACGCCGCCCGCCGCCGCGAGCACCAGCACCCGCCGGCCCGCCACCGGGCCGACCGCGCGGAGGTTGAGCAGCGCCGTCCGGCCGTCGGCCAGCAGCGCGACCGCCGCGTCCAGCGGCACCCCGTCCGGCACGACGACGGCGCCCGCCGCGTCCACCGCCGCCCGCTCGGCGTAGCCGCCCTGCCCGCCGGTCGACGCGACGACCGGCCGGCCGAGCAGCCCCGGGTCCGCTCCGGGTCCGACGCGCGTCACGACGCCGCCCACGCCGTTGCCGAGGATCGCGGGCGGTCGCGCGGTGAACGGCCCCTGCCCGCTGCGCCGGTACTGCGTCTCGACGAAGGTGGTGTTGGCGTAGGCCACCTCCACCAGCACCTGCCCCGGCCCGGCCTCGGGCTCCGGCGCGTCACCCGCCACCAGCACCTCGGGACCGCCGAACCCCGTCAACCACACCGCGCGCATCCGTTCCCCCCTGGGGCCGTTCCGACTGTGGGGGTCAGCCTGGTACCTCCAGCAAGCTGGAGGTCAACACCGCGGGCCCACCGGGTCGGTCAGGCCGCGCCGCCCGCGGCCTTGAGGACGTCGAGGAACTCCGCCGCGCCGCCGTCGATGAAGTTGTGCGTCGCGTCGAGGTCGCGCACCCGCCACGTCGGGTCGTCCCGGAACCTGTCGCGGAACCGCGTGAACGGGCTGTTCGGCATGTTCTTCGCGTACAGGTACCAGCGATCGGTGATCTTGTCGACGGCGCCGGTCAACCGCGCCCGCTGGAGCAGCGACGCCAGCGGGTGGGCGAAGGCGCGGGGATCGAAGACCGGCAGCGGCGCGACCGTGCGGCCGTCCGCCGCCGCGCCGGTGATGTACCACTCGCGGAGCGGGCCGTTGACCAGGTCCCACACCGACTGGTCGTGCGCGGGCACCACCGCGTCGACGTAGACGAGGGCCTTCACCTTCTCCGGCGCGCGGTCCGCGACGGTGGTGATCACCATGCCGCCGTAGCTGTGCCCGGCCAGGACCACCTCGTCCAGGTCCGCCACCAGCTCCAGCACCTGCTCGGTGTGCTCCTCCAGGTTCCCGTCCCGGCTCAGGGTCGGCGCGTGCACCTCGTGGCCGAGGTCGCGCAGCTCGGTGGTGATCGGGTCGTAGTACCAGCCGCCGTGGCAGGCGCCGGGGATCAGCACGTAGGTCGTCATGGGCCCGACACTAGGGACGCTTTAGGACATAGGATGTCCGTGATGAACATGCCCGCGCGGATGTTGCGACTCTTGTCACTCCTCCAGGGCCGGCGCGGGTGGACCGGCGCGGAGCTGGCCGGCCGGCTCGGCGTGACCGACCGGACGGTGCGGCGCGACATCGACCGGCTGCGGGAGCTGGGCTACCCCGTCGAGGGCACGACGGGCACGGCGGGCGGCTACCGGCTGGCGTCCGGGCGGGACCTGCCGCCGCTGCTGCTCGACGACGACGAGGCGGTGGCCGTCGCCGTGGGGCTGCGCACCGCCGCCGGCGTCGACGGCATCGAGGACAGCGCGGTCCGGGCGCTGGCCAAGGTCGAGCAGGTGCTGCCGGACCGGCTGCGGCGGCGGATCAGGGCGGTCGGCGCGGCCATCGCCCGGATACCGCTGGGCGACGGCCCGGTGTCCGACCCGGCGGCGCTGGGCGTGCTGGCGGCGGCGTGCCGGGACCGGGAGGTGGTGCGGTTCGCGCACCGCGGCGTCGAGCGGAAGGTCGAGCCCGTCAAGCTCGTCACCGCGGTGCGCCGGTGGTACCTGCTCGCCTACGACCCGGCCAAGCGGGACTGGCGGACGTTCCGCGTCGACCGGATGGGCACGCCCACGCCGACCGGCCACCGGTTCCCGGCGCGTCGGCCACCCGAGGAGCCGGCCGCCTTCGTGGCGCGCGCGCTGACCACCGCGCCCTGCCGGTACGCGGCGACCGCGCTGGTGCGGGCGCCCGCCGACGTCGTCGCGGCCCGGCTCGTGGTGGCGCTGCCGGGCAAGGTGGTACCGGTGACCGCCCGCACGTGCCGCGTCCACCTGCGCGCGAACGCCATCGAGCCCATCGCCGCCGACCTGCTGCTGATCGGCGCCGACTACGCGCTCGACGCGCCGGACGACGTGCGCGCGGCGCTGGCCGCGTGCGCCCGGCGGCTCACCGGTACGCGTCCTGACCCGCCGGCCGCACCAGGATCTCGTTGACGTCCACAGTGGACGGCTGGGACACCGCGTACAGCACGGCCCGCGCGACGTCGGCGGGCGCGAGCTTCGGGTCGCCCAGCCGGGACGCCGGGATGCCGCCGGTGTCGGTCAGGCCGGGCTGCACGAGCGTCACCCGGACGCCCGTGCCGACGCACTCGGCGCGGATCGCCTGCGCCAGCCCGGTGACCGCCCACTTGGTCGCGGCGTACAGGTTGCCCGGCCGCACGCCGCGCCCGGCCGCCGACCCGGTCAGCACCAGGTGGCCGCCGCTGCGGATCAGCGCGGGCAGCGCGGCCCGCGCCGTGAACGCCGGGCCGCACACGTTGGTCAGCACCATGTCGCTCCACTGCGACGGCGGCGCGCCCTGCGAGGACGTGAACGAGGTGACGACGCTGGTGCCCGCGTTCGCGAACACCACGTCCAGCCGGCCCCACTCCTCCTCGACCCGGCCCACCAGCGCGGCGAGCTGCTCCCACGCCCGCACGTCGCAGGACGCCACCCAGACCCGGTCCGGACCGCCCAGCCGCGCGGCCCGTTCGGCCAGCTCCCCGATGTCCCGCGCGGTCAGCACCAGCCGGTAGCCCGCCTCGGCCGCGAGCTGCGCGGTGGCCAGCCCGATGCCGCGGGAGGCCCCGGTGATGAGGAATACCCCTTCGCCCATGTCGGCAGGCTACTGCCGGATCGATCACGCCACCGCGCTGCACCGGTCGGCGGCACGGCGGAGGGCCCGACGGCGCAGGCGCGACGGCCGGGAGCGGGGACGACGCGCGACCACCCGCCCGACCGCGCGCCCGGCCGTTCGCCCGACCCGCCGGGCCGGCGCTCCGACCCGGCGTGACCGGGCGGCCTGCTCGACCACCCCCGCCACGCCGCGCCCGGCCACCCGAGCGCGCCACGCGCCCGCCCCCGCCACGCCGCCTGTCCGACCTCGCGGACCGGCCGTCGCTCGGCGGCACGCCCGACGGCCGCTCGTCCGCGCGGCCCGGCCGTCCGCCGGACCACACGTGAGGCCGCCACACGTCCGCCGGGGCGCTGCTCCCCTCTCAGGTCCGGCGGGGGAGAATCGGGAAAAACACCACGCGGTGTGTATCCGGCGGGACTGCGCGTGGTCTTCTTCAAGGGAACATTCGGGGGAATGGGAGGCTCGGGATGACCGAGCTGCTGCACTTGCACGCCGAGCGGCGGGGCGTGCGGCCGCCCCTGCGGGGGTCGCGGGAGATCCAGGGCAACGTGCTGGCCGCGTTCAACAAGGACTACCAGCAGTTCCGGTTCGTGCGGTTCACCGACGCGCGGCTGGGGCGTACGTGGCTCGCCGCCATGCTGGGCCACGTCTCGGTCACCGCGGACGTGGAGGACTTCAACGAGGCGTTCTCGCTGGGCCGCGCCCTGTTCGGCGGCGACCCGCGGAGCCTGCGGGCCACCTGGACCAACCTGTCGCTGACGCCGGCGGGCCTGCTCCGGCTGGCCGTGAACCCCGAGGCCGTCGAACGCGACCTGCGGGCGCGCGACCCGGAGCTGGTCGAGGGTGCCGAGGCGCGGGCCGCGTTCACCGGGGACGACCCGGAGGAGTGGCGGTTCGGCCGGGACGACGCGCCGGTCCACGCCGTGGTCACGGTCGCCTCGGACACCGGCGAGCGGCTCCAGGCCCTCGACGCGCTGCTCGACCTGCTGGACGACCTGCTGGGCGTGGTCAAGGTGCACGTGGAGAACGCGGGCACGCTGCCCGGCGAGCACCGCGGCCGGGAGCACTTCGGGTACAAGGACGGCATCTCGCAGCCGGGGGTGCGGGACTTCCACGAGGAGGACCCGAATCGTCCGGGGCACCGGCTGGGGCACGCGGGCGCGCTGCTGGTCGCGCCGGGCGAGTTCGTGTTCGGCTACGACACCGAGCGCGGCGACGAGGGCGACCGGACGGCGCGGTGGTTGCGGGACGGGTCGATCCAGGTCGTCCGGCGGCTGACGCAGGACGTGCGGGGCTGGCGGCGGGCGGTCGAGGAGCACGCCGCGGCGCTGGGCACCACCGCCGAGGAGGCGGGCGCGCTGCTGATCGGGCGGCACCGCGACGGCCGCCCGCTGGCCTCGCCCGCCGCGGGCGCGCCGGGCCTCGGGCCGGACCGCAACGACTTCGACTACGCCGACGACCCGCGTGGCGCGAGCACGCCGTGCGCGGCGCACATCCGCAAGACCAACCCGCGCTCGTTCACCTTCCGCGACCCGCGCCAGCGGCGCATCCTGCGGCGCGGCGTCCCGTTCGGGCCGCCGTACGACGCGGACCCGCGCGCCGAGCGCGGGCTGGTGTTCGTCGCCCACTGCACGTCGATCAAGGAGCAGTTCGAGTTCCAGCAGCGGGTCTGGGCGGGCAACCCGGACTTCGCGGGCGGCGAGGACGGCGCGCCCACCGGCACCGACCCGGTGATCGGCGGCGCCGGCGAGGCCCGGTTCGAGACGCCGGAGGCCGCCGCGACCCTGACGTTCCACCGGTTCGTCCGCACGACGGGCGCGCTGTACGCCCTCGTCCCGTCGATCAGCACGCTCCGGCTGCTGGCGGCGGGTCGGGAGCTGCCCCGGTAGGGGCGCGCGGGGGGCCGGCCGTGGCCGCCGTCCACGACCGGCCCCCAAGCGCACCTCCCGCGCTCCCCCGCGCTCCCCCCGCTCCCCCCGCTTCCCGCGCTCCCCCCGCGCCCGGCGCGGTACCGCCGCAAGGGCACGCCCCACACGGCACCGCACGAGGCACGCCCCGTACGGCACCGCGCGAGGCACGGCTCGTGCGGCAACCGTCACAAGGCACGCCTCGTGCGGCACGGCCTGGACACGACTCCTCGACGGCCGCGCGTCCACCGACCCGACCGGCCATCCGCGCCGACCCCGTCGCGGCCGGTCGGTTGGCCCCGAGCCGCCGACCACCCGGCGGACTACCCTCGGTCGTCCAGGGCCGTGGAGGAGTCGACGTGGCAGCGCGGCAGGTCACGCTGGCCGAGGTGGCCGAGCACGCGGGCGTCTCGCTCGCGACGGCCTCCCGCGTGCTCAACGGCAGCACCCGCCAGGTCGGCGACGAGCTGCGCGACCGCGTCCGGGGCGCGGCGGACGACCTCGGCTACCTCCCGAACGCCTCGGCCCAGGCGCTGGCCCGCAACAGCAGCGTCCTGGTCGGCCTGGTGGTCCACGACATCGCCGACCCGTACTTCTCGGGCATCGCCGCCGGCGTGACCCGCGTCGCCGAGCAGGCCGGCCTGGTCGTCGCGCTCGGCACCACCGGCCGTGACGCCGACCGCGAGGTGCACCTGGTCACGGCGTTGCGGGCGCACCGGCCGCGGGCGCTGGTGGTCGCGGGCAGCCGCACCACCGACCGGCACGCCGTGGGCAGGCTCGCCGCCGAACTCGCCGCGTTCGCCGACCAGGGCGGCCGGGTCGCGTGCGTCTCGCAGGCCAGGCTGGGCGTCGACGCGGTGGTGCCCGCGAACCGGGGCGGCGCGCGGGCGTTGGCGCGGGAGCTGGTCGGGCTGGGGCACCGCCGGTTCGCCGTGCTCGCCGGGCCGCCGGACCTGGTCGTGGCGCGCGACCGCGTGGCCGGGTTCCGGGCGGGTCTCGCCGACGCGGGCGTCGGCGGGCCGACCGCGCTGCACTGCGCGTTCAGCCGGGACGGCGGGTACGCGGCGGTGGCCGACCTGCTCGCCGCGCGGACCGGCGCGACCTGCGTGTTCGCCGTGAACGACGTGATGGCGGCGGGCGCGGTGGCGGCGCTGCGGCACCGCGGCGTGCGGGTGCCCGAGGACGTGTCCGTCGCGGGGTTCGACGACATCCCGACCATGCGCGACCTGGTGCCCGGCCTGAGCACGGTCCGGCTGCCGCTGGAGGAGATGGGCGAACGGGCCGCGCGGCTGGTGCTGGACGACGCCTGCGGCCCACCGCGCACGGTCCGCGTGGCGGGCGAGGTGGTGCTGCGCGCGAGCACGTCGTCACCCACCGGATCCGGACTGCGCTGACCGGCGTCGACTCTCTAAACTGGACGAGCAGACCGACCACCCCCGTCGAGGAGTGATCCCTCCCGTGCGCGACGCGCAATCGCCTGGTCGCAGTACCGAGCCGGGTCCGACACCCGGCTACCCGCAAGGTCCGCACGTCCCGGCGCCCACCGGGGGTGCCCGGTGAACGGGGTCCTGGTCAGCGTGCTCGGCCTGGTCGCCGTCGTGGCGCTGACCATCGGCACGTTCATCGCGGTCGCCGCCGAGTTCTCCCTGACCGCGCTGGAGCGCAGCACGGTCGAGTCGCACCTCGCCACCGTCGGCGACGCGAAGGCGCGCACGGTGGACAAGGCGCACCGCTCGCTGTCGTTCCAGCTCTCCGGCGCGCAGCTGGCGATCACCTTCACCACGCTCATCACCGGCTACATCGCCGAACCGGCCATCGCCCGGCTGGTGTCGCCCGCGCTGACCGCCGTCGGCCTGCCGGAAGCGGTGGCGGCACCGGTCTCGCTGGTCGTCGCGCTGGCCCTGGCGACCGCGCTGTCGATGGTGTTCGGCGAGCTGGTGCCGAAGAACCTCGCGATCGCCAAGCCGCTGGAGACGGCGCGGGCCGTCGCGGGCGTCCAGGCCGGGTTCTCCGCCGTGTTCCGCTGGCTGATCACCGGCCTCAACGGCGCGGCGAACGGGCTGGTGCGGGGGCTGGGCGTGGAGCCGGCCGACGAGCTGGCGTCGGCGCGCTCGCCGCAGGAGCTGGGCGCGCTGATCCGCTCCAGCGCCGAGCACGGCACGATCGACCCCGGCACGGCGACGCTGCTGGACCGCTCGCTGCGGTTCGGCGACCGCACCGCCGACGAGCTGATGACGCCGCGCGTGCGGGTCGAGTCGCTGCGCGCCGACGCGACCGTGCTGGACCTGCTGGCCAAGGCGCGGGAGACGGGCTTCTCCCGGTTCCCGGTCTACCACGGCGACCTGGACGAGGTGCGCGGCATGGTGCACGTGAAGCAGGCGTTCAGCGTGCCGCGCGCGCAGCGCGCCACGACGCCGGTGTCGGCGCTGACCAGGCCGGTGCAGACGGTGCCGGAGACGCTGTCCGGCGACGCCCTGCTGGACCGGCTGCGCGCGTCGGGGCTCCAGACGGCGCTGGTGGTGGACGAGTACGGCGGCACCGCCGGCCTGGTCACGCTGGAGGACCTGGTCGAGGAGATCGTCGGCGACGTGCGCGACGAGCACGACCGCCGGGAGGGCGCGCCGGTCCGGGCGCTGGGCCGCGACAGCTGGCTGATGTCCGGCCTGCTGCGCGACGACGAGGTGTTCGAGGCGACCGGTTTCCGGATGCCGTCCGGCGACTACGAGACGCTGGCCGGCCTGGTCCTGGCGCACCTGGGCCGCATACCGGACGTGGCGGACGAGATCCGCGTCGACGGCTGGCGGATCACCGTGGTGTCGATGGACCGGCACCGGGTGGCCGAGCTGCGCGTCGAGTCGCCGACGGAGGTGGCGCGGTGATCGTCCTGGTGGTCTTCCTGCTGCTGGCGGGCAACGCGTTCTTCGTCGGCGCGGAGTTCGCGATCATCACGGCGCGCCGCGACCGGCTGGAGGCGCTGGCCGACGCGGGCAGCTCGCGGGCCAGGGTGGTGATCCGGGCGGGCCGGGAGCTGCCGCTGCTGATCGCGGGCGCGCAGCTGGGCATCACGCTGTGCTCGCTGGGGCTGGGCGCGCTGGGCGAACCGGCCGTGGCGGCGCTGCTGGAGGGCCCGTTCGGCGCGCTCGGGCTGCCGGAGGCGGTGCGGCACGGGGTGGCGTTCGCGCTGGCGCTGGTCATCGTCGTGGCGCTGCACACCGTGCTGGGCGAGATGGTGCCGAAGAACCTGGCGATCGCCGGTCCGGAGCGCACCGCGCTGTGGCTGGTGCCCGCGCACTACTGGTTCTGCCGCCTGGTCGCGCCGCTGCTGCGCGGGTTCACCGTGGTCGCGACGGCGGTGCTGCGGCTGGTGGGCGTGACGCCGCGCGAGGAGCTGGAGTCGGCGTACACGCGCGACGAGCTGGCGCTGCTGATCGCGCAGTCCCGGCAGGAGGGCCTGCTGGAGGACTCCGAGCACCGGCGGCTGGCGCAGGCGCTGTCGTCGGCGGAGCGCAGCGTGGCGGACGTGCTGGTGCCGCTGGAGCGGATCACGTCGGTGTCGGCGCGGCCGACGATGGGCGAGGTGGAGGCGGCCGTGTCGGCGACCGGCTTCTCCCGGTTCCCGGTGTCCGACGACGGCAGGCTGATCGGGTACCTGCACGTGAAGGACGTGCTGGACCTGGCGGACGCCGATCCGGCCACGCAGGTGCCGCGCGGGCGCGTCCGGGGGCTGCCGGAGGTGTCGGTGGACGCGCGGCTGGACGAGGCGGTGGCGGTGCTGCGGCGGGCGCAGAGCCACCTGGCGCGGGCGGTGTCGGCAGACGGCTCGGTGCTCGGGGTGGTGGCGCTGGAGGACCTCGTGGAGGAGTACGTCGGGACCGTCCGTGACGGCACGCACGTCCGGCGGGAGGCGTGATCGCGCCGGCGGCGTGCGACCCGACCCGGCCGTGACGCCCCGCCAGCACACCATCCGACCTGGGTTGATGCCACTACGGCCACCCTGGTGAGCCAAAGTGGCACACGATGGCACCAAACAGGTCTTGCGATGGCACCACAGCACTGCCATAGTGGTGTCATGGACCTGACGCCCTTCGTCGACAGCCTCCGCCGCGAGTTGGCCACGGCGGCCGAGGTGGTCGGCGAGGACGCCCGCGCGCTCGCCGAGCGGCTGACCGCGCAGGTCGAGTCCGCCGCCCGGCTGACGCTGCTGGAGGCGCTGTCGGCGGCGGCGGCCGAGATCACCCGCGACCTGGCGCCCGGCTCGGTCGACGTGCGGCTGCGCGGTCGCGACCCGGAGTTCGTGGTCGCGCCGCCACCCGCGGAGCCGGCGTTCCGGGGCTCGGCCGACGCGCCGCCTCCCCCGCCCCCGCCGGCGGGCGACGAGGACGGCGCCATGACGCGCATCAACCTCCGCCTCGCCGAGCACCTGAAGCAGCGGGTGGAGGAGGCCGCCACCCACGCCGGCATCTCGGTCAACGCGTGGCTCGTGCGGGCCGCGTCCGCCGCCCTGCACCAGGGCGCGCACCAGGGCACCCACAACATCGGCCAGCACTACACGGGCTGGGTCCGCTAGCCCTCCCACCAGCACGGACACCGCTAAGACCCACTACCAGGGGACAGCCATGCCCACATTCGCCACACCCACGCCCATCGCGGTCACCCTCGACCTGTCGATGGGGCACACCCGGCTCGTCGCCGGCGACCGCGCCGACACGGTGGTCGACGTGCGACCCGGCAACCCGTCCCGCGCCGGCGACGTGAAGGCCGCCGAGCAGACCCGCGTCGAGTACCGGGACGGCCACCTGCTGGTCAAGATGGCCAAGGTCCGCGGCCTGTTCAACCGGGGCGGCTCGATCGAGTTGGAGATCGCGCTGCCCGCCGGGTCCAGCGTCCGCGGCGAGACCGCGCTGGGCGGCTTCCAGTCCGTGGGCCGGTACGACGAGGTCCGGCTCAAGAGCGCCGCCGGCGACATCGAGCTGGACACCGCGAGCACGGCGCACCTGCGCACCTCGATGGGCAACCTCACCGTCACCCACACCACCGGGCACGCCGACGTGCTCACCGGGTCCGGCACCCTGACCGTCGAACGCGTCGACGGCGACGCCGAGGTCCACAACTCCAACGGCCTCATCCGGGTCGGCCGGGTCGCCGGCACCCTGCGCGCCCGGACCGCGAACGGCGACATCGAGGTCCACTCGGCGCTCGCCGACGTCACCGCGAAGACCGCGTGCGGCAGCGTGCGCGTCGACGAGGTCGTGCGCGGGACCACCGTGCTGGAGACCGCCGCCGGCCGCCTGGAGGTCGGCATCCGCGACGGCAGCGCCGCCTGGCTGGACCTGCACTCCACGGTCGGCACGGTGCGCAACACGCTGGAGTCCGCCACCGGCCCCGACGCCGCCGCGGACACCGTCGAGGTCCGCGCGCGCACCGGGATCGGCGACATCGTGGTCCGCCGGGCCACCACCACTACCGGAAGGAACGCACCATGACCAGCGCCACCACCCGGTGGGACACCCACCCGAGCCAGTCCTGGCTGCGCGGCGAGCGCCCCGCCGAACCCGTCGCGTTCGACGAGGAGAGCGGCCTGTGGAACGTCTACGGGTACGAGGAGGCGGTCGCGGTGCTCGGCGACCCCGCGACGTTCTCCTCCTCCCACGTCGGCGACCTGCTGCCGGTCCAGGTCGACGACTCGCTGCGGGAGGGCAACCTCCTGGAGATGGACCCGCCGGACCACCGCAAGCTGCGCAACCTGGTGAGCAAGGCGTTCTCCGGCAGGGTCGTCGCCGACCTGGAGCCCCGGATCGCCGCGTTGACCCACGAGCTGCTCGACGCCGTGGAGGGCGACCGGTTGGAGCTGGTCGAGGACCTGGCCTACCCGCTGCCGGTGATCGTCATCGCCGAGCTGCTCGGCCTGCCCTCCGGTGACCGGGAGCTGTTCCGCGGCTGGGTGGACACGATGTTCTCCGGCTCCGAGGACTTCTCGCTCAACGCGGACCCGGAGCAGGTGGAGGCGGAGTTCGCCGACCGGTTGGACGCGATGACGCCCATGTTCGACTACCTGCGCGAGCACGCCGTCGAACGCCGCCGGAACCCGCGCGAGGACCTGATCAGCGGCCTCGTGCGGGCGGAGGTCGACGGGCAGCGGCTCAACGACAACGAGGTGGTCAACTTCGCCACCGTGCTGCTGGTCGCCGGGCACATCACCACGACCATGCTGCTGGGCAACACCACGCTGTGCCTCGACGCGCACCCCGGTCAGCGGGCTCGGCTGCGCGCCGACCGGTCCGGCATCCCGACGGCGATCGAGGAGTCGTTGCGCTTCCTCACCCCGTTCGCGGCCCTCAGCCGGGCGACGACGAGGGACGTCGAGCTGGGCGGGCAGCGCGTCCCGGCCGACCGGATGATCATGGTGTGGTTGTCGGCCGCCAACCGCGACCCGCGGAAGTTCGCCGACGCCGACGTGTTCGACAGCACCCGCGACCCCAACCCGCACATCGGTTTCGGCCGCGGCGTCCACTTCTGCGTCGGCGCGCCGCTGGCCCGCCTGGAAGGGCGCGTCGCGCTCGACATCCTGCTCGACCGGTTCCCCGACCTGCGGGTCGACCCCGACCTGGCGCCGACGTTCATGCCGTCGCCGATCATGACGGGCCCGCGCACGCTGCACCTGCGCACCGCCTGACCTGCACCACCGAGCCGGCACCACCTCGGGCCGGCACCGGCCGCACTCTTCCGGGCCGCACTTTTCGGGCCGCACTTTTCCGGGCCACGTTTTTCCGGGCCGCGCTCTGCCGGCCGCACTTTCCCGGACGGCATTCTTCGGAAACAACTCACCCGGTCGCACCCATCCGGGAGATCACTCCTGCCCGGACATTTATCGCAGCAATTCTTCCGAGGGGACCTCCATGACCATTTCGGCCACCGGACTGCGCAAGAGATTCGGCGACCACGTCGTGCTGGACGGCATCGACCTGGACGTCGCCGAGAGCACCGTGTTCTCACTGCTCGGCCCGAACGGCGCGGGCAAGACCACCGCGGTGCAGATCCTGTCCACCCTGATCACCCCGGACGCGGGCGAGGTGCGCATCGCCGGGCACGACCTGCGGACCGACCCGGACGGCGTGCGCTCGGCGATCGGCGTGACCGGCCAGTTCTCCGCCGTGGACGGCCTGCTCACCGGCGAGGAGAACCTGCGGCTGATGGCCGACCTGCGGCACCTGCCCCGCCGGGAGGGCAGGCGGGTCACCGCCGCGCTGCTGGAGCGGTTCGACCTGGTGGACGCCGCGGGCAAGCCCGCCGCCACCTACTCGGGCGGCATGCGCCGGCGGCTGGACCTCGCGATGACGCTGGTCGGCGACCCGCGGGTGATCTTCCTGGACGAGCCGACCACCGGGCTCGACCCGCGCAGCAGGCACGACCTGTGGCAGGTGATCCGCGAACTCGTCGAGGACGACGGCGTGACGATCTTCCTCACCACGCAGTACCTGGAGGAGGCGGACCAGCTCGCCGACCGGATCGCCGTGCTGGACCACGGGCGACTGGTCGCGCAGGGCACCGCCGACGAGCTGAAGCGCCTGGTGCCGGGCGGGCACGTGAGCCTGCGCTTCACCGACGTGCGGTCCCTCGACGTGGCGGCGGGCGCGCTCCGCGCGGCGCACCGCGACGACGACGCGCTGACGTTGCAGGTGCCCGGCGACGGCGGCGTGCGGTCGCTGCGCGCCCTGCTGGACGAGCTGGACCGCGTCGCCGTCGAGCCGGACGGCCTCACCGTGCACACCCCGGACCTGGACGACGTGTTCTTCGCCCTGACCGGGCGGCCGACCCTGGAGGAGTCCGCGCGATGACCGCCGCCCACACCCTGTCGGACTCGATGACGATGCTGCGCCGCGACTTCCGGCACGCGCAGCGCTACCCGGTGATGGCCGTCAGCGGCGTGCTGATGCCGGTCTTCATGATGCTGCTGTTCGTGTACGTGTTCGGCAGCGCGATCGTCACCACCGTCGGCGGCGGCTCGTACGTCGACTACCTGGTGCCCGGCATCCTCGTCATGGGCGTCGGGGCGGGGTCGGCCGCCACGGCGGTGAACGTCAACGTCGACATGACCGAGGGCGTCATCACCCGGTTCCGCACGATGGCCATCGCCCGCGTGTCCGTGCTGACCGGGCAGGTGCTGGGCAGCGTGATCCGGACGGTGGTCAGCCTCGCGCTGGTCGTCGGGGTGGCGCTGCTCATCGGGTTCCGGCCGCGGGCGTCGTTCGGGGAGTGGCTGCTGGCGGCGGCGGTGCTGCTCATGCTGACCCTGGCGCTGACGTGGTTGGCGGTCGCGGGCGGCCTGGCGGCGAAGAAGCCCGAGGGCGCGAACGGGTTCTCGCTGCCGTTCCAGTTCCTGCCGTTCATCAGCAGCGCGTTCATCCCCACCGACTCGATGGCGCCCGGCCTGGCGTGGTTCGCCGAGCACCAGCCGTTCACGCCGGTGATCGACACGCTGCGCGGCGTCCTGACCGGCACGCCGGTCGGGAACAGCGCCTGGTTCGCCGTCGGGTGGTGCCTGCTGGGGACGCTGGTCGGCTACGCGCTGGCGCGGAAGCTGTACAACCGCGACCCGACGCGCTGACCGGCACCCGGCCGGGTCGGACCGGGGCGTCGGGGCGGGGTCCGGGTCGAGGGGGTCCGGGCCGGGGGACCCGTCGCGGTCCGACAGGGGGAAGGCCGGAACGGGCCAGGGGGACCGTTCCGGCAGGGGAACGGACCGGGTGCGTCCACTGTGGACGCACCCGGTCCGTCGACCTGGCCCGTCGGCGGGAGGTGGGCCGGGCTACCGTGTCCCCCGTGGACGAGACTGGCGGCGAAGAGGACGACTTCGACCCCGAGGACGACGACTTCGCGGAGGACGAGTACCGCGCGGGCGACTTCGAGGACGGCGACTTCGAGGACGAGGAAGAGGACGAGGACGACCTGTTCGGGGTGACCTCGGAGCCGCGCACCATCTGCCACCTGTGCGGCGGCGCGGGTTTCGTGGCGCACCCCACGTCGGCGGTCATCGGCGGCGTGCCGCGCAGCGTCGACAACGGGCGGGAGTGCCCGCACTGCCGCGGGGCGCGGAAGTTCCCCGGCCTGGTCCCGCCGCTCTGAGCACCGGGCCACGGTCGCGAACGCGCCCCTCCCGAGCGCGGCCTCACGGCTGCGGTGCCGGGCACGGGGCCGCACAGCCGCCGCCGCACCCGGCACCGCCTCACGTGCACCACCGCACCCGGCACCGCCTCACGTGCACCACCGCACCCGGCACCGCCTCACGTGCGCGGCCTCACCCGCACCGCCTCACGTGCGCGCGCTCGCGGTCCCCTCCGGTTCGACCGCGTCCGCCGCCTCGGCCGCCGCGAACGCCTCCGGCGACAGCCGGAGCCACGCCACCACCAGCGCGACGGCCTGCACCGCCGCGCCCATGACGTACACCGCGCGCAGCCCGAACCCGTCCGCCACCAGGCCGCCGGCCAGCGCGCCGAGCGGCGTCAGGCCCCACGCCAGGGCGCGGTGGCTGGTCAGCACGCGGCCCAGCAGTCCGGTGGGCGTGAACCGCTGCCGGCTGGACTGCGAGCACACGTTCCACACCATGATGATCGCGGACTCCAGGAACAGCACCAGCCCGACCGCCACCGCCCACGGCGGCATCACCGCGATGAGCGCGTGGGCGACCACCATGCCGACCTGGGCGAGCCGCATCGACCACGCGTAGCCCAGCCGTCGCACGACCCGGTGCACCACGAACGACGCCGCGACCCAGCCGACGGACATGCACGCCAGCAGCACGCCGTAGCCGGTGGGGCCGAGGTGCAGGACCTCGTGCGCGTACAGCACGAACATCGCGATCTGGGCGCTCGCCGCGAACGACCCGAGCGCCACCGCGACCGTGATCGACCGCAGCAGCGGCGTGCCGACCAGGAACCGGAGCCCGTCGCCGATGTCGCGCAGCGGGTGTTGGCCCGACGGCGTGACCGGCCGCTCCGGGATGCCCCGGCTCAGCAGCAGCGCCGCCAGCGCCGCCACCAGGGCCGGCCACAGCGGCAGGCCGAACCCGAACGCGACGAGGTAGCCCGCGACGGGCGGCACCACGAACCGCACCACGCCCTGGTCGAGGAGGATCAGCCGGGTGTTCGCGGCGGCGAGCGCCGACGGCGGCACCACGTCCGGCACCAGCGCGCCGCTCGCGCCGTCGCCCAGCACCTGCGCGGACGTGACGACGAACGCCACCACCAGCAGCAGCGGCAGGCTGAGGGCGCCGGACGCGGCGGCCACGGCCAGCGCCAGCGCGGCGCACGCCTGCACGGCGTAGGCCAGCCCGAGCACGGCCGTCCGGCGCACCCGGTCGATCAGCACACCCGCGAACAACGAGCACAGCAGCCAGGGCGCTTGGCCCACGACCTGCACCAACGACACCTCGGTCGGGTCCGTCGTGATCGACACCGCCACGAGCGGCAGCACCGTCAGCAACACCCCCTCCGCGATCGACCCGGACACCGCCACGGCCTGGAGCCGAACCCACCCCTTGGTCATGCCGTCAACCATGCCAACCCCGTTGCCGGGCGCGAACGTTTTAAAAGTGGCATGAAGCGTGCCCTCCGGTTCGCCGTCCCACCCGGCGGCCCAGGTCGACGGGCTCCGGGTTCGGGCCGGGGCGTCGTGAGCCGTCCGCGCCGACCGCTGGTGGGGACACCCGTCCGCCGCGTCCGGGCCGGGAAGTACCGTGGAGGGGTGCGTGTCCTGCCCGAAGCCGAGTGGACCGCGCGCCGGGACGCGCACCGGGCCCGCGTCCGCGCGTGGACGGTCCCCCACCAGGAGCGCAAGGCGCGCGGCGAGAAGCACCCGGTGCTGGACTTCCTGTTCAGCTACTACTCTCACCGCCCCTCCCGGCTGGAGCGCTGGCACCCCGGACCGGGCGTCGTGCTCGCGGGCAAAGCCGCCGAGGAGTACCTGCGCCGGCCCGCCTACCGGCGGACCGACGAGGGCGTGACGCTCGACGTCGAGGCGTTCGCCCGTGACCGCGCCGCCACGATCGGGTTCGTCCACGACCTGCTCACCGCCACCGCCGCGCGCCCGCCCCGGCTCGGCTGCTTCGGCCTGCACGAGTGGGCGATGGTCTACCGGTCCGACCGGGTCCGGCACGAGGCGTGGCCGTTGCGGCTGGGCGGCGCGGGCACCGACGCGGTGGTGGAGGCCAACAGGATCCAGTGCAGCCACTTCGACGCGTTCCGGTTCTTCACCCCGGAGGCGCGCCCGCGCAACGCGGTACAGCCCACGCGGGCGACGCAGGTGGCCCTGGAGCAGCCCGGCTGCCTGCACGTCTCGATGGATCTGTTCAAGTGGTGCTACAAGCTCGACCCGGCGACGCCGTCGGACCTCATGGCGGACTGCTTCCAGCTCGCGCTGGAGGTCCGCGAGCTGGACATGCAGGCCAGCCCCTACGACCTGCGCGCGCTCGGTTACCGACCGGTGCCGATCGAGACCGCTGAGGGGCGCGGCGAGTACATTCGACGGCAGAGCGCGTTCGCCGAGGCCGCCGCGCCGCTGCGCGCGGCGCTGATCGACCTCACGCGGACTTTCCTGCCGCCCCCGGTCGCCGTCGGATAGGTGGTCTTCGCGGACGCGGGCAATCCCCCGGTGGAACGGTGCGGCGGTGCGGCCGGTCGGCCGGCGGCTCGGGTGACGACAGTGACCTGCGAGTAATGCTCCGTCACTTCACCCGTGCGAGCCCATGTCGCCTGTTAGCGTGACGCCGGTCGGGATTCGCCAGCAGTAGTCGGACGCTGAGAGGGAAGACGATGTCTCGACACCGCGCGCTGCGCACGAAGGTCCGGCGCGGAATCGCCAAGTGGCCGGTCGCGATCGTCGGTGTGGTCGCCCTCCTGGTCCTGGGCTACCTCGCGTGGACGTGGGTGGGTGGCATCCTCGAACGACGCGCGGCCGCCCAAGCGGGCGATTGCCGTTCGGGCGAAGCCCTGTTGCGGGTGGCCGCCACGCCCAGCGTCGCCGAGGCCGTGCGCGAGGTCGCCGAGGAGTGGAGCGCGCAGCGCCCGGTCGTCTACGACCACTGCATCCGGGTCGAGGTGCAGTCCATCGACTCCGAGGAGGTGCTCGGCGGCCTGACCCAGGGCTGGGACGAGGCCAAGCTCGGCGAGCAGCCCCACGCCTGGGTGACCGACTCCACGCTGTGGGCGAACCGGCTCGGTGCGCGGAACCGGGCGCTGCTGGGCGCGCAGCCGGTGTCCATCGCGGCGAGCCCCGTGCTGCTGGCGCTGCCGCAGGAGGCCGCGCAGGCGGTGCAGGCGGGCGCCGGGTTCCGGTGGACGGACCTGCCCGAGGTGACGTCGGCGGCGGGCGGCTGGCAGCGGTTCGGCAAGCCGGGCTGGGGCGACTTCAAGGTGGCCATGCCCGATCCCGCCACGAACGCCGCGACCGCGATGGCGGTCCAGTCCGCGCTGGCCGGCTCCAGCCCGGACGGCAAGGGGCCGGTGACGGCCGACATGCTGGCGCTGGACCCGGTCAAGTCGACCCTGAGCCGCCTCACCGCGTCCAAGCCCGCGCGGACGCCGGCGACGACGTGGGAGGCGCTGTCGCTGCTGACCGCCCAGCCGGCCGTGAACGGGCCGGGTTTCAGCGCCGTGCCGGTGTTCGAGGTCGACCTGTACCGGCACAACACCGGCAAGGACAGCGGCACGCCGCCCGCGCAGCCGCTGTACGGGGTGGCCGCCGGGGGCCCGTCGCCGGTCGCGGACTTCCCCTACGTGCCGCTCGCGGGCGACTGGGTCGGCGAGGCGCAGGTGCGCGCGTCGCAGGAGTTCCGGGAGTTCCTGCTGGAGGCCGAGCAGCAGAAGATCCTCGCGGGCGCGGGCCTGCGGGTCGACGCGACCACCGAGCGGCCCAAGCCGTCGCCGGGCATCCGCTGGGCCACCATGACCGACAAGCTGGTGCCCGCCGACGCGAACACCGCGCAGCAGATCTCCGCCGCGTGGGCGACCGCCGACGACGGCCAGGTGGTGACCGTGCTGGTGGACTCGTCCAAGTCGATGGAGGAGCCCGGCGGCGACGGCCGGTCGCGCATGACGTGGGTGAAGGAGGCGCTGTCCGGCCAGGTCAACCGGTCGGTGTCGGGCTCGCTGGGGCTGTGGGAGTTCTCCCGCTCGCTGGACGGCGAGAAGCCGTACCGGCAGCTCGTGCCCACCGGGCCGGTCGTCGGGCAGAAGCAGCAGCTGCTGGACGGCGTGGCCACCCTGCGCCCGCAGAGCGCGACCCAGCTGTACACGAGCCTGGTGGCGCTCTACTCCAGGACGCTGGAGAACTACCAGGAGGGCAAGCGGAACCGGATCATCGTGCTCACCGACGGCGCCAACGACGGCGGGCTGACGTTCGAGCAGCTCAAGGCGGAGCTGGCGCGGTTGAAGCAGGACGGGCGGGACGTCCCGATCAGCGTGCTGGCCATCGGGCCCGACCCGGAGCGGCAGCGGCTCGCGGAGATCACCCGGTCGACCGGCGGCACGCTGTCGGTGGTGGACGACGGGCGCGGGGTGGACGCGGCGCTGGCGCAGCTGCTGTCGTCGTAGCGGTAACGCGCAGCGCCCCGCTCCGCGCGCCCGCACCGGTGGGCCACCCCGACGACCTGCTCCAGCGCGCCACCCCGGCGGCCCGCTCCGGTGCGCCGCTCGAACAGGCCCCGCGCCGGTCAGCGCCGCAGCCTCGGGTCGTGCGACGGGTCGGCGTACATGGGCGGGCAGCCGTGCTCGACGGCTTCGGGGCGCAGTTCGAAGTGCCACGGTTCGTTGCGGTAGATCTGGCACAGCCCGTACCTGGCGCCGTGTTCGGACAACCACGCCTTCGCCGCGGAGTGCCCGATGTCGACCGCGTTCCCCGACACGTGGGCCGACGTGTCGGGGGTGGCCACCCACCGCGCCGCCTCTTCCGCCGAACCGTATTTCGAGATGGCTTCACGGTAAAGCTTGTTCTGGTAGGCCGGGGACCGCTTGCCGCTGTTGACGTAGAACACGACGCCGTCGCGGGCCGCGTCCGCCGCCGCCGCGCGCAGTGCCCGGAGCAGGTCGGGGGCGAGGCCGGACACGCCCGGATACCCGTCGTCGAACACGGTCACGCCGACCGGAAGGGCGCCGTCGGCCGCGCCGTGGGTACTCTCGTGATCACCGTGCCGGGCGTCGCCGGGTGACGCCGTCCGTGCTGGTTCGCGATAAGGCATGCCTCCAGTGCAGGAAACGCGCTGTTGCCGGCCCGTATCCGGTTTTCGATATGTCGACGATATGCGCCGGTTCGTAGCATCGGCACCATGCGCGTGCTGGTAGTCGAGGACGAGCCTTACCTGGCGGAGGCGATCCGTGACGGGCTGCGCCTGGCGGCGATCGCCGCCGACATCGCCGGCGACGGCGACACCGCCCTGGAGCTGCTGCACGTCAACACCTACGACATCGCCGTCCTCGACCGCGACATCCCCGGACCGTCCGGTGACGAGGTGGCCGAGCGCATCGTCGCCTCGGGCAGCGGCATGCCGATCCTGATGCTGACCGCCGCGGACCGGCTCGACGACAAGGCCACCGGGTTCGAGCTGGGTGCCGACGACTACCTCACCAAGCCGTTCGAGCTGCGGGAGCTGGTGCTCCGCCTCCGGGCCCTGGACCGCAGGCGCGCCTACAGCCGGCCGCCCGTGCGGGAGATCGCGGGCCTGCGGCTCGACCCCTTCCGCCGCGAGGTGTACCGCGACGGCCGGTACGTCGCGCTGACCCGGAAGCAGTTCGCCGTGCTGGAGGTCCTCGTCGCCGCCGAGGGCGGGGTGATCAGCGCCGAGGAGCTGCTGGAACGGGCGTGGGACGAGAACGCGGACCCGTTCACCAACGCCGTGCGCATCACCGTCTCCGCCCTGCGGAAACGACTCGGCGAGCCCTGGCTCATCGCCACGGTGCCCGGCGTCGGCTACCGCATCGACACCGGCCCCGCCTCCCAGTCCGACAGCGCACCCGCCACCAAGCCCACCTCCCGACCCGACACCGACACCGACACCGCACCCGACACCGGGCCGGGCACAGGCCCCGTCACCGGACCCGCCGCTCGGCCAGCACCCGCCCCCGCGCCCGCCTCCACCCGCGGCACCGGGCACGGGAGCGGCGACCGTGGGTAGGGCGCCCGGATTGAGCGTCCGCCTCAAGCTCACCTTCAGCTACGCCGGGTTCCTCATGCTGGCCAGCGTCCTGCTGCTCGCGGTGGTGCTGGTGTTCCTGCTGCGGTACGTGCCCGACAGCCCGGTGCGGCCCCCCGGCGCACGGCTGGACCTCCCCGGCCCCGACCGGACCGACCTGTGGCGCGCGTTCGCGCCGAAGGCGGGCGCGGCGCTGGTGTTCCTGCTGGTGTTCGGCCTGGTGGGCGGGTGGCTGCTGGCCGGCCGGATGCTCGCGCCCCTGACCCGCATCACCGACGCCACCCGCAGGGCCGCGGCCGGGTCGCTGTCCCACCGGATCGGGCTGCCGGGCCGCGCGGACGAGTTCCGCGAGCTGGCCGACAGCTTCGACGCCATGCTGGCGCGGCTCGAAGCGCACGTCGCCGAGCAGCGGCGGTTCGCGGCGAACGCCTCCCACGAGCTGCGCACCCCGCTGGCGACCACCCGGACCCTGCTCGACGTCGCCCGCGACGACCCGGACCGCGACAGCGGCGAACTGGTCGAACGCCTCCGCGCCGTCAACGCCAGGGCGATCGAGCTGACCGAGGCGCTGCTCCTGCTCAGCCGCACCGACCAGCGGTCGTTCACCCCGGAGCGCGTCGACCTGTCGCTCATCGCGGAGGAGGCCGCCGAAACGCTCCTGCCCCTCGCGGAGGAGCGCGGCGTCGCCATCGGGACGTCCGGCGACGTCGCCACCGCCGTCGGCTCGCCCGCGCTGCTGCTCCAGATGGTCACCAACCTGCTGCACAACGCGATCGTCCACAACCTGCCCGAGCACGGCACCGTGCGGGTCGACACCGCCGCCGGTCCCCGGTCGGTCGTGCTCACCGTCGAGAACACCGGCGCCCGGCTCGCCCCGCGACTGGTGCCGACCCTCACCGAGCCGTTCCAGCGCGGCGCCGCGCGCGTGCGCGGCGACCACGCCGGGGTCGGCCTCGGCCTGGCGATCGTCGCGAGCATCGCCAGGGCGCACGACGGAGCCCTCACCCTCACCCCTCGGGACGGCGGGGGGCTCCGCGTCACCGTGCGGCTGCCCGCCGCGCCGCCGTGCCCGGCGGGTGGCGGTCACCGGTCCGGCCACGTGATGGGGAAGTCGAAGTAGGTGTCCGGGTACGGCTCGTCGTCCAGCGTGTAGTGCCACCACTCGTAGTCGTAGGAGCGGAAACCGCAGTCCGCCATGACGGCGCGGAGCAGTCGCCGGTTGTCCGCCGCGACGCCCGTGACCCCCGGCGCGTCGTGGTGCGACACCGGGTCCATCAGGTCGTGGTCGCCGCCCATGTCCGCGAGTTCACCGGTCGCCAGGTGGTAGAGCGTCAGGTCGACCGTGCCGCCCCGGCTGTGCCCCGACCGGGCGGCCACGTACCCCTTCTCGAACATCTCGGCCCGGTCGATGTTCGGGTAGTGCCGCGACTTCGTCCGCCCGTCCTCCGGCTGCGCGGACCAGCGCAGGAAGCAGTCGACGGCGCGCTGCGGGCGGTACCCGTCCCACAACAGCAGGCCGAAGCCGTGCGACCCGGCCTTGTCCCGCGCCCTCTCCAGGGCCGCGCACAGGGCCCTGGTGCCGACGATCCGGTTGACCAGGTACCCGTCCACGGGTTTGCCGGTGAAGTTGTCCCAGGTGGCGTACTTGGCGTCCCAGCGGACGCCGGGCACCAGCTCGTCGACGAAGGCGAAGTCGGCGTTCACCGGCCCTGCCCGGCCAACGTCGACGAGATCACCCGGTCGAGCACGTCGGCCAGCGACAGCCCGGCGGCGGCCATCATGCGCGGGTAGCGGCTGTAGGAGGTGAGGCCGGGCAGGGTGTTGACCTCGTTGAGCACCACGCGGCCGTCCTCGGTGAGGAACAGGTCCACCCGCGACAGCCCCCGGCAGCCCAGCGCCCGGTACAGGGTCTTCGCGGTCTCCCGCACCAGCTCGCGGGACCGCTCCGGGATGTCCGCGGGGACGATCACCGTGGAGTTCTCGGAACCGCTCTCGGGCGCGTCCTCCTGGTGGATCTTGAAGAAGCCGTGGGACAGCGCGATGCGGTCCACCTCGCCCACCACCGGGTCCGCGCCGTCGCCCAGCACGGCGCAGCCGACCTCGCCGCCGACGACCGCCTGCTCGATCAGCACCTTCGAGTCGTACCGCCGCGCGGTCTCCACCGCGGCGGGCAGCTCTTCCGCGCGGGACACCTTGCTCACGCCGAACGACGACCCCGAGCGGGCCGGTTTCACGAAGACCGGGTAGGTCAGCCCGTCGGCGTCGACGGGCTCGTCCGCCGCGACCGTCCGGAAGTCCGGCGTGGCGATGCCCGCGCCCCGCGCGACGAGGTAGGTGAGGGACTTGTCGATGCACAGGGCTGAACTCGGGACGTCGCAGCCCGCGTAGGGGATGCCGGACAGCTCCAGCAGCCCCTGCGTCGCGCCGTCCTCGCCGAACCGGCCGTGCAGGACGGGCAGCACGAGGTCCAGCGCGATCGTCGCGTACCGGCCGCGCTCCAGCACGAGCAGCCCGCGCGTGGTGCTGTCCGGTGACAGCACCACCGGGCGGCGGTGGCCGTTCTCCCAGTCGTCGTCGGGTCCGTCGCACAGCCGCCAGGCGCCGTCGCGCGTGATGCCGACGTAGAACGGCTCGTACTTCCCGGTGTCGAGGTGCTTGGCGACCTCACGCGCGGATTTGACGGAGATCGGGTGCTCTTCACCGCGACCACCGAACAGGACGGCGATCTTCAGCCTAGCCACGCTGGTTCCCGCTTTCGAATCTCAGGCAGTTGACGATGGAGTTGTGGACGGCGTCGCGCAGGGCGTGGTCCGTGTAGTAGGCCGTGTGCGGGCTGATCACCACGTTCGGCAGCCGGTGCAGCCGCGACAGCGGTCCGTCGGGGATGGGTTCGTGGCGGCGGTCGGCGTAGAAGACCCCTTCCTCGCCTTCGACGACGTCCAACGCCGCGCCGCCCAGGTGGCCGTCCTCCAGCGCCGCCGCGAGGGCCTCGGTGTCCACCAGCGGCCCGCGCCCGGTGTTGACGACGACCGCGCCCGGTTTCATCCGCTCGATGCGCCCGCGGTCCAGCAGGTGGTGGGTGTCCGCGTCGAGCGGGGTGTGGAGGGTGACGACGTCGCTCCGCCGCAGCAACGCGTCGAGCGGGACGTAGTCGGCCGCCGCCCGCGGCCGGGTGTCGTGGGCGAGGGTGCGGCAGCCGAAGCCACGCAGCCGGTCCAGGACCGCCGTGCCGATGCGACCCGTGCCGACGACCCCGACGGTCAGGTCGCGCAGTTCCCTCCCGCGCGCGTCGGTGAGCCGGTAGTCGTGGACCGCGGTGCGGAGGATGACGGTCTTCGCGTTGCGCACCGCCATCAGCATCAGCATCAGCGTGTAGTCGGCGACGCTGTCGGGCGAGTAGGCGACGTTCTCCACGAGCACGCCGATGCTCTTCGCGTACGCCACGTCGACGTGGTTGTAGCCGATGCTCCGCGTCGAGACGTACTCCACGCCGGCCCGGCGGAGCGCGCGGAGCGCGGCGTCGGTGATCCGGGTCTTGTGCCCCACGCTGACGCAGCGGTTGCCGAAGGCCAACCCGGCGTTGTCCTCGGACACCGCGGCCTCGGTGACGGTGGGCACCACGCCGAGGCGGGGCCCCAACTCCCGGAACAGCTCAGCTTCGTCCGGCCCGCACCCGTAGACCGTGATCCCCGTGGCCGGGGAGGCCGCCGGCGACCGGTCGCGGCGAGCCGCCGTCGTTGCTGGTTCGCGGTCGGTCATGCCGCCAGTCAAACCACCGCGACGTTGCCGTCACGTATCCCTTTCCCGATACGCAGACAATATACTACCCACCAGTAACATCCAGCACCCCAACCACCCTCCCCTCCCCGCAGCCCCCGCACGCGAGCCGCCGACTTCAGGCAGCCGAGCCGCCCGACGGAATCGGGCCATCCAACACCGCGAGGCCGCGTCGGTGGTTCGCGGCGCGGGTTTCGCCGATCACGCTTTTCGATCGGCGCAACCCGCCCCGCGAGCCACCGACTCAACGGCGGCCGAGCCGCCCGACGAAGGAGGGCAAATCCAACACAGCGAGGCCGCGTCGGTGGTTCGCGGCGCGGGTTTCGCCGATCACGCTCTTCGATCGGCGCAACCCGCCCCGCGAGGCGCCGACTAACAGGCGGCCGAGCCGCCCGACGGAGTCGGGCCATTCAACACAGACTCGGCCCGTACAGCACAACCATCGCCTCCAGCGTCCCCTTCATCCGCTCGCGCAGTTCCAGCGGTTCGACCACCTCCAGATCCGGCCCCAGCCGCAGCAGGTCGACCAGCGCGTGGTCCAGCGACTCGACCGGCACGCGCACCGTCGTCCACTCGCCGGTCGGCACGACGCCCTCCAGCGCCCGCGCCGCCACCGCACCCAGCAGGCAGCGCGCCCGCGCCAGACCGGTGGCCGTCAACCGCACGGTGACCTCCACCGGGTACATGCGCCGCTCGAACTCCACGGACCAGCCCGCCCAGAAGTCGGCCAGGTCGAACCCCTCGGGCGGGTCGAACGGCTCCCCGGTGTCGCGCACGTCGAGCACCCTGGACACGCGGTAGGTGCGCGGCTCGCCGGACACCTCGGCCACCAGGTACCACAGGCCGCCCTTGAGCACGATGCCCAGCGGCCCGACGACCCGCTCGACCTCGGCGTCCGGGCCGCCCCACCGCCGGTACCGGACGCGCAGGCGACGCCGGCTCCACACCGCGTCGGCGACGACGGTCAGGAACGGCGCCTCCTCCGCCTGGCGGAACCAGCCGGAGGTGTCCAGGTGGAACCGCTCGCGGATGCGCCCGGCCCGCGAGCGCAGCTCCGGCGGCAGGGCGGCCAGCAGCTTGAGCTGCGCGGCGGCCACCACCTCGCCCAGGCCCAGCTCGGACGCCGGGCCGGGCATCCCGGTGAGGAAGAGCGAGTCCGCCTCCTGCCCGGTCAGGCCGGTGAGCCGGGTGCGGTAGCCGTCGAGCAGCCGGTAGCCGCCGGCGGGCCCCCGGTCGGCGTAGACGGGTACGCCCGCCGCGCCCAGCGCCTCCACGTCCCGGTACACCGTGCGGACCGACACCTCCAGCTCGTCGGCGAGTTCGCGCGCGGTCAGCCGGCCGCGGGACTGGAGCAGCAGGAGCAGCGAGAGCAGGCGGCCGGCGCGCATGACGCCGATTCTCCTCCCGTACCTGACACTCCCTGTCAGGTAGGTGCCGCAGGCTCGTCGGCATGAGCATTCGAGTCACCGGCACCGCCGAGCTGACCGGCTGGGACGAGCACACCTGGGACGGCAGGCGGTACGACGAGGTCACCGGGCCCAAGCAGACCGCGGGCGGCATGACCGCCGCCTACCTGGGCGACCTGGAGGGCAGCGGCGAGATGCGGTTCGTCATGTCCTACCCCGACGACGGGTCGTGCCGCTCCACCGGCTACGAGGTCGTGACCGGCACGCTGGCCGGCCGCTCGGGGACGTTCGTGCTGGAGCACGTCGGGACGTTCCGCGACGGCGTCGCCGAGCAGCGGTTCACCGTGGTCTCCGCGAGCGGCGGGCTGGCCGGGCTCACCGGCGTCGGCACGATCACGTGGGCGCCGGGCGGACCCGGCCGGTACGCGATCACCTGCCGGGCCCCGTGGCGGCCGGCCGGGTGATTGGCAGCCGCGCCGCCGGCGGGTGTACTGCCACCGGGAGGTGCGGGTGGAGGAGTCGGTCGTCAACACCGTCCGGGACGCGCACGGGAACGTGGTGCAGGCCGGGACCATCCACGGTGGCGTGCACTTCGGTCCGCCGCCGCCGTTCCGGGTCGACCCGTGGCGTGCCGCGCCCGCGCCGCTGCCCGGCGACCCGGCCCGGCAGCCCAGCCTGCTGCTCGGGGCCGCCGGCGAGGTGGTGCCGTTCGGCGGGCGGGACGACGAGCTGCGCGAGCTGGCCGCGTGGCGGGATGCCACGCCGGGGCTGTCGGTGCTGCTGCTGCACGGTCCGGGCGGGCAGGGCAAGACGCGGCTCGCCGCCCGGTTCGCGGCGCTGTCCGCCGACGCCGGGTGGTCGGTGTTCGCCGCCCGCGACTCGCCCGGCCCGCCCACGTCACCGGAGGGCGACGTGCTGGTGGTCGTGGACTACGCCGACCGCTGGCCGTACCGGCACCTGACCGCGCTGGTGGAACGGCTCGCCGAGGGCGCCGGGCGGGCCCGCGTGCTGCTCGTGGCCCGCACGGCGGGCTGGTGGCAGGCGGTGGCGGGCCGCGCCGAGCACCTGGGCCTGCACGTCGACGCGCTGCCGCTGGGCCCGCTGGGCGAACCGGACCGGCCGGCGGCGTTCGCGGCGGCCCGCGACCGGTTCGGCGAGGTGCTGGGCGCGCCCACGGCGGACGGCCCACCGACGTCGCTGGCCGGCCGGGCGTTCGGCTCGGTCCTGACGGTGCACATGGCGGCGCTGGTCACCGTCATGGAGGCCCGCGAGCGCACCACCGGCGTGCCCACCGACCCGGAGGGCATGGCCGCCTACCTGCTGCGCCGCGAATACCGGGGCTGGCGGGAGCTGGTCGAGCGCGGCGAGGGCTTCCGGACCGCGCCGGACGAGCTGGCCCGGATCGTGGCGGCGGCGGTCGTAACCGGACCGGTGCCCGCCGCGCGCGGCGACGCGCTGCTGGCCGCGCTCGGGCTGCCGGCGACCGCCGCGCGCGACCACCGGGCGTGCTACCCGCCGCACGACCCCGGCGACGTGCTCGAACCGCTCTACCCGGACCGCCTCGCGGAGGACTTCCTGGCGCTGCTGCTGCCGGGCCACCGGGCGCGCGGGTTCGACGCCGAGCCGTGGACCGCGCCGCTGCTGGCCAGGGTCGCCACCCTCGCGCCCGGCGGCGCGCCCGCCAACCGGCGCGTGGTCACCGCCCTGGCCGCCGCCGCCGAGCGGTGGCCGCACGTCGCCGCCCACCTGGCGGACCTGCTGCGCGCCGAGCCGGCGGTGGCGGTGCGGGAGGGCGGCGCGGCGCTGGAGGCCCTGGCCGCCTGCCCCGTCGACCCGGCCGCGCTGACCGCCGTGGAGGCGTGCTTCCCGCCCGGCCCGGACGTGGACCTCGACGTCGGCATGGCGGCGGTCGCCGAGCGCGTCGTCGGCGACGACCCGGACCGCCTGCGGGCGTTGGGCAGGCGACTGGCCGCCGCGGGCCGCCTGGAGGACGCCGTGCGCGCGGCGTGGCGGGCGGTCGCGGACCTGGCCGACCCCGCCGACGCGCTGACCGACCTCGGCGAGTGGCTGACCGCGCTGGGCCACCGCGAACAGGGGCTGGCGTGCACGCGGCGGGCCGTGGCGACCGCCGCCGAGCCGGCGCGGGCGCTGGCGAACCTGAGCGCGCAGCTCGCGGGCCTCGGCCTGCGCTCGGAGGCGGTCGAGGCGGGTGAGCGGGCGGTGGCCCGGCACCGCGCCCTCGACGGCCGGTCGACCGACCTGGCGCGGGTGCTGGCCGACGTGGGCCGGGCGCTGGCCGAGGTGGGCCGGGCGGAGGAGGCGACCGCGCACCTGCGGGAGGCGGTCGCGCTGTTCGCGGCGGCGGGTGAGCGGCCCGCCCTGGCCGCCGCGCTCACCGGCCTCGCGGAGACCGCGTCGGACAGCGGTCCGGCCGGCGGACCCGACAGCGGTCCGGCCGGCGGACCGGGCAGCAGGGCGGGCATCGGTTGGGCCGGCGGTTCGGCCGGCGGTTCGGCGGAGGCGGTCGACGCGGCCCGCACGGCGGTCGGGCTCGCCCGCGACCTGGTCCGGCGCAACTCCCGCGCGCACCGCCCCCTGCTGGCCCGGTCCCTGGCGGCCCTGGGCGGGCTGACCCGCGACCCGGTCACGGCGGCGGAGGCGGTCGACCGGTGGCGCGAACTGGCCGCCGAGCACCCCCGCGCGCACCTGCCGTCGCTCGCCGACGCGCTGGTCACCCTCGGCGGGCTGACGACCGGCGACGCCGCCGAGCACGCCCTCGACGAGGCCATCCGCGGCTACCGGCGGCTCTCGGCGGTCAACCCGCTGCCGCACGAGCGGCGACTGCTGTCCGCCGTGGCCGCGCTGGCGGCGCTGCGACCGGACGCCCGGCGGTGGCGGCCGCGCGACGGCCGCTCACCCGACACCGACGCCCTGTTCAACCGCGGTGTCCGGGCCGCGCGGGCCGGCCGGCCGCGCCGGGCCCGCCGCCACTACCTGCGGGCCGCCCGCGCCGGCCACGCCTACGCCATGGTCAACCTGGGGCACCTCGGCCCGCCCGCCGCCGCCGAGCGCTGGTGGCGCGCCGCCGTCGACCGCGGCGTCACGTCCGCGCTGCTCCTCCTCGGCGCGCTGTGCGAGGAGCAGGGCAGGCTCGCCGAGGCGAAGGACTGGTACCACCGCGGCGCGCTGGCCGGCGCGCCCGACGCGATGGTCCGGCTCGCCCGGCTCCTCGCCGCCGGGGGCGACGACGTCGCCGCACAGGGCTGGTTCGAGGCCGTCGCCGCGACGGGCGACGTCGCGGGCGACCACGGCCTCGGCGCCCTCCTCCTCGACCAGGGCACCCCCGACCGGGCCGAACCGCACCTGACCAGGGCCGCCGAGTTCGGCCACCTCGACGCGGCGGTGCTGCTCGGCGACCTCCTCGCCCGCCGGGGCGACGGGGAGCGGGCCCGCCACTGGTACCGGCGGGCCGCCGCCGCGGGCCACGAGGACGCCCGGCGGCGCCTGGCCGGCGCGCCGCCACCGCCACCGCCGCCCGACCGGCACCCGGTGGTCGGCGCGGCGCGGGAGCTGGACATCCCGGCGTTCGAGGTCAGCGGCGTCGGCGCGGTCGACCTGGCCGCCGCGCTGCTGGACCGGCACGCCGACGAGCTGGTGGCGGCCGGCGACCTGGCCGGCGCGCGCGACGTCTACCTGGAGGAAGCCCGCCGCCACCGCGTCCTGCTCGCCGGGCGGGCCGTACCGGTCAGCCCGCGGATGGCGGACGCGCTCACCTTCCACCTCGCCACGGCGCTGACCCGCGCGGGTTCGCTGGCGGGCAGGCTGCGCTCACCGGCCGCGCTGGAGCACACCGCCGAGGGGCTGGCCCTGTTCCGCGGGCTCGGCGACGCGGACCTGCGCGTGCGGTCGTCGCTGGCGCAGTGCCTGCGCATCTACGCGGCGGTGCGGATCGCCCGCGGCGCCGAGTGGGACGAGGCGTGCGCGGCGGCCCGCGAATCCGTCGACCTGCTCACCGCGCTCGCCGACGAGGCCCCCGACGCGTTCACCCGCGAGGCCGACCTCTCCCGGCAGACCCTCGCCCTGTGCCTGGAACACCGCCCGTAGCCGACCGCGCCCGCGTGCTGGGGACGCCACCCGCGGGCGACGTCCCCGGCGCACCGCGAACGGCTCAGCTCCCGAAGGCGGACACCGGCGGGCACGAGCACACCAGGTTCCGGTCGCCCTTGGCGCCGTCGATGCGCCGCACCGGCGGCCAGACCTTCGGCGCGGACGTCCCCGCCGGGAACACCGCGACCTCCCGGCTGTACGGGTGGTCCCACTCGCCGGTCACCGACGCGGCCGTGTGCGGCGCGTTGCGCAGCGGGTTGTCGTCCACCGGCCACTCGCCCGACCCGACCCGGTCGATCTCGCCCTTGATCGCGATCATCGCGTCGATGAACCGGTCGATCTCGGCGAGGTCCTCGCTCTCCGTCGGCTCGACCATCAGCGTGCCCGCCACCGGGAACGACATGGTCGGCGCGTGCAGGCCGTAGTCGGCGAGCCGCTTGGCCACGTCGTCCACGGTCACGCCGGTCGCCTTGGTGATGGCCCGCAGGTCCAGGATGCACTCGTGGGCCACGAACCCGCCCTCGCCGGTGTAGAGGACCGGGAAGTGCTCGTCCAGCCGCCGCGCCACGTAGTTCGCCGCCGCCACCGCCGTCAGCGTCGCCCGGCGCAGGCCGTCGCCGCCCATCATCCGCACGTAGGCCCACGAGATCGGCAGGATCGACGCCGAACCCCACGGCGCGGCGCTGATCGGGCCGACCCCGGTCGCCGGGCCCGCCGACGGCTGGAGCGGGTGGTTGGGCAGGAACGGCGCGAGGTGCGCGCGCACGCCGATCGGGCCGACACCGGGGCCGCCGCCGCCGTGCGGGATGCAGAACGTCTTGTGCAGGTTCAGGTGCGACACGTCCGAGCCGAACTTGCCGTATCGGGCGAGGCCGATCAGCGCGTTGAGGTTCGCGCCGTCCACGTACACCTGGCCGCCCGCGTCGTGCACCAGCCCGCACACCTCGCGCACGGTGTCCTCGTACACGCCGTGCGTCGACGGGTAGGTGATCATGATCGCGGCGAGGTCGTCGCGGTGCGCCCCGACCGTCTCGCGCAGGTGGTCCAGGTCGACGTTGCCCCGGTCGTCGCACTTCACCACGACGACCTTCATGCCCGCCATCACCGCCGACGCGGCGTTCGTGCCGTGCGCGGACGACGGGATCAGGCACACGTCGCGGTGCGCCTCGCCCCGCGACCGGTGGTAGGCGCGGATCGCCAGCAGGCCCGCGAACTCGCCCTGGCTGCCCGCGTTGGGCTGCAACGACACCGCGTCGTACCCGGTGACCTCGGCCAGCCACGCCTCCAGGTCCCGCACCAGCGACAGCAGGCCGGCCGCGTCCTCGGCGGGCGCGAACGGGTGCAGCTCGGCGAACTCCGGCCACGTCACCGGCTCCATCTCGGCCGTGGCGTTGAGCTTCATGGTGCACGAGCCGAGCGGGATCATGCTGCGGTCCAGCGCCACGTCCTTGTCCGACAGCGCCCGCAGGTAGCGCAGCAGGGCCGTCTCGGAGCGGTGCGCGTGGAACACCGGGTGGGTCAGGTAGTCCGAGGTGCGGCGCAGGTCCGCCGGGATGCCGTCGGCCGTGTCGGCGTCCAGCCCGTCGACGTCGGACACCGTCACCCCGAACGCCTTCCACACCGCCGACAGGTCGTCGCGCGTCGTGGTCTCGTCGCACGCGATCGAGACGACGTCCGCGTCCACCTGCCACAGGTTCACGCCCAGGTCGCGGGCGGCGGCCACGACCTCGGCGGCCCGGCCCTCGACCCGTGCCCGCACGGTGTCGAAGAAGTCGCCGTGCACGACCTCGACGCCGCCCTCGCACAGCCCGGCGGCCAGCACGGTCGCCATGCGGTGCGCGCGGGTCGCGATCGCCGCCAGCCCCTCCGGCCCGTGGTACACCGCGTACATCGACGCCATCACCGCGAGCAGCACCTGGGCGGTGCAGATGTTGCTGGTCGCCTTCTCCCGGCGGATGTGCTGCTCACGCGTCTGCAACGCGAGCCGGTAGGCGGGCGAGCCGTCCGCGTCCACCGACACGCCGACGAGCCTGCCCGGCAGCTGCCGCTCCAGCCCCTGCCGCACCGCCATGTACCCGGCGTGCGGCCCGCCGAACCCCATCGGCACGCCGAACCGCTGGCTCGTGCCCACCACGACGTCCGCGCCGATCTCGCCGGGCGGGCGCAGCAGCGTCAACGCCAGCAGGTCCGCCGCGACGACGACCTGCGCGCCGGCCGCGTGGATCTCCTCGACCAGCGCCGCCTGGTCCCGGACCACGCCGGACGCGCCGGGGTAGGACAGCAGGACGCCGAAGAAGTCGCCGCCCAGCCCCAGCCCCTCCAGGCCCTGCGACAGGTCGGCGGTGACCACCTCGATGCCCAGCGGCTCGGCGCGGGTCCCGATCACGGCCAGCGTCTGCGGCAGCGTGTCGACGTCCACCACGAACCGGTTCGACCTGTGCCTGCCCGCCCGGCGGACCAGCGTCATCGCCTCGGCGGCGGCCGTCGACTCGTCCAGCATGGACGCGTTGGCCAGCGGCAGGCCCGTCAGGTCGGCCACCGCGGTCTGGAAGTTCAGCAACGCCTCCAGCCGCCCCTGCGAGATCTCCGGCTGGTACGGCGTGTACGCCGTGTACCAGGCCGGGTTCTCCAGCACGTTGCGGCGGATCACCGGCGGCGTGACGGTGCCGTGGTAGCCCAGGCCGATCATCTGCTTGAGCGGGCGGTTGCGGGACGCCAGCGCGCGCAGCTCGGCCAGCGCCTCGGTCTCGGTGGCCGGCGCGGGCAGGCCCAGCACCAGGTCCCGCTCGCGGATCGACTCCGGCACGGCGCGCTGCGCCAACTCCTCCAACGACCCGACGCCGATGACGTCGAGGATCCGCGCCAACTCGGCGGGTCGGGGACCGACGTGGCGGTCGGCGAACGGCGTGCCGTGCTCAAGAGCAGCGAGGGGGATGCGGTCCTGCGTCATTGATACGCCTCCGGGGCCGGGCCGTTTCCTTCTGCGGAAACACTGGTGCCGTTGCCCTCCCCCTCTGTCTTCCGCCCGAACCGGGCGCCTGAGAGCTTCACCCGGCGTGCGGGCTTGCACCGTCGGCGGGGTCGGTGGCCCGACCCGCTTTCCAGAGGCGTCTCACCCGCGCGGTCCTTGCGCCTGAGAGGTTCCGGGGAGGATTTGCTCCTTCGGCGCCGAGACGGACTCGGACTCTCCCGCACGGGATAAAGCGACTACCCGCGAATGGTACCCGGCGGGCCGGACCGCGAAGCCGCGGAGGCGACGCGGATCTCAGGCGGGCGCGTCACCCGATGGCCCTGGTGCGCCGCCGCCGCGACAGCTCGTCGTTGGGCGCCTCGTCGACCTCCAGGCCGTCCGCGCGCTCGGCGGGGAACTCGTGGATCGTGCCGCTGATCTCCCGCATGGCGCCGCTGACCGCGATCCCGAACACCCCCTGCCCGCCCTGCAACAGGTCGACGACCTCCTCCGGCGAGGTGCACTCGTAGACCGTCGTGCCGTCGCTGAACAACGTGATGCGCGCCAGGTCCTGCACCCCGCGCCGCCGCAGGTGGTCGACGGCGACCCGGATGTTCTGCAACGAGACCCCGGTGTCCAGCAACCGCTTGACGACCTTCAGGACGAGGATGTCCTTGAACGAGTACAGCCGCTGGCTGCCGGACCCGTGCGCGCTCCTTATGGTCGGGTTGACCAGTCCGGTGCGGGCCCAGTAGTCGAGCTGGCGGTAGGTGATGCCGGCGATCTGGCACGCGGCGGGCCCCCGGTAGCCGACGAGTTCGTCCGGCAGCGAGGAGTCCGGGAACAGCTCACCCTGTTCGCCGGTCCCGGCCCGGATGGGCGCTTCCTCGACCACGCCTGCCTCCCCTCGGTCCGGCTGCACAGCCGGCGACCAACGTGAAGCCGCCAGCGGTGCTCGAATCACACCGTGGCAATTCACCTGAGTTCGACGGTAAGACCGCCTAGGGGGCAGGTCAACGCGACGCGCTGAGCGTGTCGCACCTCAACCTCAACCTGAGGTTGAGAGAGTCGGCCGATGTAAGCCATTCGGGTGACGTTTAGTGATCGTTTAGCGCAACACCACTGACGTTGTGTAATCCAGAGGTGTGACACCGGGGGGTGGCACGCGGGGCTGATCCACAACGCACCGCACACGCCACGGGGGGCCGCTCCACTTCGCGGATGGACCGGCACCCCGTGGTCCCCGCTCCGTCACCCACCCACACCACTGCCGCGCCAGGCGCCCCGCCGGCAACACGCCCTCGGCGCGCCGCGCGCCGCCCGCGCAGACCTCCGGCTCCGTGTTCTCCCCGTATGGCCTGCCCGTCCGGCGAGGACGCTTTTACGCTTCGACACCCTGCCGCACCGAACCCTCACCGGGCCGCGATACCGACCTCACGCGGCCGAGCCCGGCAGCCCCGGCCTCACGTGTCCGCGCCGCGGAAGTCCTCCGGCGACACCGAGTCGAGGAACTCGCGGAACTTCTCGACCTCGTCCTCCTGCTCGTCCGGGATGATCAGGCCGGCTTCCGCCAGCACGGCTTCCTCGGCGTGGATCGGCACCCCGATCCGCAGGGCCAGCGCGACCGAGTCGCTGGGCCTGGCCGACACCCGGACGTCACCGTCGAACACGAGCTCGGCGAAGTAGGTGCCCTCCTGGAGGTCCGTGATCCGGACCTGCTCCAGCTGCCGCCCCAACGCCCCGATCACGTCCTTGAGCAGGTCGTGGGTCAACGGCCGCGCGGGCCGGACGCCTTGTTGCTCCAGGGCGATGGCGGTGGCCTCGACCGACCCGATCCAGATCGGCAGGTAGCGCTCCCCCTCGGTTTCGCGCAGCAGCAGGATCGGCTGGTTGGCGGGCAGTTCCACCCGCACGCCCACGACGCGCATCTCGCTCATCGGGTCTCGCCTCCCTCAGCGCGCTGAAATTCTGGCGTCCCCGTTCCGAACGAGGATCTCCCATCTCCAGTTTCGACGCTACCCGCCAAGCGGGCTCTGTGCGCAACCACCGGGTACCACCGGATCACAATGCGGACACGGCTTCACCTGGGCGAAACCCGACCACCTGCGACGTCGCGGAGGCCCGTCTTCACCAGCAGTGTGTGCAGCGTTACGGAAAGCGCGGCGACTTCACGCGCGACCTCGTCCGCGCCCGCCCGGTGCGGGACGACCTGGTCGACCAGCCCCACGACGCGGTCGGCGGCGGCCCGGAACGCGCGCAGGTGGCGCGGTTCGAGCCCGCGCTCGGTCATGGCCCGGACGGTGAGGGCGACCTGGACCGCGTCCTGGTCGTAGACACCGGCCCTGATCAGGCCGGCCCGCTCCACCTCGGCGAGCACCGACGGGTCGAGCCCGGACCGGGCCAGCAGCTCCTCCCGGCTGATCCGGGACCCGGCCGGCGCCGCGAACCGGGCCGCGCACTGGTCCGCGAACAACCCCGCCGGGAACGACGACTGCCCCGCCGGCGGCTCCACGACCTGCCTCATCGGGGACACACCACCGACACCGGCACGGACGCCACCGGCCGCCACACCACCGACCGCCGACGCACCACCGGCCACCGCGGCGCCATCGACCACCGCGCCGTCGACCGCCACACCGTCCGCAGCCGCACCGAGCGCCGACGCACCGACCGCGGCCGCACCACCGGCAGCCACCCCGTCGACCGCGCGCAACGCGCGGGCGGACCCGCCCGCGTCCACCGCGTCCAGGTGCTCCTTGATGACCTTCAACGGCAGGTACCGGTCACGTTGCGCGGCCAGCACGAACCGCAGCCGCTCGACGTCGGCCGCGGTGAACTGCCGGTACCCCGAGGCAGTGCGCGCCGGGCGGACCAGGCCCTCCGACTCCAGGAAACGGATCTTGGAGATCGTGACGTCGGGGAAGTCCGATCGCAACTGCGCGAGCACCGCGCCGATGCTCAGACCCCCGCGCTGTGGCCGCCCGGCCGCCGTCACTGCGCCCCCTGACCCCCGGCGCCCGGACCGGTCAGGAACACGAGGCGGAACTTGCCGATCTGCACCTCGTCGCCGTTGGCGAGCACCGCCTGGTCGACGGGCTCGCGGTTGACGTAGGTGCCGTTCAGGCTGCCCACGTCGATCACCACGAACTCGCCGCCCTCGCGGCGGAACTCGGCGTGCCGGCGGGACACCGTCACGTCGTCGAGGAAGATGTCGCTGTCGGGGTGCCTGCCCGCGCTGGTGGTGTCCCGGTCCAGCAGGAACCTCGAACCCGCGTTCGGACCGCGCTTGACCACGAGCAGGGCGGACCCCGCCGGCAGCGCGTCGACGCCGGCGACCGCCGGCTCCTGGGCGGGCGCTTCGGCGCCCTCTACCTCGGCGAGGAAGTCCGCCCGGAAAACGGAGGTCCGCTCCGGGGACTGCTCGGGCGGAACGCCTGGCCCGTCGTTCGTGCTCACCTGAGCTCTCCTCCTGCTGCTGGAACCGTCGAGACCGCTAGAACCTATCGTGCCCGACCCCTGGTCCGAGGAGCGGCTCCCCCACCGACCGAAGAGCTTCCGGAAGATCGACGTCACTCCGCGGCCGCCAGCTCCTGGTACGCGGCGGCGTCGAGCAGGTCGTCGACCGCGGCGGGGTCCGCCAACCGCAGCTCCACCATCCACCCCTCGCCGTACGGGTCGGTGTTGACCAGGTCCGGTTGCTGGTCGAGCGAGTCGTTGCGGGCCACCACCTCGCCCGCGAGCGGGGCGTAGAGGTCCGACACGCTCTTGGTGGACTCCACCTCACCGAGCGTCTGGCCCGCGGTCACCTGCTCGCCGAGCTCCGGGAGCTGGACGAACACGACTTCACCAAGCTGCTCCTGGGCGTAGTCGGTGATGCCGACGCGCACGGTGTCCTCACCGGTGCGCAGCACCCACTCATGTTCCTCGGTGTACTTGAGCTCCTCGGGAATCACCGCGGTGCGCTCCTTCATGACGGTGGATCTTCGCTGCCGGATCTTCCCACGACCGGTTCAGACCGGCGCGACCCCCGGCGGTCTGCGCAGCGCCAGGAAGAACTGGTAGACGTACAGGGCGCCGGACCACAGGTACAGCGCGCTGCCCCACACCATGAACGCGTAGGCCACCGGCCGGGCGACCTGGGCGGCGGTGGACGTGCCCTGCGCGAGCAGCAGCATGGGGAACGCGTACAGCAGGTTGAACGTGGCGCCCTTGCCGAGGTAGCTGACCTCGAACGGGCCGTAGCCGCGCGCCCGGAGCACCGGCAGGCACGCGCCGACCACCAGCTCGCGGCCCACCAGCACGGCCGCCACCCACCACGGCACGATGTCGCGCACCACGAACGCCACGAGCGTGGCCAGGATGTACAGGCGGTCGGCGGCCGGGTCGAGCAGCGCGCCCAGGCGGCTCATCTGGTCCAGCCAGCGCGCGACCTTGCCGTCCAGCCAGTCCGAGAGCCCCGCCGCCACCAGGACCACCAGCGCCCAGCCGTCGGCGTGCGGGCCGAGCAGCAGGTACAGGAACAGCGGCACGCCGAGGAGCCGCAGCACGCTGAGCGCGTTCGGGATGGTCAGCAGCCGGTCGGCGGGATCTCGCGGCACACCGGAACTGTATTTGGGCCCGGCCCGGCGCGGTACGGCGGGCTCACCGGGCGGGTCGGCGCTGAACCGGTACAGCCGGGGATCAAGCGCGGCGGGCCGGGAGGTCACGAGCGGGGTGCGCCCGCGACCCCGGCGGGCCCGGATGACGCGGTCGGGCCACGCGTGCGACTCCCCAGTGCGGTCGCCCGCGGCCCGACGCGGCGGTCAGTGCGACCGGGTCCGGCTCCACCCGCGCCGCTGCAACTGCTCGCCGCTGAGCGCGTGCGGGCGTCCGCGGTCGTCCACCCCGACCCAGCGGGCGCGGAAACCTTCGAGCACGTACGCGTGGCCCTTGCTCCAGACCACGCTGCACGGGGCGGTGGGCAGCGCTCCCGCGCCGTTCGGGACGGCGCGCGCCGCCCTGCGCTTCGCGGGCTCGGACTCGGTTTCCGTTCTGGTGCTCATCACAATCCCTCCACCAGGGGTGTCGGCCGCGCCCCTCGCGGCGTTAACCCCTGCCCCGGATTCTGCGCGAACTGTGGCGTCCGCCACCCCCGTTCCGCCGCGCACCGCGTTCATCGGGCGGTTCGGTCGCCGAGTTGCGCGACGACCTTCCCCCGAGGTGTAGCCGACGACACGTCGGGCGGACCGCTCACCGTCCGCCGACGGCCGCACGCCGACGCCGCGATTACACTGGAGCTGATCAAGACGCCATCTGCCCGCTTGTGGCGCCCACGCGGGCTCCGTACGGTGGGTGGCGCAGCGGTTGAGCCAACAGCCGCGCCGGGGAAGCTCCGGCTTACGGGCCTCCAGTGCCGCCACGCTGCGATTTCGTGCTCGGCGCGTCCGCACGCCTGGGCTTCCCTCCCCAGCGGTAACAGGTGAAGAGGAGTCCCTCGTGACGGTTCAGGATCCGAACGTCGTGGCGACGAGCGGAGCCGGGTCCGCCTCCGACGACGCACGCGCCGGGCGGGTGGTCCGCTCGGTCGAACGACCGGTTGACGGAGTGACGGTGGTCGCCGCCACCGGGGAGATCGACATGCTCACGGCGCCCGACCTGCGCGCCGACGTCCTCGGCCGGATGGAGGACGCCGCCACGCTCGTGCTGGACATGTCGTCGGTGAGCTTCCTCGGCTCGGCCGGCCTCGCGGTGCTGGTGGAGGCGTCCCAGCACGCCAAGCGCCGCGGCACGGCGTTCCGGGTGGTCGCCGTCGAGCGGGCCGTGACCCGGCCGCTGGCCGCGACCGGCCTCGGCGAGGTGTTCAGCGTGTACGGCTCGGTGGCTGAGGCGCTGGCGGCGGACGGCGAGCCGGCTGCGGGCTAGCGTGCGCCACCAGGTCCACGACCTGGTCCACACCGGCGGCGACGAGCGCCGCGTGCGCCGCCCCGTCACCAGGGGCGCGCACCACGACCCGGTTGCCCGCCATCGCCGCGGCCTCCGCGATCCCCCGGAGGCTGCGCACCATCCCCTCGTTGCGGGCGCCGAGCCCGCGCAGGTCGACGACGATCGGCACGGAACCGCCCCTGGCGGCGGTGAGGATGCGGCGGCGCACGGACGGGCCCGCCCGCGCAGGCACGTCGCCGACCACGACGACCTCCACCCACCCGGCCCGCACCGACACCAGCACCTGGTCGGTCGGCGGCGGGCGGAAGGTGCCGCCCGCGGTGTGGTCCGGGTTGAGCACGAGCGTCACCCTGGTGCCGTCGGCGGCGCGCTCCACCAGCACCTCGTCCACGTTCTCGCGCATCAGCAGCAGGCCGCGGCCCCGGTCGGACAGCTCGACCGGCGGCACCCGCCAGCGGCCCTCGTCGGACACCACCACGCGCACGGACCCGTCCGGGCGCGCGTCGGCCTCGACGCGCACCGGGCCGGGCGCGTCGTCCGCGTAGGCGTGCTCGACGGCGTTGCTCACGGCCTCGTTCACCGCGATGATCAGGTCGTACCGGTCGTCCTCGGGCACGCCCGCGGCGACCAGCCACCTGTCCAGTTGGGTGCGGACCAGTGAGAGCCGTGCGGCGTCGGCCGGGATCTCCACCCGCCAGTGGTGGTCCGCGAGTCGATCGGTCAAAGGGCCTCCCCGTGGGCGCAACAAGAAGTCTTCCCAGGACGGGCGGGCGTTACACGTGTGAGGTTCGATCAGTTCGGGTACCGATAGCTTCAGCACCGCCGAGACAGAAACGGACGATGAGGTGAGCGTGTCGCACACGGAGCCGCTGAGCGGCGATTCGGATGACCCCTTGGCCGGGGTGGAGTTGCGGATGGCCGCCGATCCCACCCAGCTGTCGATCGTCCGGGCGGTGGCGGCCGACATCGCCATGCGCCAGGACTTCGACCTGGACTCGATCGAGGACCTGAAGCTGGCGGTGGACGAGGCGTGCTCGACGCTCATCTCGCTGGCCGAGCCGAGCGCCGTGCTCAGCGCCCGGTTCATCGTGGTGAGCGGTGCCGTGCAGGTGTTCACCACGGTCGGCTCGAAGCGCTCGGCGCCGCCGGACCGGGACAGCTTCGGCTGGCGGGTGCTCAGCGCCCTGGTCGACTCGGTCACCACCTGGGTGGCGCCCCGCAACGACGCCTACGAGGTGCACATCGACCTCGTCAAGCGCTCGCAGGGGACGGCGTGACGGCATCCGACAACGGGGGCACCACGCGTTCGCAAGGGGACTACGACCACCTGGCGCCGCTGTTCGTGCGCCTGGCGGCGACCGCGCCCGGCGACCCCGAGCGGGAGCGCCTGCGCGACGAGCTGGTCACCGAGCACCTGCCGGTGGCCAGGCACATCGCCCGCCGGTTCGGCCACCGCGGCGAGCCGTACGACGACCTGGTGCAGGTGGCCACGGTCGGGCTCATCAACGCGGTGGACCGGTTCGACCCGGAGCGGGGCAGCGACTTCCTGTCCTTCGCCGTGCCGACCATCATGGGCGAGGTCCGCAAGTACTTCCGCGACTCGTCGTGGTCGGTGCGGATGCCGCGGCGGCTCAAGGAGCTGCACCTGGCGATCAACGCGGGGTCGGCGCGGCTGTCCCAGCAGCTCGGCCGCGCGCCGACGCCGTCGGAGCTGGCCGAGCACCTGGGGCTGAGCCGGGAGGAGATCCACGAGGGGCTCGCGGCGGGCAACGCCTACCACAGCGCGTCCCTGGACGACCTGCTGGTGGCCGACGACAGCTCCATCTCGCTGGGCAGCACGCTCGGCGAGGAGGACCCGGAGCTGGAGGCGATCGAGCAGCGCGAGGCGCTGCACCCGCTGCTGGAGAAGCTGCCGGAGCGGGAGCGGAAGATCGTCGTGATGCGGTTCTTCGGCAACATGACGCAGACGCAGATCGCGCAGAAGGTCGGGATCTCGCAGATGCACGTGTCGCGGCTGCTCGCCAAGACGTTGCGGCAGCTGCGCGACGGGCTCACGGAGTAGCGGCTTCGACGGTGCGCGGAGTGGCAGCCCGCACGAAGTCGCCTTGAGCAGGGGCCTTCATGGTGTCGCCCTGCGCCGCCATGGTGTTGCCCTGCGCCACGGCCTTCGCGGAGGCGCCGTATCGCCGCGCGCGACGCCCTCGGGCTCGCGCGCGGCTGCCGTTCTCGCGGGTTTCCCGGTTGTGGCCGGGCATTTCCCGGTTGTGGCCGCGCATTCCCGGTGACGTCCCGTGTGCGGGTGGATACCCGAGGTCACGCGCGTCGTCCGTGCCGGGATCGTGGGCCTGCCCACCGTGCCGGCGACCGGGTGACCGGACACCGGTGGCCCGACCGGTCGCGGAGTCGTCGACCCACCGCTCGCCGGGGCCACCACCGTCGGCCCGGAGCGGACGGCCTGCGACGGCAGGCCCGGACTCCGTGCGGGCGCGGGGTCCGGGCCTGTCGCAGGGGGCGTGCCGGCCGACGGGGGTCGCGTCGTCGCGACCACGGTCACGCGGCCACCCGGCGGCGGGCGGCGGCGATGATGCGGCGGCGCTCGTCCTCGCCCATGCCGCCCCAGACGCCGTACGGCTCCTGGACGGCCAGGGCGTGCTCCCGGCACTCGCGGAGCACCGGGCAGCGACCGCACAGCTGCTTGGCCTTCTCCTCGCGTGCCGCGCGGGCGGAGCCGCGCTCGTTGTCCGGGTGGAAGAAGACGGCGCTGTCGCGGCCTCGGCAGAGCCCTTCCTTCTGCCAGTCCCAGACGTCGGTCACGGGCTTGGGCAGGCGCGCGGTGCTGGTCATCTCGGGAATACCCCCTGCTGGAGTCGTTTCAGGTGCTGATCACGGCGTACCCCGGCGGACGGGTGGGACAAACGTTCCTGCCCCCGTTCGGGTTACCCCTGCGCGTCGGGTTCCTCCTGGGCGAGCCGCTCGTCCAGCGTCTCCCCTTCCCGCAGCTCACGGGGGGTGGGACGCCGGTCGGCGGCCGACCACCGCTCGGGCGGGTCCATGCCCTCCTCCAGCGGGTCGCGGTTCAGCTCGTCCTCGTCGAGCTGCTCGATCTCGTCCAGCGGCCGCTCGTCGGGATCGGTCGTCTCCGGATCGGTCAGGCCGGGCTCGGTCGTGTCGGGATCGGGCGTACCCGCCGCGGTCATCGCGCACCTCCGTCGATCAAGGGGGCCACCTCGCGGGCCCAGAACTCGAAGAACTCCCCCTGGCGGGGACCGATCTGCTGCACGTACACCTCGTCGAACCCCGCGTCGGCGTACTCCCGCACCGCCTTCGCGTACGGCTCGGGGTCGGGGCCGACGGGCAGCGCGCCCGCCACCATCTCCTCCGTGACGAGGGTCGACGCCTGCTCGAAGTGCCGCGGCGTGGGCAGCACCTGGGCCAGCTCACCGGGCAGCTGCTCGTTGGGCCACAGGCGGAACGCGGTCGCCGCGCCCTCCTCGGCGGTGGGCGCCCAGCACACCTTGAACCCGGCCTGCGTCGGTTTGCCGTGGCCGCCGGTCTCGTGGAACTTCCGCACCAGCGACGCGTCCGGCTTGGTGCTGCACAGGCCGTCGCCGATCCGCCCGGCCAGCGTCGCCGCCTTGGGACCGAACGCCGACACGTAGATCGGCACCGGCTCGTCGGGCAGCGTGTAGACGCGGGCGTTCTCCACGGTGTAGTGCCTGCCGCGGTGCTCGACGTCCTCGCCGGTGTGCAGCTTCCGGATCACCTCGACGGCTTCCTCCAGCATCTCCAGGCGACGCGGCGCGGACGGCCACGGGTCGCCGAGGATGTGCTCGTTGAGGGCTTCGCCGGAGCCGACGCCGAGCACGAACCGGCCCTCGCACTGCACGGCGGCCGTGGCGGCGGCCTGCGCGACGACGGCCGGGTGGGTGCGCATCGTGGGGCACGTGACGGCGGTCGTGATCGGCAGCGTCGTCACCTCCGACAGCGCCCCGATCACCGACCACACGAACGGGCTCTGGCCCTGCTCGTCGTTCCACGGGTGGAAGTGGTCGGAGATCCACAGCCGCCCGAACCCGGCGTCCTGGGCCTGCCTGGCCTGCCGGACCAGCTCGCGCGGCCCGTGCTCCTCACAGGAGAGGAAGTATCCGATGCTGACCATGTGGCGGGGTTACCCGCGCAGCAACTCCTGAACCTCGGTGCGCACGCCCTCCGCCACCGCGTCCCACGTCACCCCGGTCGGGCAACGCACCCGAAGTCGCGCACCGGCTCGTCGCCGGGTCGCGTGCCGAGCAGTCCGATCGAACCGGTCACACCGGACAGGTCGCCGGGCGGCACGTCCTTCCCCGGCAACGCCTCGGCGACACCCGCGCCGGCCGGATCAGAACGGCAGCAGCATCCGCCCGCCGAGCACCAGCGCCCCGATCGTGACGACCGCGAACAGCAGCACCCACAGCAACCCCGGCACGCGGGTGATGCGCGCCAACTGGTCGGCGTCGGAGTTCGGCGCCCGCCCGCGCAGGCGGCGGCTCTGCAACTCGCCCACCGGCCGCACCCCGCCCAACAGCAGGAACCAGGACACGAACAGGGCGAACGCCGCCTGCCACTCGGCCGTGGCGTACCAGGACACGGCGAACATCACCCCGCCCGTCGCCACCACCGACACCACGCCGAACAGGTTGCGGATCATCACCAGCATCCCGACCAGCAGCACGACCGTCGCCCACAGCAGCGGGCGCACCTGCCCGACGGTCACGAGCGCCGCCGCGCCGAGCCCGAGCAGCGACGGCGTCACGTACCCGGCCAGGTACATCAGCATCACGGCGAGCCCGGTCGGCCTGCCGCGCGACACGGTCACGCCGGAGGTGTCCGCGTTGAGCTTGATGCCCTCCAGCCGGCGGCCGGTGAGCAGCGCGACCAGGGCGTGCCCTCCCTCGTGCGCGATGGTGATCGTCGTGCGGCTCCACCGCCAGACACCGGGGCTGGCCACGACGACCAGGGCGAGCACGGCGGGCGTCCACTGCGCGAATGTCGACATCGCCGTCCAGGATGCCAGGCTCCACCCCGGACGCGGTCCGCACCCGTGCCGTCAACCGCGCGGCGACAACGCCTCGGTTTTCTTGGGTGGCACGGTCGTCGCTGATGTCGGTGACCGGTATCAGGCCGCCTGCCGCCGCGTCGACCGCGCTGCGCCGGACGCGCCGTTCTTTCCGGGGAAACAGGCGTTTGCGTTGATGTCAGTGACTGACATCAACGCAAACGGTCATCCGGTGGCGGCGTATCAGCGGTAGTGCCGTGCCTTGTGCTGTTCGGCGATGGCCGGGTCGATCGGCTGGACCGGGCGCGGCGAGACGGTCGGGTCGGCCGATTCGACGCGCGGCTCCCGCTCGGCGTGGTGGCCGTGCGGGTCGGCCTCGTGCAGGCGGCCCTCCTGGTCCCGCTGGACGGGCATCGTCCGCGGGTCGCGGATGCTCTCACCGCGCACCGGCTCCGTGACCGGCTCGTCCGCCGAGCGGTGGACGGGCTGGTCGGCGGGCGGCGCGACCGGCGCCGCGTCCTGCTCCGTCACGAGCTTCCGCCGCGCGGGCAGCACGGCGATCAGCAGGCCCACCGCGGCGAGGCCGAGGTGCAGCCAGTTGTCGTTGGTGTTGAGCGCCAGCGGGTTGCCCAGACCCGCGACCGGGTTGGCCGACACGACGCCGGCCAGCATCAGACCCCACACCAGCACGGCGCCGTAGGCCAGGAACACGATCCAGCCGTACAGCCGGGCAAGCCCCGAGCCGGTGGCCATCAGCAGGCCCAGCACGCCGAACGCCAGGTGGATCACGTTGTGCAGCGGGTTGACCGCGAAACCGAGCAGCATCGAGTGGTGTTCGCCGGCGAAGTCGCCGAACCCCGTCCGCACGAAACCGGCGATGCCGGCCACGAGGAACACCACGCCGAGCAGGCCCGCCAGCACCTGGGCGGGCTGGAGTCCCGCGACCTTGACACGACCGACGGTCGAGTGGGTCATCACGCCCTCCCACGAGGACCACGGGAGCCCGCCAGCCGGGCTCCGGACGACCTTCGGCTACCCGACCGTCACAGAGGGCAAACCGGAGGGTGGACCGGGGGTGGGAGCGAGGAGGGACCGGGGGGCGAGGCGAGGGGCGGACCGGGGTGGGGACGGGCGCACGGACCCGTTCCCGTCCGGACAGGAGTCACCGACCCCGCCGTGCCGGGGTTCCGTCCCGACCCACCCCATGAAGGTCGGGGCGTCGCGGGGCGCGGCATTCCGCGCACATCGCCACGACGAAAAGCGCAAGGTGCCGACAATTGCCCGCCGACACCCGCCCAGGCGCACGCCGAAACGGGCCTATGCGCAGGTCGGCGGCGCTGTGGAGGGCACTTCGCGGAACACGCGCGTCGCCGCGCCGGTCCAGTCGGACACTTCGGTTTTCACCACGTCACCCCCTTTTTCGTCGGCCGACGGAACTATCGCCCCGGAACCGTCCCGCCGTCAAAGCATTAACCCGTTATCGGGTATCGGCGCGCGGCTTGGACCACACCAGCGAGTACCGCCAGTACAGGTGGCGTCGAACCCGCGCGCCGGGGATCAACCGCTCCGCGCCCGCCTTGATCTCGTCGACCGACATGGACCAGTCGCGCACCGGCGCGCTGTCCACGGGGTCGTCGCGCACCAGGCGCACGGCGAGGCTCAACGGCAGCGAAGCCAGGCTGACCGCCCAGTCGCGGGCGGTCTTCTCCTTGGCCAGTCCCAGCACGGCGAGCACGCCGCCCGGCGCGACCAGGTCCCGGAACCGCGCGATGGCCGTGCCGAACGGCATGTGGTGCAGCGCGGCGATGCACGACACGAAGTCGTAGGGCCCGCCGAGGTCGTCGGCCAGCGCGTCCGCACGCCGGAACGACACCCCCGGAACGTCGGCCTCGACGGCCCGGTCGACGGCCGTCACGGCGAGCCCGCGCGCGGCCAGCTTGCCCGCGAACACCCCGTGCCCGCACCCGATGTCGAGCGCCGTCCGCGCACCCGGTGGCACGTGCCCCAGCAGCAGCGGGTGGTAGTACGCGTTGTGGTCGAAGTGCTTCACGCGGTGGAGGACGTACGAGCGCGTGCCGGGGTTGGGCTACAGGCGGGGTCGGTGGCCGAACCGCGTGACCCGGCTGGATGGCCCGGACCGGCCGGAGTGGCGTGGATCGCTCGGAGTTGACCTCCAGTCAAGTCGAACTCCTACCGTGTCGATCAACGACGACCCGAGGGGGAAGCACGATGCACGCCATCCGCCAGCACGAGTTCGGCCCGGCCGAGAACCTGCGCTACGAGGAGACGCCCGACCCGCGCCCGCAGGCCGGACAGGTGCTGGTCGCCGTGCGCGCCGCCGGCGTGCACCTGCTCGACGCGTCGATCCGCCGCGGTGACGCGGGCGGGCCGTTCGCGGTGCCCGAGCTGCCCATGACACCCGGCCGCGAGGTGGCCGGCGTGGTGACCGCGCTGGGCGACGACGTCGACGCGGGCTGGCTGGGCAAGCGGGTCGTGGCGCACCTCGGCGCGGCCCACGGCGGGTACGCCGAGCTGGCCGTCGCGCACGCCGCCTCGCTGCACGAGCTGCCCGACCACGTCACCGAGGACGCGGCGGTGGCCATGATCGGGACCGGGCGCACCGCGTACGGCGTGCTGCGCGTCGCCGAGCTGTCACCGGACGACGTGGTGCTGGTGCCCGCGGCGGCGGGTGGTCTGGGCGCGCTGTTCGTGCAGGAGGCCAAGGCCGTCGGCGCGCGGGTGGTCGGCGCGGCGAGCACCGGCAAGCTGGAGGCGGTGCGCGACCTCGGGGCCGACCTGGTCGTGGACTACACCCGCGACGACTGGGCGGACGTGGTGCGGGCCGAGGTCGGCGAGGTGAGCGTCGCGCTCGACGGCGTCGGCGGCACGCGCGGGCGGCAGGCGTTGGAACTGCTCGGGGTCGGTGGTCGGATCGTGCTGTTCGGCTGGTCGTCGGGCGAGCCGACCCGCATCGAGACCGCCGACCTGTACGCGCGTGGCCTGACGGCGTCGGTCGCGGTGGGGCCGCGCATCCTGAAGAAGATGAACCTGCGGGAGCTGGAGACGGCGGCGCTCAAGGCGCTGGCTGACGGTCGGCTCACGCCGCTGACGACGTCGTTCCCGCTGTCCGAAGCCGCCGCGGCGCACACCGCGCTGGAAAGCCGCGCGACCACCGGCAAGGTCGTACTCCGACCCTGACCACCGACGCCGCGCGGTCGAGCGCCCACACGTGCCACCGCGCAACGGACACCACGCGCCTCACACCGGACCGCCACTCGACGAGTGCCGCGCGTGTCACACACCGAACCACATAAGCGTATACCGTACGCTCACGCCCGATCAGGTTGAGGACACGCCGGAGAAGATCCCGTCGACGGCCCGTGGCGATCTCCTGCCCGGTGGCGACTACGTTGCCACCGAGCAGGAGGACAGGCCGGTGGCCGAGCCGGTCGGAGCACGCCGACCAACCGGGGACGAGGGCTGTCGCCCGCCGGATCACGTGCGGCGGGGCAGGCAGGGCACGATCCGGATGCGCCGGGCGATGATCATCCCCGGCCTCGTCGTCCGGGACCCCCGCGCCGTCGAACACACGGCCGGTCGCGGCCGCCCCGGACACCGTCCGCGATGTCATCCACGACTTCAACGCCCGCGGCCCAGCGGCCCTGGACCCCGGCCGCGCTCTGAGGCGTCACCCGCCGTCGCAAGGGCGGCGACCACAGCCTGGCCGCCCTGAGGTCGACGAGGGCGACCAGACCGGACGGCGCGCCGACATACGTGATCATGGACTACCCGTCGGCCAACAAATTCGACCGGCACGCGACGTAGATCGCGCCCCACACCGGATCGCCACGCAGCGGACACCGCGCGCTTTTCATGCCTGACCAGGTAGGCGTATACCATACGCCAACCTTCGGTCACTACGCCGCGCGGGTCGCGCACCTCACACAAGGCCGCCATACGGCAGGCATCAACCGCCCCATTCCACGGAGGCACGTAGACGTACGACATACGCCCACCTCGGCCAGCACACGACGTAGATCACGCGCCCCACACGGGTCACCACGCAACGGAAATCCACGCGCTTCACTCACACCCGCCAGGTAGGCGTATACCGTACGCCTACCTCCGGTCGCCACGCCGTGCAGATTGTGCGACTCGCACCGGGCCGTCATACAGCGGACATCATGCACCTCACGCCGAGCCAGTTAGGAGTACGACGTACGCTTACGCGAGATCACCACGCGACACAGATGGTCCGCCTCACGCCGGCCCCACACGGCGAACACCGCGCGCTTCTCATGCCGGATCAGGTAGGCGTATGCCATACGCTCACTTTGGTCGCTGCGGCGCGCAGATCGCACACCTCACACCCGGTCGCCACACAGCGGACATCGACCGCCCCACTCCGAGGAGGCACGCAGACGTGCGGCATCCACCCCCTCGGCCAGCACACGGCGTAGATCGCGCGCCCTACACCGGGTCGCCACGCAGTGGACACCCACCGCAAGGACGACCCGGACCGCGAACTTGAACGCGCCGATGAAGCCGCCAGCTTCCGCGCGCCGGGTCCGGGCACCGTCCTCGCGATCGCCGCAGCCAGGCCGCAGCCAGGCCGCAGCCAGGCCGCCGCCAGGCCGTGGCCCGCCGTCGCCCACCGCCGGCCGCGCCGGCGGCTCAGCAGCCGCCAGAACATCGAAAGCGTGCCGCTCGCGCGCCATTTGCTCGGCGATCCACCGCCGGATGACGGCTCGCTTCGCTCATACCGGGCCAGGTAGGCGTATTGTGTACGCCTACCTTCGATCGCTACGCCGTGCAGATCGTGCGACTCGCACCGGGCCGTCACACGGCGGACGTCATGCACCTCACGCCGAGCCACTTAGGAGTACGGCATACGCTTACGCGTGATCGCCACGCGATACAGATGGTCCGCCTCGCGCCGAGCCCACGTGGCGAACACCGCGCGCCACACGCCAGACACTTAAGAGTACGGCGCACTCTTACGCTCGGTCGCACGCATCGCGGATCGTGCGCCTCACACCGGCTGCCATGCGGCGGGCATCGTGTGCCCTTACACCAGGCTCCCACGCTGCGGACACCGTGCGCCCCGCTCCGCCCGCGAGGCGGGGCGCACGGGCGGTTCCGGGAAGCGGACGGCCCCGGCACCGCGCGACCTCAGAACCGGACGGTGACGATGTGCCGTTCCGCGAAGTTGCGCACCTCCACCGCGACGACGTCCTCGGGCGCGACCAGCGCCGAGCCGTCCAGGTTCGTGCCCTCCCGCTCCCCGAGCGGCGACACCAGCCAGCTACCCGCCTCCCGCCGCGTGCCGTCCTTGGCCACGACGAACAGCCGGCACTGCTCGTCCTGCGCGACACCGGCCACCGACGCGTTCACCCGCACCCAGCCGGGCGCGGGTTGGAGCAGCGCGGTCAGCCGCGCGCCGGTCACCGGGTCGACCGCCGTGCCCACCCGGTCGCGCGTGCCGGTCGCGGGCGGCGCGGGTGGCGCGGGCGGCGTCGACACCGCCTGCCGGTCGGCGGGCGCGGTGCTCCGGCCGGCGGCGAACCCGCCGCCCAGCACCACCGCCGCGACCGCCGCCGCCACCAGCCCCACCGCGAACCGCCGACGCCGCACCCGGCGGTCGCGTTCCGCGCGGGCCTGGCGCAACGCCCGCCGCAGCACCGGGTCGCCACCCTCGGGCGGGCCGTCGAGCAGCAGTTCGGGCGGCACCTCGCTCATGGCCTCCTCGACGGCCCGCAGCTCCTGCTCCTCGGCGCGGCACACCGGGCAGCCCGCCAGGTGCTCACGCACCGCGCGCACCTCCGGCCCGTCGAGTGCACCCAGCACGTAGGCGCCCAGCAGCTGTGAGTCGTGGTGCGTGGTCATCCGGTCACCCCCTCCAGCGCGGCCCGTCGTCCGACGAACACCTCTCTCAGCGCGCGCAACGCGTAGTGCGATCTCGACTTGACCGTGCCGGGCGGCACACCCAGGGCCGCCGCCGCCTCGGCGACGCTCCGCCCGCGGAAGTAGATCTCCAGCAGCACGTCGCGGTGGTCCGACGACAGGCGGTCCAACGCCTCCAGCACCACCACCGCGTCCACCACGGAGTCGGCGTGGTCGCGCTCCACCGGCGAGGTCGCGGGCGACTCGGCCACTTCCCTCGGACGGGCGGCACGTGCCCTGATCCGGTCGGTGACGAGGTTGCGCGCCACCGTGAACGGCCAGCCGCGCACCGGACCCCTGCCGTTGAGCAGGACCTCCGGGTGCCGCCACGCGCGGACCAGCGTCTCCTGCAGGATGTCCTCGGCCGCCGCCCGGTCGCCGGTGAGCCTCGTGGCGTAGGCGAGCAGCGCCCGGCCGTGCTCCGCGTAGAGCGACCGGATCAGCGCCTCGTCGGCCGCGGCTTCCCGGTTCCGGGCCCACGAAGCCGCCATCCGCCCGCTCCTCTCGTCGCCCCCCCTGCCCGCGAACACGGACGGCGACCCGGTTCGGTTGACCGCAGGCGCGCACCGGCCCGGTTCACCGCGGAACGCGCCCGGCACGCGGCAGGTGACGGCCCGGAGCCGAGGCGATCGCGACCCACCTCGACGGCGATCGCGACCCACCTCGGCCGCCTCGCGGTGGTCGCCGAGCGGTGTTCGGTCCGGCAGGCGGCGGGGAGCGCGGTCAGGCGCAGGTGCGGCCCTCGTTGACGCACGCGGTGATCCGCGCCATCAGCGCGTCCGGCATGGCGTTGACGAACATCGCGTGGTCCGTCCGGGGGTCGCGGCGCTGCTCGGGGAAGCTGTCCAGCGCGAACGGCCGGCCCGGCGGCACGCCGTAGGCCACGCGGACCCGCAGGCGCGGCACCGGGAAGGTGCCCCTGGGGCACGCGCTGCCCGCCGCCGGGAACGCGATGTGCGCGCGGTGCGAGGCGGTGTCGGTGTTGCGGCCGACCGAGGCGACCACGGTGTGGCCGAACCGCTGCAACAAACCGACCAGGCCCTCGCGGAGCAACACCGCGTCGTCGGCGATCACTACCCGGAACCGGCGGTCTGCGGGCACGGGATCTCCACTCGAAGCAGGGTCGGCCCACCGGCCGGACTCGATATCGACAGTGTGCCGTCCACGACGGCGAGGCGGTCGGCCGGCCTGAGGTGCCGGCCCTCGTTGCGCCCGCAGTCGACGTGGAACGCGCCCGTCGACGCGTGCCCGCCGGCGGCGACCGGCGGTGCCGGGACCAGCACGTCGTCGATGGCGATGAACCGCCCGTCGGCACCGCACCCGGCGAGGAGGACGACGAGCACCGGCAAGGACATCCGCCGCACGGCCACCAGCTTGCCAGTGCGCGCGCCCCGGACACGTCCGTCCGGAGGCGGCGCCCCGCCGCCCGGTGACGAGGCGGGGCACGGCCATCCGGCGGCGGACGCGGCACGGGCGGCCCGGCAGTGGCGGTGGCGCGCTCCTCCGTTGCCCCGAGGCCGGTTGACGCGCGTCCCGGACGCGGGCGGAGTAGACAGGACCGGGTGGACCCCCTCTGGGCATTGCGGCAGGTGGCGTTCCAGTTGGAGCGCGCGGGCGAACCCACGTACCGGGTGCGGGCGTTCCGGCGGGCCGCCGACGTGGTCGCGGCGCTGCCGGCGGGCGACCTGGCGCGCCGGGTCCGGGACGGCACGCTCACCGACCTCAACGGCATCGGCAAGGCGACGGCGGGCGTGATCGTCGACGCGGTGGAGGGCCGCGAACCGGCCTACCTGTCGCGGTTCCGCGAGCCGGTGGTCGGCGGGCAGGCCATGCGCGCCCTGCTGAAGGGCGACTGCCACACGCACTCGGACTGGTCCGACGGCGGCAGCCCGATCCGCGAGATGGCCGAGGCGGCGCGCGACCTGGGCCACGAGTGGATGGTGCTGACCGACCACTCCCCCCGGCTGACCGTCGCCAACGGGCTGTCCGCCGAGCGGCTGCGCAGGCAGCTCGACGTCGTGGCCGAGCTGAACACCGAACTCGCGCCGTTCCTGGTGCTGACCGGCATCGAGGTGGACATCCTCCTCGACGGCTCGCTCGACCAGCACCCGGACCTGTTGGCGCGGTTGGACGTCGTGGTCGCGAGCGTCCACTCCAAGCTGCGGATGCCGAAGGCGGAGATGACCGAGCGGCTGCTGACCGCCGTCGCCAACCCGCACGTGGATGTCCTCGGGCACTGCACCGGCCGGTTGGTCACCGGCAGGGGCAGGCCGGAGTCCGAGTTCGACGCGGAGGCCGTGTTCACCGCGTGCCGGGACAACGGGACGGCGGTGGAGATCAACTCGCGGCCGGAGCGCCGCGACCCGCCGGGGCGGCTGCTGCGGCTCGCGGTGGAACTGGGCTGCACGTTCGCCATCGACAGCGACGCCCACGCGCCCGGCCAGCTCGACTGGCTGTCCTACGGGTGCGAGCGCGCCGAGGAGTGCGGCGTCGAACCGGACCGCGTGATCAACACGAGGAGCGCGGCGGAGCTGCTCGCCGGACGCGCCTGACCACCGGCACCGGCCACCGGCACCGACATCGGCCATCGACACCGACCGCTGGCACCGGCCGCCGACGCTGCCACCACACCGGCCGCCGACCTCGGTTACCGGCATTGACCAGCGGTTCTCGCGACTGATGTCAGTCACTGACATCAGTCGCGATCGACACACCGCCGAAACAATCAACGTCCTGCGGCGGCTGGTCGATGGGCACGCGACGCGCGGACCAGGTGCCCGTACCAGGGGATCAGCGGACCGGTGCGGCCGTCCACCAGCCGCTGCCACGTGGTGCGGCACAGCTCCCGGAACGGCGACGCGTCCCACGACCCGACGAGGTCGGCCAACGACCGCTCGTGCACGTTGCCCAGCGCGTAACGGCGGTCGAACCCGTAGGACACGGGCACGACCGCGCCGTTCGCCTCGACCACCAGCCGGGGCAGCCACCGGCCCAGCGGCGTCGACCCGGCGATCGGCGCGGCCATGAACGCCGCCGGCCGGCGGGCCAGCACGGTGCGCGGCACGGCGTCCAGCTGCACGGACAGCCCGTGCTCCTCGGCGATGCGCCCCAGCTCGACGGCCGCGTAGGCGAGTTCGACGGCGTCCGGCCGCTCACCCGCCAGGAAGCGGCTCGCCGCGCCCTCGGGCTCCAGCGGGTGCACCTGTAACAGCAGCGCGCCGGACCGCGACGCCGCCAGCGCCACGTCGCCGAGCTGGGTGGCGTTGCGCTGGGTGAGGGTGGTGACCACACCGACCGGGATGCCCGCCTCGGTGAGCCGCCGGATGCCGGTGAGCGCCCGGCCGAAACACCCTTCCTGGTCGCGGATGCGGTCGTGGGTCTCCTGGTCGCCGTCCAGCGACACGGCCACCAGGTCGACCAGTCCGCGCACCAGTCCGATGCGGCGCTGGGTGAGCGCCACCGCGTTGGTGGTGATGGTCGTTCGCATTCCGGTCGCCCGCGCGGCGCGCAGCAGGGCGGAAAGCTCCGGGTAGAGGAACGGTTCGCCGCCGGACACGTTCAGCACGTCGTACCCGAGGGTGGCGGCGTCGGCGACGACCTGTGACAACACGGCGATGGGCACCGACTCGGCGACGTCGGGCCCGGAACTGGAGTAGCAGTGCAGGCATCTGAGGTTGCACAGCCTCGTCGGGTGAACCTGTAGGACCGCCCCGCCGCCCCTCTGCCCCATTTCCACCCTCCCGTGTCATCTGCTAACCGTATGGAGCAGGCAACGGACGCGGCGATACGTCATTCCGTCACCATCGGCGCGATCAATTCCTTCCAACGTGGGAACCTGTCGGTTCTTTGAAACGAGGGGTGACCGTTCTCCGACGTTCTTAGCGAATCGGGGCAGCCGGGTTCCGCCGGGTGGGGGAGGGCGCATGCGTCGCAGGTCCGCTGTGTCCACCGACCCGGCCGACGAGGCCCACCGCCGGGTGCTGCGGGACCTGCACGACGGGTTGGGGCCGTCGCTCGCGGCGATCGCGCTCGGCCTGCGCGCGGCGCGGCACCTGGTGGCGCGCGACCCGGCGGCGGCCGGGTCGCTGCTGGCGCGGCTGGAGGACGAGGCGCACGACGCCGCCCGCGAGGTCCGGCGGCTGGCCGCCGGCGCACGCCCCGCCGCACCGATCACCGACGCCTCCCCTGCCGCACCGATCACCGACGCCCGCCCTGCCGCACCGGCCGCCGACGCACGCCCGGCGGAGCCGACTGCCGACACCCGCCCCGCCGAACCAGTCGCCGACGCGCGCCCTGCCGCACCAGTCGCCGACACGTGCCAGGCGGAGCCGGCCGCCGACACGCGCCAAGCCGAACCGACCACCGACACGCGCCCTGGCCGGCCGGTCGCCGACGCGCGCCCCGCCGCACCGGCCACCGGCGACTGCCCTGCCGAGCTGGCCGCGCTCGGCCTGGTCGGCGCGGTCCGGGCGCACGTCGCGGTGCTGGCGGACCGGCACCCGGTGCGGGTGCTCGTCCGGGTCGACCCGGCGCTGCCGGAACTGCCGGTCGCCGTGCGGGTGGCGGCGTACCGGATCATCCGCGAGGCGTTGACCAACGTCGTCCGGCACGCCCGCGCGCGCACCTGCGAGGTCCGGCTGTGGTGCGCGGACGGCCTGCACGTCGAGGTCGTGGACGACGGGTGCGGCGCGGACCGGGCCGCGTCGGCCGGCGTGGGGCTGGGCTCGATGCGGGAACGCGCGCACGAGGTCGGCGGGACGTGGGCGATGGAGGGCGCCGCCGCGGGCGGCACCCGGATCGCCGTCGCCCTGCCGGTCGCGGGCGCGGTGTGAGCGGGCGATGCCGCCGGCGCTGCGGGCGCTCGTCGTGGACGACCACCCGCTGTTCCGCTACGGGCTGTCGACCGCGCTGAGCGCCGCTTCCGACGTGGCCGTGGTGGGCGAGGCGTCCGGCGGGACGGCCGCGGTCGCGATGGCCGCCGCGCTGCGCCCGGACGTGGTGGTGATGGACCTCAACATGCCGGACCTGGGCGGGGTCGAGGCGACGCGGCGCATCGTGGCGCACGACCCCGGCGCGCGGGTGCTGGTGCTGACCATGTTCGACGACGACGATTCGGTGTCCGCCGCGATGCGCGCGGGCGCGCTGGGCTACCTGCTCAAGGCGGCCCGGCCGCAGCAGGTCGTGCGGGCGGTGCGGGCGGTCGCCGAGGGTGAGGCGATCTTCAGCCCGGCGATCGCGGCGCGGCTGTCGGCGTACTTCGGCGGCGCGGCCGGGTTCGGGGTGGCGGCGTTCCCGGAGCTGACCGCGCGGGAGCGGGAGGTGCTGCTGCTGATGGCCGTCGGCCGGGGCAACGCCGCGATCGCCCGCGTGCTGGTGCTCAGCCCGAAGACCGTGCGCAACCACGTGTCGAACATCCTGCGCAAGCTGCACGTCACCGACCGCGCGCAGGCGGTGTCCCGAGCGAAGCGGGCCGGTTTGGGCGACGAGCCGGGACACCTCGGGACCTGAGCCCGTGGTGCCGGGCCGCGTCGGCCGGCGACGATGTCGCCCAGGAAGGGCCGACACCACAAGCCGACGCCGCAGATCGGGCGGGAGCCGGTGACCCGCAGTCGGTGCCGGCGAGCGCATGCCGGGCTGGTTCCGGGCATCGGAGCCGGGAGCCGGGCAGCGGCGCCGAGGAGTCGGAAGCCGGGAGCGGGTCGCGAGGCGGGAGCGGACATGAACGGTGAGCGGATCGTGGTGGTCCTGCACGCGGCGGACCCCATCAGCAGGGTCGGGGTGACCACCGCGCTGCGGTCGCGGCCCGAGGTCCGGTTGGTGGAGCCCGGCGAGCCCGCCCCGGTCGCGCTGGTGGTGCTGGAGGTGCTAGACGGCGCGGCGCGGCGGCTGCTGCGCCGCCTCCAGGCGCCGGGCAGCCCGAACGTCGTGCTGGTCGCGGGTGACATCGCGGACCCCGCGCTGCTGGACGTCGTCGGCGGCGGCGTGTCGGCCGTCGTCCAGCGGTGCGACGCCACCCCGGACACGTTGGTGCGCCTGGTGAAGGCCGCCGCGGCGGGCCAGGGCGCGCTGCCGCCGGACCTGCTGGGCAGGCTGCTGGACCGGGTGTCCCGGTTGCAGCGCGACGTGCTGCACCCCCGCGGCTGGACGATGGCGGGCATGTCGGAACGGGAGGCCGAGGTGCTGCGGCTCGTCGCCGACGGGTTCGAGACCAGGGAGATCGCCGAGAAGCTGTGCTACTCGCAGCGGACCGTCAAGAGCATCCTGCACGACATCACCAACCGGTTCCGGCTGCGCAACCGCGCGCACGCCGTGGCGTTCGCGTTGCGGGAGGGGCTCATCTGACGCCCCGCGCGGGCCGTGCCGACGCCCTATTTCCACCCGCAACAACCGCACAAATAGGGATCTCCGCCTAGACCGTTCCATGCGTATTGGCCGACCCCGGATCGGTGCTACTGTGCGTCACCAGCCGACCGGAAAGGATTCATGAGCAATGGATGGCCGGCACCACCGGGATGATTCAACCGACAACCACCCCACAAGTGGTCCGACCACATCGAGGACGACCATTGCCGCGACGCGCTGGGCCGGTGCCGCCACCGGTCTGACCGGTGCGCTCATCGCCATTCTGACATTTCCCACCGCACTGCTGAAAATCGCCGGCACGGTGGTGTGCGTCGTCATCGGCGCGGCCACCCTCCTCGCCGCCCGCGACCGGGACAGGCCCTCGGCGGGCCTGCTCGCCCTGCTGGCCGGCGCGAGCGTCGCCACGTTCGCCCTGGTCATCGTGCTCGGCAGCCAAGGCGCGCCGGCACCCGCGTCGACCGCGGGCCCGACGCCCGCCGCCACGACCACCTCCGCGCCCGGCACGCCGAGAAGCACGCCCGCCGGCCCGTCGTCCCGCCCGAACACCATTTCGCTGACGGATTTGCGCCCGGTCCGCAACGACGCCACCGAGAATCTGTGGACCACCGGGCCGATGCGCTTGCGGAACGTCTCCCACGACCACGCGCTGGCGGCCACCGGCGCGTGGTGCGGTTCGGTCCGGGTGGAATTCGCCCTCGACGGGAAATATGACCGGTTCTCGGCGGTGATCGGCATATCCGACGAATCCGCGGAAACCAAACCGCTCGACTTCTTCGTGCTGGCCGACGGCCGGCCGGCCGCGGACTTCCCCGCGACCGGCCGGACACCGCGACTGGTGGAGGTGCCGGTCGCCGGCGTCACCCGCCTGGTGCTCGGCCTGGAGCCGCCGGACGGCGACGTCAGCTCGTGCCCCGGCCCCGAGCGGGTCGGCGGCTGGGCCGACCCGCTGCTGACACCGGCCGGGTGACGCGCGCCGGGTGACGCGGTCAGCCTTCGGTCAGGTCCTCGGGGATGTCGCGCACGTCCTCGAACCAGGAGGTGATGTTGTCGAGGGCGGCGGACACCAACTCGGCCTGCCGGGGCGTTATGGCGATCACGCTGCCGTCGGAGTCGGTGACCCGGACGTGCGGCAGCGTCAGTTCGATGCTGGCCGGCCCGACCCCATCGGCGGCGGGGATGACGAATTTCTTGCGCAGCGGGACCTGAGCCATGTGCGCGAGCTGCTCTTGTGCGTTCATAAAGGCACGCTGACACGTTGCAACCGGTGCAATATATAGCCCAATCGTGTCATTGCCGAACATAGTCCGCATGGCCAGCATGAACCACATGCCAGGTAACGCCTACACCTCCGTGCGGTCCCGCACGGTCGCCAACGCGCTCCGACTATACCGCGAGCAACACCAGTTGAGCTGCGAGGACGTGGCCTCGATGCTCGGCGTGTCGGCCAGCAAGATCAGCCGCATGGAGACCGGCAAGAGCGGCCTCCAGATCGACGACGTGGCCTCCCTGCTCGGCTTCTACAAGGTGCCCGCGCCACGCCGGAAAGAACTGCTGGACCTCATGCGCAAGGGCGAGGAGATGGGGTGGTGGGAACGCCAGGCGGGGCTGCCGAAACTCTGGCGCGCGCTCATCGACTTCGAGAACAAAGCGTTGCGCATACACAACTACGAACTGCTGATGGTGCCGGGCCTGCTCCAGACCGCCGAGTACACCCGTGCCCTGGTGAAGGCCATCGACCCGACCGTGTCCGACTACGAGCTGGACACCTTGGTCTCCGCGCGGATGGCGCGGCAGACCTTGTTGTCCCGGAGCAACGCCCCGCAGTACCTGGCGGTGATCCACGAGGCGGCGCTCCGCATCCAGGTCGGTGATCAAGCGGTGATGCGCCGCCAACTCCGGCAGCTCCAGGACGCCGCCGAGCGCCCGAACGTCACGGTGGTCGTCGTGCCGATGGACGCGGGACCACACGTCGGGTTGCGGGGTTCGTTCATGATCCTGGAGTTCCGCCACGAGCCGGCGATAGTGCACGTCGAGAACCAGGTGACCGGCCTGTTCCTCGAAGACCCCGCCGACTTGGAGGGTTACCGCCTTGCTCTCCGCAATATTCTCGGAGTCGGCCTTGCACCGGGTGCAACGGCCGACCTGCTCGCCGCACTGATCAAGGAGTGACCGTGGACCTCACGACCGCCCGCTGGCGCAAGAGCACCCGTAGCAGCAACACGTCGAACTGCGTCGAACTCGCCCGCACCGCACAGGCCGCCGCCATCCGCGACTCCAAGAACCCCACCGGCCCCACCCTCACCCTCACCACCAAGGCACTGACCAGCTTCCTCACCGCCCTCAAGCAGCACTGAGAGAGTGACCGTGGACCCCACCACCACCCGCTGGCGCAAGAGCAGCCGCAGCACCAACACGTCGAACTGCGTCGAACTCGCCCGCACCGAGGAGGCCGCGGCCATCCGCGACTCCAAGAACCCGGGCGGTCCCATGCTCGTCCTCACCACCAACGGCCTGACCGCCTTCCTCGCCGGTCTCAAGCAGCACTGAGGGAGTAACCGTGGACCCCACCACCACCCGCTGGCGCAAGAGCAGCCGCAGCGGCACCGCGTCCAACTGCGTCGAACTCGCCCGCACCGCACAAGCCGCCGCCATCCGCGACTCCAAGAACCCCACCGGCCCCACCCTCACCCTCACCACCAAGGCACTGACCAGCTTCCTCGCCACCCTGAAGTAGCACCGGGCACGCCGCACCGGTCCGGGCCGGCGTCACGGGGGCCGCTCACCAACCGTGACGCACCCGCCTCCATCCGGGTCCGGCTTTCACGATTCCGTTGCTCCGTCCTGTGTGGACGCGGGTGTAACCGGGTCACCGCTCGGGTATGCGCCATGCATGGACAGCGCGGAAGTGGAACTCAGGCTGGAGGCGCGGCCGGCGTACCTGTCCACCGTCCGAGCGGTCGCCGGGGCGCTGGCCAGGTCCACTCCCGAGCTCGCCATCGACTTGGTCATCGCGGTGGACGAGGCGTGCACGACCCTGATCGCCAAGGCGGCCCGGCACGCCGAACTGGCCTGCCGGTTCGTCCGGGACGGTGATTCGGTGCGGTTCCTCGCACAGGTCGCCTCCTCGGCCGTGACCGTCCCCGACCACCACTCGTTGTACTGGCGGGTCGTCAGCTCGGTGACCGACACCGTGGCCACCTGGGTGGACCGGGACGGCCTGCTGCACGTCGAGCTGAGGTGCCGGGCATGAACGCGGTCGACTACCAGCCGCTGTTCGTGGAACTGGCGGCGACCCAGCGGGACGGCTCGCGCTACGCGCAGCTGCGCGACCACCTGGTGACCGAGCACCTGCCGCTGGCCAGGCACATCGCCGACCGGTTCGCCGAACGCGGCGAGAACGTCGAGGACCTGCGGCAGGTCGCCGCGCTGGGGCTGATCCACGCCGTGGACCGGTTCGACGCGGCACGCGGCATCGAGTTCCTCGCCTTCGCGGTGCCCACCATCACCGGCGAGGTCCGCCGCTACCTGCGCGACCAGGGCTGGGCGCTGCGGGTGCCGCGCCGGCTCAAGGAGCTGTGCGTCGCCATCGACGGCGCGCGCGTGGAGCTGGCCCGCCGCACCGGCCGCTCGCCCAAGCCGACCGAGGTCGCCCGGCACCTGGGCATCGGGCTGGACGAGGTGTACGAGGGGCTGCACGCCACGTCCGCGCACCACCTGCTGTCGCTGGACGAGCTGGCCGGCGGCGGCGAACTCGACAACGCCGACGGGCTGGTGTGCGACGACCCGGCGCTGGAGGTGGTCGAGTTGCAGCACGCGCTGGACCCGATGCTGCGCGGCCTGCCCCGGCGGGAGCGGCGGATCGTCGTCCTGCGGTTCTTCCGGAACATGACGCAGAGCCAGATCGCCGACTCGGTCGGCGTGTCCCAGATGCACGTGTCGAGGCTGCTGAGCCGTTCGCTGGCCCGCCTGCGCAGCCTGCTCGACGACGAGTGACGAGCGGCCGGGCCGACGGGCGGCCGGGCCGATGACGAGTGACCGAGCGAGAGGAGTGATCGCCGTGGCGGACCTGTCCTGGCCGCAGCGCGCGGCGTTGGCGCTCGGCGCGCTGCTGGTGGTGTGGGCCGTGGCCGACCTCGTGGCGGGCCGCGCCCAGCTCGGCGTGCTGCACGTGGCCACCGGCCTGGTGGTGCTGGCGGCGGCGTTCCGGGTGCGGGCCGCGCGGTTCGCGGGGACCGTGCTGGGCGTGGTGTTCCTCGTCGTGTTCGCGTACGCGACGAGCGACACCGGCGGTCCGCTCAACGCGGGCCCGCTCGGCAACGGGGTGCACCTGCTGCTCGGCTTCACGTCGGTGGCGCTCGCGCTCGGCTGCGTCCGGTGCGAGCAGCGGGCCGCGCGGCCCCACGGCCGTCGCGCGGGACGGTTGCCCTGATCCCCTGACGGGTACCTCCCGAGTGAACGGCGACCGGGAGGGAACCGAATGCACACCACGGGCTGGCACGGGGTCATCGGAGTGGATGGCCCGTTCGTGTCGGTGTACCTCGATGTGAGTGACCACGTGGACCTGCGGTGGCGCGCGATCCGCGACCAGTTGGAGGGCGCCGGCGCGGACCTGTCGCTGTTGGCGGTCGTCGGGTCGGCCCTCGCGGAGGACCCCTCGCCGGGCGCACCGCGCGCGGGTCGCGGGCTGGTCGCCGCGGAGGGCCGCGTGCTGGTGGACTGCCGGCTGCCGGTGCCGCCGTCCGGGTACACGGCCCGGTTCGGCGGGTTGCCGTACCTGCTGCCGCTGCTGGACCTGTCGGAGCCGTTGCTGCCGCACGTGGTCGTGCGGGTGGACGCGCACGGCGCGGAGCTGCGCGGCGTGGACCCGAGCGGGCGGGCGGTGGCCGTGGCGTCGGTCGGCGCGCGGCGGCCGGACCGGCGGCTGGCGGCGGAGGAACTCGCCGACGTGGCGCAGGAGGCGACCGCGCTGGTGGACCGCCTCGACGCGCCGCTGCTGGTGCTCGCGGGCCCGTTGGCGGCGCGCCGCTCGCTGCGGGTCGCGCTGCCCGGCCGGTACCGCCACCTGGTGGTGGAGGTGGAGGGCGCGCCGGAGCGGGCCGTGCTGCACCTGGCGGGACGGGCGAACCAGGACGCGCGGCGCGCGGTGGTGCAGCGGTTCCGCGACGAGTCGGCGCGGCTGACCGGTCGGGCGGTGCACGGCCTGGAGGCGGTGCGGGCGGCGTTGGAGGAGGGCGCGGTGGACACGCTGCTGCTGACCGATCCGCTGGTCGGCTCGCGCGAGGTGGACGGCGGGCGGGCCGACGAGGTGCTGCCGCTGCTCGCGACGGCGGGCGGCGCGGACATCGCGCTCGTGGGGAACGCGGTGCGGTTGCACGAGGACGCGGGCGCGCTGCTCCTCCCGTGAGACCGGGATCGGGTCCCCGGACGGTGGGCCGTCAGCCCCGCAGCAGCTCCACGACCGACTTCTCCACCGTCTCGCGGTCCCCGTCGGTGTCCTGGAGCACGACGCCCTTGTGGTACAGGGCGACCACCCGCGGGTCCACATAGGACTTGCGCGCCACGGCGGGCGTGTTGCCCAGGTTCTCCGACACCTCGCGCATCACGGCCGCCTCCACGCTCTTGCGCCCCCGCTTCGACGACGGCCGGTCGCTGCTCGCGAACGCCACGGCGGCCAGCACGGTCGCGTGCCACGTCCGCAGGTCCTTGACCGTGTACTCGTCGCCGACGAGTTCCTTGAACCGCTCGTTCACGTCCTCGGCCGTCACGCCCCGCCCGGAGCGGTCCACCAGCAGGCGCTCGTCGCCGGAACGGTCGCGCAGCAACGACTTCACCGCCCGCGCCAGGTCGGCGTCGGCCACGCTGGTCTTGAACCGGATGCCGCCCTTGGCCGGGTAGTCGAACTCCACGGTGGACCCGCGCACGCGGACGTGCGAGCACAGCAGCGTCGCGACGCCGTGCGTGCCGTTGTCCTCCGCGTACGACTCGCCGCCCACCCGGAACACGCCGCGGTCCAGCATGGCCAGCGCCGCCGCCACCACCCGCTCGTGCCGCCTGCCGCGAGCGCGCAGGGCCCGCGCCACCTCCTCCCGGAACCCCGGCAGCGCGGGCGCGAGTTCGAGGACGCGGTCGTGCTTCTCCTCGTCCCGCTCCCGCCGCCACCGGTCGTGGTAGAGGTACTGCCGTCGGCCGGCGGAGTCGGTGCCCACGGCCTGGAGGTGGCCGTTCGCGTGCGGGCACACCCACACGTCCCGCCAGGCGGGCGGGATCGCGAGCGACTTGATGCGGGCCAGTTCCTCCGCGTCCGGTGTCGCGCCGTCCGCGTCGGTGTAGCCGAAGCCCCGGCCGCGGCGGCGTCTCCGCCAGCCGGGACCGCTCGGGTCGCTGCGCCGCAATCTCATCACCGCGTGGTGCCCGGATCGGGGACGGGTGAAACTACCGGGATTGAAAACGGTGCGGACGGGGTATGGGACGCGCATGACGCAGCCGTGGACCGTCGGGGTGGAACAGGAGTTCCTCCTCGTCGACCCCGAGACGCGCCTCCCCGTGCCGAGGGCCGAGGAGGTGGCGCGGCACGCCGGCGACGGGCTCGACGTGCAGCGCGAGTTGACGCCGTTCCAGATCGAGGTCGCGACGCCGGTCTGCCGCACGTCCGCCGAGCTGGCCGACCAGGTCCTGCTCGGCCGCACCCAGCTGGCCGAGGCGGCGCGGGAAGCCGGGTGCCGGCTGCTCGCGGCGGGCGTGCCGCCGGTCGGCACGGCCGGGCCGCCGCCGGGCACCGACGAGCGCCGCTACCGGCTCATGGAGTACTCCCACCGCAAGCTGCTCGGCGGGCAGGGCGTGTGCGGGATGCACGTCCACGTCGGGGTGCCCGACCGGCGCACCGCCGTCCGCGTGTCGAACGCGCTGCGGCCGTGGCTGCCGACGCTGCTCGCGCTCAGCGCGAACTCGCCGGTGGAGCAGGGCAGCGACACCGGGTACGCGAGCTGGCGCTCGATGGTCTGGTCGCGCTGGCCGGTCGGCGGGCCGCCGCCGCACCTGGACTCCCCCGAGCACTACGACGACCTCGTGCGGACCCTCGTGCGGACCGAGGTGGTGCTGGACTCCAAGATGGTCTACTGGGACGTGCGGCCTTCGTCACACGTGCCGACCGTGGAGGTGCGGGTCGCGGACGTGCCGCAGACCGCGCGCGAGGCCGTCGTCGTCGCCGAGCTGGTCCGGGCGTTCGCCCGCACCGCGGGCACCTCCGCGCGGGACCCCGGACGGGTGGACGACGTGCTGCTGCGCGCCGCGTACTGGCGTGCCGCGCGGGACGGCGTCGACGGGCTCGCGGTCGACCCGCGCACGGGACGGCTGGTCTCGGCGCTGGACCTGGCCGCCGAGCTGGTCGCGCGGTGCGCGGACGCGCTCCGCGACGCCGACGCGCTGTCCACTGTGGAGGGTCACTTGGCGTGGCTGCGCGTCAACGGCAGCGGCGCGGCGCGGCAGCGCCGGGCGCTGGACGCGTCGGCCGACCCGTGTGACGTGGTCGACCTGGTCCTGGGTGAGACCGTCGCCGACGGCCGCGCCGGACTACCGTGGACGTCGCACCGCACCGGCGGTGCGCGATGAGAGAGGAGACCGGCGTGCCAGAACCCGCGGCGACGCTCGCGTCCGTTCGGGTCGACGAGCCGGCGGACGGTGTGGTGGTGCTGCACGTGTCGGGCGAGTTGGACACGAGCAGCGCGGACGAACTCGCCAGACCGCTGAAGAGCACGTTGACCGAGGGCTTGCGGGCCGTGGTGGTGGACCTGCTCCAGGTCCGCTTCCTCGGGTCGGCGGGCTTGGAGGCGCTCGTCACGGGCAGCAAGCGCGCGCAGGAGCTCGGCGTCCCCCTGCTGCTGGTGGCGTCCGGGCGCGCGGTGCTGCGCCCGATCCAGGCGACCGGGCTGACGGCGGTGTTCACCATCGTGGAGACCGTGGACGAGGCCCTGGTGAAGGTCTGAGGTCCGGCGACCGGTGGCGGCGCGCGCCCCGCGCGGGGGTGCGCCGCCGGGCCGGTCGCACCGGCCCGCCGCCGGGCCGGGCGGCCCTCGACGCCCGCGAGCCGGTCAGTCCCGGCCGATGTCCTCGGACCACAGCTCGGGCCGGGCGGCGGTGAAGTCGCGCATCAGCCCGGCGCACACCGGGTCGTCCAGCAGGGTGATGTCGACGCCGTGCTCGGCCAGCCAGTCGTGGCCGCCGTGGAACGTGCGCGCCTCGCCGATCACCACGCGCGGTATGCCGAACTGGCGGACCAGGCCGCTGCAGTACCAGCAGGGCGACAGCGTGGTGACCATCACCGTGTCCCGGTAGGTGCGGCGGCGGCCGGCGGCGCGGAAGGCGGCGGTCTCGGCGTGCGCGGAGGCGTCGCCGTCCTGCACGCGGCGGTTGCGGCCCCGGCCGAGCAGCGTGCCGTCGACGGCGAACAGCGCGGCCCCGATCGGGATGCCGCCCTCGGCCAGGCCGGCGCGGGCCTCGGCCACCGCGACGGCGAGCATGTCCTGTGCGTCCACGCCCGCCAACCTACTTCCCGGCAGCAGGCGCGACAGCGGTCACGGCAGCACGCACGACAGCGGGCACGACAGCGGGCGTGACAGAACGCACGACAGCGGACCGGGCGGTCGCGGCGCGGTGGAAGGAGTCGGGGGCAAGCGCCCGCGGCACGGGCGGAGGTCGCGGACCGGCGGCTACGCCCCGAAGCACAGGAAGCCGACGCCAGCCGCGAACGCCGCGTCACCGCCGTCCACGTGGGCCTCCCGCGCGCCCGCCAACGCGACCGCGGGCGGGTCGCCCCGGCCGAGCCGCCGGTGCACCTCGACGACGAGCGGCGTCGTCGCCTCCGCGGGCACCGGCACCACCGGCGCGATCAGCGTCCGCGTGCCCAGGCCCAGCAGCGCCGCCGTGAAGCCCATCAGCTCGTCGCCCGGCCGCACCGCCGACCGCCCCGAGTCGCACGCCGACAGCACGACCCGCGCGGGCGGGGTGCGCAGGCGTTCGAGGTCGTAGACGGTCAGCGGGCCGTCGGCCAGCTCCAGGGCCGAGAACAGCGGGTTGTCCGCCCGGAACGAGCCGTGCGCCGCCACGTGGGCCAGCCGCGCGCCGTCCATCGCCGCCGCCACGGCGTCCACCGTCGCCGCGGGGCCCACCAGCGTCGACGCGTCGCTGGCGAACGGCGCGACCGCGTCGATCTCGGTCGGCGCGGCGGGCAGGCGCGGCCCGGCGGCCAGCACCGCCCGCCCGCGCGCCACCGGTGACGACGACGCCGCGCGCAGCCACACGGTGGCCGACGGCACGACCGTCACCGGCCGGTCGCGGCAGCCCGGCAGCGCCGACCACGGCAGGCCGCCCAGCGCGCCGGTCGGCGCGAGCACCAGGGCCCGGCCCTCGACCCGCCGCCGCAGCGGCGCCAGCAGCCGCCGGTCGAGCGCCGCCGCCGCGTGCTCCGCGCCCGCCCGCGCGCCCGACCGGTCCACGTGGCCGGGCAGCGTCACCAGGCGGTGCAGGGCGAACCGCAGCAGCCGGATCTCCCGCACCGCCTCGGCCACGGCACCCAGCCGGTGCAGCCCGGCCCGCCCGCCCGCCACCACCACCGCCAGCAGCGCGCCCTCGAAGTCGACGTACTCGACCAGCGCCGCGTCGCCCAGCGCCCACGCCAGGTCGCGCACCGCGGGCACCCGGTCGACCGCTCCCCCGCCGCTGGTCCGGCGGGTCAGCTCGCGCACCCGCTGCTCGCCGCGGACCTGCCGCCTGCGCAGCGCCGCCGCCGGGCGACCGGCGGCCAGGGCGGCTTCGAGGTCCGCCGTGACCGCGCGCAGCTCGGCCAGCGCGTCGGCCAACCCCGAGTCCTCCGGCGGGCGCGCGGGCGTCATCCGCAGCGCGCCGGCCCGCCAGCTCTCCGCCCAGCCCAGCACCCGCCCGGCGTGGCCGCTCGCGACCGCCGACCGCAGGCCCTCCAGCGCCAGCGCGCCGCCCTGCGCGCCGCTGAGCGCCCGCAGCTCCGCCGCGCCCAGCGACACCCGGTACTCGTCCAGCAGCCGCAGGCCGCGCCGCAACGCGCTCCGCGCGCCCCGCGCGTTGCCCACCAGGTCGCGGCGCAGCGCCTCGGCGTACCAGCCCTGCACGCGGTGCGCCGCAGGTCCGCCCCGCCGGGCCGCGCCGGCGACCGTCAGCTCGGCCAGGGCCCGCCGCCGGTCGCCGACGTCCCGCGCGACCAGCGCCGCGTCCACCCGCGCCTCCAGCGCCGCCATCGGCCTGCCCAGCGCGTGCAGCCGCGCCGCCACCCGCGCCAGCGCCGCGCACAGCGACCGCGACCGCTCGCCGCCGAGGTAGGCCGCGCGCAGCTCCAGGTGCCGCGCGCCGACCTCCCACACCGCGCGCCGCTCCCGGCGGAAGCCCTCGCGCGCCGACGCCGCCGTGCGCAGCGCCAGGTCGAGGTCGCCTTCCAGGAGCGCGACGCGCGCCCGGTAGAACAACGCCTCCGACCGCGCCAGCACCAGGCCCTTGCCCAGTTCCGCCAGCGCCCGGTCGGCCACCGCGCGCGCCTCCTCCAGCAGCGGCACGGACACCAGCAGCTCCAGCCGGTTGACCAGCAGCGCCGGGCGCGGCACGGCCAGCCGCCGGTACTCCCGCTCGGCCTCGGCGAACATGGTCAGCGCGCGCGGCACGTCGCCCGCGCGCGACGCCGAGATGCCCGCGTTCCACCGCACGTCCGCGACGGCCAGCTCCTGGCCCAGCTCCCGGTACAGGGCGGCGGCCCGGTCGAAGTCCTCGTCCGCCGCGCGCAGCCCGCCGGTGTACGCGCGCAGCAGGCCCCGGTTGTTCAGCGCCCGCGCCTCCACCAGCCGGTCGCCGGACCGGCGCACCGCCTCGATGGCGGCGTTGTACTCGCGCAGCGCCTCGTCGTACCGGCACAGGTAGTGCAACACCAGCCCGCGCTGCATCCGCCCGCTGCCCGCGTCCGCGCCGCGCAGGTGCGGCAGCGCCGCGTTGATCGCGCGCAGCGCCCCCGCGTGCCGACCGGTGTTGGACAGCACGAACGCGAGGCTCATGCGGGCCAGCGCGGCCAGGCGCGCCGACCCCGCGTCCTCGGCGAGGCGGACGGACCTCCTCAGGTGCCGCAGCGCGCCGTCGAAGTCGTGCAGCTCGCGCAGCGACAGGCCGATCGCGCGCTCCGCGACGGACGCCTCCTCCGCGTCGCCCGCCGCCCGCGCGGCGCGCAGCGCCGAACGGCCCAGCGCCGCCGCCGCGCGCGGGTCGCGTTGCCGAGCCTCCAGCGCCGCCGCCGCGGAAACCCCTGCCACGACGCCATTATTACCGCGAACGCTGTGGTAGCTTGATCAAGCTCAGCACCCGTCGACGCTGCTGTGAGGCCGTGGTGTCCGATCCGCCGAACCGCCCGGAGCTGTACCGGAGAGCGTTCGAGCGGGCGGTCCGCGAGCACCGGACCCTCCGGGTGCACCCCGAGCGCGGCCGGGAGTTCCTGTTCGTGGCGCGCGAGCTGCTGACCATCCCCGAGGACGTCGAGCGGGTGCGGCGCAAGCTGGCGCACAGCGGCATCGCCACCGAGCGCGGCCGGGACTTCGCGGGCATGTCGCGCCTGCTGCTGCCGCGCAACCCCGACGACATCCCGGCGGTCGTGCGCCTGCTGCGCGACCCCCGCCAGTGGCCCGGCGAGCGGGTGCCGTTCGTGCAGCCGCACCACGGGGTCGTCGGCCACGGCGGCAACATGCACGGCTGCCCCGGCCGACCGCCGAACGTCGCCGCGCCGCTGCCGGACCCGGCCGACGGCGACGAGGCCAAGGGCCGGGGCGTGGTCGTCGGCGTCGTCGACACGGGCATCGCGCGCGGCGCCGCGACCGACCACCCGAAGTGGCTGGGCGGCGCTTTCCTGCCCCGGCCCGACGAGGTGGACGCGGCCTACGCGCACGACGACGTGTTCGCCCTGGAGGGCGGGCACGGCACGTTCGTCGCGGGCGTGGTGCGGCAGGCCGCGCCCGGCGCCCGGCTGGACCCGGAGAAGGCGCTCGACCCGTCCGGGCTGGGCACCGAGGAGGACTTCGCGGCGGCGCTGGCGTCGTTCGACGAGCAGGTGCACGTCGTCAACGCCTCGCTGGGCTGCTTCACCCAGGACGACGTGGCGTCCGAGCCGATCCGCCGGGCGCTGCGGCAACTGCCCCCGTCGGTCGTGGTCGTCGCGTCGGCGGGCAACCAGGGCACCAACCGGCCGTGCTGGCCCGCCGCGCTGCCCGGCGTCGTCGGCGTGGCCGCGGTCGCGCGGGAGCCGGACGGCGCGCTCTCGCCGGCGTGCTACTCGAACTCCGGGCACTGGGTGGACGCGTGCGCGGTCGGCAACCGCACCAGCACCTACCTGAAGGGCCGGTGGGAGCTGCCGGGCGACCCGGTGGTCGACGTGTTCGACCGGTGGGCGTACTGGCTGGGCACGTCGTTCGCCGCGCCGCACGTGGCCGGCCGGATCGCGGAGGCGATGACCACGCACGGCCTGTCCGCGCCGGCCGCACGCGACCTGCTGCTGAGCGGCCCCGAGTTCTTCCCCGGCTACGGCCCCCTGGTGACCTGACCCCACCCCACCCGAGCCCCCACCCCGCTCCCACTTCACACCCGCGAGCCGCCGACTCGACGGCGGCCGAGCCCGCCCGACGAAGGAGGGCCAATTCAACACATCACCCCCCTGGCGGGGCTCGTCCACGCGGCGGCCCGAGGCGACCAGCGCGCCTGGCACGAGATCGTCGACCGGTACGCGCCGCTGGTGCGTGCGGTGATCCACCGGCACCGGCTGCGCCCGGCGGACGCCGCCGACGTCAACCAGACCCTGTGGCTGCGCCTGGTGGAGCGGATCGACGGGCTGCGCGACCCCGAAGCGCTGCCGGGGTGGATCGCCACCACCACCCGCAACGAGTGCCTGCGGGTGCTGCGCGCCCACCGGCGCACCCTGCCGTACGACCCGCTGTCCGACGACGAGCCGGTGAGCCCGGTCGACGCGGTGGCGGACCTGGACGAGGAGCTGGAGGCGGCGCAGCGGCGGCAGGCCCTGCGCGAGGGCTTCCGGGCGCTGTCCGAGCAGTGCCGCCGGCTGCTCGCCACGCTGATGGCCGACCCGCCGCCGAGCTACGCGGCGGTCGGCGAGGAGTTGGGCATGCCGGTGGGCAGCGTCGGACCGACCCGCGTCCGGTGCCTCGACAAGCTGCGCAGGACGCCCGCGGTGCTGCGGTTGGCGCGACCGCGGCCGGTCGGCGGAGGAGGTGCGCCGGGTGAACGGTCCGGGGTGGGAGAGCGATGAGGCGCTGCTGCGCGAGCTGGCCGAGGCGCTGGCCGAGGAGCGGGACGTGCCGCCGGGGTTCGCCGAGGCGGCCCGCGCGGCGTTCGCGTGGCGGGCGGTCGACGCCGAACTGGTGCGGCTGACCACGAGCTACGACTCGGTCCTGGACGCCGGGCTCGCGGGCCGGGCGCGGGCGGCGGCGACGGCGCGGCAGCTCGTGTTCGACGCCGAGGGGATCTCCGTGCAGGTGGAGGTCACCGAGGCCGGCGTGGCGGGCCAGGTGCTACCGGCCCGGCCGGGTCGGGTCGCGCTGGTCACGGCGTCCGGTCCGGTGGAGGACGCCGCGCTGGACGAGCTGGGCTGCTTCCTGCTGGGCCCGCCGCCGCCCGGACCCGTGCGCTTCCGCGTCGAGTCCGGGGGGACGGCCGTGGTGACCGACTGGGTCTGCGTGTAGGTCGCCGGCACCGCGCGCACCCCCTGGTGCGCCCGGACCACCGCGCCGGACGATCGTTTTCGCGCAGCACCGCCGGCCGAAAGCCTTGACGCGGAGCGGTCCGGATCCGCAGGATTTGCGGACCTGATCTTATGCACCCCATATTCGCGATGACGGGCCGGGCGCCGGGTGGGCGAGCCGCGGTGGACACCCCCGCGGCGGGTGGCGCGCGGGCGGGCGGCGGACCGCCCGAGTCGGTCGCGGCGCTGCTCGACGTGCTCACCGCCGACCACGCGAACGCCCTGCCGCGCCACGCGCCCGCCGGGCCGGGCAAGGCATCCACCGGTCCGGGGAGCGCGCCCGCCGAGCGGGAGCGCGACGAGCTGCGCGACAGCGAGGCGCGGCTGCGCCACGTGTTCGAGTCCTCCGCGACGGGCATCGCGATCTTCGACCCGGACGGCCGGGTGGTGGACGCGAACCCGGCGCTGCGGCGGATGCTCGGGCACGCCGAAGACCCCGGCCGGGAGCCGGTGGAGCTGTTCGCGCCCGCCGACCTGGCCGCGTTGCGGGCCGCGTGGACGACCATGCCGGCCGGCGGCACGCGCGTCGAGCGGCGGTTCACCGGGCCTACCGGCGATCCACTGTGGACCAACGTCGCGCTGTCCCTGGCCCACGACGGCGCAGGCCGCCTCCGCTACCGGGTCGCGGTGGTCGAGGACGTGACCGAGCAGCGGGAGCTGCGCGACTACCTGCGGCGCCAGGCGCTGCACGACGTGCTGACCGGGCTGCCGAACCGGCAGGGCTTCCTGCTCCGGCTGGAACGGGCGATCCACCGGCCCGGCTCGCTCACGCTGTGCTACCTCGACGTGGACTGCGTGGCGATCGTCAACGACGGCATCGGCTACGAGGCGGGCGACGAGCTGCTGAGGGTGGTGGCCCGGCGGTTGACCGCCGCGGTCGCCGACGAGGACGCGACGGTGGCGCGGATCGGCGGCGACGAGTTCGTCGTGCTGGTCGAGGACTCGCCCGGCACGCCGGGCATCCCGGCGCTGGCGGCGGCGATCGCCGCCGAGCTGTCCGAGCCGGTGTACCTGTCCGGGCGCGGCGTCGGGGTGTCGGCGGGCATGGGTTTCGTGCGCACGTCCGCGCGGGACGTGGCCCCGATGTCGTTGCTGCGGCAGGCGCACACCGCGCTGCGGCGGGCGGAGGACGGCGGCAAGGGCCAGTGGGGCGTCTACGACGCCGGGCAGGACGCCCGCGACCGGCCGCGGTTGGCGCTGCTGGCCGGCCTGCCCGGCGCGGTGGAGAACGGCGAACTCGCCATCGGGTACCGGCCGGTGGAGCACGTCGGCGGACCGGCGGCGGGCACCCGCGCGGCGGTGGCGGCCCGGTTCCGCCTGCCCTTGCCGGGGTACGGCGCGGTGGCGCACGAGGAGTGCCTGCGCTGCGCCGACGCGGTCGGGCTGAGCGGGCGGCTGGCCCGGTGGCTGCTGGCGGAGGCGTGCGCGTTCGCGGCGGCGGAGGCGACGCCGGTGCTGGTGCGGCTGTCGGCCGACCAGTCCCGCGACCCGGACCTGGCGGCGGTGGTCGTGGCGGCGCTGCGGTCCTCCGGCCTGCCGCCGGGGCTGCTGTGGCTCAGCCTCGACTCGGCGGCCCTGACCGGCGGGCCGGACGCGCTGGAGGACAACCTGACCACGTTGGCGGACATGGGCGTGCGGCGGCTGCTGCACGGTTTCGCCTGCGGGGTCGCGGAGGTCGCGCTGGTGCAGCGGCAGGCCCTGCACGGCGTCGAGCTGGACGCGCCGCCCGCCGAGCCGCTCGCCCGCGCCGCGCTCGCCGCGGTGCTGCCGCTGCTGCGCGACGGCGGGGTGCTGGTGGTCGGCGACGTGCCGGGCGCGGACCTGGTGGTGCGCAGGTGATCCCGCGCAGGTGGTACCGCGCAGGTGGTCCCAGGCGGGTGGTACCGCGCGGGTGTACCGGGAGCCGGCGCGGTCGCGGGTTCCGCACGACCGCGCCGGCGCACCGGCCTCAGGCGAACGTCGGCTGCCGCATCGCGTGCTGCACCAACGTGATCAGCGTCTGCTTGGTCGACTGCCGGTTGCGCGCGTCGCACGGCACGATCGGCACCGCCTCGTCGATCGTCAGCGCCTCCCGGATGTCCTCGATCCGGTGGTGCAGCAGGCCGTCGAAGCAGTTCACCCCGACCACGTAAGGCAGTTCGCGGTCCTCGAAGAAGTCGATGGACGCGAACGCGTCGGACAGCCGCCGGGTGTCGACCAGCACGACCGCGCCGATCGCGCCGCGCACCAGGTCGTCCCACATGAACCAGAAGCGGTGCTGGCCGGGTGTGCCGAACAGGTAGAGGATCAAGTCGCTGTCCAGCGACACGCGGCCGAAGTCCATCGCCACCGTCGTGGTCATCTTGTTCGGCGTGCCGGACAGGTCGTCGACGCCGACGCTGGCCTCCGTCATCACCGCCTCGGTGGTCAGCGGCACGATCTCCGACACCGAGCCGACGAACGTGGTCTTGCCGACGCCGAACCCGCCCGCGACCACGATCTTGGTCGACACGACCGACGGGCTCGGCGTCGCCGACGGGCTCGGTGTCTCCGGGCGTCCGGGGGCACCACCGTTCATGTTGCTTCCGCTTTCCCTAGTAGTGCCCCGAGAACCGCTCACCCGCGCATCGCGACGTGCAACCGCGAGCGGATCTCCGGGGTGAGCTGCACGCCCACCCGCTCGACCAGCCGGGTCATCGCGTAGCCGATGAGCCCGATGTCGCAGTTCGGCGCGGCCAGCACGGCCAGGCACGACCCGTCGCTGATGGACATCAGGAACAGGTAGCCCCGCTCCATCTCCACCACGGTCTGCTTCACGTCGCCCGCCTCGAAGCAGCGCGCCGCGCCGAGGTTGAGGCTGACCAGCCCGGACGCGACCGCCGCGAGCTGCTCGGCGCGGTCGACCGGGAGGCGTTCCGAGGACGCGAGCAACAGGCCGTCCGCGGACACCACGATCGCGTGCGCCACGCCCGCGACCCGGCTCACGAAGTCGTCGACCAGCCAACTGAAGTTGTCGAGTTCTTCGGCTGCGGTGGTCACTTCTGCTCCTTGCTCTGGTTGCCGGGGTTGTCTCCGTCGTCGAACGCCAGTCCCTCCCAGGGCAGCCCGCTGTCGTCGGCGGACTCGCGACCGAGTTGGACGCCGCGCTGGTAGGTGGCGAACCGCTGCCGCAGCCGGTCCGCGGACCGGCGGGGCGGCGCGGCGGTGGCCAGTCCGATGGCGGTCGGCGCGCCGCCGCCGGGCGACGGGTCCGGCGCCGACCGCGCCGGCGGCGCGCTCAGCGAACCGGGCATCAGGCGGGCCTTGGGCTTGCGCTTGGGCAGGCCCGCGGTGGTGGTGTCGTCCACCTCCGCCTTGAGCACGTCGCTCGCGGCGGACCAGCCGCCGTCGGCCGGTCCCCACCCGGAGCCGCCGGAGTCGACGGCGGGCACGGGCGACGGCGCGGGCGACCGCTTGGGCAGCCCGGCGGCGGTGGGCCGCGGCTCGACCCGGCTCACCTGCCGGTCGGCGGCCGGGCGCGCCGCGGCGCGGTCGCCGTCGTCGGCCGGTCCCGCCCGGTCGGCGAACCCGGTCGGCTCCGCCGCCCCGTCGTCGCCGACCAGGTCCACCCGGTCGGCGTACACCGTCTTCTCCGCGGCGGTCTCCGGCGGCACGCCGTCGGTGAGTTCACCGCGCACCGGCGCCTCCCCTCCCTCACCGCCCTGGAACCAGCGCGACAGCACGTCCTCGTAGATCGGCAGCCGCTGGGTGGACGCGTCGTCGCCCTCCTCCTCGTACACCGGCAGCGGCTTGGCCGTGCCGGGGTAGGAGTAGTCGGGCGCGCCCTCGGGCGGCGGCACGGTCTCGGTGACGGTGGCCGTGAACAGGTCCGCGGCGGGCGTCCGCTCGACCTGGAAGAAGTTGCCGGCGTCCTCCGGCGGCGCGGCGACGACCTGCGGGAACGGCGCGGGCGTCGACTCGCCGAACGACGCGGGCGGCGCGTCGGGGTGGCCGGGTTCCGGGCGGCCGAACGGCGTCGGCGCCTGGTCCGGCGTCCACTTCGGCACGCCCGCCAGCACGCCGCCACCGCCCGACGCCTCCAGCTCCAGGGGCTCCGGGGTCGCGGGCAGCGCGGGCGCGGCGGCCCGCGCGGGCGCCTGCTCCGGCCCGCGGTGCAGCAGCGACACCGGCAGCACGACCTGCGCGGTCACCCCGCCCTCGATGTCGTCGTTGTTGGTCAGCGTCACCCGGATCTCGTGCCGCTTGGCCAGCTGGCCCACCACGTACAGGCCCATCTCGCGGGCCACGGACACGTCGACCTCGGGCGGGTCGGCGAGCTTGGAGTTGGCCTCGACGATGTCCTGCTCCTGCATGCCGACACCGCGGTCGTGGATGCGGATGGACACCTCGCCGCGCCGGGTCTCGATGGCCCGCACCGTGACCTTGGTGGTGGGCTTGGAGAACGCGGTCGCGTTGTCCAGCAGCTCGGCGATGAGGTGCGCGAGGTCGTTGACGACGCGGCCCTGGATGCGCAGCTCCGGCGCGGGCGCGATCTGCACGCGCGCGTACTTCTCCACCTCGGACACGGCCGCGCCGAGCACCTCGGAGATCGGCACCGGCCGGGTGACCCGGCGGTTGACCGTGGTGCCCGACAGCACCAGCAGGTTCTCGCTGTTGCGGCGCATCTGGGTGGCCAGGTGGTCCAGCTCGAACAGGCTGGCCAGCTGGTCGGGGTCCTGCTCGTCCTGCTCCAGCCGGTCGATGACGGTGATCTGCCGCTCCACCAGCGCCTGCGAGCGGCGCGAGAGGTTGATGAACATGTCGTTGACGTTCGCGCGCAGCGCCACCTGCTCGACCGCGAGGCGGACGGCTTCGCGCTGCACGTCGTCGAACGCCCGCGCCACCTGGCCGACCTCCTCGGTGGTGTCGATCGGCACCGGCACCAGCGCCTCCTCCGCGGCGCGGGCCGGGTCGCGGTGCGTCCGGATGCGCTTGATCGCCTCGGGGAGCCGGTTGCGGGCCACGTCGATCGCGGAGCGGCGCAGCACGCGCAGCGGCGTGAGCATCGAGCGCGCCACGAACGCCATGAGCGCGAACGCGATCAGCAGCGCCACGGCGACCAGCGCCGCGTCCCGCCAGGCCGCGCCGCGCGCGGTGTCGGCGAGGTCCACCGCCGCCTGGTCGGCCTGCCGCTCGATGTCCAGGGCGACGTTGCGGACCAGCGCGGCGGTCTCCTCGCCGACGCGCAGCACCTCGGCGTCGGAGATGGACACCTCGTTCGACTCGGCCTGCTGCACCAGGGCGAGCTGCACCAGCCGGCTGCGGGCGTCCACCGCGGCGCCGGACACGACGTCGGAGTAGCGCTGGCGGTTGACCTGGCTCGCGGTGCTGGCGAAGTCGGTGAGCGCCGCGTCCAGCCGGGACTGCGCGGCGCGCAGCGCGTTGACCTGGCCGGGCGCGAACTCGCCGCGCTTGGCGGTGGACAGCAGGATCGCGTTCTGCTGGAACAGCTGCTCCTTCGCGCTGTACAGGGCCTGGTTCGCGCCCGACAGCGGCGTGATGGTCTCGTCGCTCAGGCTGCTCGCCGTGGCGCGGTGCACCTGCGCGAGCGCGCTGAGGATCTGGGTGTAGGCGCTGGCCACCGACATGTCGGGGTACCTGGTGGTCAGCGTGGTGTTGCGCAGCGACGGCAGGCTGTCCAGCGACTGCACCGACTTCTCGAACGCCTCGCGCACGCCGTCGTCGACGCCCGCGGTGGCGTCGGCGACCTCCCGGTACCGGCCGACCTGCTGGTCGACCTTCGCCGACCGGGTCACCAGCTCGGCGCTGTTGTCGCCCCGGCCGCCCGCGACGAACCACACGGCGGCGTCGCGTTCGAGCTGGAGCGCGTCGGCGACCGAGGCGGCCTGCGCGGACAGCTCCAGCTCGCGCCGCGCCTTGCCGAACAGCTCGACGTCGTCGAGCTGGGTGCCGAGCCGCAGGCCCGCGAGGGCGAGCGTGCTCAGCGCGGGCACCAGCAGCACCACGGCCAGCTTGCTGCGCAGCCTCCAGTTGCGCAGGCGCCACCGGGAGATGCCCCGGTCGGCGGGCGCGGTGGTGCCTGTGCTCGGCCCCGAGTCGGGCGGAACGGCGTCCGTGACCTCGTCGAGTTGGTTCCGCTCCGGTTCTACCCCGGAGGCGTGGTCATCGTGACCGCGCACCGTCAGCACACTCCCCAGCCCCCCAGCCAGTAAACGACACTTCCCTACAAACCGGGTGGATCTTGGTGGAAAATCCCCCGCGGTCATACCGCCGTTCGGACGAGGAACGCGGTATTTTGCAAATCAACCATTTTGCCGCATGGCCGGGCGACGTGGGCTAAACGATCGCTAACGATCGCGATCCCTTATTGCCCCGGCCGACCCGACGCGGAATCGCCGGGCGGGGAGCCCGCGGCCGGGCTCCCCGCGCCCGCTCCGGTCAGCTGCCCGGAGCGGTGAACAGCATGGGCTTGACGTCGAGGTCCTTCTCCAGCAACCCGTAGGTCTTCATCAGGGTCGCGACGCGCTGCAACCGGGTCGCGTCCAACGTGGTCGGGTACTCGCCGAAGTGGACCAGGCTCGCGGTTTCCTTGTCCACGTTGGCGTAGTCCACCAGCAGCGGCTCGACCGTGGGCCGGTCGGCCGCGTCCCGCTGGCCCTTGGCCATCGCGCGCTGGAACGCGGCGATGGTGTTCGGGTTGGCCTTGGCGAACTTCCCGGTCGTGCCGTAGCCGGCGATCGGGATGCCGTCGGTCGGGCCGGTCGCGGCGTCCAGCACGCTGATCGCGCCGATGGAGCGCTGCGCCTTGCTGATGTACGGCTCGACCATGAACGCGGCGTCGACGGTCTTGTTCTGCACCGCCGCCTGCATGTCGCCGAACGCGAACTCCTTGAACGTCACCGACTTCGGGTCCACGTCGTTCGCTTCCAGGGTCGCCTTCGCGGTCAGCTCGGCGATGTTGCGGAACGTGTTGATCGCGATCGTCTTGCCCGCCAGGTCCTTCGGCGCCTTGATCGTGGAATCCGCGGCGGTGAGGATCAGGAACATCTCCGGTTTGGCCTGGTAGCCGTCGCTGATCAGCTTCAGGCCGTCGACGCCCTTTGCCGCGTCCTTGGCCTCGGCGGCGAAGAACGACACCCAGTTGCCGAACGTGATGTCGATGTCGCCCTGGATCAGACCGGGGATGGCCAGGGCGCCGCCCTGGACCGGGACGGCGTCGACTTCGAGGCCCTCCTCCTTGAAGTAGCCCTTCTTGATCGCGACGTGCACCGAGGCGACGTCGAGGATCGGGAGGAGGCCGAGCTTGATCTTGGGCTTCTCGACCGCGCCGGGTGCCGCGGCGGAGTTGGCCGGCTTGTCCTCGGAACCGCCGAGCAGACCGCAGCCGGAGACCGCGGCGAGCAGCGCGATCGCGGACAGACCGCCGACGATCCTTCTTGCCGAGAGGCCGACTCTACGAGTCATGGGGGGCATCTCCTGTTGGAGTGGCGACATTGCGGGGGCAGGATGCACGGGCGACGGGGCGCTGTGAACCACTCAAAGTGACTTTGGTGGTTCGACAAGACCCCGGTCGACCGACACTCGAAGGCTGATCCACTACCTTCGGTGAGCATCTTTGCACAGGCTGTCCAGAGGTTGGGGTACTCGGTGAGCGATCTAGTTGGACAATGGGCCGGACAGAGCAACCACCGTCCGGTCGGAATCGTCGGCGCGGGACCGGCCGGCCTGACGCTGGGGAACCTGCTCCAGCAAGCCGGAATCCCTTGTGTGGTGCTGGAACGCGGCACGCGGGAGCACATCGAGAACCGCCCGCGCGCGGGCGTCATCGAGCACCGCGCCGTGCGGATGCTGGCGCGGCACGGCCTGGCCGACCGGCTGCTCCGGGAGGCGGATCGCCACGGCGTCTGCGAATTCCGGGTCGACGGGCGGGCGCACGAAGTGGACTACTCGTCCCTCTACGACGGACAGACCCACTACGTGTACCCGCAGCAGGAGGTCGTGCGGGACCTCGTGGCCGCGTACACGGCCGCCGGCGGCGACATCCGGTTCGGCGTCACCGACGTCGCGCCGCACGACATCGAGAGCGCCGAGCCCCACCTCACGTGGACTTCCGCCGAGGGCGAGGCGCAGCGGCTCGACTGCTCGTTCATCGCGGGCGCGGACGGGTTCCACGGCGTGACGCGGCGCAGCATCCCGCCCGGCGCGATCCAGGAGTTCTCGCACCAGCACGGCATCGAGTGGCTGTCCATCCTGGCGGAAGCGCCGCCGTCGACGCACAAGGTGATCTACGCGCTGCACCCCGACGGGTTCGCGGGGCACATGCTGCGCAGCTCGACCGTCTCGCGCTACTACCTCCAGGTCCCGGTGGACGACACAGTGGACAACTGGCCGGACGAACGGGTGTGGGCCGAACTCCACAAGCGACTCGCGCTGCGCGACTCCGACTGGTCGCTGACCGAGGGGCCCATCGTCGAGAAGCGCATCCTCGACATGCGCAGCCACGTCGTGGAGCCGATGAACCACGGCAGCCTGTACCTCCTCGGCGACGCCGCGCACATCATCACCCCGGTGGGCGCCAAGGGGATGAACCTCGCGCTGCACGACGCCGAGGTGCTCGCCGCCGCGCTCACCGCCCACCACCGGACGGGCGACGACTCGGGGCTGCGGTCCTATTCGGACACCTGCCTGCGCCGGGTGTGGCGCGCGCAGGAGTTCTCGCAGTGGATGGTGTTCATGCTCCACCGCTCGCCGGAACCGTTCCTGAGCCGATTGGGCGAGGCGCGGCTCGAACACCTCATCGGGTCCGGGTCGTCCGCGGGTTATTTCGCGCAGAACTACGTCGGTCCGTGAGCACCGGTCGCCCGCCGCCGGCCACCGGCGGCGGGCGACCGCGCGCCGCCGGGGTGGCGCCCCCGGAGGCCGTCGGCCCGCCCGCTCCGGCGTCGGGGAGGGTCAGGGCGTCGCGGCCCGGTCCTGCGCCTCCACGCGCGACACCTCGGCCCGCTCCGCCTCGGCCCACTTCGCCGCCGCCGAGTGCTCGTCGGCCCTGCGCCGCGCCCGCCGCTCCGGCGAACCCGCGCCGACGTTCAGCAGCCGCGCCACCTCGCCGCGCAGCGCCACGAACGCCTCCGACTCGCGCGTGGCGATCTGGTCCCGCTCCGCGGGCAGGTCCACCCGCAGGTCCGCCACCACCGACGCGGGCGACCCCGACAGCACCAGGACGCGGTCGCCCAGGTACACGCTCTCGTCGATGTCGTGCGTGACCACCAGCACCGTGGTGTCGTGCTCCCGCTTCACCCTCAGCAGCAGGTCCTCCAGCTCGAACCGGGTCTGCGCGTCCACCGACGCGAACGGCTCGTCCATCAGCAGCAGGGCGGGCCGGTAGGCCAGCGCCCGCGCGATCGCCACCCGCTGCTGCATGCCGCCGGAGAGCTGCCACGGGTACTTGCGGGCCGCGCCGGACAGGCCCACCCACTCCAGCGCCTCGGCGACCCTGGCGCGGCGCTCCGCGCGCCCCAGCGAGCGGCGCAGCGGGAACTCCACGTTCTTCTGCACCGACAGCCACGGGAACAGCGAGCGGCTGTAGTCCTGGAACACCACGGCCAGGTCGTCCGGCACACCGCGCACGGCGTCGCCGTGCAGGGACACCTCGCCCCTCGTAGGCCGGATCAACCCCGAGATGGTGCGCAGCAGCGTGGACTTGCCGCAGCCGGACGGCCCGACGACGCAGACCAGCTCGCCGGCGCCGACGGTGAACGACAGGTCGGAGATGGCGGTGTGCGCGCCGTCCTTCGCCTGGTAGGTATGGCCGAGGTCGGCCACGGAAAGCATCGCGGTCATGTCAATCCTCCACCGTCGCGGGGGTGCGCTCCCGCTTCGGCTGCCAGGCGAGGGCCTGCCGCTCGAAGGCGAGGAGCACGGTGTTGAGGGCGTAGCCGAGGACTCCCAGCAGGACGATCCCGGCCCACATGTCGGGGAAGTCGAACTCCCGTTGGGCGATCAGGAGTTGCGACCCGATCCCGTTGTCGGTGCCGACCAGTTCGGAGACCACCATGAGCACCAGGGACAGCGACAAGCTGACCCGCAGCCCGGCGAAGATCTTCGGTGCGGCGGCCGGCAGGACGACACCGAGGACCCACTGCGCCTTGGGGATGCGGAACACCGCCGAGGTCTCGTACTTCGTCGCGTCGACGCCGCGCGCGCCGTCGACGCTGTTGAGCAGGATCGGCCACAGCACGCCGAACACGATGGTGGCCAGCTGCATCTGCGTGCCGATGTTGAACACCAGCAGGAACACCGGCACGAGGGCCGGCGGGGGGATGGAGCGCAGGAACGTCAGCAGCGGCCCGGCGAACTGCATGGCCGTCGCGGAACGGCCGAGCGACACGCCGAGCGCGATGCCGAACACGGCGGCGATGCCCCACCCGGCGAGCAGCCTGCCGAAGCTGGGCAGCACGTGGTCGAACACCGCGTCGGTGAGGAACAACCGCTCCGCCGGGCCGGACAGCCACAGCGTCCGGGCCGCGGCGACGATCTCCGTGGGGCGCGGGAAGAACGTGTCGTCGGCCAGCCAGGTCAGCAGCTCCCAGACCACGACGAGGCCCGCGAACACCGCCCAGCGCTGGAGGAACCGGGTCACGACCGCCCCCCGGTGGCCGGGCTCCACGCGACCCAACGGCGTTGGGCGCGTTCCAGCCCCTCGTTCACCGCGAACCCGATGACACCCGCGACCACGGTCCCGGCGAGGACCAGGTCCATGCGGCCACCGCCGCTGCGCGCCTCCATGATGAACTGCCCGATCCCGCCGGACCCGCCCGCCAGCAGCTCCACGCTGACCAGCACGACGAGGCTCGTCGTGGCGGCGAGGCGGATGCCGGTGAGGACGAACGGCAGCGCGCTGGGCAGCGCCACGGAGAACAACACCCGCACCCGGCCGGTGCCGAACACGCGGGCCGTCTCGACCAGCAGGGGGTCCAGCTCGTCGAGCGCGTAGACGGTGTTGAACAGGATCGGCCACACCGCCGCGTACACGGCGAGCGAGATCTTCATCTCCGGGCCGACGCCCAGCAGCAGGATGGCCAGCGGGATCAGCGCGACCGACGGGATCGGCCGCAGGAACTCCACGACGGAGCGGGTCGCGTGCCGCACGGCCGGGACGGTGCCCAGCACCAGTCCCAACGGGACGGCGATCGCGACGGACAGCCCCACCGCGATCGCCAACGCGAGCACGGTGGCGATGAGGTCGCGCAGGAACGACTCGTCACCGAGCAGCCCGATCAACTCGACACCCACCACCGAAGGCGGCGGTAAGTACTCCACGTGAACCAGTCCGGACCGGCCGAACAGCTCCCAGATGACGAGGAACCCGGTCACACCGAGCAGTCCCCGGGTGAGCGCACGCACGCGCAACGCCTACTTCCAGTTGATCAATCCCAGCCAACCCGGCTCAATCTAGAGAGTCAGCCCCCATCGCGACAATGCGTGCACGGAAAATTACTGTCACGAATATCCACCGGTCGGGACGCCGCACCTGACAGCCCGGAGGACACCACGACGCCCGAGCCCCGCCACCCCGCCGGACTGAAGCCCTTCAGGTTTTCGGAGCAACGGGACCACGGCAGGGTGACCACAACGGCGAGGTGACCGGAAGGTACGCAGGTCTTGGACGGTCGTCGGGGACGCCACGCAAAACGACCACCCCATCGCCTGTGTACGAATCCGCCGCTCGGACCTCCCGTCTGTTCGGCCTCGGGTGCGCCGCGACCAAGGTCGCTGCTGGTCAGAGCCGGAACAGACGGAAGATCGGCGCGGCGGATTCGTACCCAGGCGGAGGGGTGGTCAAGCTGCGTGGCGTCCCCGACGACCATCCAAGACCTGCGAGGCTTCCTGGCACGTTGAGTCCGTGGTCACCCTGCTGTGGTCCCGTTGCTTCGGAAGGACGAGCAGAGGACGCGAACCGGGGGTCAGGGGCCGCTGGTCGCGGGGGCGGCGTCTACAGGCCGACGGCCTTGTAGAGGGAGCCGACCTCCTGGCGGTTCAGCACGCGCATCGAGCCGGGCCGCTGGTTGCCCAGCCGCACCTCGCCGACGGCCGTGCGCACCAGGCTCTCCACCGGGTGGCCGACCGCCTCCAACAGGCGGCGCACGATGTGCTTGCGGCCCTCGTGGATCACGACCTCCACCAGGGCGCGGCCGGGCGCGGAGGACAGCAGCTTGAACGAGTCGACCTTGACCGGCCCGTCCTCCAGCTCGATGCCCGCGCGCAGGCGCTTACCGACATCCTTCGCCACCGGTCCGGGCACCTCGGCCACGTACGTCTTGGACACGCCGTAGGACGGGTGCATGAGGCGGTGCGCGAGGTCGCCGTCATTGGTCAGCAGCAGCAGGCCCTCGGTGTCCGCGTCGAGCCGTCCGACGTGGAACAGGCGCTCCTTGCGGTGGACGAGGTAGTCGCCGACGCACGGCCGGTGCGTCTCGTCGTGCATGGTCGACAGCACGCCGCGCGGCTTGTTCAGCACGAGCGTGACCACGTCGTCCTTGAGCACCACCCGCACGCCGTCGACGTGCACGACGGCGGTCTCGGGGTCGATCCGGCGGCCCTGCTCGCGCACGACCTCGCCGTCGACCTGGACGCGGCCCAGCTCGATCAGCTCTTCGGCCACGCGTCGTGAGGCGATGCCCGCCTTGGCGAGCACCTTCTGGAGCCGAATCCCTTCGGGTCCTTGGTCAGACATCGTCGATCGCATCCACTTCGGGCAGGAGGGGGGCGATCGGCGGCAGGTCGTCCAGCGACGACAGCCCCAACCGCTCCAGGAACAGTTCGGTCGTGCGGTAAAGGATGCCACCCGTGTCGGGGTCCGTGCCCGTCTCGGCGATGAGCCCGCGCGCGACCAGCGTGCGGATCACCCCGTCGACGTTGACGCCGCGCACCGCCGCCACGCGGGCCCGCGTGACGGGCTGCCGGTAGGCGATGACGGCCAGGGTCTCCAGCGCGGCCCTGGTGAGCTTGGCCCGCTGCCCGTCCAGCAGCAGCTTCTCCACGAATGGCGCGAAGCGGTCCCGCGTGTAGAACCGCCAGCCGTCACCGATTCTACGCAGGTCGATCCCGCTGCCCTGTTCGGTGTAGCGGGCGGACATCGCGCGGAGGGCCTTCGTGACGCGCCTCACGGGCTGCTCGAACACGCCGGCGAGCTGCTTCTCGTCGATCGGGGTGTCCACGACGAGCAGCACGGACTCCAGCGCGCCCTCGAACTCGCGGTCGTCGGAGAGGTCGGGCAGCCCGGACTCCTCGGCGGCCTCGCCGGGGGCCTCGGCCGGGTCGGGGTCCTGGGCAGCCGCGCCGGGGTCCGACACCACGGGGTCCGGCGTCACCGGATCGGGTGCCGGGAACAGGCCCGCGTCCGGTCCGCCTGCGGTGCGCTCCAGCTCGGTCACCCGTACTCCTCGTCCTCGTCCCACGCCCGCGCACCGGCCTCCTCGGCGGTGCCGCCGACCCACGTGATGCGCAGCTCACCCAGCGGGTCCGGCTGCTCGAACGCCAGCACCTGCTCCCGGTACAGCTCCAGCAGCGCCAGGAAGCGGGCCACGACCTCCATCGTCTCGCCGCACTCGGCGACGATCTCGGCGAACGTCGCCGTGCCGAGCCGCGCCAGCAGCTCGCGCAGCAGCCCGGCGTGCTCGCGCACCGAGACGCGGTGCTGGTGGACGTGCGCGGTGGACACGGTGCGCGGTGGCCTGGGCCGGAAGACGGCGGCGGCGATCTCCGCGAACCGCCGCGCGTCCACGCCCAGCATCACCTCGGGCAGCAGGCCCTCGTACCGCTCCTCCAACGCCACCGACCTGGGGTAACGCCGGTACGCGCCCTGCTCCAGCTCGGCGAACAGCGCCGCGACCTGCTTGTACGCCCGGTACTGGAGCAGCCGCGCGAACAGCAGGTCGCGCGCCTCCAGCAGCGCCAGGTCCTCCTCGTCCTCCACGTCGCCCTGCGGCAGCAGGCGGGCCGCCTTGAGGTCGAGCAGCGTGGCGGCGATGACCAGGAACTCGGTCGTCTCGTCCAGGTCCCAGCCGTCGCCCAGCGCCCGGATGTGCGCGATGAAGTCGTCCGTGACCTGGTGCAGCGCGACCTCGGTCACGTCCAGGGTGTGCTGCGAGATCAACTGGAGCAGCAGGTCGAACGGGCCCTCGAAGTTCGTGAGCCTGACCTTGAACCGGCCGTCGGGCGCTTCCTCGGCGGGCACCTCGTCGGCTGTGGCGGCACCGCTCACTGCTCGCGCAACCTCCGCACGAGCAGGGACTCCCCGCCGTGCTCCTCCAGGTCGTCCAGCACGATCGCGATCGCCTCGCGCACGACGCGGCCCCGGTCGACGGCGAGCCCGTGCCGTCCGCGCAGGTCCAGCCTGGCGTGCTCCAGGGCCAGCAGTTCCTCGTCGGACACGTACACGGTGATCTTGGTGGAGTGCTTCTGGCGACCGGTGCCGCGGCGCGGCGCCTGCGGTGCCGCGGAATCGGGCACGGCGGAGTCGGGCGCTGCGGGATCGGGCACGGCGGAGTCGGGTGCGGCGGAGTCGGGCGCGGCACCCCGGCCGGCCCGGCCCCGGCCGGCGGCACCCCGACCCGCCGCGTCCTGACCTGCGGCGTCCCGGTCGGCGGCGTCCTCCACCGGCCGGCCCGGCGCGGGCACGGCGGTGTCGAGGACCGACGGGCTGGTGAGGCGGAACAGTTCGGACGCGCCCGGCAGTGATGGGCGTCGGGTCACCGGGCGATCACCTCGCGCGCCAGCGCGCGGTACGCCTTCGCGCCCGCGGAACGGGGCGCCCACCGGGTGATCGGCTCGCCGGCCACGGTGGTCTCCGGGAACCGGACCGTGCGGTTGATCACCGTGTCGAACACGACGTCGCCGAACGCCTCCACCACCCGCGCCATCACCTCGCGCGAGTGCAGGGTGCGCGGGTCGTACATGGTGGCCAGTATCCCGGTGATCTCCAGCTTCGGGTTCAACCGCTCCCTGACCTTCTCGATGGTGTCTATCAACAGGGCGACGCCGCGCAGGCTGAAGAACTCGCACTCCAGCGGGATGAGGACGCCGTCCGCCGCCGCGAGGGCGTTGACCGTGAGCAGGCCGAGCGACGGCTGGCAGTCCACCAGCACGTAGTCGTAGTGGTCGATGACCGGGCGCAGCGTGCGGACCAGGGTGTGCTCGCGGCCCACCTCCGACACCAGCTGGATCTCCGCCGCCGACAGGTCGATGTTGCTGGGCAGCAGGTCCATGTCCTCGACCGGCGTCTGCATGATCACGTCGCGGACGGTGACGTCGCGCTCCATGATGACGTTGTAGATCGTCTGGTCGAGCTGGTGCGGGTGCACGCCGAGGCCGACCGACAGCGCGCCCTGCGGGTCGAAGTCGACCAGCAGCACGCGCCGCCCGTACTCGGTCAGCGCCGCGCCGAGGTTGATGGTGGACGTGGTCTTGCCGACCCCGCCCTTCTGGTTGCAGATGGCGAGGATCTTCGCCGGGCCGTGGTGGGCGATGAGCGGCGGCTCGGGCACGGTGCGCAGCGGGCGCCCGGTGGGGCCCATGTCGCCGGCGACCTGCTCCGCGGCGTCCTCCTCGGTCGGCGCGGCGTGCGGGGCGAGGCTCAGCTCGACCGACGCCCGCGGCACACCGGACGCCTGCGCGCGCGGTGGTGGGCTGTCCCACGCGCCCGCGTGTTCCGGTGTCGACATCGCCTTCCCGATTCCTAGTCCTCTGCCTGGGCGCAGCCTAAGCACACCACCGCACACCGGCAACGCGCCTCGCCGTGGCGCGTCCGAGCAGTTCTCACCGCGGTCCTCACCGGACGGCGGCGGTCCGGTCGGCCGCCCTGAGCACCACGTCGAGCAGGCCGGGGAACAGCGCGTCGAGGTCGTCCCGGCGCAGCGACACCCAGCGCTGGTTGCCGCACGCCCTGGTCCGGGTGATGCCCGCCTCGCGCAGCACGCGCAGGTGCTGGGACAGGGTGGACTTGGCGACGTCCACCGAGAGCGCGCCGCAGCACCGCTCGCCGTCGGCCTCGATCTGGAGGACGACGGCCAGCCTCGTGGCGTCGCTCAACGCGTGCAACACGGCGCCGAGTTCGATGTCGGCGGCGTCCGGCTCGTCGATGTTCGGCACCGGCACGGCTCCTCCAGCTTGTCGCGTCCGGGGTGGGCCTTGTGTCTACGTCGTCGGTCGGTGGGACGTCACCCCTGTGGCAGGTCACCCGAAAGGCTGGCACCCGAGTGGGTTCACCCACAGTACCCGTAGGTGGCTCATGTTCCACCGGTCGCACGGGGGTGGGCGGTCGCGTAGACCTCCCGCAGGGTGTTCACCGTGACCAGCGTGTACACCTGGGTGGTCGTCACCGAGGCGTGGCCGAGCAGCTCCTGCACCACGCGGACGTCCGCGCCGCCCTCCAGCAGGTGGGTGGCGAACGAGTGCCGCAGCGTGTGCGGCGACACCTTCGCCGCGATGCCCGCGCGCTCGCCCGCGGTCCGCAGCACCTGCCACGCCGTCTGCCGGGACAACCGGCCGCCCCTGGCGTTGAGGAACAGCGCCGGCGTGCCCCGCTTGACCAGCGCAGGCCGGACGCGCACCAGGTACGCCTCCAGCGCGGCCAGCGCCGGGCGGCCCACCGGCACCAGGCGCTGCCGCCCGCCCTTGCCGTCGAGCAGCACCGTCCGCTCGGCGGTGTCCACGTCGTCCACGTCCAGGCCCACCACCTCGGAGATCCGCGCGCCGCTGGAGTACAGCAGCTCCAGCAGGGCGCGGTCGCGCGGGTTCGCGGGCGCCTCCAGCAGCCGCAGCACGTCGTCCACCGGCAGCGCCTTGGGCAGGCGGCGCGGCGGGGTCGGCGGGCGCACGTCCCGCGCCGGGTCGGTCGGCGACCGCCCCTCCAGGTGCGCGAACCGGTGCAGCCCGCGCACGGCGACCAGCGCGCGGGCGGCGGACGACTCGGCCAGGCCGGACTCGCGCAGACCCGCCAGGAAGTCACCGACCACCGCCTCGGTGACGTCCGCCGGCCGGGTGATGCCCCGAGCGTCCAGGTGCTCCGCGTAGCGGCGCAGGTCGCGGGCGTAGGAGTCCAGGGTGTTGCGGGCGGTGCCCCGTTCCACCGCGAGGTGGTCCAGGAACGCCGTGATCACGTCCCTCACGACTGCGCCAAGGGGACGTGCGGCAGGCCGTGCGCCCTGGCCACCTCCGCCAGCGCGATCGTGCCGCGCACCGCGTTCACCCCTCTCGCCAGCGCCGGGTCGTCACCCACGGCCCGCCGAAAACCCTTGTCCGCCAACGCGATCACGTAAGGCAGTGTGACGTTCGTCAGCGCCCACGTCGAGGTGTGCGGCACGGCGCCCGGCATGTTCGCGACGCAGTAGAACACCGACTCGTGCACCCGGAACGTCGGGGCGTCGTGCGTGGTCGGCCGCGAGTCGGCGAAGCAGCCGCCCTGGTCGATCGCGACGTCCACCAGCACCGAGCCGGGCCGCATCGTCGCCACCAGGTCGTTGTCCACCAGCGTCGGGGCCTTCGCGCCGGGCACCAGCACCGCGCCGATCACGAGGTCCGCCCAGCGGCACGCCTTCGCCACCTCGTAGGAGTTGCCGGCGACCGTCCGCAGGTCGCCCCGGTAGGCGAAGTCGACCTGCCGCAGCCGGTCGACGTTCGTGTCCAGCACGACGACGTCGGCCCGGAAGCCCAGCGCGATCGCGGCGGCGTTCATCCCCGCCACCCCCGCGCCGAGCACCGCCACCTTGCCCGCCGGGACACCCGGCACACCGCCGAGCAGCACGCCGCGCCCGCCCTGCGTCCGCTCCAGGCAGCGCGCACCGACCTGGGTGGCCATCCGCCCGGCGACCTCGCTCATCGGCGCGAGCAGCGGCAACGAGCCGTCGGGCAGCTGCACCGTCTCGTAGGCGATGGCGTCGACGCCGGCGGCGACGATCGCGCGCGTGCACTCGGCGTTCGCCGCGAGGTGCAGGTAGGCGAACAGCACCTGGCCCGGCCGCATCCGGTGGAACTCCTCGGCGACCGGCTCCTTGACCTTCAGCACCAGCTCCGCCGCGCCCCACACGTCGTCGGCGTGCGCGGCGATCCGCGCGCCGGCGGCGGCGAACTCGGCGTCCGGGATCGCGCTGCCGTGCCCGGCGCCCGCCTCGATCAGCACCTCGTGCCCGCGGCGCACCAGCTCGACCACGCCCGCGGGCGTGATCGCCACCCGGTACTCGTGGTTCTTCACCTCACGCGGCACTCCGACCAGCACCAGGTCAGCGTAGGTCGGCCGGCGCGTTCCGGCTGGACAGGGCGTCGGCTGCTGTTAGCGTCTCGGCCTGTGTCGGAACCCCACCAGGTGCGCATCGGGAACCAGCAGCGCGAGGCCGCCATCAGCGCGCTCAACGAGCACTTCGCGGCGGGCAGGCTGGAGATCGGCGAGTACGAGCAGCGGGTCGGCTACGCCACGGCGGCCCAGACCGCGGCGGAGCTCGCGGCCCTGTTCCAGGACATGCCGCCGCCGCACCCGCAGTTCCTGCCGCCGCCGCGGACGCAGTACGGGTCGCCGACCGACTACGCCACCCCGCCGCCGGGCTACCAGCAGGGCTACGGCGGCCACGCCCCTGGTTACGGGCCCGGTGCCGGCGGCTACCCGCCCAATCACGGCGGCTACCCGCCCGGCTACGGGGGTTACCCGCCCGGCTACGGGCCCGGCGTCGGCCCGAACGCGCCGTTCGGCGTGGACCCGCTGACCGGGCAGCCGCTGTCCGACAAGTCCCGCGTGGCGGCCGGCGTGCTGCAACTCGTCCTGCCGTTCGGCATCGGGCGGTTCTACATCGGTGACACGGCGCTCGGCGTCGCGCAGCTGCTGACCTGCGGCGGCTGCGGGTTGTGGTCGCTGATCGACGGGATCGTCCTGCTGGTCAACGGCGGCACCGACAGCCACGGCCGCAAGCTGCGCGACTGACCCGGCCGGGGCGGCCCTCACCGACCGGGTGCTACCCGACCAGGTTGCGCACGACCATCCAGGCGACGGCGAGCGCCAACACCGGCGTGCCCACCTTCGGCGACAGCGGGGCGGTGCGCTCGCCCCGGCGCGCCGCGCGGAACCACCGCGCCCACAGCCACGCCAGCAGCGGCAGCCCGACGACGAGCATCACGGCGTTGAACCGCCACGCGGCGGCGAGGTCGCCGTGCAGCAGCGCGTGCACCATGCGCGTGGACCCGCAGGCCGGGCACTGGATGCCGGTCAGGGCGAACAGCGGGCAGGGCGGCCACCACGACCGGGGCCCGTTGGGGTCGACCACCAACAACCCGGCCGCGGCGACCACCGCGCCGACGGCGACCGCCACCGGTCCACGCACACCCATGACCGCCCCCATGACCGCCATTGTCCCCGCCGCCTGTCCCCACCGCCGACTGTTCGCCCACCGCCGACTGTTCGCCGGCCGTCGTTCGACCGCCGTCAGGTGCGGTCCCCCGGCCGGGTCGTCGGTCCGCCCCCGGCCGGGGACCACGTGACGACGCGCCGGCGGTCAGTCCGCCTGCCGGGCCGCCTGCCGGGCCGCGAACCGCGTCGGCCGATCGGTGAACGGCGCGTCGGCCGGCCTGGCCTCGGAACGCCCGGCGAGCACCGCTTGGGCCGCGAGCAACCCGGCCACGGCCGCGCCGTTCACGATCTCACCGGCCAGCGCCATGCGCACCGCCTCGTCCAGCGGGAACCGCCGCGCCTCCAGGTCGGCCTCCTCCTCGCCCAGCTGCTCCCGGTCGACCTCCGACAGGTCACGGGCGAGGAACACGCGCACCACCTCGTCGGTGAAGCCCGGCGACGCGGCGACGTCGACCAGCGTCGACCACTCCCGCGCCGCCAGCCCGACCTCCTCCACCAGCTCGCGCCGGGCGGCCTCCAGCGGCTGCTCGCCCGCCGAGTCCAGCAGGCCGGCGGGCAGCTCCCAGATCCGCTTGCCCAGCGGGTGCCGGTACTGGTGGATCAGCGTCACGGAGCCGTCGGAGTCCACCGCCGCCACCGCGACCGCGCCCAGGTGCTCGACGATCTCGCGCGACGCCGTGCCACCGCCGGGCATGGCGACCTCGTCCACGCGCAGCGCGACGACCCGGCCGACGTGGAGGTCCCGCGTGGCGACGGTCTCGAACTCGTGCCTGGCCCCCTCGCGGCTCACTGGGCGGCCCCGGCGGTCTCGGGCAGGGGCAGCCGGTCGGCGAGCCGGTAGTCCAGCGCGGCCTTCACGAACGCCGCGAACAGCGGGTGCGGCCGGGTCGGGCGGCTCTTCAGCTCCGGGTGCGCCTGCGTGGCGACGAAGAACGGGTGCACGTCGGCGGGCAGCTCGACGAACTCGACCAGCCGACCGTCCGGCGACGTCCCGGAGAACACCAGGCCCGCCTTGGCCAGCACGTCGCGGTAGGCGTTGTTCACCTCGTACCGGTGGCGGTGCCGCTCGGACACCTCCGTCGCGCCGTACGCCGACGCCACCTGCGAGCCGGGCGTGAGCTTGGCGGGGTACGCGCCGAGCCGCATCGTGCCGCCCATGTCGCGCTGGCCGGACACCACGTCCTCCTGGTCGGCCATCGTGCTGATCACCGGCGAGCCGGTCTCCTCGAACTCCGCGGAGTTGGCGTCGGCGATCCCGGCGAGGTTCCGCGCGGCCTCGATCACGAGGCACTGAAGGCCCAGGCACAACCCGAGCAGCGGGATACCCCGCGTGCGGGCGTGCGTGATGGCGCCGATCTTGCCCTCGATGCCGCGCACCCCGAAGCCGCCGGGGATCAGCACGGCGTCCAGGCCCGCCAGCGCGTGCGCCGCGCCGGACGGCGTCTGGCACTCGTCGGAGGGCACCCACACGACCTCGACCTTGGCGTGGTGGGCGAACCCGCCCGCGCGCAGCGCCTCCGTGACGGACAGGTACGCGTCGGGCAGGTCGACGTACTTGCCGACCAGCGCGATGCGGACCTTCTCGGACGGGTTGTGCACGCGGTCCAGCAGGTCGCCCCACACCGTCCAGTCGACGTCGCGGAACGGCAGGCCCAGGCGGCGCACGACGTACGCGTCGAGCCCTTCGCCGTGGAGGACCTTGGGGATGTCGTAGATCGAGCGGGCGTCGACGGCCGCGACGACCGCCTCGGTGTCGACGTCGCACATCAGGGCGATCTTGCGCTTCAACGAGTCCGGGATCTCCCGGTCCGCGCGGCACACGATCGCGTCGGGCTGGATGCCGATGTTGCGCAGCGCGGCGACGGAGTGCTGCGTCGGCTTGGTCTTAAGCTCGCCGGACGGCGCGAGGTACGGGACGAGCGAGACGTGCAGGAAGAACACGTTGTCGCGCCCGACGTCGTGCCGGACCTGGCGGCACGCCTCCAGGAAGGGCAGCGACTCGATGTCACCGACCGTGCCACCCACCTCGGTGATCACGACGTCCGGCACGACACCGTCGGCGTCGGGCTCGGCCATCGCGCGAATCCGCCGCTTGATCTCGTCGGTGATGTGCGGGATGACCTGGACGGTGTCGCCGAGGTACTCGCCGCGCCGCTCCTTGGCGATGACCTCCGAGTACACCTGCCCGGTGGTGACGTTGGCGTCCCCCGACAAATCCCGAGCCAGGAACCGCTCGTAGTGGCCGATGTCGAGGTCGGTCTCCGCGCCGTCGTCGGTGACGAACACCTCGCCGTGCTGGAACGGGTTCATCGTGCCGGGGTCGACGTTGAGGTACGGGTCGAGCTTCTGCATCGTCACCCGCAGACCACGGGAGGTCAGCAGCTGACCGAGGCTGGAGGCGGTGAGTCCCTTGCCCAGGGAGGAGGCGACGCCCCCGGTGACGAAAACGTGCTTGGTCGTACGTGCCTGAAGCACCAAGGAGGCTCCCCGTGGTCTGAAGTTCCGCAGGGCAACCGGCCCTGTCCACGGGCCCTAACGCTAACACGCCACCGGTGACCGAGCGCGCTGGTGGTCCGATGTCGCATCACTCGGATGGCCTAACCTCTCACACTCCTTCTCCCACGACCTCCCACGACCCGCCAACAGGACACCCTCCCAGACCGGATCGCCAGGTCTCCGACTCAACACCTCGACCTTGCCCCGCACCTCGACCGTGGCCCGGCCCCGACGCCCGACGCTCGCCCTCGGTTGTCCCGCCGCGCTTCGATCGCCTCGCCGCACTCCGATCGCCTCGCCGCACTCGACTTCGATCGCCTCACCGCGCTCGATCACCCGCCGGCCGCGCCCGCCGGCCACCACCTCCGCAGTCACCGGCCGCCACCTCGCCGGCCACCCTGTGCCGAACGCCGTGCGCCGGAATCCACCCAGCAATCGGGTCGCGGCGCATTCGATGGCAGCTCTTCCCAGTCAGGGGCAGCTTCTGCCTTGCGTCAGGGGCAGCTTCTGCCTTGCCTCCCAGGCCGTATCATCCGTGCCTCCCAGGCGCGTCGTCCGGCGTTCCCAGGCGGGCCGTCCGGCCGTCCTCGGCGCATCGTCCGGCCCTCCTCGATGAGGCGCTCCCTCGGCGCGTCGTCCGGCCTCATAGGTGCGGTGTTCGGGCGGGATAGATGGGTGTGCGGGCGGGGCAGCGGGGGGCTGAGGGGAATGGTTGTGGTTGGAGTGGGTTGTGTTGTGCCTTCGAGGGTGGCAAGGCGTGGAACGGCCTCCGGGTTGGCCGAGGCGTGGGGCGCCGTAGTCGTGTCCGTTTATTTACGGCAACGAACAGCGGGCTCGGGAAGTGCCGAATCTGAGGGCGATTAGCGATATCGGGTGACTCGGAACAGCGCAGAACGCCATTCACTACGCGCTGCCGAAAACGAAAAATGCCATTCGTCACTCGATCGCGCCGATTGCCCGCACCGATCACGCCGGCCCAGCCCCCGCGGACCACGCCGACCGCGAGACCACCGCCCATCACCCGACCACCCCCGGAGCGGCGGACTCCGCGTTGCCGCCCACCCCGTACCGCCCCGACTTCCCCTCCAACTGCTCCCGCAAAGCCAGCACCACGACCACCCGCCCCGCCGCGGTCCCCGCGTTGTCCACCGTCGACAGGACCGACGTCGCCGCCGTGTCCGCCCGCACCACCCCGACCGCCCCGCTCCCCTCGGCCGACCCGTCACCACCCGCCAGCACCACCCCCGCCCCCGACCGGTCCAGTTGGGTCGCGAAGCGCCCCACCACCGCCGCCCGGTCCCCCGCCGAGTCACCCTCCACCGCGCCCCCGGTCAGCACGACCGCCAGCTGAGCCGCCCGCAACCCCGGCGACACCGTCACGAACCCCGCCGACGCCAGCCCCGTCAGCGCCGCCGCCGCCTCGTCCGGCCCGGACTGCGGCTGACCGGTGTCCTTGTTCACCAGCAGCACCGCGCCCAGCAACCCGCCGGCCCGCGTCCCCGGATCGGCACCCGTCGGCAACTGCGTACCCGCCGGCTGCAAGCGGGCCACCAGGTCCCGCAACTGGTCGGCCTTGCGCGGATCGGTGAAGGAATCCGTCAGCTGCACCTCACCGGTCACCGTCGCGCCCGACGCGCGCAAGAGTTCGGCCAACGCGTCGCGCTCGCCCGGTTCCGCGTCGGCGGTGGTCACCAGCACCACCGTCCGCTCGGCCAACGTCCCCTTCACCGCCAACGGCCCGATCGACTTCGCGAACCGGTCCGCCTCGGCGAGTTTCGCGGTCAACCCGGTCCGCTCCGCCCGCAGATCCGCGACTTCCTCGCCCAACGCCGAATTGTCGTCGGTCAGCCCGGACAACAACCGGCCGCTGATCGCCGTCGAACCGAGCACCACGCCCACGGCCAACGCCAGGAAAACCGCGGTGAGCGAAACGATGTGGTAGCGCATGGAAATCATGAGAAGAACCCCTTGAGCCAGTCGAAGCCGGACCGGAAAACGTCCACCGCCATGTCGACGTACACCTGCCCCACCCCGGACACCGCCAGCGCCGCGCCCATCGCCACCACGGCCGACAGCACCAGCAGGGACACCGCCCCGAACGACACCCGGCTGCGGTGCAGGGCGGCGACCGCCTCGCCGTCGACCAGCTTGCCGCCCAGCTTGAGCCTGGTCAGGAACGTCGACGGGGTGGAGCCCGAGTTGCCCCGGTCGAGGAACTCGCGCAGCCCGGCCCGCAGGCCGACCGTCACGACCAGCGCCGCGCCGTGCGCGTCGAGCAGGAGCAGCGCCAGGTCCTCCGCGTTGCCCGACGCCGGGAACGTCACCGCGCCGATGCCCAGGTCCTGGATGCGCTCCAGGCCGGGCGCGTGGCCGTCGGTCTGCGCGGGCACCACGACCTCCGACGCGGCCCTCAGTGCCTCCGTGCCGATGCCGTCCGGGTCGCCGACGATGATGTCGGGCCGGTACCCGGCGGCGTGCAGGGTGTCCGCGCCCGCCTCGACGCCGACCAGCACCGGCCGGTGCTCGCGGACGTACTTGCGCAGCCCGCGCAGCTCGTCGGCGGCGTGCCGGGGGCCGCCCGCGACGACCAGCACCTGCCGGCCGCGGAGCGGCACGTACACCTCGGGGACGCCGATGCCGTCGAGGAGCAGCGCGCGTTCCCGCCGCAGGAACTCGATGGTGTTCGCGGAGAACGCCTCCAGCTGCGCCGCCATGCCCGCCTTGGCCTCGATCATCGCGTCGGCGACCGACTCGGCGGTCTGCTCGACGCCCCGCGCGACCTCCCGGTCGCCGACGTACACCGCCCCCGCGTGCAGGCGGACCTTCTCGCCGTCCTTCAGCTCGCGCAGGACGCCCGTGCCGACGCCGTCGACCAGCGGGACGCCCGCCGCGACGAGCAGCTCGGGGCCGAGGTTGGGGAACCGCCCGGAGATGGACGGCGACGCGTTGACCACGCCCACCACCTCGGCGCCGACCAGAGCCTCGGCGGTGCGGCGGTCGAGGTCGACGTGGTCGAGCACGGCGACGTCGCCGGGGCCGAGCCGGCGCAGCAGGTCGCCCGTGCGGCGATCGACCCGCGCGACGCCGGTGACGCCCGGCGGTTCGTGGTTCGTGCGGCTGAGCAACCCGGAGAACTTCATGGCCCGATGGTGACCCACCCCGCCGTCGGCGCCGGGCTAACACGCCGTGCGGTCGGGGCAGGTCAGCCGGGGTGCTGATCCACAGTGGACGCACTACACCCGGACGGGGGACGTCGGTCGCCCAGGTGGTCGACCACCGCACACCGGCGGCGGTCGGGCCGGGCCGAGTGGTCCGGCCGAGCAGTCAGAGCCGAGCAGCCGGGCCGAGCAGCCAGGGCCGAGCAGCCGGGGTCACCGAGCCCGGTCGTCGCCCGTCGGCGGCTCGGTCTCCTCCGGCAGCACGGCCACCGCGATGCCGAACGGCGGCGTGTCGTCGTCGCCCTCGCCGACCCGGTGCACCACCGCCCCGGCGGTCCGGGGCGCGGACCGCCGGGAGTGCATGAGCACCGTCGCCACGACCGCCGCCACCACGGACACCACCAGCAGCCACAGTCCCTCGCCGTACCGGTAGTCGATGAAGGACCGCGCCTCGCCGACCGGTCGAGCCGACGCCCAGATCACCATGAACGTCGTCCACACCGCACCGGCCAGCAGACCGGTCGCGCCGACCGCCGTGTACCGGGCCGCCGACCGCTGGTGCTCGGGCAGCACGACCAGCGCCGCCGCGATCACCAGCAGCAGGGCCGCGATCACGATCGGCACGCCGAGCTGCGCGGGCCGGACGGCGGCGGCCACCTCCGCGGGCTCGGCGACGATGGTCCACCCGGTCGTGGTCAGGCCGAACCGGGCGGGCTCGGCCGACGCGCCGATCCAGCTCAGCGGCAGGAACGTCCCGACGACCGCCAGCGCCGCCGCGACCACGGCCAGCAGGACGCCCGCCGTCCGCCTGCTCACCTCTTCTTCTTCCGCCGCACCACCGGGGCGCTCGCCTTGTCCGCCTTGGCCGCCGCCAGCAGCTCCTCGGCGTGCGCGCGGCCGGTGTCCGTGGAGTCCATGCCCGCCAGCATGCGCGCCAGCTCGACGACCCGCTGCGCCTCGTCCAGCACCCGGACGCCGCTGCGGGTCAGCACGCCGTCGGCGGTCTTGTCCACCACCAGGTGCCGGTCGGCGAACGCGGCGACCTGCGGCAGGTGCGTGACCACGATGACCTGGTGGCTGCGCGCGAGCCGGGCCAGCCGCCTGCCGACCTCCACCGCCGCGCGCCCGCCGACACCCGCGTCGACCTCGTCGAACACCAGCGTGGGCACCGGGTCGGAGTGCGACAGCACGACTTCGAGCGCCAGCATCACGCGGGACAGCTCGCCGCCGGACGCGCCCTTGTGCACGGGCAGCGCGGGCGCGCCGGGGTGCGCGATCAGCCGCAGCTCCACGTCGTCGACGCCGGACTCGCCCGCGTGCAGCAGCCGCCCGCCCACCGACAGCGCCTGCGGGTCGCTCGCGTCGGCGGTCCGCGGCCGCACCGCGACCTCCACGGTGGCGTGCGGCATGGCGAGCCCGGTCAGCTCCTCGGACACCGCCCTGCCCAGCTCCTCGGCCGCGGCGACGCGCTCGGCGGTGACCTGCTCGGCGTACCCGGCCAGCTCGACGGCCAGCGCGTCGCGGCGGGCGGCCAGCGCGGCCAGCGCCTCGTCCGACGTGTCCAGCCCGGCCAGCCGGGCCGCCGCGTCGGTCGCCCAGGCGATCACGCCGTCCACGTCGGCGGCGTACTTGCGGGTCAGCGACTTCAGCTCGGCCTGGCGGGCGAGCACCTGCTCCAGCCGCGCCGGGTCCGCGTCCAGGTGCTCCAGGTAGGACGCGATCTCCGCGCCCACGTCGGCCAGCAGCGTCTCCGCCTCGACCAGCCGGGGCTCCAGGTCGCGCAGCTTCGGGTCCTCGGAGCCGCCCAGCCGGCGGCGGGCCTCGCCGATCAGCCCCAGCGCGCCGGGGCTGTCCGGGTCGCCGTCGGGCGAGCCGCTGACCGCGTACTGCGCGCCGGTCGCCGTCTCCCGCAACTGGTCGGCGTCGGCCAGCCGGCGGGCCTCGTCGTGCAGCTCGACGTCCTCGCCGGACCTGGGCTCGACGGCGTTGATCTCGGCCAGGCCGTGCCGCAGCAGGTCCGCCTCGCGCGCCAGCTCACGGGCGCGCTCGGTGCGCTCGGTCAGCTCGTTCGCGACGCGCAGCCACTCGTCGCGGATCTTCCGGTACTTGCGCAGCGGCGCGGCCACGTCGTCGCCCGCGAACCGGTCCAGCACCGCGCGCTGCTCGGTCGGCCGCAGCAGCCGGAGCTGGTCGTTCTGCCCGTGCACGGCCAGCAGCTGCTCGGCCAGCTCGGACAGCACGCCCACCGGCACCGACCGGCCGCCCAGGTGGGCGCGGGACCGGCCGTCGGAGCCGACGGTGCGGATCGCGATGACGCTGCCGTCCTCGTCGGCCTCGCCGCCGACCTCCTCGGCGACCTTCGCGGCGGGACTGCCCGCCGGCGCCTGGAACCGCCCTTCGACCACGGCCCGGTCCGCGCCGTTGCGCACGCGGGACGCCTCGGCCCGACCCCCACCGAGCAGGTGGAGGCCCGTGACGACCATCGTCTTGCCGGCGCCGGTCTCCCCCGTCACGACGGTGAAGCCCTCGGCGAGTTCAAGGGTGGCCTCGTCGATCACACCGAGGCCCTGGATGCGCATCTCGGCCAGCACAGCGGGAACACTACTGGGCGATGGCGGCGACGGGTGTGCTCGGGGGCGGGTGTCGGGCGAACAGGTGTTCTAACCGACCCACGGGCCGCGCCACCCCTGGACCGGCAGCGAGAACTTCTCCACCAGCCGATCCGTGAACGGACCCTCCCGCAACCGCACCAGCCGCAGCGGCGTCGAACCGCCCACGACCTCGACCCGCGCGCCCGGCGGCAGCTCCACGGTGCGCCTGCCGTCCGCGCACAGCACCGCGGGGTGCCCACCCGGATCGACCTCCAGCGCGACCACGGACGCGGGCGACACCACCAGCGGGCGCGCGAACAGCGCGTGCGCGTTCGACGGCACCACCAGCAGCGCCTGCACGTCCGGCCACACCACCGGGCCGCCGGCGGAGAACGCGTACGCCGTGGACCCGGTCGGCGTCGCCACCAGCACGCCGTCGCAGCCGAACGCCGACACCGGGCGGCCGTCGACCTCCACCACCACGTCCAGGATGCGTTCCCGCGAGCTCTTCTCGACGCTGGCCTCGTTGAGCGCCCACGTGCTCTCCAGCACCCGGCCGTCGACCGACGCGGTGATGTCGACCGTCATCCGCTCCTCGACCTCGTAGGACCGGTCGATGACGTGGTTGATGGCCTCGGCCAGCTTGTCCGAGTCGGCCTCGGCGAGGAACCCGACGCGGCCCAGGTTCACGCCCAGCACCGGGACGCCCGCCGCGCGGGCCAGCTCCGCCGCGCGCAGCAGCGTCCCGTCGCCGCCGAGCACGAACACCAGCTCGGTGCCCTCCGCTGCGGTGTCGTCGGCGGTCACCACCTGCGCGTAGCAGGTCGGGTCCAGGTCGGGCGCCTCGTCCTTGAGCACCCGCAGCCGCACGCCCGCCGCCGCGAACCGCTGCGCCACACCCTGGGCGACCGACACGTTGCTCCTGCGCCCGGTGTGCACGACGAGCAGGATCTCCCTGGTCGGACCGTCGCCCGCCGCGGCACCGGCCGTCACCGCGGCCTCGACCCCCGCGACCTCGGCCACCGAGCCGCCGGCCAGGTCGTCCCCGACCGCCGCGACCTCGGCCACCGCGTCCCCGACCACGGCGTCCTCGGTCGGGTCGTTCCCGGTCACCGCGTCCCCGCCCCTGGTCACCGGGGGCCTTCCGCCACCGCGGTCCGCACGAGCGCGGCGGCGGCGTCCGCCTCCAGCGGCTCGCCCCGGCGCAGCCACGCGAAGAACTCGACGTTGCCCGACGGCCCCGGCAGCGGGCTCGCGGTGACGCCGTGCAGCCGCAGGCCGAGGTCACCGGCGGCGGACACGACCTCCAGCACGGCCTCCGCGCGCAGCCCCGGGTCGCGGACGACCCCGCCCGACCCCAGGCGCTCCTTGCCGACCTCGAATTGGGGTTTCACCATCGGCAGCAGATCACCCTCCTCGTCGAGACAAGCGACCAGCGCGGGCAGCACCAGCCTCAACGAGATGAACGACAGATCGGCCACCACGAGTTCAACCCGGCCGCCGATCACTTCGGGGGTCAGGGAACGCACGTTGGTCTTGTCCTTGACCACGACCCGGTCGTCGGTGCGCAGCCGCCAGTCCAGCAGGCCACGCCCGACGTCGGCCGCGACCACCTCGCGCGCGCCCGCGCGCAGCAGGACGTCGGTGAAACCGCCGGTGGACGCGCCCGCGTCCAGGCAGCGCCTGCCGCCGACCACGAGTTCCGGGAACGCCGCCAGCGCGCCGACCAGCTTGTGCGCGCCGCGCGAGGCCCAGTTCGGGTCGTCGGTGTCGCGCACCACCAGCGCGGTGTCCAGCTCGACGGCGGTCGCGGGTTTCGTGGCGACCGTGCCGCGGACCGTCACCCGGCCCTCGGCGACGAGTTGGCTCGCGTGCTCCCGTGACCGGGCCAGGCCGCGACGGACCAGTTCGGCATCGAGCCGAGCCCTGCGTGGCACCGCGTCACACCTTGTCGATCGTCGTCAGCGCGGCGGTCAACGCCGTGTGCGCCTCGTCGAACCGGGCCACGTGCTCGGCGACGTCGAGCTGCGCCAGCCCGTCGAGCCCGGCGAGCGCGTCGTCGATCCCGGCCACCGGATCACGCGGCGGGCCGGGGAGGGGAACCTCGAAGCTCACGGCTTCACGGTAGCCGATCGAGCACCGACAGGTCCGCCGCCACGTACGTGGGCCGGTGGTCCTCCGGGAGGTCCGCGACCTCGGCCTCCGTGGACACACCGGTGAGCACCAGCAGCGAGTCCATGCCCGCGTGCACCGCGCCCAGGATGTCGGTGTCCAGCCGGTCGCCGACGACCAGCGGGCGCTGCGCGCCCAGCGACTTCGCGGCCTGCTCCAGCAGCGGCGCGGCGGGCTTGCCCGCCACCGCCGGCTCCGCGCCGGTGGCCGTCCGCAGCGCCGCGACCAGCGAGCCGTTGCCCGGCAGCAGGCCGCGTTCGGTGGGCAGCGTCGCGTCGACGTTGCACGCCACCCACCGCGCGCCCGCGCGGATCGCGACGGCGGCCTCGGCCAGCTCGCGCCAGCCGAGGTCCTGCGACAAGCCCTGCACGACGGCTTCCGCGCCCTCGGCCGAGCGCGTGGGCGTGAACCCGCGCGCGGCGACCTCGTCGACCAGGGCGTCGGTGCCGAGCACCAGCACCCGCGCCCCTTCGGGCACGAGGTCGAGCAGCATCGCCGCGGCGGCCTGGGCGCTCGTGCTCACCTCGTCCAGCGCGGCGTGGAAACCGAGCGCCACGAGGTGGTCCGCGACGTCGCGCGGCGACCGCGTCGCGTTGTTCGTGACGAACCGGATGCCGGTGCCGCGCCGACGGGCGGAGGCGACGGCCTCCACCGCTCCCGGCACGGCCTCCCGGCCCCGGTACACCGTGCCGTCGAGGTCCAGCAGCAGCGCGTCGTAGCGGTCGAGCAGCACAACCCCTCGTTTCAGTGCTCGGTGCGCCGGGCCGCCGACGGGCGGCGACCCGGCGCCGGGTCACTCCTGCGGGCTCAGGTCGAACGCCCGCTCGGCGGCGTCGGTCTCGTTGTCGTCATCGGCCTGGGCGGCGTTGAGGAACCACTGCACGGCCTCCTCGGTGCGCCCGGCGGCGGCGAGGTTGTCGGCGTAGGCGTAGAACAGCCGGGCGCTCCACGGGTCACGCCGCTTGGCGTCGAGGTCCGCGCCCTGCAACGCGACGACCGCCGCGTCGAGCTGCCCCATGTCCCGCCGCGCGCCGGCCGCGACGATGCGCAGCTCGACCGCCTCCTCGGGCGCCAGGTGGAGCGACTGCGCCTCGCGGGCGAGTTCGATGGCCCGCTCCGGCCGGCCCAGGGCGCGTTCGCAGTCCGCCATGACGGCGACGTGCCCGGCACCGTGCGTCATCCGCCGGGCCGCGCGCAGCTCGGACAGCGCCTCGGCCCACTCACCGGCGTGGTAGGCGGTGAGACCGGCGGCCTCGCGCACCACACCGACCCGCGCGGCCTTGGTGCGGGCGTAGCGGGCGTGCTCCAGGGCCAGTTCCGGCTCGCCGTCGATGAGGATGCCCGCCGCCGCCAGGTGCCGGCCGACGATCTCGGCCAACCCCTTCGGCAGGCCGCGCAGCTCCTGCTTGACCTCCGGGTCGAGGATCGAGATGTCCGCGTCCTCGGGCAGTTCGGGCGCGCGGGCGCGGGTGGACTCGCCGTTGTCGTCGCGCCGGTCGTCACGCCGGTCGCCGCGCCGGTCGCCGGCGTCACGGTCCGCGCGCACGCCTTCGACGTCCCCGCCCGAGCCCTCGGCGGCCTCGTCCGCCTCGGCGGCCTCCGCGCGGGTCTCGTCATCGTCGGATTCGACACCCGATGCGTCGGCGTCACCGTCGTCGGCGGAGCCCGCACCGGCCGGCTCGACCTCCTCCGACTCGTCCAGGTCCGCGGGGACCCGTTCCGCGACGGCGTCGACCGGCTCGACACGACCGATTCCGGCGTCGTAGTCCCGTGACGTCACCGACCCGGCGGTGTCGACCGCCTCGACCGCCGACTCCTCGACACCGTCGGCCGACACCTGGCCGCCCTGGACGGCCCGCTCCTGGAACCGCGCGGCACGCTCACGGCTGCGCTCGTCACGCCGATCGGTGGTGTGGTTGTCACGCGGCTTGTACTCGCGCGAACGCTCGCCCCGCCCCCGGTCGTCACGCCCCCGGTCGTCACGCCGCTGGTAGCCACCGCGATCGTCGCGGGGCTTGTACTCGCGCCGCTCGCCCCCACCGGAACCACGCGACTGGTATCCGCCACGGTCGTCACGCGGCTTGTACTCACGCCGCTCACCGCCACGGTCGTCACGGGGCTTGTACTCGCGCCGCTCACCACCGCGACCCTCACGAGGCTGGAAACCACCCCGGTCGTCACGGGGCTTGAACTCACGACGCGGCCCGCCGCGCGAATCACGCGACTGGAACCCACCGCGATCGTCACGAGGACGGAAATCGCGACGATCCCCACCCCGGTCGTCACGGGGCTTGAACTCGCGCCGCTCACCGCCACGGTCGTCGCGCGGCCGGAAGTCACGCCGGTCGCCACCCCGGTCGTCACGGGGCCGGAAGTCACGCCGGTCACTGCCGCGATCGTCACGCGGGCGGAACTCACGCCGCTCACCACCGCGACCCTCACGAGGCTGGAAACCACCGCGATCGTCACGGGGCTTGTACTCGCGCCGCTCGCCACCGCGATCGTCGCGCGGCCGGAAGTCACGACGATCACCACCGCGATCGTCACGCGGGCGGAACTCACGCCGCTCACCGCTGCGTTCCCGCGGCTGGTAGCCGCCACGGTCGTCACGGGGACGGAACTCGCGGCGGTCGCCACCGCGGTCGTTGCCACGCGAGCCGCTGCCACGGTCGTCGCGCTGGAAACCGGGCCGGTCGTCCCGACGCGGGTAGCCGCCTCGGTCGTCGCGCGGCTTGTCGTAGCGGGGCTTGTCGTAGCGGGGACGGTCCGATCGGTCGTCCTTGCGGAAGCCGCCCCGGTCGTCCCGACCGCGATCGTCACGGGCCCGCTCGTCACGGCCGCGGTCATTCCGGCCGCGGTCGAACCCCGACGAACGGTCGTCCCGGCGCGGGTAACCACCGCGATCGTCGCGACGCGGGTAACCACCCCGGTCGTCCCGGCCGGTTCCGCTCTGCCTGCGGCCTCCATCGGCGCGACCACCGTCGGATCGGCGCGGTCGGTCTCCCTGGCCACGCTGACGGTCGCCCGGCCGGTCTCCGAACCTCGACACCTTGGTACTCCTCCTACTGTGGACACGCCGAAAGGGCTTGTGATTTGAGCACATCTCGATGTGCCCCCACCACAAGCCCTTTCAGGGAAAGAATGTTCGGCGGCGTCCTACTCTCCCACACCCTCACGAGTGCAGTACCATCGGCGCTGGAAGGCTTAACTACCGGGTTCGGAATGGGACCGGGTGTTCCCCCTCCGCCATGACCACCGAAACACTATGAAATTACCAACCCGTCGGCACCCCCAACAGCCCCAAGCTCTCGCCTGGAACCACCAAGGGGTGGTCCGGTTCGGTTCTTTCAGAACCGCACAGTGGATGCGTAGCACCTTCATGACAAGTCCTCGGCCTATTAGTACCGGTCAACTCCAGCCGTTACCGACCTTCCATCTCCGGCCTATCAACCCAATAGTCTCTTGGGGGCCTTACCCCACAAAGGGTGGGATACCTCATCTAGGAACGAGCTTCCCGCTTAGATGCTTTCAGCGGTTATCCCTTCCGAACGTAGCCAACCAGCAATGCCCTTGGCAGGACAACTGGCACACCAGAGGTCCGTCCGTCCCGGTCCTCTCGTACTAGGGACAGCCTTCCGCAAGTATCCTACGCGCGCGGCGGATAGGGACCGAACTGTCTCACGACGTTCTAAACCCAGCTCGCGTACCGCTTTAATGGGCGAACAGCCCAACCCTTGGGACCTACTCCAGCCCCAGGATGCGACGAGCCGACATCGAGGTGCCAAACCATGCCGTCGATATGGACTCTTGGGCAAGATCAGCCTGTTATCCCCGGGGTACCTTTTATCCGTTGAGCGACCACGCTTCCACAAGCCATGGCCGGATCACTAGTTCCGACTTTCGTCCCTGCTCGACCCGTCGGTCTCACAGTCAAGCCCCCTTGTGCACTTGCACTCGACACCTGATTGCCAACCAGGCTGAGGGAACCTTTGAGCGCCTCCGTTACCCTTTGGGAGGCAACCGCCCCAGTTAAACTACCCACCAGGCACTGTCCCTGATCCGGATCACGGACCGAGGTTAGACATCCAGTACGACCAGAGTGGTATTTCAACGACGACTCCACAACCACTGGCGTGGCCGCTTCACAGTCTCCCACCTATCCTACACAAGCCGAACCGAACACCAATACCAAGCTATAGTAAAGGTCCCGGGGTCTTTCCGTCCTGCCGCGCGTAACGAGCATCTTTACTCGTAATGCAATTTCGCCGGGCCTGTGGTTGAGACAGTCGAGAAGTCGTTACGCCATTCGTGCAGGTCGGAACTTACCCGACAAGGAATTTCGCTACCTTAGGATGGTTATAGTTACCACCGCCGTTTACTGGCGCTTAAGTTCTCAGCTTCGCCCCGAAGAGCTAACCGGTCCCCTTAACGTTCCAGCACCGGGCAGGCGTCAGTCCGTATACATCGTCTTGCGACTTCGCACGGACCTGTGTTTTTAGTAAACAGTCGCTTCTCGCTGGTCTCTGCGGCCGAAAAATCCTAGCCCGCAAGGGGCTTCAAATCCCTCGGCCCCCCTTCTCCCGAAGTTACGGGGGCATTTTGCCGAGTTCCTTAACCACAGTTCGCCCGATCGCCTCGGTATTCTCTACCTGACCACCTGTGTCGGTTTGGGGTACGGGCCGCATGAACACTCACTAGAGGCTTTTCTCGACAGCATGGGATCACCCTACTTCGCCTCAATCGGCTATGCATCACGTCTCAGCCTCAACGCCTGGCGGATTTGCCTACCAGACAGCCTACACGCTTACACCAGTACTACCACTCACTGGCGGAGCTACCCTCCTGCGTCACCCCATCGCTTGACTACTACAAGTTCAGGTCCCGCGCTCCACACCACACCATCACCCGAAGGATCAGGTGCGGGCTTCGGGCGGTTAGTATCACAAGGTTCGCCATGGGCGCGTTCACACGGGTACGGGAATATCAACCCGTTGTCCATCGACTACGCCTGTCGGCCTCGCCTTAGGTCCCGACTTACCCTGGGCGGATTAGCCTGGCCCAGGAACCCTTGGTCATCCGGCGGCAGAGTTTCCCACTCTGCTTTCGCTACTCATGCCTGCATTCTCACTCGTCCAGCCTCCACACCTGGATCACTCCGGCGCTTCCACGGCTGAACGACGCTCCCCTACCCATCCCGGCAGAACCGGAATGACACGGCTTCGGCGGTGTGCTTAAGCCCCGCTACATTGTCGGCGCAGGACCACTTGACCAGTGAGCTATTACGCACTCTTTAAAGGATGGCTGCTTCTAAGCCAACCTCCTGGTTGTCTGGGCGACCCCACATCCTTTCCCACTTAGCACACACTTAGGGGCCTTAGCCGGCGTTCTGGGCTGTTTCCCTCTCGACTACGAAGCTTATCCCCCGCAGTCTCACTGCCGCGCTCTCACGTACCGGCATTCGGAGTTTGGTTGATTTCGGTAAGCTTGTGGGCCCCCTAGACCATCCAGTGCTCTACCTCCGGCACGAAACACACGACGCTGCACCTAAATGCATTTCGGGGAGAACCAGCTATCACGGAGTTTGATTGGCCTTTCACCCCTAACCACAGCTCATCCCCCAGGTTTTCAACCCTGGTGGGTTCGGGCCTCCACGCAGTCTTACCCACGCTTCACCCTGGCCATGGCTAGATCACCCCGCTTCGGGTCTAGACCACGCGACTCCACCGCCCTCTTCGGACTCGCTTTCGCTACGGCTACCCCACACGGGTTAACCTCGCCACGCAGCACTAACTCGCAGGCTCATTCTTCAAAAGGCACGCCGTCACCCCGAAAGGCTCCGACGGATTGTAGGCACACGGTTTCAGGTACTATTTCACTCCCCTCCCGGGGTACTTTTCACCTTTCCCTCACGGTACTCGTCCGCTATCGGTCACCAGGGAGTATTCAGGCTTAGCGGGTGGTCCCGCCAGATTCACAGCAAATTCCACGAGCTCGCTGCTACTTGGGAACACTACAAAGAGACGCCGGGTTTTCACGTACGGGACTCTCACCCTCTACGGCCGCGCTTTCCAGACACGTTCCGCTAACCACAACGTTTTCTGACTCTTTGCCAGTCCGGCAGAACTGACCAGTAGGTCCCACGACCCCGCACACGCAACCCCTGCCGGGTATCACACGAATACGGTTTAGCCTCTTCCGCTTTCGCTCGCCACTACTCACGGAATCACGGTTGTTTTCTCTTCCTGCGGGTACTGAGATGTTTCACTTCCCCGCGTTCCCTCCACACACCCTATGTGTTCAGGCGTGGGTGACCCCACATGACTGGGGCCGGGTTTCCCCATTCGGAAATCCTTGGATCTCAGCTCGGTTGACAACTCCCCAAGGCTTATCGCAGTCTCCTACGTCCTTCATCGGCTCCTGGTGCCAAGGCATCCACCGTATGCCCTTAATAACTTGCCACAAAGATGCTCGCATCCACTGTGCAGTTCTCAAAGAACAACCAGACACTCCCCACCACGCACAACGCCTACCCGGCAACCCAGGCGGTTCGAAGGCTAAGGAAGCCCTGCCGTCTCCTCGCTGAAAGAAACACAACACGCGTGTTCCCTCAGGACCCAACAGCGTACCGAACAGAAACCATGAACCCTTCGAAGACCCTTCCACACCCTCACAGGCAGTACTAACTCTCCGAACAACCCACGCTCTGCACTAGCCAGCATCCACATCATCGAGCAACCACCGGCCGATCGTTCGCCGACCGCATGGTTCTCCGAGCACACCGAGATGCACCCGCAGAATGCTCCTTAGAAAGGAGGTGATCCAGCCGCACCTTCCGGTACGGCTACCTTGTTACGACTTCGTCCCAATCGCCAGTCCCACCTTCGACCGCTCCCCCCCATACGGGTTGGGCCACGGGCTTCGGGTGTTACCGACTTTCGTGACGTGACGGGCGGTGTGTACAAGGCCCGGGAACGTATTCACCGCAGCGTTGCTGATCTGCGATTACTAGCGACTCCGACTTCACGGGGTCGAGTTGCAGACCCCGATCCGAACTGAGACCGGCTTTCTGGGATTCGCTCCACCTCACGGCTTAGCAGCCCTCTGTACCGGCCATTGTAGCATGTGTGAAGCCCTGGACATAAGGGGCATGATGACTTGACGTCATCCCCACCTTCCTCCGAGTTGACCCCGGCAGTCTCCCATGAGTCCCCGCCATCACGCGCTGGCAACATGGAACGAGGGTTGCGCTCGTTGCGGGACTTAACCCAACATCTCACGACACGAGCTGACGACAGCCATGCACCACCTGTACACCAGTCCGAAGAGGCCCCCATCTCTGGAGGTTTCCGGTGCATGTCAAGCCCAGGTAAGGTTCTTCGCGTTGCATCGAATTAATCCACATGCTCCGCCGCTTGTGCGGGCCCCCGTCAATTCCTTTGAGTTTTAGCCTTGCGGCCGTACTCCCCAGGCGGGGTGCTTAATGCGTTAGCTGCGGCACGGAGGACGTGGAAGCCCCCCACACCTAGCACCCACCGTTTACGGCGTGGACTACCAGGGTATCTAATCCTGTTCGCTCCCCACGCTTTCGCTCCTCAGCGTCAGTATCGGCCCAGAGACCCGCCTTCGCCACCGGTGTTCCTCCTGATATCTGCGCATTTCACCGCTACACCAGGAATTCCAGTCTCCCCTGCCGAACTCAAGTCTGCCCGTATCGACCGCAGGCTCCACGTTAAGCGTGAAGTTTTCACGGCCGACGCAACAAACCGCCTACGAGCTCTTTACGCCCAATAATTCCGGACAACGCTCGCACCCTACGTATTACCGCGGCTGCTGGCACGTAGTTAGCCGGTGCTTCTTCTGCAGGTACCGTCACTCACGCTTCGTCCCTGCTGAAAGAGGTTTACAACCCGAAGGCCGTCATCCCTCACGCGGCGTCGCTGCATCAGGCTTTCGCCCATTGTGCAATATTCCCCACTGCTGCCTCCCGTAGGAGTCTGGGCCGTGTCTCAGTCCCAGTGTGGCCGGTCACCCTCTCAGGCCGGCTACCCGTCGTCGCCTTGGTAGGCCATCACCCCACCAACAAGCTGATAGGCCGCGGGTCCATCCCATACCGCCGGAACTTTCCACCCCCCACCATGCGATGGAAGGTCGTATCCGGTATTAGACCTAGTTTCCCAGGCTTATCCCGGAGTACAGGGCAGGTTACCCACGTGTTACTCACCCGTTCGCCGCTCGTGTACCCCGAAGGGCCTTACCGCTCGACTTGCATGTGTTAAGCACGCCGCCAGCGTTCGTCCTGAGCCAGGATCAAACTCTCCAATAAGGATTGTGTTGATCGCTCGAACAACACTGACACACGAACCGGAATATGGTCCGTGACATTGCCAGTTGTCCAGTCAATCTCAAAGGAAACCTCTTGACGAGGTTCATAAATTTACTGGCTATTCGGCACGCTGTTGAGTTCTCAAAGAACACGCGCTCATCGTCACTCACCGCTCACGCGGCTCGATCGGAGGCTTGTGCATTCACAAAGCTGGTTGTGGAAACTAGACGCCCTGGTCACATCGGCTGCCTAGCAGCCCGGACTGGGTCTTCCCGTTTCGCGGTCACCCACTCTACCACACTCGGTGGGAGCTTGGTTCGTGACCCGCCGCGCTCCGTTCCGGTTTTCCCGGCCCGTTCCGCGCTGACAGAGAGAAAGTTACACGTACCCGAACCGGAGGTCAAATCGGGGTCGCGACGCGGCCGCACGGACTGAAACCGCAGGTCAGCAGCCCGTGCAGCACTCGCCACCACGCTATCCGACCCGGTTCGCGCGCAACAGTGTGACCGCCATCACACCAGAACCCGCACGCCGGCCGTGTTCCGCTTGCCCCGGCGCACGACCAGCCACGACCCGTGCAGCAGGTCGTCCCTGGCCGGCACCCACTCCTCGTCGACGACCTTCGCGTTGTTCACGTACGCGCCGCCCTCCTTGACGGTGCGCCGCGCCGCGCCCTTGCTGTCCGCCAGCCCGGAGACCACCAGCAGGTCCACGATGGTCGGCGAGTCCGCCAGGCGCACCTCGCCGGTCGGGGCCTCGGCCATCGCGGCCTCCAGCGTCGACAGGTCCAGCTCCCGCAGCTCGCCGCGCCCGAACAGCGCCTGGCTGGCCGCGACCACCTGTCGCGTCTCGCGCTCGCCGTGCACCAGGTCGGTGAACTCCTGGGCGAGCTTCTTCTGCGCGGCCCGCAGGTGCGGCGCCTCGGCGGTCTGCCGCTCCAGCTCGGCGATCTCGTCCCGCGACAGGAACGTGAACAGCCGCAGGTACCGCAGCACGTCGGCGTCGCCCACGTTCACGAAGTACTGGTACCAGGCGTACGGCGAGGTCATCGCCGGGTCGAGCCAGACGTTGCCGCCGCCGGTGGACTTGCCGAACTTGCGCCCCTCGGCGTCGGTGACCAGCGGCGCGGTCAGGGCGTGCACGGACTTGCCGTCGACCTTCCGGACCAGGTCGACGCCGCCGACGATGTTGCCCCACTGGTCGGAGCCGCCGACCTGGAGCCGCGTGCCGTACTCGCGGTGCAGCCGGAGGTAGTCGTGCGACTGGAGCAGCAGGTAGCTGAACTCCGTGTACGACATGCCGTCGCCGTCGAGCCGCCGCTTCACGGTCTCGCGGGCGAGCATGACGTTGACGGAGAAGTGCTTGCCGATGTCGCGCAGGAACTCCAGGACGGACACGCCGGCCGTCCAGTCGAGGTTGTTGACCACGACGGCCCCGGTGGGCCCGTCGTCGAACTCCACGAACCGCTCCAGCTGGCCGCGGATGCGCCCTGCCCACTCGGCGACGGTGTCCAGCGGGTTCAGGGACCGCTCGGCGGTGTCGCGGGGGTCGCCGATCATGCCGGTCGCGCCGCCCGCCAGGACGATCGGCCGGTGCCCGGCGCGCTGGAAGCGGCGCAGCATGAGCAGCGGGACCAGGTTGCCGGCGTGGAGGCTGGGCGCGGTGGGGTCGAACCCGGCATAGAGGGTGAGCGGGCCCGCGTCGAGGTCCTTCCGCAGGGCGTCGAGGTCGGTGGACTGCGCGATCAGGCCGCGCCAGGACAGCTCGTCGAGGATGTGCTCACTCACGGGCCGCATTCTCCCCTACGGCCGGACCGGGGCGCCGTCGTGGCCGGTGGTCGGCGCGGTGCCGTCCACCGCCGCGGTCCCCGCGGGTGGCGCTCCCGCGGCCGAACGGCGCGCCCGGCACGGCGGGCCGGCCCCGCCGGCGCTACCGAGGGTCACCGTGAGATTCACTCGGGTGAGGAAAAATCGCCCCGGTGGCCAATTGTCGCGCGGCCTCGTGACCGCCAGGTTTGCCTGGTGGCCAGCGACTTGCAGAAGCGGAAGAGCGCCATCGTCTTCAGCGCGATGGACAGCAACGACGACGGGTGCCTGGAACGGGCGGACTTCGAGGCGCTCACCGACCGGTGGGTGGCCCTGCGCCGCGGCGACGGCGGGGAGGACCGGCTGCGCGAGCTGATGATGACCTGGTGGGACACGCTGCGCGCGGCGTCGGACGGCAACTCGGACGAGCGGGTCACGTTCGACGAGCTGCTGTCGGTGGTGGACAACCTGGGCACCATGCTGGACCTCGTGGTGGCGACCGCGGAGTCCATGTTCGAGGCGGTGGACGAGGACGGCGACGGCGAGATCTCCGCCGAGGAGTACGGCCGGATGATCCGCGCGTGGACGGGTCGGGAGACCCCCACCGACGCCGCCTTCGCCCGGCTGGACCTCAACGGCGACGGGCACGTCTCGAAGGGCGAGTTCGCCCGGCACTGGGTGGAGTTCTGGGCCGGTGACGACGAGGACGCGCCCGGCACGCACGTCTTCGGCGAGGTCTAGGCGGTCCCGCCGCCCGTGCCGCCGGGCGCGCCGTTGCGGGTGCGCCGGGTGCCCCGGCGGTAGGTGCTGACGGCGGGCGAGTCGACCCAGAACCGCCACGGCACGTCCACCGCCACGGCGACGCCGACGCGCGGCCCGGTGCGGACCTCCGTCACCGGGTCGCCGGCGAGCAGCCGCACGGACGCGTCGGGCGCCGTGAGGTCGATGCCGTTGTGCGCCCGGTCCAGGCCGAGGACGCTGGTCAGCCGGGCCGGGCCCTTCGCCAGCTCGGCCCGGCTGCGGGCGGTCGGGCGGCGCCGCCCGGCCAGTTCGACGCCGGTGACGACCTCGCCCGCCCGCAGCAGCACCGCGCCGGGCACGCCGTCGGTGAGGGACACCACGTTGGCGCAGAAGTGCATCCCGTACACGAAGTACACGTACAGCCGGCCGGCCGGGCCGAACATGACGTCGTTGCGCGGGGTGCGCCCCCGGTAGCAGTGCGACGCCGGGTCGTCGCCGCCCCGGTACGCCTCGACCTCCACGATCCGCACGCCGACCACGCCCTCGGGCGTGGTGCTCTCGATGACGGAGCCGAGCAGGAGCCGCGCGGCGTCCACGGGGTCGACCGCCAGCTCCCCCTCGGTGAGCTGTCTAGCCACGGCGGGCCAGGTGCGCCTTGTCGCGCAGCCGCTTGAGCTGCTCGGCCACCCTGGCGGGCGCGGTGCCGCCGTGCGCGTCGCGGGACGCGATCGAGCCCGCGACGGTCAGCACGTCGCGCACACCCGGCGTGAGGTGCGGCGAGACCTCGGCGAACTCGGCGTCGGTCAGCTCGTCGAGCCCGACGCCGCGCGCCTCGGCCGCGCGGACGCACCCGCCGGCGGCCTCGTGCGCGACGCGGAACGGGACGCCCTGCCGCACCAGCCACTCGGCGATGTCGGTGGCGAGGGTGAACCCGGCGGGCGCGACCTCGGCCATGCGGGCGGTGTCGAACCGCATGGTGGCGATCATCCCGGCCAGGGCGGGCAGCAGGAGCTCCAGCTGCTCGACGGAGTCGAACAGCGGCTCCTTGTCCTCCTGGAGGTCGCGGTTGTAGGCGAGGGGCTGGGCCTTGAGCGTGGCCAGCAGCCCGGTGAGGTTGCCGATGAGGCGGCCGGACTTGCCGCGGGTCAGCTCGGCGACGTCCGGGTTCTTCTTCTGCGGCATGATCGAGCTGCCGGTGGCCCACGCGTCGTCGAGCACGGCGAAGCGGAACTCGGCGGTGGTCCAGATGATCACCTCTTCGGCGATCCGGGACAGGTCGACGCCGATCATCGCGAGCACGAACGCGATCTCCGCGGCGAAGTCCCGCGAGGCCGTGCCGTCGATGGAGTTCTCGGCGGGCGCGTCGAAGCCCAGCTCCACGGCCACGGCGGTCGGGTCGAGGCCGAGGGACGAGCCGGCGAGCGCGCCCGAGCCGTACGGTGACACGGCGGCCCGCTTGTCCCAGTCGCGCAGGCGGGCGACGTCGCGCAGCAGCGCCTGGCCGTGCGCCAGGAGGTGGTGGGCGAGCAGCACGGGCTGCGCGGACTGGAGGTGGGTGCGGCCGGGCATGACGGCGTCGGGGTGCGCCTCGGCCTGGTCGGCGAGGGCGTCCACGACGTCCAGGACGCCCTCGGACACGCGGCGGGCGGCGTCGCGCAGCCACATCCGGAACAGGGTGGCGACCTGGTCGTTGCGGGACCGGCCGGCGCGCAGCTTGCCGCCCAGCTCGGGTCCGGCGCGGTCGATCAGGCCGCGTTCGAGGGCGGTGTGGACGTCCTCGTCGGCGAGCACGGGCGTGAACGCGCCGGAGGCCACGTCGGCCTCCAGGGCGTCCAGCGCCGCGAGCATCCGGTCCAGCTCGTCCCCGGTCAGCAGGCCCGCGCGGTGCAGCACGCGGGCGTGCGCGCGGGAGCCCCTGATGTCGTAGGGGGCGAGTCGCCAGTCGAAGTGCGTCGACGCGGACAGCAGTGCCATCGCGTCGGCCGGTCCACTGGCGAACCGCCCGCCCCACAGTGCGCTCACTTGTTCAGGTCCCTCTTCGCGGCGATCTTGCTCGGCAGGCCCCACGACCGGACGAAGCCCTCGGCGAGCGGCTGGTCGGAGGTGTCGCGCTCGTCGTGGGTGGCGAGTCCGCGGCCGTGCCGCGACCCCTCGCCGCGCCGACCGGTGACGACCGCGCGACCGCCGTGCAGGACGAGCCGCACCTCGCCCGGCGCGTGCCGCCGGGTCGTCCCGGTGAAGCCGCCCAGAGCGTACTTCAGCGGTGCGGGCGGCGGTCCGCCGTGCACCGGTTCGCCCCGGTCGGCGGCCGCCGCGACGACGGCGGCCCCGGTCCCCTCGGCGTTCCGGCCGGTCGCGGCGGGGGTGTCCGGCCCGCCGGGCACGACCCGGTCACGCATCGGTCCCCCCCGGCGGCGGCTGGTCGGGTCCGGCGGCGAGCGCGGTCAGGCGCGCCGCCAGTCCCGCCCCGGTGAGCGGCTCCCGCGCGACGACGACGATGGTGTCGTCGCCGGCGATGGTGCCGACGACCTCGTCGAGCGCGGAGCGGTCGAGGGCGCTGGCCAGGAACTGCGCCGCGCCGGGCGGGGTGCGCAGCACCGCCAGGTTGCCCGACCAGTCGGCGGAGACCAGCAGTTCGCCGAGGACGCGGGCGAGGCGGGAGGTGCCGCCCTGGACGCCGCGCACGGGGCTGCCGTCCTCGGGGATGACGTAGACCGGCGCGCCGCCGTCGGCCCCGCGCAGCTTCACCGCGCCGAGCTCGTCCAGGTCGCGGGACAGGGTGGCCTGGGTGACCTCGATGCCCTCCGCCGCGAGCGTCTTCGCCAGCTCGGACTGGCTGCGGATGGCCCGCCTGCTGATCAGCTCGACGATGCGGGCCTGGCGGGCGGTGCGCGTCACGGCGCGGCTCCCGGCGGGACGCGCGAGTGCTCCAGCAGCCACACGAGGACCGCCTTCTGGGCGTGCAGGCGGTTCTCGGCCTCGTCCCACACGGCGCTGTCCGGCCCGTCGAGCACCTCGTCGGTGATCTCCCAGCCGCGGTGCGCGGGCAGGCAGTGCAGCACGGTGGTCTCGACGCCGGTGGCGGCGACGAGCGCGGCGTTGAGCTGGTAGGGCCGGAACGGGCCGACGCGGTCGCGGCCGTCGTTCTCCTGGCCCATCGACGTCCAGGTGTCGGTGACCAGCACGTCGGCCCCGTCGACGGCCGCGCGCGGGTCGGTGATCACCTCGACGGAGCCGCCGGTCTCGACGGCGCGCTTGCGGGCGTCGTCGAGGACCCACTCGGCGGGCCGGAAGTGCTCGGGCGCGGCGACGCGGACGTGCATCCCGGCCGTCGTGCCGCCGAGCAGGAGCGAGTTGGCCATGTTGTTCGCGCCGTCGCCGAGGTAGGTGACGGTGAGGCCGGCGAGCCTGCCGCGCGCGCGGCGGATGGTCTGGAGGTCGGCCAGCACCTGGCACGGGTGGAACTCGTCGGTCAGCGCGTTGATCACGGGGACGCGGGACACCGACGCCATCGCGTCGATGCGCTTCTGCGCGAACGTCCGCCACACCACCGCGTCGACGTAGCCGGACAGGATGCGCGAGGTGTCCTCGATGGTCTCCTCGCGGCCCAGCTGCATGGAGCGGCCGTCGACGATCACCGGGTTGCCGCCGAGCTGCGCGATGCCGACCTCGAACGACAGGCGGGTGCGGGTCGAGTTCTTTTCGAAGATCACCGCCACGGACTTGGGCCCGGCCAGCGGTTTGGCGCCGAGCCGGTCGGCCTTGAACGCGTCCGCGAGGTCGAGGACCTCGGCCTGCTCGGCCGGGTCCAGGTCGTCGTCGCGCAGGAAGTGGCGCACCATCAGGACTCCTCGGCCGACAGGAACGACGGCAGGTCGGCCACCAGGCGGTGGGCGTCGGCTTCGGCCAGGATCAGCGGCGGCGCGAGCCGCAGCACGTCGGGCTGGATGGGGTTGACCAGGTAGCCGGCCCGCTGCGCCGCCGCCGCGGCCTTCGCCGAGACCGCCTCGCGCAGCGTGACGCCGAGCAGCAGGCCGGCGCCCCGCACCCCGGAGACCAGCGGGTGGTCCAGCGCCTCGATGCCGGCCGCGATCTCCTTGCCCACCGCGGCGGCGTGCTCCAGCAGGCCGTCGGCGGCGATCGTGTCGAGCACGGCCAGCGCCGCGGCGCAGCTGACGGGGTTGCCGCCGAAGGTCGTGCCGTGGTGGCCGGGCTCGAACAGGTCCTTGGCCGCGCCGAACGCGACGCACGCGCCCAGCGGCAGGCCGCCGCCCAGGCCCTTGGCCAGCGTCATCACGTCCGGCACGACGCCGAACCGCTGGAACGCGAACCACGCGCCGAGCCGGCCGACGCCGGTCTGCACCTCGTCGAGCACGAGCAGCGCGCCGTGCCGGGCGGTGATCGCGCGGGCCGCCTGGAGGTAGCCCTCGGGCGGCACCACGACGCCCTGCTCGCCCTGGACGGGCTCCACGAAGAACGCGGCGGTGTCGTCGTCGATCGCGGCCTCCAGCGCGGCCACGTCGCCGTACGGGACGTGCGTGACGCCGGGCACCAGCGGCTCGAACGGGGTGCGCTTGCCCGGCTGCCCGGTCAGCGCCAGCGCGCCCATCGTGCGGCCGTGGAAGCCGCCCTCGGTGGCGACGACCTTCGTGCGGCCGGTGCGGCGGCTGAGCTTGAACGCGGCCTCGTTGGCCTCCGCGCCGGAGTTGCAGAACAGCACCCGGCCCCCGCCGTCCGCGCCGGCCAGGTCGAGCAGCCGCTCGGCGAGCCGGAGCGCGGGCTCGTTGATGTAGAGGTTGGAGGTGTGGGCGATCGTCTTGATCTGGGCGGTGACCGCGGCGACGACCGCCGGGTGCGCGTGGCCCAGCGCGTTGACCGCGATGCCGGTCAGCAGGTCGAGGTAGCGGTTGCCCTCGGTGTCCCAGACGTAGGCGCCCTCGCCGCGGGCCAGGGTCAGGCCGGGCGTGCCGTAGTTGTTCATCATCGCGGCCTGCCACCGCTGCTGGTCGCTCACTGCTTCTCCCCCGTTCGGTCACCGCTGGTCACCATCGTCCCGACGCCCTCGGAGGTGAAGACCTCCAGGAGCACCGAGTGCGCGAGCCTGCCGTCGATGACGTGCGCCTCGGGCACGCCGCCGCGCACGGCGCGCAGGCACGCCTCCATCTTCGGCACCATGCCGCTGTCCAGGTCCGGGAGCATCCGCTCCAGCCGGTCGGCGTCGACCCGGTGCAGCAGCGAGCCGCGGTCCGGCCAGTCCGCGTACAGGCCCTCCACGTCGGTGAGGACCACGAGCTTCGCGGCGCGCAGCGCCACCGCGACCGCGCCGGCTGCCGTGTCGGCGTTGACGTTGTGCACCACGCCGTCGGCGTCCGGCGCGACCGTGGAGACGACCGGGATGCGGCCCGCCGCGACGATGTCGAGCACCGCGTCGGGGTTCACCTCCACGATGTCGCCCACCAGGCCGATGTCCACCGGCTCGCCGTCCACCAGGGCCGGTCGGCGGGCGGCGGTCAGCAGGTGGGCGTCCTCGCCGGACAGGCCGACCGCGAGCGGGCCGTGCTCGTTGATCAGGCCGACGAGCTCGCGCTGCACCTGGCCGACGAGCACCATGCGGACCACGTCCATCGCCTCGGGCGTGGTGACCCGCAGGCCGCCGCGGAACTCGCTCTCGATGCCGAGCCTGGCCAGCATCGCCGCGATCTGCGGCCCGCCGCCGTGCACGACGACGGGGTGCAGGCCGGCGAGCTTGAGGAACACCATGTCCTGCGCGAACGCGCGCTTGAGCCCGTCGTCCACCATCGCGTTGCCGCCGTACTTGACGACCACGGTCGCGCCCCGGAAGCGCTGGAGCCACGGCAGCGCCTCGATCAGGACCTCGGCCTTCGCCTGTGCCGTCCGGTCGGTCATGAGCTGTAGGCGCTGTTCTCTTCGACGTAGCCGTGCGACAGGTCGGTGGTGAGCACGGTCGCGGCACCGTCGCCGACGTTCAGGTCGATCACGATGGCGATGTCGCGGCCGGACAGGTCGGCCTCGCCCCGGTCGGCGGCCTTGTGGCCGTCGGCGAACAGGGTGACGCCGTTGATCGTGATGCCGAGCTTGTGCTGGTCGACGGTGGCGCGCGAGCGGCCGACGGCCATCGCGACGCGGCCCCAGTTCGGGTCGGAGCCGAACAGGGCGGTCTTGACCAGGTTGTCCTCGGCGACGGTCCGGGCGACCGTGAGCGCGTCGGCCTCGGACGCCGCGCCGTTGACCGTGACGCTGATCTCCTTGGTGACGCCCTCGGCGTCGCCCTGGAGCTGCTTGACCAGGTCGGCGGCCACGGCGGTGAGCAGCCGGGCGAAGTCGCCCGCGTCGGGCGCGACGCCGGACGCGCCGGAGGCCAGCAGCAGCACGGTGTCGTTGGTGGAGGTGCCGCCGTCGACGTCGAGCCGGTCGTAGGTGCGCGCGGTGGTGGCGCGCAGGGCCGCGTCGAGCGCGTCGCCGTCGAGGGCGGCGTCGGTGGTGAGGACGCTGAGCATGGTGGCCATGTTGGGCGCGAGCATCCCGGCGCCCTTGACGAACCCGCCGACCGACCAGCCGTCGGGGTGCGCCGCCCAGCACTGCTTGGGGCGGGTGTCGGTGGTCATCACGGCGGTGGCGGCGGCCAGGCCGGCCGCGTCGCCGTCGGCGAGCCGCCCCGCGGCCAGCTCGACGCCCGCCGTCAGCCGGTCCATCGGGAGGCGTTCGCCGATCAGGCCGGTGGAGCAGACGGCGACCTCGATCGCGCCGACGCCCAGCACCTCGGCGACCTTCTCGGCGGTGGCGTGGGTGTCCTGGAAGCCCTCGGGCCCGGTGCAGGCGTTCGCGCCGCCGGAGTTGAGCACCACGGCGGCGAGCCTGCGCTCCCGGAGCACCTGCTGCGACCACAGCACGGGCGCGGCCTTCACCTGGTTGGTGGTGAACACGCCCGCGGCGGCCCGGCCCGGCCCCTCGTTGACGACCAGCGCGAGGTCCAGGCCGCCGGACTCCTTGATGCCGGCGGCGACGCCCGCCGCCTTGAAGCCCTTCGGTCCGGTGACGCCGCGGTCGCGGGTCGGTGCGGTGGCGGGTGTGGTCACGGTGCGACTCCAACGGTGGACAGGCCGGTGGTCTCCGGCAGGCCGAGGGCGAGGTTCATACACTGCACCGCGGCGCCCGCGGTGCCCTTCGCCAGGTTGTCCACCGCCGCCACGACCACCAGGCGGTTCAGGTCGTGGTCGACGGTGACCTGGAGCAGCACCGCGTTCGAGCCGAGCACCGCGCCCGTGGTCGGCCAGTGGCCTTCCGGCAGCAGGTGCACGAACGGCTCGTCGGCGTACGCCTCCTCGTAGGCGGCGCGGACGTCGCCCGCGTCGGCCTTGAGCGTCGCCGAGCAGGTGGCGAGGATGCCGCGCGGCAGCGGCGCGAGGACCGGCGTGAACGACACCCCGACCGGCTCGCCGGCGACCGCGGACAGGTTCTGCGCGATCTCGGGGGTGTGCCGGTGCGCGCCGCCGACGCCGTACGCGCTCAGCGAGCCCATCACCTCCGAGCCGAGCAGGTTCGGCTTGGGCGCCTTGCCCGCGCCCGACGTGCCGGACACGGCGACGACGGTGACCTCGGGCTCGACCAAGCCCATCGCGGGCGCGAGCGCGAGGGAGGACACGGTCGGGTAGCAGCCGGGCACGGCGACCCGCCGGGTGGTCCGCAGGGCGTCGCGGTGACCCGGCAGCTCGGGCAGGCCGTAGGGCCAGCTGCCCGCGTGCTCGCCGCCGTACCAGCGCTCCCAGGAGCGGGCGTCGGTGAGCCGGTGGTCCGCGCCGCAGTCGACGACCAGGGTGTCCTCGCCGAGCCGGGCGGCGAGCGCGGCCGAGTGGCCGTGCGGCAGGGCGAGGAAGACGACGTCGTGGCCGGCGAGGTGCTCGGCCGTGGTCTCGACCAGGGTGCGGTCGGCGAGGGGCAGCAGGTGGGGTTGGTGGGCGAGCAGCGGCGCGCCCGCGTTCCCGCCCGCCGTCAACGCCCCGATCTCCACGTCCGGGTGGCCGAGCAGGAGGCGCAACAGCTCACCCCCGGCATAGCCACTGGCACCCGCGACCGCGATCCGCACCGTCATGTGGATGATTATGCACTGTCGCGCAAAACTACTCAATCCCGTTTTCGCGGGTGGCGGGCCCGGCGGCCCGGCCCGACCTCCGGCGCGGCCCTCCGGCCGCGTGAGCGACCCTCGGGTCCGCATCCTCCGGCACCGTCACCCGTTCGGGCACATCGGGGTTCCGCAGAGTGCTCCAGCTCACTGTGTTCGATGGCCGCGACTCCGTCGCGGCGGCTCGGCCGCCTGTTGGTCGGCCCATCCCGCCTGATTTCCCGCCGATCGAAAAGCGTGATCGGCGGGAAATCAGGCGGGACAGGCCGACGCGGCCTCGCTGCGCGGGTGCGGGAGACCCCGTGATACCACCGTCGCATAGCACTTCATGCCGCTACCGCCCCCGCACCGCGAGGCCGCGTCGGCAGGTCGTGCCGCCGAGGCGAAGCCGAGGCCGATCAAACAGCCCTGGCGGCGCGGCCCGAGTAGGTCAGCGGGAACACCGAGTCCTGGCACGCGTCGGGCACGTCGTGCGCGATCTGCACGACCATCTCCACCTCGACCGCGCCGGACGGCGGGATCGTGACCGGTTCCGCCATCGGCACCACGGTCAGCACGCCCGCCGGGCAGCCCGGCACCCGGTTGTGCGCCGCGTCCAGCGGCTGGCCGGGCACGGCCTGGAGCGTCAGCACCACGATGTCGACGCTGTTCGGGTTGGACAGCCGGACCAGCCGGGAACCCTCGCTGCCGGGCGCCAGCTCCACCGGCCCGCCGGAGACGTCGTCGATCCCGAACGGCTGGAGGTCGGCGACGCCCGCCTCCCCGTTGCTCACCGCGTACGCCATCGCGGGCAGCTCGGGCTCGGGCCAGGTCAGGTGCATGGCGGCCACCACGGCGGCCCCGACGCCCAGGATGGTCATGGCGACGGCGACTTCCATCCGTGGTCCCAAGCTACGCATGAGGCAACCTCACTACGATTGCTGCATCAGGCGGTGGGTTCGCCGCTAGCTCCCCGTCGGACCGGCGACCAGACTCGCCCGGCGGTTCATCGCTTCGCCCCTCGGCCCAGCGGGCCGCGAAGCCAATCTTGGAGAACGTTCAACCTCGGCGCAAGAACCAAGCAGGCCCGGAAAGACAGGTACAAAGACCCCTTGACAGGTCACGGTGAGTGCCCTGAACTGCGCGTTCTCCTCGTGTCGGCCACCGAGTGGTTCACCCGGCCGGACGAGTTCCGGGCCCGCACCAGTGCGGACCCGGAACTGTGCGTCAGCTTCTCAGCGCCGCGCCGAACCGCTCGGCCGCCTCGGCGACGGCGGCGTCGCGGGCCGCGGCGGCCTCCTCGACGGTCAGCGTCCGGTCGGGCGCGCGGAACCGCAGCGCGTACGCGAGCGACCGCTTGCCCGGACCGACCTGGTCGCCGGCGTACACGTCGAACAGCCGCAGGTCCTCCAGCAGCGCGCCGCCGCCGGCGCGGAGCGCGCGCGCCACCTGCTCGGCGGGCACGTCCGCGTCGACCACCACGGCCACGTCCAGCAGCACCGGCGGGTACGCCGAGATGACCGGCGCGGGCCGGTGGTCCTCCAGCGGCAGGGCGTCCAGGTCCAGCTCGAACGCCACCGCGCGCGGCGGCAGGCCCAGCGCCTCCACGACCTTCGGGTGCAGCTCGCCCGCGTGGCCCACCGGCCAGTCGCCGACCCGCAGCTCGGCGCACCGGCCGGGGTGCCACGGCGCGAGCGAGGACGCCCGCGCGGACAGCTCCACGCCGTACGCCTGGCCGACCAGCCGCGCGGCCTGCACCGCGTCCGCCCAGTCCGCCGCGCGGCCCTTGCCCCACCAGCCCGCCTGCTCCCGCAGGCCGCTCAGCACGCCCGCCACGTGCAGGGGCTGCCGCGGCGACGCCGCCAGCAGCGCCGCCACCTGCTCGTCGGACGGCCGCGCGCCCACGCCCACCGCGGGCACCGGCACGGGCTCCGCGCGCGGCAGCGTCACCTGCGCCACCGCGTACAGGGCGACGTCCTTCGCGCCGCGCGCCAGGTTGCGCTGCAACGTGTCCAGCAGCACCGGCACCAGCGTGGTCGCCAGCGCGTGCTTGTCCGCCTCCAGCGGGTTGAGCACGCTCAGCGTGCGCCGCCGCACGTCGTCCGCGGGCAGCCCCAGCGCGTCGAACACGGCGGGCGACAGGAACGGGAACGGCTTGACCTCGACGAAACCGTGCTCGGCCAGGGCGCGCGACACGGTCCGCACCCGCCGCTGCCGCTCGGTCAGGCCGCGCCCGGCGGGCGCGGGCGGCAGCGTGGACGGGATCGTGTCGTAGCCCTCCAGCCGCAGCACCTCCTCCACCAGGTCGGCGGGCTGCGTCAGGTCGGCACGCCACGTCGGCGGCACGGCGGTGACCATCGTCGCGCCGTCGTCGCCCGTGGTGACCTCCACGTGGCAGCCGATCTGGCCGAGCCGCCGGGCCGTGACGCCGCGCGCGTACCGCACGCCGGCCACCCGGTCGGGCAGGTCGATCGGCATCGTCACCGGCGCGGGCGACGCGGGCGCGCCCACGTCGGTGCGGCCGGGCTGGATCGAGCCCTCGCCGAACAGGTGCAGCAGCCGGGCCGCGCGCTCCAGCGCGACCGGCGCCAGCGCCGGGTCGACGGTGCGCTCGAACCGCTTCGCCGCCTCCGAGGGCAGCTTGTGCCGCCGCACGGTCCGCGCGATGGACCTCGGCTCCCAGTTCGCGGCCTCCAGCAGGATGTCCGTGCTGGTGTCGCGGACCTCGGTGGACGCGCCGCCCATCACGCCGGCCAGCGACACCACGCCGCTGTCGTCGGCGATCACGATGTCGTCGGGGTCCAGCGCCCGCACCGCCTCGTCCAGCGTGGTCAGCTTCTCGCCCGCGACGGCCCGCCGCACCACCAGGCCGCCCCGGACGGCGGACGCGTCGAACGCGTGCAGCGGCTGGCCCAGCTCCAGCATCACGTAGTTGGTGACGTCGACCGGCAGCGAGATGGACCGGATGCCCGCGAGCATCAGCCGCCGCCGCATCCACCACGGGGTGGGCGCGGTCGGGTCGACACCGGTCACCCGGCGCGCCACGAACCGCGAGCAGGCCACCGGGTCCTCGACGCGCACCGGCAGCACGTCGCCCTCGCCCTCGGGCACCTCGGCCAGGCCGGGGTCGCCGAACGGCACGTCGAACGCGCACGCGATCTCCCGCGCCAGGCCGCGCACGGAGAACGCGTAGCCGCGGTCCGGGGTGGGCGCGACCTCGATCACCGTGTCGCCCAGGCCCAGCACCTCCGCCGCGTCGTCGCCGGGCTGCGCGGTGCCGCTGGGCAGCACCAGGATGCCCGCGTGGTCGTCGCCCAGGCCCAGCTCGCGGGCCGAGCAGATCATGCCCTGGCTGACGCGGCCGTAGGTCTTGCGCTCGGCGATGGCGAAGTCGCCGGGCAGCACCGCTCCGGGCAGCGCCACCACGACCGTGTCACCCTCGACGAAGTTCGTCGCGCCGCAGATGATGCCGTTGACCTGGTCGGGACCGACCTCGACCCGGCAGTGCCGGATGGGCTTCTTGAACTCGGTCAGCTCCTCGATCTCCACCACGCGGCCCGCCACGAGCGGCCCGGTGACGGGGCCGAGCCGGTGGACGTCCTCCACCTCGACGCCGATCCGCACGAACGCCTCGGCGATCTGCTCGGGCGTCGGCGGCTCCGGGAACTCCAGGTGCTCGACCAGCCAGGTAACCGGGATACGCACCGGTCATGCCTCCGTTCCGAATGGCTGGGTGAAGCGGACATCGCCTTCGACCATGTCGCGCATGTCCGGCAGGCCGTTGCGGAACTGCAGCGTGCGCTCCAGGCCCATGCCGAACGCGAACCCGGAGTAGACCTCCGGGTCGACGCCGCAGTTGCGCAGCACGTGGGGGTTCACCATGCCGCAGCCGCCCCACTCGACCCAGCCCGCGCCGCCCTTGCGCTCCGGGAACCACACGTCCACCTCGGCGGACGGCTCGGTGAAGGGGAAGAAGCTGGGCCGCAGCCGGGTCCGGGAGCCCTCGCCGAACATGGCGCGGGCGAACGCGTCGAGCGTGCCCTTCAGGTGCCCCATCGTGAGGCCCTTGTCCACGGCCAGGCCCTCGACCTGGTGGAACACCGGCGTGTGGGTGGCGTCCAACTCGTCGGTGCGGAACGTGCGGCCGGGGCACACCACGTACACCGGCGGTTCGCGGTCGAGCAGCGTGCGCGCCTGCACGGGGCTGGTGTGCGTGCGCAGCACCAGGCCGGAGCCGCGCGGCGCGACGTAGAACGTGTCCTGCATGGTGCGCGCGGGGTGGTCCTCGCGGAAGTTCAACGCGTCGAAGTTGAACCACTCGGCCTCCAGCTCGGGGCCCTCGGCGACCTCCCAGCCCATGCCGACGAACACGTCGGCGACGCGCTCGGCGAGCGTGGTGATCGGGTGGCGGGCGCCGCGCGCGACGCGGTCCCACGGCAGGGTGACGTCGACGGACTCCTCGCGCAGCACCCGCTCGTCGCGCTCGGCCTGCAGCACCGCGCGCCGCTCCTCGAAGGCGCGCCGGATCGCGTTCTGCGCCTCGTTCACCCGCTTGCCCGCGTCGGCCTTCGCGGCGGGCGGCAGCGCGCCGATCTCGCGGCGGGCCAGCGGCACCGGTGCGCGGTCACCCAGGTGGCTCGGCTTCACGGCGGCCAGCTCGTCGAGGTCGGCCGCCTTCGCGAACGCCTCCCGCGCCTGCTCCACCGCCGTGTCGAGCGCCTCCGGTGAGAGCGCCGCGACCTGCTTGGGGTCGTACGGGTCGTTGGCTCCGGACATGGTTGGTGGACAGCTCCCGTCGCGTGCCGTGTGAAAGCCGCCCCGTCAAGGGCACGGAGCGGCGGGTCGATCCTAGGTGATCGGCCGACGTCGGGGCGCACCGCGGCCGTGACGGGGCCGTCACCGGGGCCGGGCCGCGCGGGCGGGCGCGGCCCGGTGACCGCGCCGGACGCGCCGCCGAGCCCGTTCCGCCTGGTCGGCGGGCCACGCGCGGGAAATTGTCGGTGGTGGCCGGCACAGTGTCCCCCGTGCGCCGCCGACCCGGCGGGCGAACCGCCGAAAACCGGGTCCGCCGCAGCCGACGCGAGCTTAGAATCCCCCCGTCCTCCGTGACCAGACCCGAGGTGAACCCCACTCCATGCCACACACCTTCGGCGTCGACCTGCGCGGGATCATCGACCTGCTCAGCCACCACCTCTACAGCAGCCCCCGCGTGTACGCGCGCGAGCTGCTGCAGAACGCGGTGGACGCGATCACCGCCCGCCGCGCGCTCCAGCCGGACGCGCCGGGCGAGGTGGCGATCGAGCCGATCGAGCCCGGCGCGTCCGGCGCCCTCCGCATCACCGACACCGGCATCGGCCTGACCGAGCGCGAGGTGCACGACCTGCTGTCCACGCTCGGGCGCACGTCCAAGCGCGACGAGCTGGGCTTCGCCCGCCAGGGCTTCCTCGGCCAGTTCGGCGTGGGCCTGCTGTCGGCGTTCCTGGTCGCCGAGCGCGTCCGGCTCGTGTCGCGGTCCGCGCGGGGCGGCCCCGCCGTGCGGTGGACGGCGGACGCGACGGGCGAGTACGAGGTGGAGGTCCTCGACGACGCGGCGGGCGCGGGCGTCCCGGTGGGCACGACCATCGAGCTGGCGCCCCGCCGCGACGCGGAGCACTGGCTGGAGCGCGACGTGGTGCGCGCGCTCGTGGTCGAGTACGGCGAGCTGCTGCCGGTGCGGGTGGCGGTCGCGGGCGAGGTGGTGACCGCCGACGCGCCGCCGTGGGCGGAGGACGCGCTGGGCTACGGCGAGCGGGTGCTGGGCGTGCGGCCGTTCGACGCGATCCCGGTCGAGGTGCCCGCGGTGGGGCTGACGGGCGTGGCGTACGTGCTGCCGGGCGGCGTGCACCCCGGCGCGCGGCAGTCGCACCGCGTGTACCTGAAGCGGATGCTCGTCGGCGACGCCATCGAGGGGCTGCTGCCGGAGTGGGCGTACTTCGTCCGGTGCGTGGTCGACTCGTCGGCGCTGCGGCCGACGGCGAGCCGCGAGTCGCTGTACCAGGACGAGACGCTGCTGGCGGTGCGCGAGGAGCTGGGCAGGCAGGTCCGCGACTGGCTGGTGCGGCTGGACGCGACGAGCCCCGACCGCACGGCGGCCCTGCTGGACGCGCACCACCTGGGCATCAAGTCGCTGGCCAGGGTCGACGACGAGATGCTCCGCCTGGTCGAGCGGTGGCTGCCGTTCGAGACCACCGACGGCGGGCAGTCGCTGCGCCAGTTCCGGCGCAGGCACGGCGCGGTCGCGTACGTGGCCGACGTCGACGAGTTCCGCCAGCTCGCGCCGGTCGCGCACGCGCAGGGGATGGGCCTGCTCAACGCGGGCTACGCCTACGACGCGGAGATCATGGACCGGCTGGTGGCGCTGGACGGCCCGGCGGCGGCCCGCCGCGTGGCGCCGACCGAGGTGCTGGCCGCGCTGGGCGACCCGGAGCCCGCCGTCGAGCAGGCGCTGCGCGACCGGCTCCGGTTGGCCGCGGACGTGCTGGAGCGGCACGACTGCGAGGCCGTGCCGCGCGACTTCGACCCTGGCTCGCTGCCCGCGCTGCTGGTGACGAACGTGGAGGGCGAGCGCAGGCGCGACGCCGAGCAGGTCGGCGAGCAGGCCGACCCGCTGTGGGCGGAGCTGCTGGGCAGTCTGGTGTCGGACGGGTCGGGCGCGGCGCAGCGGCTGGTGCTCAACTGCCGCAACCCGCTGGTGCGGCGGCTGGCAGGGCTGGACGACCCGGCGCTGGTGGAGCTGACCGTGGAGTCGCTGTACGTGCACGCCCTGCTCCAGGCGCGGCGGCCGATGCGCCCGAAGGACACCGCCGCGTTGAACCGCTCGTACCTGGAACTGCTGGACCGCGCCGTCGGAGGGCACGCGTGAGCGAGGAGAAGACCGCCGCCGAACAGCAGTTCGTCGAGGCGTACCACCTGCCCGAGGGCACGGCGCGGCACGAGGCGCTGGAGCGCGCGGCCCGCGCCGCCGACGCGGTCGACCACCTGCCGCTGGCGGTCAGCTGCCGGATCGCGCTGCTGCGGTCCGCCTACGACCTGGGCCGCTACGACCTGATGCTCGCGCCGTTCGCGTGGTGCGGCGCGGCGGAGCGGCGCGACCCGTCGGCGTTCGACGAGTGGGAGACGCACAGCTACGACTGGGCGCACAAGTGGATCGTCAGCGGCCTGGTCGCCGACCCGCGCTTCTCGCTGGCGCAGGTCGAGTCGGTGCTGGAGCAGCTGGCCGACCGCTACCGGCGGCGCGGCTTCTCCCTCCAGCCGGTGCACGGCGCGCGGGCCGACCTCGCCGAGCACGTCGGCGACGACGAGGCGTACCGGGAGCACTTCGCGCGGTACCTGGCGGTCGACCGCGGCCCGATGAGCGACTGCGAGGCGTGCGTGGTCGAGGAGCAGGCCGGGCACCTGATCCGGCAGGGCAGGCACGCCGAGGCCGTCGCGCACGCCGAGCACCAGCTCGACCGGGACACCGGCTGCGCCACCCAGCCGCAGGGCATCCTGACGACGCTGGCGCCCGCGTTCGTGGCGCTGGGCGAGCTGGACCGGGCGCGGCAGGCGCACACCGCGGCGTACCGGCTGGTCCGCGACGACCGGTACGGCGGCTACGTCGACGAGCACCTGGTGTTCTGCGCGACGTCGGGGAACGTGCAGCGCGGCGTCGACCTGCTGCGCCGCCAGCTGCACCGCGTGCACCACTCCCCCTCGCCCGCGCAGGCGATGCACTTCGCGGCGGGCGGCGCGCTGCTGCTGGGCCGCGTCGACCAGCCGGTCGAGTTCGCCGTGCCGCGCGACGGGCAGGTCGAGGTGCTGTCCGGGCCGGAGTTGCGGGCGCTGCTGGAGGCGCGGGCGCTGGACCTCGCCGACCGGTTCGACCGGCGCAACGGCACCGACGCGGTGAGCCGCCGCGTCCGGGCCAGGCTGGCGCTGGCGGACACCGCGCACGTGCCGCTGGCCGTGCCGGTGCCCGCCGCGCCCGCGCCGGAGCCTGCGGAGGAGCCGGTGGCCGTCGGCGACCCGGTGGAGTTGGCGCGGGAGATGGGCCGGGCGTTCGACGAGGGCGACTTCGTGACCGGCGTCCGGCTGCTCCGGTCGCTGCCCGCCGACCTCGACCCGCTGCTGCCGGAGGGCCTGGCGGCGGCGGTCGCGGCCCGGCGGGCGCTGGTCGCGCGGCAGGCCAGGCCGCCGGCCGAGGTGCTGGCCGACCTGGACGCGGCGATCGCGCGGCTGGCCGCGGCGGGCGAGCACGACCTGGCCAACCGGCACCGCTGCCGGGCCGCGGTGATGCGCGCCGAGGTGGAGGGCCCGGACGCGGCGGCGGCGCGGGCCCGCGACTGCGTCGCCGAGGCCGACCGGTCCGGCACCCCCTACACCAGGGTGGTGACCCGGCTGCTGCTGGCCGACCTGCTGGCCGACGTCGACGAGTTCGACGAGCAGGGCGAGCTGGTGCGGTCGGCGCTGGCGGTCGCCGAGGAGGCGGTGCCGGAGCTGGTGTCGCGCGTGCGCTGCGACCTGGCCCAGCACCGGGCGACGGTCGGCCTGCTCGACGAGGCGGCCGGGCTGGTCGCGGACGTGCTGGCGACGTCGCCGCCGCCGTCGGTGCGGTTCGACGCGCTGCGGCTGCGGATGAAGATCGAGACCGTGCAGGGCTCGCCGGACGCCCTGGCCACGGCCGCCGAGTTCGTGGCGGCGTTCAGCGCGCCGCGCGGCCCGTGGACCGCCGAGGCGCACCGGCAGCGGGTGGCGTCGGTCGAGCGGCTCGGTGCGGAGGAGCACCACCTGGACGAGCTGCGCGCGGCGATCGCGGTCGGCCACGAGCTGGGCGTGCCCGAGGACGTGGCGAAGGCGTGCCACGCGCTGGCGGGCGGCTACCTGAAGTCGGGCCGGTTCGTGGAGGCCGCCGAGGCGTTGGAGGAGGCGGTCCGCGTCGTCGAGGGGCGCGACGTGGCCTACGACATCGTGGTGCCGGTGCGGTACCGCCTGGCGCAGGCGTGCTCGCGGCTCGACGAGCACGACGCGGCCCGCCGGCACCTGGAGGTCGCGCTGTCGCTGGTGCCCGCCGACGAGCCGTGGCGGCGGGCGCTGGTGCTGGACATGCTGGGCGGCGTGCTGCGCCGGTCCGACGAACCGTCGGCCGCGGCGCGGGCGTACGCCGACGCCGCGCGGGCGTGGCAGGAGGTGCCGGACGCGGTCGAGGCGGCGGGGTCGTGGGTCGAGTCGGCGGCGGCGCTGCCGCCGGAGGAGCACGACGGGTGCCTGGCGGCGCTGGCGTCGGCGGAAGCACTGCTGCCGTCGCTGGAGGACGAGGAGCACCGCACCCACCTGGCGGCGCGGGTCGCGGCGATCCGGGCGTTCCTGCACTCGTGCGCCGGTGAGCACGCCGAGGCGGTGGAGCGCAACGGCGTGGCCGAGGAGCTGGCGGCCCGGCTGGGCGACGTGGACTGGCAGGTGTTCCTGGTCCAGCGCGGCGCGCGGTTCCTGCTGGAGTCCGGTGACGCGGTGAACGCGGAGGCCGAGGCGCGGCGGGCGGCGGGTCTGGTCACCGACGCCACGCCGCCGCAGATCGTCGGCGACACGGCGGACGTGCTGGAGCAGGCGCTGCGGGCGCAGGAGAAGCCCGCGACGCGCGATCCGCTGCTGCGGGCGTTGGCGGCGCGGCTGGAGGAGTGAGCGACCCGACGGGTGAGCGACCCGAGGAGCGAACAGCCCGAGGGATGAGCGACCCGAGGAGCGAACAGCCCGAGGGTGAGCGGCCCGAGGGTGAGCGGCCCGAGGGTGAGCGGCCCGGCACACGCCGTTCGGGCGGCCCGCTGCCGCCGGCCGCGTCCTCGGGCTGCCTCGCCGTCGGGTCCGCTGCCGGTGGTGGCCGCCCGAGAGCGCGGGCGCACGGCCCCAGCACCGTGCGTGGGCGAGGAAGCGGGGCACCGAGCGCGGGGACAGGCCGCCGAACAGCGCGGACGCGGGCGGGTCCGTGCACGGCGGCAGTCGCCGGCGGGAAACCGCCGGGTCGCAGGGGTCGGCCGTTCCGCGCGGTCCGTCAGGGCGCGCGGTCCGCCAGCCGGACGAACTGGTCAGCCGGACGTGCGCTCAGCGGGACATGCCCTCAGCCGGACGTGCGCTCAGCCGGACGTGCGCTGGGCGCGGGCCGAGGCGTACAGGCACACCGCCGCCGCCGTGGCGAGGTTGAGGCTTTCCGCACCGCCGTAGATCGGGACCTTCAGGGACGTGTCGAGGGTCGCCAGCACCGCGTCGGGCAGGCCGTGCGCCTCGCTGCCGAACACCCAGGCGGTGGGCCGTTCCAAGTCGCCGCGCAGGTCGGCGGTCACCAGGTCCTCCTCGGCGTAGCCGTCGGCGGCCACCAGGCGGAGACCGGCGGCGCGGCAGGCCGCGAAGACCTCGTCGGCCGAGCGGCGGCGCGAGATCGGCAGGTGGAAGACGCTGCCGGTCGACGCCCGGACGCACTTGCCGTTGTGGGGGTCGACGGTGTCGCCGGCGAAGATCACGGCGTCCGCGCCCGCGGCGTCCGCGACCCGGACGACGGTGCCCGCGTTGCCGGGGTCGGCCACGCCGTGCAGCACCGCGACCAGGCGTGCGCCGGTCAGCGACAGCGGCACGTCGACCAGGTCGCAGACGGCGACGACGCCCTGCGGCGTCACGGTTTCCGACAGCCCGGCGGCGGCCTTGTCGGTGACGCGGCTCACCGGCACGCCCGCGTCGACGGCGGTGCGCACCAGGTCGGGGTTGCGGTCGGCGGCGGTCGACGTGACGAACAGCTCGTGCACCGCGCCCCGTCCGGTGGCCGCCCAGGCCAGTGCCTCCCGCACCGCCTGCGCGCCCTCGGCGAGGAAGCGCCCGGCGCGGTCGCGGCCGGAGCGCCTGGTCAGGTGCCGAGCGGCAACGACCCGAGGAGTCCGTTCGGTGAACGGAGCGTCCTCGGGTCGTGGTGCGACGCTCAGGCGTTGTCCCCGGCGGGCGCGTTCACGTCGGCGGGCAGCGCGGCCTTCGCCAGTTCCACCAGCGCGGTGAAGGCGCCGGGGTCGTTGACGGCCAGCTCGGCCAGGATCTTGCGGTCGACCTCGATCTCGGCGAGGCGCAGGCCCTGGATGAAGCGGTTGTACGTCATGCCGTTGGCGCGGACACCGGCGTTGATGCGCTGGATCCACAGCTTCCGGAAGTCGCCCTTGCGCGCGCGGCGGTCGCGGTACGCGTAGTTGAGCGAGTGGAGCACCTGCTCCTTGGCCTTGCGGTACAGCCTCGAACGCTGGCCGCGGTAGCCGCTGGCGAGCTCAAGGGTGGTACGGCGCTTCTTCTGGGCGTTCACGGCCCTTTTGACGCGTGCCACGGGTCCATCCTGTCGATCTCGTGGGGCCGGTCAGGGCCCCGGGTGTTCATGGGGGAGTGGAGAAGCTCAGAGCCCGAGCAGCTTCTTCAGCCGCGGCACGTCGTTCTTGGCGACCTCGGTGGCACCGGAGAGGCGGCGGGTCAGCTTGCTGGGCTTCTTCTCCAGCAGGTGGCGCTTGCCGGCCTTCTCGCGCATGAGCTTGCCACTGCCGGTGACCTTCACGCGCTTGGAGGTCCCGCTGTGGCTCTTGTTCTTGGGCATGTCCGTCCTCAGTCTCGTGCAGCCACCGGGATGGGGCGGCCGTGCTTGCTCCCGGCCCGGGGGCCGGGAGGTCACTCCTCGACAGACTCCTGCCCAGCGGCGCCGTCGGCAGTGTCCTGCTCGTGCTTGGCCGGGCGGGTCTTCGTGGTCTTGTGCGGCGCCAACACCATGATCATGTTGCGGCCGTCCTGCTTGGGGTTCGATTCGACGAAGCCCAGCTCCGCGACGTCCTCCGCCAGCCGCTGCAGCAGCCGGTAACCCAGCTCGGGCCGGGACTGCTCACGGCCCCGGAACATGATGGTCACCTTGACCTTGTTCCCGTGCGACAGGAAGCGGGCCACGTGGCCCTTCTTCGTCAGGTAGTCGTGCGGGTCGATCTTCGGGCGGAGCTTCTGCTCCTTGATGACCGTCAGCTGCTGGTTGCGACGCGACTCGCGGGCCTTCTGCGCGCTCTCGTACTTGAACTTGCCGTAGTCCATGAGCTTGCAGACCGGCGGCCGAGCCTGTGCGGCGACCTCGACGAGGTCGAGATCCGCTTCCTGGGCGAGTCGGAGCGCGTCCTCGATGCGAACGATCCCGACCTGCTCGCCGTTCGGCCCGACCAGGCGAACCTCGGGCACGCGGATGCGGTCGTTGATGCGCGGCTCGGTGCTGGCGGGGGCACCTCGGTTCGAGGGACTTGTCATTCACGTCCTTTGTGACTCGTTGTGCGCCAAAGACAAGAGGCCCCACACCCGTCCGGCGTGAGGCCCGCTTCCGACCGATCGCACAACGAAGGGCGCAGTCCACCCGTCGAGGTGACCGGACCCGGCCACCTGCGAGCGGTGGGACGCGGGTGGGAGCGGGGGCTCCACTTGCCGTCCCCACACGGGTGGGGACTGGTCGCGCGGAGAATGGTAGCAGATGGCCTTGTCAACCCCCGAACCGGCGACCCGTCCGGGGTAGTTGCGAGAATGGCTCCCGTGACCGACCTGCCTCCGAACAACGTCCGCGAGCTGTCCGATGTTCCCAGCATCGAGGTGATCAGCAAGGCGGCCATCATGCTGCTGTCCGCGTCGGCCGAGCGCCTCGGCCTGGCCGACGAGGACCCGGACACGAGCCCCCGCCGCGACCTCGACGAAGCCCGCCGCCTGATCACGGCGCTGGCCGGCCTGGTGACCGCGGCGGCGGAGTACCTGGGCCCCCACGCGGGACCGATGCGGGAGGGCCTGCAGTCCGTGCAGCGCGCGTTCCGCGAGGCGTCCGCCGTGCCGGACGAACCGGGCCAGGGCCCCGGCGAGAAGTTCACCGGTCCGGTCTACTGACGACCGACACCCCGTCCCCACCACCGACCGCCCCAGGCACCGACCGCCCGGCACCGACCAGACCGCACCGGCCGGGCCACCACCGACGCGAACGGCCACGAGCAGGCCGGCCCGCGATGTCGTACCCCCGTGGTTGGCTATGTGCAAGGGGTGCTCCACCACGGGGTACGCCTGCTTCGTCATCCGCTCCCTGCTCCCCCGCTCCCCGCTCCCCCGCTATCCGACGGCCGGTACATCGTGGCGGTGAAGACCGCGGCCGGGTCGACGCCGTCGCGGCGGCGGCCGGCGGCCGATCCGCGCGTGGTCTCGGTGGCGCAGGACCAGGTGGTCCGCGTGGCACACCGGCGACTCGGCGACCATGCACATCGCAACGCGGCGGCCCGTTGGATCCGGCTGATGTCAGTGACTGACATCAGTTGCGAACGATATCTCCCCGAACAACAACCACGTGCGCGGCACCACGGCGCACAGCACCACAGCGGCGCGACGGCGCGGGGCCGGCAGGGGGCATACGGCGCTACAGCACCGGACCCGCAGGGCACACGGCGCGACGGCAACTGACCGCAGCGGCTTACCGCGCCGCGGTTCCCCGGCGGCCACGGTCGTGCAGGCCGCACACCGCGAGTTGCCGTGCGGCCAGCAGGGAGATGACGTGCTCGTCGCGTCGCCGCCACGCCTCGGCCGGGTCGCCGTCGAACCGCGCCAGTTCCCGCAGCGGCAGGCGGTTGAGGGCTTGCAGTGCCAGCAGGTCGCGGCGGCCCGTGTCGCGCAGGCGGCGCACCGCACCGGCCCGCAGCGCGTAGCGCACCCGCAGCGGCAGCCACGTCACGAGCAGGAACGCCACGGGCACGGCGATCAGCGCGGTCGCCAGCCACAGCGCGCCGGTCTCCACGGCCTCGACCTGGGTGTTGCCCGCGTCGACCAGGGTGCCGCCCGCCGCGCGCCCCCGGTCGAGGGCCTCCCCCAGCTTCCCGCCCACCAGCGGGAGGTCGCGGGCCTTCGCCGCGGCTTCGCCGAACGTGTCGCGCAGGCCGCTGCCCGCCCTGGTCAGCCCGTCGCCGGGGCCGCGCAGCGCCAGCACCGCGTCCCGCGCGGCCAGCGCCGCGGTCACCCAGAACCAGACCCACGCCACCGCCAGCAGGTCGGCGACCACCTGCCACGCCAGCCGCCCCGGTCGATCCGCGTACCACTTCATGGCCGAAGCAATACCAGTTCCGCGACGCCCGCGGCGCCGGGGCGACACCGGTCGTGAGCCTTGATCGCGTTGCGCGCTAGGGTCGGAGCAGTGGGGACGACGTTCGGCGATCTGCTGCGCGGGCACCGTCGGCGCGCGCGGTTGACCCAGGAGGAACTGGCGGACGGCTCCGGGGTGAGCGTCCGCGCCATCAGCGACATGGAGCGCGGCCGGGCCAAGGGTCCGCAGCGGCGCACGGTGGAGGCGTTGGCCGGCGTGCTCGCGCTCGGCCCGGACGAGCTGAGCGCCCTGGTCGCCGCGGCGAAGGAGGGTCGGGCGCGGCGCCCGCCGGTCGTGGTGGAGGCGTGCGCGCTGCCGCCGGACGTCGCCGACCTGACCGGGCGGGAGGGCGAGTTGCGGGCGCTGGCCGAGGTCGCCGACGCCGGCGCGGCCACGTCGGTGGTCGTCGTCCACGGCCCGCCGGGCGCGGGGAAGACCAGCCTCGCGGTGCGGGCCGGGTACCGGTTCGGGTCGCGGTTCGCCGACGGGTGCTTCTTCTTCAACCTCCGGGGCATGGACGCGCGCCCCGTGCACCCGACCGAGGTGGTGCACCGGATGCTGCTGGCGCTGGGCGTCGAGCGCCCGCCCGCGAGCGAGGCCGAGCGGTCGGACCTCTACCGGGAGCTGTTGCGCGGGCGGTCGACGTTGCTGGTGCTGGACAACGCCGCCGACGAGGCGCAGGTGCGCCCGCTGCTGGCGACCGGGCGGGGCTCGCTGGTGCTGGTGACGTCCCGGCAGGTGCTGGGCGGCCTGGAGGCCGTGACGCGGCTCGGTCTGGACGTGCTCGGTCCGGCGGAGTCGGTCGACCTGCTGGCCGCGATCGCGGGCCGGTCGCGGGTGGCGGCCGAGCAGGCGGCGGCGGCGCGGGTGGCGAAGCTGTGCGGGCACCTGCCGCTGGCGCTGCGGATCGCGGGCAACCGGCTCGCGGCCCGTCCGAAGTGGACCGTCGCGCACCTGGCCGGGCAGCTGGCCGACGAGCGGCGCAGGCTGTCGGCGTTGACGGCGGGCGACCTCCAGGTGCGGGCGGCGTTCGAGATCTCCTACCGGCAGCTCGACGCGAAGGCGGCGCTGCTGTTCCGGCGGCTGTCGTTGGCGCCGGGCGCGTCGTGCACGCCGGACCTCGCGGCGGTCGCGGCCGGGGTGGACCGGTTCGCCGCGGAGGACGGGCTGGAGGAGCTGGTGGACATGAGCCTGCTGGACACCGCCGAGACGCCCGGCCGGTACGTGTTCCACGACCTGGTCCGGGTGTTCGCGCACGAGCGGCTGGTCGACGAGGAGCCGGACCACGAGGAGTCGCGGCGGCACGTCGTCCGCTCGCTCCTGCGCACGGCGGTCGCCGCGGCGGGGTTCTTCGGCCCGGACGCGCGGGACACGCCGGTGGACTCGCTGCGCGACAAGGAGGAGGCCGACGCGTGGCTGACCGCCGAGACGGAGAACTGGTTGGGCGCGCTGCGCTGGGCGGCCGGGCGCGGGATGCACCGCGAGGTGCTTGACCTGGCCACCGCCGTGCACTGGTACTCCGACCAGCGCGGGCGCGGCGAGACGTGGGAGGAGGTGTTCACGGCGGGTGTGGCGGCGGCGCGGGCGTTGGGCAGCGTACGCGACGAGGCGGTGCAGCTGAACTTCCTGACGTGGACGCTGTGCGTGCTGCTGCGCAGGCCGCGGGAGGCGCTCGCGCTGCACGGGCAGGCGTGGCGGGCGGCGGTGGCCGCGGGTGACGTCCGGGAGCAGGGCTGGGCGATGCACTACCGCGCGGCGTCGGAGTTGCGCGCCGGCGAGCTGGAGTCCGCCAAGCGGAGCGCGGGGCTGGCGCGGGCGTTGTTCCGGGACGCCGGGTACGTGCTGGGCGAGCAGATCTCGTTGTCGTGCCTGGGGTTGGTGCTGCACGGGTTGCGCCAGTACGAGGAGGCCGTCGACGTGCACCGGCAACTGCTGGCGATCGTCCGGTCCGGCGCGCTGGACCTGGCGCCGGTGATGGCGGACGAGATGCAGGCGAGCCTGCTCGTGCGGACGGCGGGGAGCCTGGCCGAGTTGGCGCGGTGGCCGGAGGTGTTGGAGGCGGCGACCGAGGCCCTGCAACACTCGGTCGCCGCCACCGCGCTCAACAGCATCCGGGACGCCCGGCACCTGCGCGGGTTGGCGCTGTACCGGCTCGGCGACCTCGCCCGGGCGCGTGATGAGCTGGTCGAGACGGCCGCCTTGATGGCCGGGCACCGCTACCACCGGTTGGGCGCGGTGCTCGACCTGCTCGCCGAACTGCACGGCGACCTCGGCGACCCGGCCGCGGCGAGTCGGTACCGGGCACGGGCCGCCGAACTGCGGTCAGCCGATCGGTGATGCGTTGCTGGCCATCGCCGCTGGTCCTTCCGTGACTTGCAGTGGGGGGTCGGCACAAGTCAACCGCCGGGTCCGCCGCGGCACCACGCAGAACGACCGGCAGAAGTACCGCGGATCACCGGGACGGGTGGGATGTGACGTCAGTCGACCACGGCGAGGGCGTCGATCTCGACCAGCAGGCCCTCGGGCAGGCCCACGTACACCGTGGTGCGGGCCGGGAACGGCTGCTGGGTCACGATCTCGTTGTACACCTCGTTCATCTCGCCGAAGTGCGCCGTGTCGGTGAGGTACACGCGCAGCATCACGACGTCGGCCAGGGACGCGCCGCCCGCTTCGAGCACGGCGGACACGTTGGCCAGCGCCTGCCGGGTCTGCTCGGCCACCGTGTCGCCGATGATGGCGTTGGTGGCGGGGTCGAACGCGACCTGGCCCGCGACTTGCACCAGGTTCCCCTTGCGGACGCCCTGCGAGAACGACGCCACCGGCTTGGGCGCGTTCGCGGTCCGGATCTCGGTCTTGGACATGTCACTCCTGTGTTGGATTGCCTCGGCTCCGCCGAGGCGGCTCGGCCGCCTGGTGGTCGGCCCATCGCGCCTGATTTCCCGCCGATCGGAAAGCGTGATCGGCGGGAAATGAGGCGCGACAGGCCGACGCGGCCTCGCGGGTGCGAGGCGGCGGGGGTCGTACTGGGTCGGGAAGGGCAAGGAGGCGAGGAGGGGGATCCAGGTCAGGGGGTGGCCGCGGTGGATTCCGGCGAGCGTCTGGGGGTGGGGCTGGTCGGGGGCTCGTCGCGGGGGGTCCAGCCGCATTCCAGGGAGGCCGCCCTGGCCGTGGACAGCAGGTCGGGCAGGTGGCCCATCAGGCCGTCGAAGTCCAGCATCACCTTCGGCACCGACATGGAGACGGCCGCCACGACCTCGCCGCGCGCCCCCCTGACGGGCACGGCCAGGCAGTGGATGAAGTCCTCGTGCTCGGCGTTGTCCACGGCGTAGCCGCGTTGCCGCACGCGGTCCAGTTCGGCCAGGTACGCGGCGGGTGTCGTGATGGTGTTCGCGGTCAGCGGCACGTAGTCGATGGCCTCCGCGACCTCGCGGCGGCGTGACTCGGGCAGGTCGGACAGCAGCACCTTCGCCACGGCCGTGCAGTGCAGCGGCGCGCGGCGGCCGATGCGCGAGTACATGCGCATCGGGTGGGTGCTGTCGTACTTGTCGATGTAGATGACCTCGCCGCCCTCGTAGGACGCCAGGTGGACGGTGTAGCCGAGGCGCGCGTTGAGGTCGCGGAGGGCGGGTTCGGCGGCGCGGCGCACGTCCCGTTCCTCCAGCGCCCGGTTGGCGAGGTCGAACAGCGCGGTGCCGAGCCGGTAGTGGTGCACGCCGTCGCGGCGCACGAACCGGTGCGCCTCCAGGGTGCGCAGCAGCCGCAGCGTGGTGGACTTGTGGACCTCGATGACGGCGGACAGCTCGTCCAGCGTCTTGGCCCCCGTCGCCAGCTCTCCCATCAGGGTCAACGCCCGGTCCAGGCTCTGACTCATGCCAGTCTCCTCAGGTGCGCGGCGGCCCACGTCGGCGGATCGGCGTCGAGCAGTGGCCCGGTGACGTCCGGCGGCAGTGGTTCCCCCACATCCTCGCTGGTGAGCAGCGCGGCGGCGGCCTGGAGGTGGCCGGCGCGCAACCGGCGTGTCGGCGACAGGCCCGCGAGGTGCCCGGCGAGGTACCCGGCGGCGAACGCGTCACCGGCCCCGACGGGTTCCACGACGTCGACCTTCAGCGCCTCCTGGAAGGTGAGGTCGCCGTCCTCGACGAGGGTCGCGCCCCGTTCGCCCTGCTTCACCACGAGGGTCGCCGGGCCGGGCAGCAGCGCCCGCAGCTTGTCGGGGTCGCCGGTGCCCCACACGGCTTCGGCCTCGTCCGCGCCGGCCAGCACGATGTCGGCCGCGTCGGCGAGTTCGAGCAGCACCGACGGGTCGCGGCCGGGCCACAGCGCCGGGCGCCAGTTGAGGTCGAACGACACGAGGTGGTCGCGTGGTCGGGCCAGGATCGCGCGCAGCAGGTCCAGGCAGCTGTCGGACAGGGCGGCGGTGATGCCGCTGACGTGCAGCAGCCGCACGCCGTCGAGGGAGATCCGGTCGAGGGTGTCCGGTCCGAGGGCCGAGGCCGCCGAACCGCGCCGGTAGTACCGGACGGGGCTGCCCGCCGCGTCCGCCTCCTTCACGTAGAGACCGGTGGGCCGGGTCGGGTCGACCCGCACCTCGGACACGTCCACGCCGGCGCCGCGCACGAAGTCGAGCACGGCCCCGCCGAACGCGTCGTCACCCACCGCGCCCACCCACCGGCTGCGCAACCCCAGTCGCGCCAGGTGGATGGCCACGTTGGACTCGGCGCCGCCGATAGCCCGCGTCCAGGTGCGCACCCCGCGCACCGGACCGGCTTCGGCGGGCACCAGCACCACCATGGTCTCGCCCAGGCACACCACGCCGCCCGTTAGGTCGAACCGCATCCGCTCCTCCGAGCTGTTGATTGACGAGGCGGCAGCCGAATGTTACACAGATCAGCATCACATCGCGCAATAGCCGTTGCAGAGCATGCAACGTGAGGAGCGAGACACAGTGGACATCGACCACGACGCCGTGGCCGCGATCCGTCGGGAACGCGTGGACTGGCGATTCAAGGGCCTGCCCGCGAGCGCGTTCGGCGCCACCGTCGGCGAGGTCGCGGACCGCCGGCCGGACCTGTTCGCCGACGGTTTCGTCGGTCCGCTGGTCGTGCTGGACGCCGCCGCGCTGGAGCACAACCTGACCACGATGTCCGAGTGGTGCGCGGCGCACGGCGTGCTGCTCGCCCCGCACGGCAAGACGACGATGGCGCCCCAGCTGTTCGCCCGCCAGCTCGCGCACGGCGCGTGGGGCATCACCGCGGCGAACACCAGCCAGCTGCGGGTCTACCGGGCGTTCGGCGTCCGCCGCGTGCTGCTGGCCAACCAGCTCGTCGACCCCGCCGGCCTGGCGTGGGTGGCGGCGGAGCTGGCCGCCGACCCGTCGTTCGAGTTCACCTGCTGGGCGGACTCCGTGGCGGGCGTGCGGCGGATGACCGAGGCGCTGGGCACGCCGGCGCGGCCGGTGGACGTCCTGGTGGAGCTGGGCGCGCCCGGCGGGCGCACCGGCGCGCGGGACCAGGACACCGCCGCGGAGGTCGCGCGGGCCGTCGCGGACAGCCCCGCGCTGCGGCTGGCCGGGGTCGCCGGGTACGAGGGCGCGCTGGCGCACGACGCGTCGCCCGCGGCGCTGTCCGCCGTGGACGGCTACCTGCGGGACCTGCGCGCGTTCACGACGCGGGTGCACGACCTGGTCGAGGTGGCCGAGCCGATCGTCACGGCGGGCGGCAGCGCCTACTTCGACCAGGTGGCGGCGGTGCTGACCGAGCCGTGGCCGTTCCCGGTGCGGCCCGTGCTGCGCAGCGGCGCGTACGTCACCCACGACGACGGCTTCTACCGGGGCATCTCGCCGTTCGGGCGGGGCGCTGGGCAGCCGTTCCGCTCGGCGCTGCGGGCGTGGGCGCAGGTGACGTCGCGCCCCGAGCCCGGCCTGGCGCTGCTGACCCTCGGCAAGCGGGACGCCTCGTTCGACGAGGGCCTGCCCGAGCCGCAGGTCGTGCGCGGCCGGGACGGCGTGGAGCGGCCCCTCGCCGCGACGGTGACCGCGCTGAACGACCAGCACGCGTTCCTGGCGCTGCCCGCCGACTCGACCGTGGAGGTCGGCGACTGGGTGGGCCTCGGGCTCTCCCACCCCTGCACGGTGTTCGACAAGTGGCAGCTGCTCCCGGTGGTCGACGGCACCACCGTCGTCGACCTGGTGCGCACGTACTTCTGAGAAAGGGTGTCGGCGTGGACATCGTCTTCAAGGGCGCGCTCGTCGCGGACGGCACGGGCGAGCCCGGCTACCGGGCGGACGTGGGGGTGCGGGACGGCCGCATCGCGGAGATCCGCCGGGGCGGCGGCGCCCGCGCGGGCGGGCGGCGCACGGTCGACGCCGACGGGCTGGTGCTCGCGCCCGGCTTCATCGACATGCACTCGCACTCCGACCTCCAGGTGCTGGCCAACCCGGACCACCTGGCCAAGGTCTCGCAGGGCGTGACGACCGAGGTGCTCGGCCAGGACGGGCTGTCCTACGCGCCCGTGGACGACGACGTGCTGGCCGCGCTGCGCGCCCAGCTCGCCGGCTGGAACGACGACCCGGCGGGCTTCGCCTGGGACTGGCGGTCGGTCGGCGAGTACCTGGACCGCCTCGACCGGGGCATCGCCGTGAACGCCGCCTACCTGGTGCCCCAGGGCACCGTGCGGATGCTGTGCGTCGGCTGGGAGGACCGGCCCGCGACCGAGGCCGAGCTGGCCCGGATGCGGTCGGTGGTGGCGGAGTCGCTGGCGCAGGGCGCGATGGGCCTGTCCTCGGGCCTGACCTACACCCCCGGCATGTACGCCGACGCGGCCGAGCTGGTCGCGCTGTGCCGGGTCGTCGGCGAGCTGGGCGGGTACTACAGCCCGCACCACCGCAGCTACGGCGCGGGCGCGCTGGAGGCGTACGCCGAGATGGTGGACGTGTCGCTGGAGGCGGGCTGCCCGCTGCACCTCGCGCACGCCACGATGAACTTCGAGGTGAACCGGGGCCGCGCGGGCGAGCTGCTGTCGCTGCTGGACAACGCGATCGCGGCGGGCGCGGACATCACGCTGGACACCTACCCGTACCTGCCCGGCGCGACCTACCTGTCCGCGCTGCTGCCGAGCTGGAGCGGCGAGGGCGGCCCGGACGCGACGCTGGCCCGGCTGGCCGACCCGGACACCCGCGAGCGCATCCGCGCGGAGATCGAGGAGACCGGCTCGGACGGGTGCCACGGCGTGCCGGTCGACTGGGACACCATCGAGATCAACGGCGTGCGCCGGGCCGAGCACGCGCACCTCGTCGGCCACAGCGTGGCGGCGTCGGCGCGGGCCGCCGGCACCACGCCCGCCGAGCTGTACTTCGACGTGCTGATCGCCGAGCGGCTCGGCACGTCGTGCCTGATGCACGTCGGGCACGAGGAGAACGTCCAGGCGATCATGCGGCACCCGGCGCACACCGGCGGCAGCGACGGGCTGCTGGTCGGCGACCGACCGCACCCGCGCGCGTGGGGCACGTTCCCCCGCTACCTCGCGCGGTACGTGCGGGAACTGGGCGTCCTGGGCTTGGAGGAGTGCGTCGCGCACCTCACCGGGCGGGCCGCCAAGCGTTTGCGACTGACGGATCGGGGCCTGGTGAAGGAGGGTTACGCGGCCGACCTCGTCCTGTTCGACCCGCACACCGTGGCCGACACCGCGACCTTCGAGGAGCCGCGGCAGGCCGCCGAGGGCATCCCGTACGTCGTCGTCAACGGCGTTCCCGTGATCGACGACGGCAGGCGCACCGATGCCCTGCCCGGCCACTCCCTGCGGAACAACACCCGGAGCAGTACGTGATCGACTGGTTGCAACACTCCACGGGCGGGCTGCTCACGCTGTCCGGCCTCAGCATCGCCCTGTTGCTGGTGCTGATCATCAAGGTCAAGGTCGAGCCGTTCATCGCGCTGCTCGTGGTCGGCCTGCTGGTGGCGCTGGCCGCCGGGCTGCCGGTCGAGAAGCTGGTCGGCTCCGCGCAGAAGGCGTCCGGGTCGCTGCTGGAGTCCGGGTTCGGCGGCATCCTCGGGCACGTCGCCGCGATCATCGGCCTCGGCACGCTGCTCGGCGCGATCCTGGAGGCGTCCGGCGGCGCGGAGGTGCTGACGCGGGCGCTGCTGCGGGCGTTCGGCGAGAAGCGCGCGCCGCTCGCGATGGGCCTGGCCGGCCTGATCTTCGGCGTGCCCGTGTTCTTCGACATCGGCATCTTCGTCCTGGCCCCGCTGGTGTACGCGGCGGCCAAGCGCGGCGGCCGGTCGATCGTGCTGTACGCGCTGCCGCTGCTGGCCGGCCTGTCGGTGATGCACGCGTTCATGCCGCCGCACCCCGGCCCGGTCGCGGCGGCGGGCCTGCTCAAGGTGGAGCTGGGCTGGATCATCATCATGGCGCTGGCCGTGGCGATCCCGGCGTGGTTCATCGGCGGCGTGATCTTCTCGTCGTGGGTGGGCAAGCGGGTCATCGTGCCGGTGCCGGAGGAGATGCTGGCCGCGGCGGAGGAGGTGCGGTCCGAGGAGGCGCGCGGCGAGCCGCCGCTGTCGCTGGTGCTGGGCATCATCGCGGTGCCGCTGGTGCTGATCCTGTCGGGCACGTTCGGGAGCATCCTGCTCCCGAAGGGTTCCACGCTGCTGGGCGTGTTCACGTTCTTCGGCACCCCCGCCGTCGCGCTGAGCATCGCGGTCCTGCTGGCGTTCTGGCTGCTGGGCTACCGGCGCGGCATGACGCGGGCGCAGGTCACCGAGCTGTCGGCGGCGTCGCTGCGGCCGGTGGCGATGATCCTGCTGGTCGTCGGCGCGGGCGGGTTCTTCGGCGCGGTGCTGTCGGCGACCGGCGTGGGCACGGTGCTCGCGACCGAGCTGTCCGACCTCGGGCTGCCGGTCATCGCCCTGTCCTACGTGATCAGCTGCGCCATGCGGATCGCGCAGGGCTCGGCGACCGTCGCGATCGTGACCACGACGGGCATCGTCGCGCCCGTCGTGGCCGACCTCGGCTACTCGCAGCCCCAGCTCGCGCTGGTGGTCATGGCGATCGCCGCGGGCTCGATCATCGCCTCGCACGTCAACGACGGCGGGTTCTGGATCGTGTCGCGGTACTTCGGCTTGTCGGTGAAGGAGACCCTACAGACGTGGACGGTCCTGGAGACCATCCTGTCCGTGGTCGCCTTCGTGGTCGCGGCGCTGCTCAGCCTCGTGGTGTGACCACCGCCCCCGGACCGGGGGCGACCGCTCGTGCGTCGGTGCCCGTCGGCCCTCTCCCCGACGGGCACCGGCTTCTTCCCGGACCCTCCTCCCGGTCACCTGCGCCGGGCCGCCCGGAACCCCGCCACGTAGGCGCGCAGGCCGCGCTGGCCGCTGCGCATCATCAGCTCGTGGTTGGCCTTGAGCAGCGGCCGGGCCACCGGCGACAGGCCGCGCAGGAGCGGTTTGCGGACCGTGACCTCCTGGTCGTAGACGAGCCGCGAGCCCGTCCCGGACGGCTGGACGCGCCAGCTCGCCGTGCCCTCCAGGTCGCCGACCAGGTCGGCCTTGAGCAGCCCGGTCCTCGGCTCCCTGGCGTTGTGCCAGGTCTGGAACACCAGGTCGTAGGGCAGCAGGGAGCGGCAGCGCAGCTCGGCGGCGTCCTCGGCGATCCGCCGCGCGTGCCGGACCTCCGGCCACCAGTGCGGGTAGCCGCCGAGGTCGGCGAGCACGTCGAACGCCTCGTCCGGCGGGAGGTCGGCCGACCAGACGCTGCGGAAGCGGTACGAGTGGAACGACATGATCGCGATCGTCGTCGGGTGGCGGTGGTCGCGCCAGAGAGCCGATCGGGGGACGCCCCGGCGGAGCCGGGGCGTCCCCCGATCATCGGCCCGCGGTCACCGGCCCGCGGTCACCGGCCCGCTGGGGGCACCGGCCGGCAGGCGACACCGGCCCGCCGGCGGGCGACACCGACCCGTCCGGGCACGGGTCACGACCCACCGGTCACGACCGCCGGCTCGCTCAGCCGGTCGCCGCCGCCTCCGCGCCCAGGACCTCGCGCAGGAACCGGCCGGTGTAGCTGTCCGCCACCTCGGCCACGTCCTCCGGCGTGCCCTCGGCCACCACCGTGCCGCCGCCCGAGCCGCCCTCCGGGCCCATGTCGACCAGCCAGTCCGACGTCTTGATCACGTCGAGGTTGTGCTCGATCACGATCACCGAGTTGCCCTTGTCCACCAGGCCGTTGATCACGCCGAGCAGCTTGCGGATGTCCTCGAAGTGCAGGCCGGTGGTCGGCTCGTCCAGGATGTAGACGGTCTTGCCGGTCGAGCGCTTCTGGAGCTCCGACGCGAGCTTCACGCGCTGCGCCTCGCCGCCGGACAGCGTCGGCGCGGGCTGCCCCAGCCGCACGTAGCCGAGGCCCACGTCGACCAGCGTCCGCAGGTGGCGGTGGATCGCGTTGATCGGCTCGAAGAACGCCGCCGCCTCCTCGATCGGCATGTCGAGCACCTCGGAGATCGTCTTCCCCTTGTAGTGCACCTCCAGCGTCTCCCGGTTGTACCGGGCGCCCTTGCACACCTCGCACGGGACGTAGACGTCCGGCAGGAAGTTCATCTCGATCTTGATGGTGCCGTCGCCCGCGCACGCCTCGCAGCGCCCGCCCTTGACGTTGAACGAGAACCGCCCCGGCTGGTAGCCGCGCACCTTCGCCTCGGTGGTCGCCGCGAACAGCTTGCGGATGTGGTCGAACACGCCCGTGTACGTCGCCGGGTTGGACCGCGGGGTGCGGCCGATCGGCGACTGGTCGACCTGCACCAGCTTGTCGACCTGGTCCAGGCCCCGGATGCGGGTGTGCCTGCCCGGCACCTGCCGCGCGCCGTTGAGCTTGTTCGCCAGCACCGTCGCGAGGATGTCGTTGACCAGCGTCGACTTGCCCGAGCCGGACACGCCGGTCACCGAGACCAGGCAGCCCAGCGGGAACGACACGTCGATGCCGCGCAGGTTGTGCTCGCGCGCGCCGACCACGGTGAGCTGCCGCTTCTTGTCGACCTTGCGCCGCGTCGCGGGCATCGGGATCCGCTTGCGGCCCGCCAGGTAGGCGCCGGTGATCGAGCCCTCGTTCTTGAGCAGCTCCCGGTAGGTGCCGCTGTGGACGACCTCGCCGCCGTGCTCGCCCGCGCCGGGGCCGATGTCGACCACCCAGTCCGAGGTGCGGATGGTGTCCTCGTCGTGCTCGACCACGATCAGCGTGTTGCCCAGGTCGCGCAGCCTGGTCAGGGTCTCGATCAGGCGGTGGTTGTCGCGCTGGTGCAGGCCGATCGACGGCTCGTCCAGCACGTAGAGCACGCCGACCAGGCCGGAGCCGATCTGCGTGGCCAGCCGGATGCGCTGCGCCTCGCCGCCCGAGAGCGTGCCGGACGCGCGGTCCAGGGACAGGTAGTCCAGGCCGACGTCGAGCAGGAAGTGCAGCCGCGCCTGGATCTCCTTGAGCACCGCGCCCGCGATCATCGCCTCGCGCTTGGCGAGCTTCAGCCCGTCGAGGAACTCCGAGCACTCCGCCACCGACATGGCGCACACCTCGGCGATGGACTTGTCGCCCTTGCGCGCGTGGCGCAGCGTGACGGCCAGGATCTCCGGCTTGAGGCGCGTGCCCTGGCACACCGGGCACGGCACCTCCCGCATGTAGCCCTCGTACTTCTCCCGCATGTAGTCGGACTCGGTCTGCTCCTGCCGCCGCTCCAGGAACGGGATGACGCCCTCGAAGTTCGCGTAGTACGAGCGCTCGCGGCCGTACCGGTTCTTGTACCGGACGTTGACCTGCTCGGGCACGCCGTGCAGGACCGCCTTCTGCACCTTCGCGGGCAGCTGCCGCCACGGGGTGTCCATGCGGAAGCCGATGGTCAGGCCCAGCGCCTCCAGCAGCCGCGTGAAGTACTCGGCGGTCTGCCCGGACGCCCAGGGCGCGATCGCGCCGTCGGCGAGCGACAGCTCGTCGTCGGGCACGACCAGCTCCGGGTCGACCTCCTTGCGCACGCCGATACCGGTGCACGTCGGGCACGCGCCGTAGGGCGAGTTGAACGAGAACGACCGGGGCTCCAGGTCCTCGATCGCCAGCGCGTGGCCGTTCGGGCACGCCAGGTTCTCGGAGAAGCCGCGCACGCGGCCGGGGTCGCCCTCCGGCACGTCCACGAACTCCAGCTCGACCAGGCCGTCGGCGAGCCGCAGCGCCGTCTCCACCGAGTCGGTCAGCCGCTGCTTGGCGCTCGCCTTCACGCTCAGCCGGTCGATGACGACCGCGATGTGGTGCTTCTCCTGCTTCTTCAGCTTGGGCACCTCGCCCAGGGCGTGGACCACGCCGTCGACCTTCGCGCGCGAGTAGCCCTGCGACTGGAGCGTGGCGAACAGGTCGACGTACTCGCCCTTGCGGCCCCGGATGACGGGCGCGAGCACCTGGAACTTCGTGCCCGCCGGCATCGCCAGCACCTGGTCGACGATCTGCTGCGGCGTCTGCTTGGAGATGGCCTCGCCGCAGGTGGGGCAGTGCGGCTTGCCCGCGCGGGCGTAGAGCAGGCGCAGGTAGTCGTAGACCTCGGTGATGGTGCCCACGGTCGAGCGCGGGTTGCGGCTGGTCGACTTCTGGTCGATGGAGACCGCGGGCGACAGGCCCTCGATGAAGTCGACGTCCGGCTTGTCCATCTGGCCGAGGAACTGCCGCGCGTAGGCCGAGAGCGACTCGACGTAGCGCCGCTGGCCCTCCGCGAAGATGGTGTCGAACGCGAGGCTCGACTTGCCCGAGCCGGACAGCCCCGTGAACACGATGAGGCTGTCCCTCGGCAGGTCGAGGTCCACGCCCCGCAGGTTGTGCTCGCGCGCGCCGCGAACGACAAGGCGGTCAGCCACAACGGTTCCCTTCGGTATTCGACCATCCCCGAACAGACGTTCGAAAAGCGTACTGGACCACCGCGGCGCACCCCATCGGGGAGGGGCGCGCCCCGCGCCAGGTGCGGGCACCGGCGGGAAAACGGGCGGGTCCTGCCCCGATCGTGCGCCAACGGCTCTACCGGTCGGTAGCGGACGCCCCTACGCTGGGACGATAGGCCATTCGGCCCAGACATCGGGGATGAGGTGCCCATGAGCTTCGCTGATGCCGCCCAGGTCCGGTCCGCCGGTACGAGCGTACCCGCGCCGCGCGAGCAGTCCGCCGCGGTGCAGGACGCCGTAACCGGGCTCACCGAGGTGGAACGGGCGACCGAGGCCCTGTACGACGTGGTGGCCGGCCTGGACCAGGTCGCGCTGCGCGGACCGAGCCTGCTGCCCGACTGGACGCGGGCGCACGTCGTGACCCACCTCGCACGCAACGCCGACGCCCTGGTCAACCTGCTGACCTGGGCGAAGACGGGCGTCGAGCACCAGATGTACCCGAGCCCGGCCGACCGGGACGCCGACATCGCCCGCGGCGCGGGCCGGCTGCCGCAGCTGCTGCGGGCCGACCTGGACGCGGCGTGCGAGCGGTTCGCCGCGGCGGCCCGCGACCTGCCGCCGACCGCGTGGGAGGCGGAGGTCGTGCACCCGCGCACCGGGCCGTTCCTGGCGCACCGCGTCCCGTGGCTGCGGCTGCGGGAGGTGTGGGTGCACCTGGTCGACCTGGACGCCGGGGTGGACTTCGACGACCTGCCGCCGCACCTGGTGGAGGCGTTCCTGGACGACGCCGCCGGGCAGTACGCCGACCGCCCCGGCGTGCCCGCGGTGCGGTTGGAGGTCGCCCTGCCCGACGGGCGTCAGCGCGGCTGGGAGTTGGCCGCCGGGAACGACGGGCCCGCCGTGGTGGGCGGCTCGGCCGCGGCCGTGCTCGGGTGGCTGACCGGGCGCAGCAGCGGCGCGCTGCTCGACGGTGACGCGCCGGAGCTGCCGGGGTGGCTCTGAGCGGCGTGCAGGCGGGCGGCGTGCAGGCGGGCGGCGTGCAGGCGGGCGGCGAGCAGCAGCCGCACCAGCAGCGGGCGTGAGCCGGCGGTCAGGGCGCGGTGGGCGGGCCGTTCGACGAACTTCGTCAGCAGCCAGCCGAGCACGACCGCGAGGCCGAGGAACGTGGCCAGCTCCACGCGGGGCCCGAATCGCGCCACCTCGGCCATCGCGACGTAGCCGATCTCCTGGTGCACCAGGTAGACGCCGTAGGAGATGCCCGCGAGCCACCGGACGGGCCGGCGGACGAGCCGGACGGGCGCGACGTCCCAGTCGGGGCCCTTCGCGCACGCGGCGACGGCGACCAGCAGCACGCCGAACCCGACCGTCGACGGCACGTCCTCGGTGTGGTGCGCCTGCGCGGCGAGCACGCCGAGCAGCAGCGCGACCAGGTGCCCGGCGCCGAGCCGGTCACGGGACCACAGCCAGAGCCCGACACCGGCCGCGAACAGCTGCGCGCGGTGCATCCCGAGGCCGTCGTAGAGGACGCGCACGACGCCCGGCTCGGCCGTCCACAGGCGGAGGACGAGGGGACCGGCGACCAGTGCCCACAGCAGCGCCTTGAGGGCGTTGCCGCGGACGCGGGAAGCCAGGACCGCGCCCGCGACGAAGCCGGTGACCTGCACGGGCAGCGTCCAGTAGGCGTAGTCGACCAGCCGCGCCTCCGGCAGCCAGTGCTGGAGCAGCAGGAGGTTGGCCAGCAGGTCGCGCGGCTCCACCGCGCTCCAGCCCTCCCCGGCGAACCGGGTCACGATCACGTAGGTGACGGTGGCCGCCACGGCGTAGGCGGGCAGGAGGCGGGCCAGGCGGTTGCGCAGGAAGCGGGCGGGCTCGCCCTTGGCGAGGGACGCGCAGGCGAAGAACGCCGAGATGACGACGAGCGTGCTGGCGCCCATCTCCAGGGGGAAGGTGAACACCGGGGGCCCGAGCTCGCCGTGGGCGGCGGGACCGGCGTGGGTGGCGTGCTGGAGCAGCACGGCGGCCAGGGCGAGGACGCGCAGGACGTCCCAGTTGATCCGGCGAGGTGTTGGCACGAGAGCTGAGGTACCCGGTTCGTCTCGACAGGGGTCGGGGGTGCTGTGTGAGCGTCGCCGACCCTATTGGACGAACCTGTGGGGAGCCTGAAGGGTGTCCGGTCCACTACGGTCGGCGGTCGTGGACGTACTAGAGGACTACACCGGCCACGTCGAGCCGAACGGCCCGGCCGCACGCCGCACGCTGGACGAACTGACCATCACGAAGATCTCGGTGGGCCCGATGGACAACAACGCCTACCTGCTCGTGTGCCGGTCGACGAACGAGGCCCTGCTGGTCGACGCGGCGGCCGACCCGACGCGCCTGTCGGACCTCGTGGGGCACTCCGTGGAGCGCCCGCGCCTGAAGACGGTGGTGACCACCCACCGCCACCAGGACCACTGGGGTGCGCTCGGGGCGGTCGCCGGGGCGAACGGCTCGAACACCGTGGCGCACCGCCTGGACGCGGAGGTCCTGCCCGTCCCGCCGGACCAGCTGGTGGACCACGGCGACACCGTGCTGGTCGGTCGGGTGCCGCTGGAGGTGATCCACCTGCGCGGCCACACGCCGGGCTCCATCGCCCTGCTGTACCGCGAGCCGGGCGGGCGGGCGCACCTGTTCACGGGCGACTCGCTGTTTCCGGGAGGGGTGGGCAAGACCACGTCGCCCGAAACCTTCACTTCCTTGATCGACGACGTGGAGAGCCGGATCTTCGCCGAGCTGCCCGACGACACGTGGGTCTACCCGGGTCACGGCGACGACACCACCCTGGGACGTGAGCGACCTCACCTGGCCGAGTGGCGCGCCCGCGGCTGGTGAGCCGGAGCGGGACTCACCAGCCGCACTTCTCACACCTCGACGATCTGGACCATGCTGTCGAGTCCGGCGAAGTCCTCGGCGTTGCGGGTGTAGAGCGGCAGACCCCGGGCCGAGGCGATGGCGGCGATCATCAGGTCCAGCCGACGCGGTTTCGGGTCGCGGTTCGCTTCGAGGGTCAGCGCCACCAGCGTGCCGAAGCGAGCCGCGGCCTGACCGTCGAAGGGCAACGGCTCGAACTCGGCGATCGCCGCACCCAGCTTCTCGGTCCGCACCGCCCGCGCCGCGGCATCCTTGGCCATCGCCACACCCTGGTGCAGCTCGGCCAGGGTGATCGCGGTCAACTCGGGGACCTCCGGCAGCACCGCCGGGTCCAGCAGTCCGAGGTCGATGTACGCGCAGGTGTCCAGCACGCCCGACGCGTGCCGGTCAGCCACGGCCTCGCTCCCACGGGTCGTCGTCGCCGATCCGGTCTTCGGAGCCGAACAACTCGTCGGCTTCACGCCGCATGAGGCCGTGGTCGACCTTCGGCAGCTTCCGGTGCCGCTCGACCAGTTCCTCGGCGGTCAGGCGCCGACGACGGGGCAGCGGGCGGACCTCGGCGATCTCCACGCCGTTGCGGGTGACGTGGTACGTCTCCCCCGCCTCGACCGCGTCCATGACCGCGGCGGAGTTGTTGCGGAACTCCCGCTGACTGATGACCTTCACCGACATAGCGTAGCCTTACGTAGCACAAGAAGCTACACACAGCTTGACCTGTTGCCCGTTCAGGTGATCCGCTGTTCCGGGAGGGGTGGGCAAGACCACGTCGCCGGAGGACTTCACCTCGTTGTTCGACGACGTGAAGGAGCGGATCTTCGACGTGCTACCGCACGACACGTGGTTCTACCCGGCCACGGGGACGACTCGACGTCGGGCAAGGAACGCCCTTACCTGGACGAGTCGCGCGCCCGAGGCTGGTAAGCGCGTGGAGTGTCGGTCGGCTCACCGGCACTCCACCCTCATGTCGTCCAGGCCGCCGTCCACCCCGTACAGCTCGCAGATCAGCCCGATCGCCTCTCTGGCGCGTGCGTCGACGGCAGCCGGCGACGGCAGCCGGGATCTTCACGAGAATCCCGTTCCACCGCTGAACGCGTCTGTAGATCGGTACCGAACCGCGAACACCGCTGGTCGTTCCCGCTGAAATTCTGGATGACCTGGGCGCGCTGACTCACCGGCGAAGCCGAAGAATCAAACTCCGCGGCACGTCGGTGAACAGCACCCATCTCAACCCCCTTGACGGAACACCTGCGGACGTACACTGTCATCGCGCTTCCGAGCGTGATGCCGATCAATACGGTCGCAAGCGGTCGCACGATTACACGGAAGCGGCTCGCGATCACCCCCTTCGCTGCCGTGAGTGGCCCTTCGACTGAACGGTGGGTGTTGGGCACGATCACTCCTGCACTCGACCTCGGTGTTGCGGGTGCGGTTGCCCGGCCGTGGCGGCCCGGCAACCGCAGGTGTCACGCGCCCGTCTGCGGGAGACCGCGGTCGCCGCTGGAACCTTCACCGCCGCCGCACTCGCCGGATCGGTCGCCGACGTGATTCTTGCGCACTGGCACTCCTCTTGGGATCGACGCTGGTTCAACCAGAAGTCCGCAGCCGAGGCCGGGACGCCAGAAGTATGTCGGTGCGGTGCTGCCCAAGAGCGGTTCGAGTGCGGGGCAAGTGCGGTGCTGCGGAACACCGGAGCGGCCGAATGACCGAGGAACCCGGATCTGCTTGACTCGAGAAATGAGTCAGGACGAGATCGCCGTCGAACTGCTCGGCCCGGTTCGGCTTCTGGTGGGTGGTGAACCGGTCAAATTTTCCGAGAAGCGGGTTCTTGCCATGCTCGCCGTGCTCGCGTTGGCCGACGAACTCACCGCCGACCACTACGAGGTGATGAAGCACCTGGTCGGGGTGGACCGCGAACTGAAGTCAGCAACGCTGCGGAAGTACGCGTCGATGTTGCGCGACGCCCTGGGCGACAAGGCCCGGCTCATTGGACGGCAGAAGTCGTTCACGCTGGTCGTTCCCCGGATCGCTGTCGACTACTGGCGTTTCGTCGACCTGGTGGACCAGGCCGGGAGGGTGGAACCCGATCGTCGACTCGAAAAGCTGCGCGCGGCCCTGGACCTGTGGCGCGGCAGCCGTCCCCTGACCGGGCTCGGAGACGCCCACTTCGACGACGACGTGCGCCGACTCGACGGGCTGCGGCGCTCCGCTCTCCTCGACCTCATCGACGTCCAGCACGGCCAGGGCCTGTTCCGTGAAGCCGCGGCCGACGCCGAGCTTGCCGGAACGCTGTGGCCCGTCGACGACGATGTCTGCTTGTTGCGCATGCGTGTGGTCGCCGCCCTGAGACGTCCCTCTGACGTGCGGCACGTGTACGACGAGTACGTCCAAGCCCTGGCCGCCATCGGCAGAACCCCGGAGCAGGACATGGCCGATCACGCTGAACAGCTCGTCGAGAAAGCCCGTACGGCAAGGCACGAAATCGGACCGATCGGGACCGGCGCACCACGACAACTGCCCCCGGTCATGATGAAGCTGCACGGACGCGACCGCGAACTGGCGAAGCTGGACAGCCTTCTCGAAGCCGACGGGGTGGGAGGGCGGGTCGCGGCACTCGTCGGAACCGCCGGTGTCGGGAAGACCCATTTGGCGCTCTTCTGGGCGCACCGGGCGGAGGAGCGCTTCGCTGACGGTGTCCTGTACGCGGACCTGGACGGGTTCTCCACCCGCGAACCGAAGGCGACCGAGCAGGTGATGGCCGGTTTCGTCGAGGCGTTGGGCCGATCAGCGGCGGGGATCGACGCCGAGGCACTCCTCTCGACGTACCGCTCGCTGCTCGCCGGGAAGTCGGTCCTCATCATGCTCGACAACGCCGCTGGAGCGGAGCAGGTGCGGGACCTCTTACCGGCCGGGTCGGAATCGGTCGCCGTCGTCACCAGCCGCGCGAGGCTCCACGAACTGCGGTTCCGGTCGAACCTGACCGAGATCGTGGTCGCCCCACTGGCCGACGAACCCGCGCTGGTGGTCCTGGCCGGTCTGATCGGCGAGAGACGAGTGCGTGCCGACCCGGGTGCGGCGGCCCTGGTGGCGGTCTGTGGTGGGCTGCCGTTGGCGTTGGTGGTGGCGGCGGTGCAGGCCGTACGGCACCCTCGGCGCGGGTTGGGTGACCTGGCCCGGACGTTGCGGGGGGCCACGCCGATCCTCGACGAGCCCAGTCCGGTGGCGAGCGGGGCCGAGGTGCGCACGACGCTCGCGTGGTCCTACCAGCAACTCGGTGAGACCGCTTCGCACCTGTTCCGCATGATCGGTGTCCACCCGGGACCAACGTTGGAGCTGACCGCTCTGCTGCACCTGGCGGCGCGGACCGAGGCGGAGGTCCTGCGTGGCGTCGACGAACTGCTCGACCAACACCTCTTGACGGAGGTGACCGCCGAGCGGTTCGCGGCACACGACGTCCTGCGGGAGTACGCGTCCGAGTTGGCGTCCGAGCTTCCCCAAGTCGCTCGGGAAGCCGCGTACGAACGTGTGCTGGAGCACCTGCTGCACGCGGGCCTCGCCGCGGACAGGGCGCTGGGTTCGGGACGCGACCTGCCGATCGGGAGGCATCCCGACGGCATGGTCCTGCCCGACTTCTTGGACGCGGAACAGGCGGCTGACTGGTTCGAACACGAGTACCCGACGTTCCGGGCAGTGCTGCACGGCGGCGTCGCGGTGCCGTCGCGGTACCGGTGGCTCCTGCCGCTGGTCCTCGTCACCTACCAGTTGCGCACCGGCCACTGGACGGAGGCCGAGAAGATGCTCAGGAACGCGCTCCCGGTCGCCTCCGCGGACACAACACCGCGGCACCAGGCGACCGTGCACCGGGTTCTCGGCAACGTCCGCCGCAAGCTCGGGCACCACAGCCAAGCCGCGATGACCATCGCTCGGGCGATCGAATTGAGCCGAGAGGCCCGTGACTCTCTCGGGGAGGCGCACGGTCACCAGGTGGCCGGCGTCAACGAGGAAGACCAGCGGAATTGGACATCCGCCGTCGAGCACTACGACAAGGCGTTCGAGCTGTACGACACCCTGGGTGATGTGCGGGGCAAAGCGCACGTGCTCAACGGCTACGCCAGTCACCACTTCGACGAAGGCAGGGTGCAGAAGGCCAAGGAGACGGCCATGCGAGCGCTGGAGATCGGGGACGAACGCACAGATCCCTACGGTCGGGCGTCCGTGCTGCGCAACCTCATGCGTTTCAACCTCCGATCCGGGGAATTCGATCGCGCCATCGAGTACGCGGAGTCCGCGATCGCGATCTACCGCGGTCTGCGTTCAGGGGCCAACGAGGCGCAGGTGCAGTTGACCCGAGCCGCCGCACTCCGGTCGGCAGCACGCCACGCCGAGGAGGCCGAGGCGTTGAAGCGGGTGACGACGCTCCTGCGCTTGCTGAAGCACCCTCGTCCGGACGACCGGGAGCGCTTGGAGAAAGCGGAGACCAGACTGGCCGAACTCCGCTCGAGTCGCTCCTGAGGGGAGCCGTCACTCGTTCTCCGCCTCCTCCTGTTCGTCCTCGTCCTCCATGAAGTCGATCTCCACGTCCTCGGTGTCCGACAAGGTGGGCAGCACGTATTCCTGCGCCAGTGCGGCGAGGTGGAGCGCCAACGGCAGCCGCAAGGGGTCCGGGTAGTCAGGGGCATGGCGTTGTTGATGGATGGCGAACCCGAGGGCGACGGGGTCATCGCCCTCCGCGGGGTGACATCCCAGGACCGCGATCTCGACCAGCCCCGGGTTCCACCCGGGTACTCCCGTGTCGATGGTCGGTTTGCCTTCGTTCTTGCCCTTCAGCAACAACCTGGTGGTCAGCTTGTCGGCCGCGACAGCCGAGTCGCGGAAGGTCGCGGGCTTCGGCGTGGTGCTGTAGAACACCCGGTCGGACTCCGGGCCGGACTCGTCCGGATCGGTGATCCAGAAGCCGGCGGCGAGACCGTTGACCCCGGACTCGGCCGGCGCCCACCACTGCGGAGTCTCCCGGTGTTGGGCCGTGCGCACCCGGACCAGTCGGAGCCCGGGGCGGAGATCGCCGGCGGGCGCGTGACCCGTCCGGAGGAGGTCTCGAACGACGACGGTGTCCTGCAACCACGGCCAGTCCGACCGACTGTTCTGGGCATGTGCCAACAACACCGTGGGACGTCCGAGCACCTCTTCCGAGAAGAGCACTTTCTGCAGGAAACGCGAAGCCTGCCCTCGACTCTCCTCCTCGCTCTTGCGGCGGATCCGCCACCACCCACGCGGCTTGTCCGGCATCACCTCCATGTCCTCGGCCTTGACCTCGGCCTGCTCGGTGAGCCGCAGCAGGAACCGGGGGTAGGGCACCCAACCCCCGACGCCACCGCCGGCCTCCTCATCCCACCCGAGCACCCGGTCGCCCTCCGGGCCGTCGTCGGCGCGGACGAGCACGGCGACCGGAAACCGACGCGGAACCCCGGTCACGCTGTCGCGCCTGCGCTTGACCACACAGATCGCCAAGTACTGCAAACCGTCGGGCAGCCGGTCACCGAGGCTGTGCCGGGGCACGGTCCGGATGCCGAGTTGCCGGAAGCCGTCCTCCCAGGCAGACCTCGTCCGGTGTGCGAGGTTCTTGCGCGAGTCCCACCCCTTCACCTTCTTGGGCACGACCGCGAACTGGGTCAGGACCCCGGCGTCCGCGCCGCCGAGGCGCAGCGCGAACTTCGGGTCGTCCGCTGCCTGGGCGAGGTCCTCCCTGCGGTCGATCTCCACCAGGGCCAACGTCGGCACTGCGAGCCCCGCGCCGTCCGCCGTGAGAAGTTTCGCGAACCGGATCCGGCGATTCTTGATCGCATCGGCTAGATCGCGTGCCTTGTTGCGACTCTTGCGGTCCAGTCGGAACGATTCGACCAAGCCGTCGACCGCCTTGAGACAGCGCAGGCACACGACCAGTTCGGGAGTGCGCCACACGAGCAGCGCGGGACGGCCGGCGCCGGCGCTTTCGTACTCATCAGGTCGCAGTTCGCGCAGGGGGGAGGGGAGGCCGAGTCCCTGCTCCAGAGCGGAGACGCAGGCGCTCCGCCACTCGGTCGTCTGCCAGAACAGGCGCGCCTCGAAGACCGGGATGTCGTCTGGTGCGCCGCCCGCCGTCGCGAGCCTCGCCAGGGCGATCCGGCGTGCCGAGGCGAGCTGTTCCTGCACCGCTTGGCGCTCGCCGGCTTTCGGCTTCGCCCGGGAGTTGAGCGGGGCGTTGCTCGCGATGTTGCACCTGAGCAGGTTCGGCACGGAGCACCACTCCGGGCGCAGGGCCTGTTCGGCCCACTCGACGATCTCCGACCGCTGGTGGGCCATCAAGCCAACACCGACACCGTGTCCGCCCCGGCGCGTGCTGTGGACCACTCCGGCGCGTAAGCCGTCTTCGTTGAGCAGCCACTTCACCGGCGCATTGAGCAAGTCGTCGACGGCGGGGAACGGGCGACCGACGGACACCCGTTCGAACATTCCTCCGGCCTGGCCCTCTTGCCATCGGTGCCCCTGCAGGTCTCGGTCCCAAGTGAGCCGGGCGACGGCGACCCGGTCGCTCAACGGCGAGCCGGGCAGCCACGGCCGCCGCGACCGCAGGTAAACCGAGGTGTTCCGGCCGAACGCCAGATTCATCCGGCCGACGCCGTCCTGCGCGGTGGTCGCCCAGCGACGGATCCCGGTGCACAGGTGGAGGCGTGGGACCGGGGAGAAGGGCACCGTGTGGACGAGCAGGTTGATCGTCACCGAGTACCACCACGTACGACCGTCCACCTCGTAGGGCAGCGGTTGCGACATCAACTCGGCACCCCGGTCGTCCGACCGCCTCGCCACGGCGTGGAACTTCAGCGTGCCCGCGCCGTAGTCGTACGGGGGCAGCGCCTGCACGCGGCGGGCGAAGTGGTCCGCGATCAGGGGGAACTGGCGGTCGCGCGGTGCGGCAGTTCCGCCGGCCGTGACGGGAAAGTCGAACAACCGGAGCACCGAAGGTTCCCACCGCGGCAGCTCGGCTTCCATGCGATCCCGCACGTCGAGCAACAACCTGCGGTACTCATCGTCTTGCGCGGACTGGGGGCGGAGGTCGGAGAGCCAGACGCCGAGCAGGCGGATCAATAGGTCGTCCGATAACGGTTGCCCGAGGTCGTCGGGCTGGTAGAGCCAGCGGTCGTCCGGTGACGGCTGATCAGCGCGCCGCCGCATCACCACGAGTTCCGGGAGAAGGCCCTGGAGGAACTCGTCGAGGCGCCTGGTCGGCGCGGTCCGGTAGGGCTCCGCCTCCGGGGAACGACCGAAATTGACCAGGTCGAGCACGCTCCGGTGAACGAGGTCGGGGAACGGCAGCGCCAGGAAGGAGTGCTCCACCGACTCCACGCCCGACTCGGGTCGGTACGCGGCGCGGCGGATCTTCGAGCGAACCACGGAACCCCTTTCAGGACCGGGTGGGCCGCTTTGGCGGTCCCACCTCTGGCATCTCGCACAGGGCGTTGTAGAGCGGCTGGTAGAGCCTTTGCACGAGGTCCGAGTCGGCGGGGTCGCCGGAGGGCCGTCCGGCCGAATCGGGGTCGAAGTACGGTGCGAGTACCTCACGCAGGTTCACCAGCAGGCTGGATGCGGCTGTGTCGCGCTGTCCCCGGACCTTCGGGTCGGCATTGGGTGCCGCCGCAGCCGCGGCCCGCGGGGCGAACTTCGCGTCGACGAAGACCACGCGTGCGGGTACTCCTCCGCGAACGAGCCTGCCGATGACCTGCCACATCGTGACGAGGTGATCCCAGGCGAAGGACTGCTTGTCGTGCTTGCCGAGGCGGGTGTAGACGTACCTGCGATGCAGGACGCGGTTCCACTGGGTCCTGCCGAGCTTGCGGAACGCCTTCCCGGCGAGGTCGAGGTCGTCGTGCTTGGTGACGACGTCCTCGAAGGTCCCGTATTCCGTGTCCGCCCTGCCCAGGCCGCGCGTGTAGCGGGTGGCCCAGTCGTTGATCGCGAACACCGCCATCGCCAGGTCGTCCGGCCGGGGGTGCGGACGCGCCAGGAAGATCGCGACACCGAAAGCGGCGACCTTGCCGACGTTGAGGATGTTGTGACCGCGCTCGACGGCCATCAGCGGAGCGACGAGCACCTCGGCGTCCTCGTCCTTGGCGAAGTCGGCGACGTCGCCGCGGCGCACCCCCGTGGCGCTGCTGGTCGGCTGGGCGGCGAGTTCCTGGTCATCGGGCACCAGGGCCCGTACCCGGCCGTTCCACCGGTTGCCCGCCGCGTCGAGGAGGTTCGCCACCTCCAGCGCATCCTTGTAGCTCCCGACGAGCAGCAGAACCCGCCTGCGGTCCGAATCCGCGACAGCGGCCAACTCCTCGTCGAGGGGGCTGAACTTGCGGCCGTCAACGGGCCGGGCAAGCTGGTGGACCATCTTGCGCAGGATGTCAGCCTTCGTGCCGGGTGGCGCCCCCGACAGGCTCAGCGGACGGTTGCCGTCGTAGAGAAACCGCGTGGTGAAGACCGTCTCCTTGACCGCGTCGAGGAACTCCTCCTTGGGGCCGAGCACAGCCCGAACAGGCGCGATCACGTGCGACTTCGTCGAGGTGCCCGCCCAACTCGTCCCAGACATGAGCATCACGTGCGGGCCGTGGCGACCGTTGTGGTGGTCACGACCGATTTCGGGCAACGACAACAGCAGTTCGCGGCCGACGCCCTCGCACCGGAAGAAGCGGAGCGTGCCGGTGACCCGTCCCTGATGGTCCTCCTCCTGGTCCGGGAGGTACTGGAAGCCGAGCACGTTGCCCATCGGCGATTCGGGGATGATCGGCGCGTAGTCGTGCAGCGGGCGCCGAACCAGTTCGTTGTCCGTGCGGTCGAGCCGCAGCGCGGATTCGACCTGCGGCCAGAGCTGGGTGAGCTGGTCGAGCCGGTGGTGCAAGGCCGCGACCAACAGGGCGAACTCCAGTCTGACGACCATCCGTTCGTACCACTCCGGACTTCCGGGAACCTCCGCGGCATGGATGTCCGCGCCTTCCCGCGCCTCCGGGGTGGGGAGGCGCTCTCCGAGCGCGGGCGGCCCCTCGAGGAGGAGTTCGAGCGCTGTTCGCGTCCGCTGCCGCGCGCCCACCGAGTCGACCGTCTGCAAGAGGTCCTTGGTCGCGTCCGTCAGGGCATCGGTGATCTGCTCCGACCGAATTCCCCGATCGCCGAGCGGGTCGTCGCGGAAGTCGTCGAAGGCTTCCGCGACGTATTTCTTCCGTGCGGCCCAGGGTGTCGGCGCGGGCCCAGCGCCGGAATCCGACACCGCGTCCGCGTCCGATTCGTACCGGTCCCAATCCTCGACGGGAGCGGCGGGCGGATCACTACCGGGAGCCTGTTCCGGGTACCAGTCGTGCAACAACTTCTCCTGGAGCGTCCAGGAGCTGAAGTACTCGATCCCCACCCACTCGCGCAGGTTCTCATCCTTGATCAACATCTCGTACAGTCGGTTGGTGGCGGTACCGACTACGGTGAGCGCCATCTCCCAGCGGGCGACGACGGGATCCGTAAGCTGCACGCGGCCCTCACGGGCCAGTTCACCGATCTTGTGCGTCAGGACCCGGTCCAACCAGGAATCCGGTCCTTTGACCACGAGGGTGGCCGACGGCGCGAAGGCGATGTCCAGGTTCGCCATGACGCGGTCCGCCTCGTCCACGACGACGATGTCGCTGCGCGCGCAGGCCAACTCCAGGTACCGCATCCGGTCGACGCTCAGGTGTCGGGGGACCCGGCTCTGGAGCAGACTGGCCGGATTGGCGACCCAGATCTTCGCGGTGACGAGGTGACGGGCTTCGAGGTGCCTCGGACAGCGGTACCACAGCGGGCACCCGCGCGCGGGTCCCAGGCCGTCGAGGGCACCCCGGTCGGGCTCCTCGTCGTCGGTGGCCTCCGGCGACGGGTCGTACAAGCCGGTGCAGGGCGCGTCGGTGAAGCGGAGCGGTGCAGTCGACGGGACGTCGCGCAAGGGGTCCGCCGGGCACGCCGTGCTCAGGCTGTCGAACCCGTCCTCGTCCGAATGCTGGAGGATGGACGGGCGGCCCCGGGCTGCCACGCGGCGGTGCAAGCGCTCGACGTGCAACTGCCGGGTCGCGGTGCCCAGCACGGGCGCCACCGCGGTGTCGTCGCCGTCCTCCGGGTCGTCGAGGATGTGGCGGAGCAGCCTGGTAAGCCGCAACTGCTCCGCGACGTCACCGACGACCAGGGTGATGCGCAGCCCGTTCTGCGCCGCCCACACCGCGAGCAGGACCATGAGGGTGCTCTTGCCGGCACCGACCATCCCCACCAGGTGAAGCAGGCGTTCCAGCCGCAGGGTGCCGGACTGCTTGAACTCGGACTCGCCCGCACCGCGCAGGTAGAGGTACAGGTTGTCGAACCGCTCCCGCCAGTTGTCCTCGTCCGGGATGCCGAGGCCATCGATGTGGTCGGCGACGTCCCCCAATTCGCACAGCGGGATGTCGAGGGGATCGGCGACGTTCGCCAAGCGGTGGGCGGCCCCGTGGCGTACGCGGTCGTCGTCCCGGACCCCGCATTCGTCCGGGATGGTCAGCGTGGTGATTCTCCGCTGCGCGATCAGCCGGTAGCGTCCCGGTTTCGCCAGGGTGATCGACTGCCGTGCGTGAGGCGGCAATGTCCGCAGTTCTTCCTCGTACAGCTTGTCCCGGTCAGCGGCGTGGGATGGCTTGAGGGGGGTGAACGACGTCAGTGCCGGGTCCAGGCCGTAACGGCGCAAGTGATCGGGCAGGTCGACATAACGTTGGAGCGCGTGCATCCAGTTGCGTCGTCGGCGTAGCGTCCACAGCCGATGCCGGGCACAGGTCACCATCCACTCCGCAGCGGGGTTGTCGACGAGACCTCCGACGCGGGCGAAGTGATAGCCGCCCAGGAGCGTCCACACCGCTGTCGGTGGTTGAGTGCGGTCGAGTTCCTCCACCAGCCGCAAACCCAACTCGACCTTGGCGAGCAGCGTCAGGTCGTGCACACGGTCGGCCGGTAGGAACATCGACTCCAACCGCTTTGTCCAGCCGTTCAGATCACGCACCCGAACCCTCCACCACCGTGTTCGAAAATCAGAGCTGTTCCAGCCGCAGGGAGGCTTTCGAGACCACCGCGTCCAGCGGCAGTACGCTCGGCCGCCACATTCCCGGCGCCAAGTGGTCCAGGCACGAGGTCGCGTAGTCGGGGTCCACGTCGAACCGAGCCCGCGGCACCGCCCACAGCAGCTCGTCGGCGGGCCCGTGCCCCTCCGCGATCACGGCCTGGCCGGCGAGCAGTGCCGGGTTGACCCAGTCCTTGACGTCGATCAGCCAGCTACGCCCGTCGGGGAACGAGACGCCCAGGTCGGCCAGCCCGAACTTCGGCCACCACTCGACCACCAGACCCAGATCGGACAGCTCTGCGGCCAACTTGACGCCGAAGCGCCCCGGGCCGGTGACGAACTGGCGAAGCGGTCGTGCGAGGTGGTGGAGTCGACCCACGTCGGCCGCGTCGAAGATGGGACCGGGTTGGGGCTTCCCGGCGAACTCACACAGGGCCTGTTCGCACCACCAGTCCCCTCCATCAAGGGGAAGCAGAAGGGTTCTGCACCGCGCACACGGCCGGTACTCACCTCTTCGCCGGTAGCGGTCGGGCACCGGCTCGTAGAGATCCTTCAGTGAGTCGATCACCAAGCTGAGGGTGTTGTCCGTCTCGAGCTCGAAATACTCCGCCTCGGTGATCACCGGTTTGCCGAGCAGCACACCCCGGAACGCTTGGTAGGCGGCGCGCGAGGACAGGGAGGCGCACGTGTCGCGCACGGAGTCGAGCACGCGTCCGACAGAGCCGACCGGGCCACCTCCCGGCACCTGCGACACCAACTCCAGGCATAGCTGCGTGGGGGTGAAGGAGCGGTCGTCGAGCAGCGAGGTGTTCCACACCGGGGTGCGGGGCAGCTCCAGCGGCCAGTCCTCCAGCCGCTCACCCGCGCACCAGGCGACGAGCTGCATGAGAGACGTCGGTGGACGCGCGCGACGCTGGAGGCACCTGAGCACCAAACGGTCGAGCGCGCGCTGCGCACCGGCCGGGTAGGGCAGTCGGAAGCCCTCCAGCTCGACCAAGCCGTCCAGACCGACGATCGCCGCGGCGATCGAGGCGACCAGCTCCACGTCGGGCTGGTCGACCAGCCGTTGCTGATCAGACACCAGTGGCCTCGACTTCCGCTCGCTTCACGTGCGAGGAGCCGGGTGCGCACCATGCGAGCGCCGCGCAGTGGTCGCAAGCCCTACCCGGGCGAGCGGGGAAGTCGGCGTCGGCGAGCCAGTGGTCAAGCAGCGGCCGAATCACCTCACGGGCCTCCTCCACCACCTCAGGACGACCGGGATCCACCTCCTCCAGCCCGCAATCCCCGTCGTTGAGCAGTTCGAGTTCGATCCTCGGCATCTTGGTCGTGTCACCGAGCACTCCGCCGGCGACCATCAGGACAGCCAGCGCCACCTGGGGGTACTGGCTGAGCAGCGGCTGTCCTGTCCACAGGTGGGAGCGGGTGGTCTTCGTCTCACGCCAGACCGGCGCACCCGAGCGCTCGTACACCAGGTCCGGTGTGGCGACGAAGACGAGGTCCAGCTCCGGGTCGTGCAGGGACAAGGTCCGCTGCACCCACACCCGGTCGCCTGTTCCCGGCTTGCCGATCGGGCAGAACAGCGTGTGCTGCCGGAGCATGCGAGCGGCGACCCCGGCCTCCTCGCCGTCGATCGTGAAGCGGCCGTCCCTCCACTCCTCCAGGGAGCCCGGCACCTCATCCATCTGACACCGCCGAGCGGGGCGCGCGGCGTGCCTCCGGTTGAGCCAGTCATCGACCACGCGACCACGCACAACGGCGGGGTCCTCGACCGCACCCGGCTGCCGCAGTTTCAACTGCCGGGTGAGGTGGTAGCTCGCCGGGCAGTCCACGTGCGCGCGAAGATCGCTCGCGGACACGCTGCGGCGCATCCACTTCGACGGTGCGATGCCCGGCTGCAACCGTGCACGGGGCACCGCGTCGCACTCCGCGATGACCCCGCATCCGACACAGTCCCGACCGGGTGTGCGGCCGACACCCGACAGCGCTGTGGCCAGCACGGGCGCGGAGGTCTCACGGAATCCGGCCAATGCCTGCTCACGGCTGAGTTCGACCCACTCGAAGCCGCCGGAGCCGCATCCGTACTCCACCACGCGAACCCGGTGCGGCAACTCGTACGCGCCAGGAGGCAGTCCGCGTAGAGGTTCATGTCGTCGGCCGTACGCCGGATGACAGGGCTCACCGTGGGCCACCGCATAGGCGGCCAAGGCAACCTCAGCCGCACCTCGGTCCCGTTTGACCTCGCCGAAGGAAAGAAGCCAGATCTCCCTCAGTTGGCCGTCGGCGGAGGCGTAGCGTCTGCCCCAACAGGTCTGTTCGTAGTAGTCGACACCCCGGTGGTCGACGTCGCGCAGCGAGGTGCGTACCACCCACGGGTACCCGACGGGAGCGGTGACCCAAGCGTCGTCGCCCACCGCGTATTGGCGCCGCGCGCCCAGGTAGCGCCCTACGGCCTCGACCGTCCACGCGATCAAGCCGTCGTGGGCGCGTCCACGCGAGCCGAGGGCCTCCCGAGCGCCCACCACGTCGGCGACGACGTCGTCGACCGACCGCTCCTGATCACTGAATTCCATGAGATCCAGCACGTCCATGAAGAGTCCGAGCGTGAAGTCCTCGACGGAAGGCGGCTTCGGTCGACGCCGGGAAACGCCTGCATGCCCTGGACGTGCTTTCACCGAAGCCGCGACAACACAGTTTCCCTCACCGAAGCGTGCGATCGGCAACCCTGTTCGGATAAATCCTCGCGCCGACACACCAGCCAAGCCCGCCCCCTGCTCTGCGGCATGTGCAAACCGGAACGCTCATCTACCGGAGCGTGATAGTACTGTGGGGCAGCTCCGAGGACAACTCATCCGCAAAACTGCGGAACCAACGTCGAGCCTTACCCCGTCAGCACCAAGCCACATTTCTGCGGAAGGTCGGACCACGTGATCGGCGAAGTCGTCAAAGGGCGCTACGAGGTGCTCAGCACGCTCGGCAGCGGCGGGATGGGTGCCGTTTTTGTCGCGCTCGACCTGCACAAGGGGCGAAAGAAGGTCGTGCTCAAGACGCCATTGGTCTCTTTGGGCACCGAAAGGCAGCCGACGACCGACCTTCAACGACACCTGAACCGGTTCGCCCGCGAAGCTGCGTTTCTTTGCCGCATCCGGCATCCCAATGTCGCGCGAGGCTACGACCACGGCCACCACGGAAAAGTGCCGTACCTGGTCATGGACTGGGTCAACGGGTACGGATTGGACAGATTCCTGGAAGACAACCCTCCCTTGCCGACGGAAGCCGTGGCAGCCGTGGTCGCCCAGATCGCCGAAGCACTTGCCGCCACCCATGCCGAAGATGTCGTCCACCGCGACTTGAAGCCCGGAAATGTGATGCTCTCGCACGCCGGCGTGGTTTACCTCATAGATTTCGGCCTCGCGAAACCGATGGACCCCGACGTCACGAAGTTGACCGGTACGGAACACTCTCCGGGGACCGAGGAGTACATGACGCCGGAACAGTTCGGAAGCGGTGACGATATCTGCCCTCAGACGGATCTGTACGCCTTGGGATTCATGACATACATCATGCTGACCGGAGTTCCACCATTTGCAGGGTCTAAAACCGGCATCAGCTGGAAAGAACACCACCTCCACACGCGGCCGGCACGGCCGGATCGCAAGGGTGACCCGATCCCGGACGCTTTGGCGGATCTCGTCCTGCACCTGCTGGAGAAACGGGTCTCCGACCGTCCTGCCGACGCCAGAGAGGTCGTCGACCGGCTCGAGCCGTTCCTTCCCGAACCCGGTTCCGCGGCCCCCTTCCCCTCGTTGAAACCCGACCCCACACGGGTGTACCGCCACCCTGGCGAGACAAGACCGCCTGACGCGCCGCCGGTCGCACCCGATCCAGTCCGGTCAGCGGTGACCGTGCGCAGGAGCGGGCCCGCACTGTCGCGACGCGAAATCCCGGCTCTGGTGGAGGAGGCGTTGGCCGCGGCGTCGAAGGACCCGACCGGGGGGCGTCTTCGACTCGAACGGCTGCTGAAACAGGCATCGGGGAAGTTCGGGGCCTTCGACGTAGCGGTCGAACCGATCCGTCAGGCACTGGGAGATCTGGACAACCGGCGCGTGGACTAGCTGTTCAGGCGCGCGGTCGACCGTCGGCTGCGTCTACCGTTGGACATCCCGGCCGGCCTTTCGGCTGGACAGCACGCCAGTAATGGACTGTGTCCACTGTCGAGGCGACTCGTTGTTCCCGGGCGGGGTGGGCCGGACCACGTCGCCCGAGGACTTCGCGTCGTTGATCTCCGACCTCACCTTGGACGAGTGGCGTTCGCGCGGCTGGTGAGGGAGAACTCCTGCGGACGGGCCTCCTGCCGCCAAGAGGCCCGTCCCTCTGGGGAGGAAGCCGGGCGGCCGTTCGCGAGAAGGCCACCCGACCTCACCCGGGAACCTCGACGAACGGGGTGGACCGCGAATCGGCGTAGCTGTGGACGCGTTCCACCCGCCGGATCCTCGCACCTCCGGCATCGGGTTGTCGGGTGTTCCCGCCGTTCGTTCGGCGGGGGTGCACCCGCACCCCCGCCGAATGAACGGCGGTGTTCGGATAGGCTGCCGGCGTGCCCGCCTCGGACAGGGTGCGCCGCCCGTAGCGGCGGCGCGAAACCCCGGCCTTCCCGGCGCGTGACTTCGCGCTCCGCCGCATCAGCGAACCCTCGCCGGTGCGGCCGTTCGAGCTGCCCGGCTCCGCCCACGCATCCCGGAGCCTTCCGTGCACTTCCTCCTTCGTCCCCTGCTCGCCCACCCGGACCGGTGGTCGCGGTGAACCGTCGTGTCCTCGTGCCGATCGCCGTCCTGCTCTCGTCGGCCGCGTTCCCCCTGACCATCACCGGCGCGTCGGTGGCCCTGCCGGGGCTTGCCGACGACCTCGCCGCCTCCCCGACCGCCGCCCAGTGGGTCGTCACCGGCTACAACCTGTGCTTCGCCGCGTTCCTGGCGTTCGGCGGCTCGCTCGCCGACCTGCTCGGCAAGCGCCGCCTCTACGTCTCGGGCGTGGTGGCGTTCCTGCTCGGCAGCGCCCTGTGCGCCGTCGCGGGCGACGTCGGCGTCCTCGTCGCGGCCCGGCTGGTGGCCGGCGCGGGCGCCGCCGTCGCCACCGCGACCGGCCAGTCGCTGCTGGCCGCCACCTTCGACGGGCGCGCCCGCGCCCGCGTGTTCGGCGCGCTCGGCACCGTCCTGGGCGCCGGGGTCGCCCTCGGCCCGACGATCTCGGGGTTCCTGGTCGACCTGGCCGGGTGGCGGGCCGTGTTCGGGGTGCCCGCCGCGCTCGCGGCCCTCGTGCTGCTGCTGTGCCCCGCCCTGCCCGCCGTGCCGGGCGCGGGCGGCGGGTCGGTCGACTGGCTCGGGGGCGGCCTGTTCACGCTCGGGCTCGGCGCGCTGATCTGGGTGTCCGTCGAGGCGCCCGCGCTCGGCGTCGCGCACCCCGCGGTGCTCGTCGGCGTGCTCGTGGTCGGGGCGGGCGCGATCGCGTTCGCCCGCGTCGAACGCCGTCGTGCCGCGCCGATGTTCGACCTGGCGCTGCTGCGCGACCGGGCGTTCCTCGGCTACTCGCTCGTCGCCGCCACCATGATGGGGCTGCTGGTGCCGCTGCTGGTGTACCTGCCGTCCTACTTCATCGACGTCATCGGGCTCGACCCGACCGAGGCGGGCCTGTGGATGCTGCTGCTCACCCTGCCGTCCGTGCTGCTGCCCGGCGCGGGCGCGGCCCTGTCGCGGCGGTCGCCCCGGCTGCTGTCGGTCGGCGCGATCCTGGTGAGCGCGGTCGGCGTGGTCGCGCTCGCCACGATCGGGCCGGGCAGCACGCCGTGGACGCTGCTGGCCCCGCTGCTGCTCGTCGGGGCCGGGGTCGGCGTCACCACGGGCGTCGTGGACGGGCTGGCGATCTCCAGCGCGCCCACCGAGCGGGCGGGCGCGGCCGCCGGCCTGTTCAACACCGCCCGCCTCACCACCGAGACCATCGCGCTGGCGACCGTCGGCTCGGCGTTGACGTCCCTCGCCGGCGGGCAGCTCGCCGGCGAGGGCTTCACCGACGCGCTGCGCGTGGTGGTCATCGCCCTCGGGTGCCTGGGGATCGTGGCCGCGGTCGGCGCGGACGCGTTGCTGCGCGAGAAGTCGGTGTGACACGTCCGGTGCGGCCGTGGCGGAACCGGCGGCCGCACCGGATCACGGCACGCCACAGGACAGTCCACAGTGGACGTACAGAGTCGAGGACGACCGTCCTGTCCGGAGGAGACGCGCGTAGCGCAAGCGGCCGGCGGTGAGGCGGCCCCGGTCGGCCGTCGGCGGTCGGCCGTCTGCGGTGAGGCGTCGGCGGTGAGGCGTCGGCGGTGAGGCGTCGGCGGTGAGCTGTCGACGTCCGCCCGGCTCGGCGCGTCGATCAGGCACAGCGCGTCGGTCCGACTTGGAGCCCCTGCCCGGCTCGGGGCGCCGGTCGGGGCGTGCCGGGAACGGGCCGCGTGCGCATGGCGTAATCGGCTGAACCTCAATAACTACCGATTGACTTTCGATAGCTTACTAGTGATACTCGATGCATGTTCTCAGAGCATCGAGCGGTCGCCGCTCTCCGCGTGTTCCTGGTGCTGCTCTTCGGCGTCCTGGTGATGTTCCAGGTGCTGTCGCTGCCCGGTCAGTTCCGGCACATGGCCCAGGAGTCGCCCGAGCACGCGTACCTGAGGTGGCCGTTGACCGCCATCACGGTGTTCTGGGTGCTGTGCGTGCAGGTCGTGGTCGTGTGCACGTGGAAGCTGCTCACCCTGGTGAAGAAGGACCGGATCTTCACCGAGGCGTCCCTGGTGTGGGTGGACGCGATCGTGTGGTCCATCACCGCCGCTTGGCTGGTGCTGGTGGGCGTGCTGCTCTACGTCGGGTTCACCGCGGACGACCCCGGGGCGCCCGTCCTGCTGTTCCTGATGACGATCGTCGTCACCGTGCTGGGGTTGTTGATGGTGGTGATGCGGGCCCTGCTGCGGCGGGCCACTACGCTCCGCGCCGACATGGAAGCGGTGATCTGATGCCGATCGTCGTGCGCATCGACGTCGAGCTGGCCAAGCGCAAGATGAGCGTGGGCGAGTTCGCCGAGCGCGTCGGCCTGACGCCGGCGAACGTGGCGGTGCTGAAGAACGGCCGCGCCAAGGCGGTGCGGTTCAGCACCCTGGAGGCCATGTGCCGGGTCCTCGACTGCCAGCCCGGTGACCTGCTGGAGTGGGTCGACGAGTGACGCACCGGCGGCGGGCCGGGCGATCGGTGGTGTCGGGGGTTCAGCGGTCGGCGGCGTCGCGGGCCGGTCGCCCGGCCGCCTCCCGCACGCCGCGGACGGCCAGCTGGTCGGCCCGCTCGTTGTCGACGTTGCCCGCGTGGCCCTTGACCCAGTGCCACTCGACCCGGTGCGGCGCGGCGGCCTCGTCCAGCCTGCGCCACAGGTCGGCGTTCTTCACGGGTTGGCGTGCGCTGGTCAGCCACCCGTTGGCCTTCCACCTGCCCAGCCACGACAGGATGCCGTTGCGGACGTAGGTGCTGTCGGTGTATATGCGCACCGCGGACGGCCGGGTCAGGCTCTCCAACGCCTTGATCGGCGCCATCAGCTCCATCCGGTTGTTCGTGGTCGGCCCGGCGTCGCCGCCGTAGAGGTCCTTCTCGTGCCGCCCGTAGCGCAGCACCGCGCCCCAGCCGCCCGGACCGGGGTTCCCGCTGCACGCCCCGTCGGTGTAGATCTCCACCACCACGTCACCCGCCACACCGGGCAACCTACCGACCGACGTTCGCCGGCGGCTCACCCGCCACCGGTGCGGTGTGGACCGCCGAGCGCATTCGAGTTCGGGTGAACGGCTGAAGCACCCGCGACCGCATTCCGGATACCGCGTCCCAATGCGGCCGTTGGAATCCGGAGTGGCCCACGCGGCGGCGCGCCCGTCAACGCGGTCGGCGTGGCGACCATCGCGCAGGTCTGCTCCGACGGCACGGGTTACACCTCGTTGCTCGCCGAGGGCGTGGTGGCTCCGCGCCAGGTGCTCGACGACACGGGTCTCCTCGTCGTCGAGGTCGGACCGAGCGGTCGCCCGCGTGGCGTCGTCACGCCGGGGGTGTCACCCGCGCAGGGCGGCGGCCAACCGCCCCATGCCCTCGCCGATCTCCGCCACCGAGTTGGTGGTGAACGACAGCCGCAGGGTGGCCCGGTCCGGCGCGGTGGCGAAGAACGGCGCGCCCGGCACGAACGCCACGTCGCGCGCGAGCGCCTTCGGCAGCAGCTCCGCGGTGTCGACGCCGCCCGGCAGCGTGAGCCACACGAACATCCCGCCGTCCGGGTCGCTCCACCGGGAGCCCTCCGGGAAGGTCGACGGCAGCGCGGCCACCATCGCGTCGCGGCGTTCCCGGTAGGCCGCGCACAGTGCCCGGACGTGCGCGGACAGGTCGTGCGAGTCGAGGTAGGCCGCGGCGGCGGCCTGGTCGACGGTGGAGGTGTGCAGGTCCGCCGCCTGCTTGACGATCACCAGCGTGCGCAGCAGCTCGGCGGGCGCGCGCAGCCAGCCCAGCCGCAGGCCGGGCGCGCCGATCTTGGAGAAGCTGCCCAGGTGCAGCACCTTGGGGCTCAGCGACGCCAGCGCGGGCAGCTCCTCGCCCCGGTAGCGCAGCTCGCTGTACGGGTCGTCCTCCACCACCCACAGGTCGTGGCGCTCGGCGAGCGCGGCGACCTCGGCCCGCCGCGCGGCGGTCAGCGTCCGCCCGGTGGGGTTGGCGAACGTCGGCACCAGGTAGAGCAGCTCGGGGCGCTCGCGCTCGACCACCTCGGCCAGCGCGGCGGGCACCAGCCCGTGCTCGTCGCTCGCCACCGGCACGACCCGCGCGCCCGCGAGCTGGAACGCCTGCAACGCCGCCAGGTACGTCGGCTCCTCCACCGCCACCACCGCGCCGGGCTCCAGCAGGGCCGTGACGACCAGCGTCAGCGCCTGCTGCGAGCCGGTGGTGACGAGCAGGTCGCCCGCACCGGTGGGCAGGCCGCGCGCGGTCATCCGGGCGGCGACGTGGGCGCGCAGGTCCGCGTCGCCCTCGGTGGGCGCGTACTGGAGCGACCGCCGGGACAGCGCCCGGTCGAACGCGGCGCGGAGGCCGTCGAGGTCGAACAGCTCGGGCGCGGGCAGGCCGCCCGCGAACGAGATGACCTCGGGCCGGGCGGTGAGCGCCAGCAGGTCGCGCACGGGCGAGCTGGACACGGTGGTGATGCGCGGCATGGGCAGTCCTCGGAGATCGCTGGGACGCCTTCACGCTACCGGCCGAAATGGCCTGCTATATACCGGGCCGGCTATATTCCCGCCATGACATCCACGTTCGCGGTGCTCGCCGACCCGCGCCGTCGGGCGATCCTCGACGTGCTGCGCGCGGGCGAGCGGCCCGTCAACGACCTGGTCGAGTGGCTGGCGCTGACCCAGCCCGCGGTGTCCAAGCACCTGAGGGTGCTCCGCGACGCGGGCCTGGTGGAGGTGCGCCGGGACGCCCAGCGGCGCTGGTACCGGCTGCGCACCGCGCCGCTGGCCGAGGTCGACGCCTGGCTCGCGCCGTACCGGCGGATGTGGGCGGACGACCTCGGCGGACCGGGGCCGGACCGGGGCGGGCAATGATTCCAATGGCCGAGTCGAGGCACCCGAACCGCTCGCGGCCATTCACATGAAGAAGTACCGTGAATCACGCGTTCCCGCAGGCGGGAAGGCGTTCCAGGGGCACCCACGAGCATTCTAACGCGGGGCTATGACCAATTCGGTATATCCCCTGCGCAGTTTTCGGGTGGTACGACTCATCGTGACCAAAGACACCCTGTGCGCGAGCAATCGCGCTGTCTTTCGGAAACGAGGAACACCTTGCGTATCACCAGGTTGCTCCCTGCGCTCGCAGCCGCCGCGCTCTCCCTGCTCAGCCTCGCGCCCAACGCCTCCGCCGCCCCGGCCGCCGCGGACACCGAGGTGTCGCCGTACATCATCGGCGGCGGGTACGCCTCGAACGCGCCGTGGGCCGCGCGGCTGTTCTCCAACGGCAGGCAGACGTGCTCCGCGACCATCATCGCGCCCACGTGGATCCTGACCGCCAAGCACTGCGTCAGCGGCGGTGGCCTGTCCTTCCGGATCGGCAGCCTCAACCAGTCGTCCGGCGGCACCCTGGCCAACGGCGTCCAGACCCACACCCACTCGTCGGACCTGGCCCTGGTCCGGCTCGACAAGTCCGTCTCGGGCACCTACGCCACGCTCGCGTCCAGCTCGCCCGGCGCGGGCACGTCCGTCCAGGTCTACGGCTGGGGCGCCACGTCCCGGTGCGGCTCGGAGATCAACTGCCAGTCCGAGCGCCTGAAGGTCGCGAACGTGACCGTGTCCGGCAGCTGCACCGACGCCTACGGCGGCACGGCGATCTGCGCCCGGCGGGGCAACGGCATCACCGCCGGCGGTGACTCCGGCGGCCCGATGATGTCGGGCGGCCAGCAGATCGGCGTCGCGTCCACCAGTGACCGGCAGACCACCACCGCGTACACCAACGTGACGCGTTACCGCTCCTGGATCCAGTCCATCGCCGGGGTCTGATCACCTCGCACAGCACGGGCCCGCCCGCGCGACCACACGGCACATCGCCGGTCGCGCGGGCGGGCCTTTTCCGTGCCCGGGGGCGGTGTCAGCCGCGACGCCTGCGGCTGATCAGCATCAGCAGCATCGCGCCGCCCGCCACCAGCAGGGTGCCGATGAGGACGTACCAGCCGACGTCCGCGCCGGTGGTGGACAGGTGGTGGTCCTTGCCGATGCCGTGGCCCTCGTCGCCGTCGCCGTGGCCGAACGGCGCGATGGGCGAGGTGGTGAAGCGCGTCGGGAGGGTGGGCAGCGTCAGCGTCGGGAGGGTCGGCTTGCTCGTCGTGCCCGTCGCCGAGGGTGCGGTCGTCGGCCGGGTCGTCGTGGTCGGCTCCGTCGTGGTGGTCGGCTCCGTCGTGGTCGGCTGGGTCGTGGTCGTCGGGTCAGTGGTGGTGGTCGTCGGGTCGGTCGTGGTCGTGGTCGGGTCGGTCGTGGTGGTGGTCGGATCGGTGGTGGTGGTCGTGGGCGTGGTCGTCGTGGTCGGGTCGGTCGTCGTGGTCGGCGCCGCGCACGACGGCAGGTCTCCGTTGAACGGGTAGGCGTGGATCTCCTGGCCGCCGTTCGACGGGCCGCCGTGGGTCAGCGAGCCCACCGTGAAGAAGCGACCGGCGAAGCCCGGCACGGTCAGGTTCGTCATGCTGCCCGCGTTGCCCACCAGCGTGCTGCCCTGGAACTGCGCCGTGCCGCCGATCGTCACGTCGGTCGCGTCCGGGAAGTTCCACAGCAGGCGCTCGCGCATCCGGTTGAGCTGCCCGTCGTCGGTCAGCTCGCCGGTGTAGGTGAGGATCCGGCGCGCCGGGCCCACCAGGTTGACCAGCACCGTGGCGCCCTCCGGGATGCCCTCGAACACGATGCCCTGCTGGCCGCCGTTCGGCGAGACGAGGTCGAAGTCCAGGGTGAACACCTGGATCGGCGACTGGCCGTCACCCGTGAACAGGGTGTGGTCGCCCTGGTTCCGGGCCGTGCCGGTCACGGGCGCGTCCTTGTAGCACTGGCTGGCCGAGGTGAGCTGCGCGGCCAGCCCGGCGTACGGGTCGAACGCGTTCGGGTCCGGCGCGTCCGTGCCGGCGACGGTGCCGGTGAGCGGACCGGCGTGGCGCACGACGCCGCCCTCCGCGAGCAGCCGCTGCCCCTCGGCGACGGACACCCCGCCGCCGGTGACCAGGAAGTCCGACCCCTCGGGCGGTGGCACGCGCGAGCCGACGCCGACGATGCCGATGTTGTAGACGGCCGACCCGCCGGCCGCCTTGTTCTGGTCGAAGTCGCCACCCACCACGACGCGGCCCTCCGCCTCCGCCGCCGCGTAGCGGACCAGGAAGTCCCCGCCGACGAAGACGCTGACCGCGTCGTCCCGGCCGGCGAAGTCGCCGTTGTGCACCGGCGGGAACTTCTCCGGGCACTGCGGGCCGACGCACGGGCCGAGCCCGCCGGGCAGCGGGTCCGCGACGCCGATCCCGGCGAGCACTACCGCGGCGACCAAGGCCATCGCGCCGAAAACACCGAACATGTGGGTGCGGGACATGACCTTGATGCTGTGCGCACCCGTCCCAGGACGCGCGGGCAAACCCGAACGGCCAACCCTCAGGGGGAAGCAGAACCCCCGGTGGGGTGACTGCCCGATCACGCCGCACCGAAACGCGGACGACGAACCGTGACCTGTCCGGGGGTGCCGCACGGGCGGTCCCGGAGTCGTCACACCGGCCGCGCGGTGCCGCGGGGCCGCCGACCGGGTGGTGCCGGCTTCACCCGGTCGGTTCGGACGGGTCGGGCGGCACGGCGAACTCCGCGCGCACGCCCAGCAACCGGACCGCCCGCGTCAGCTCGAACCTCGCCAGCGCCGCCAGCGCGCACCGCTCGATCACCTCCGCCTCGGCGCTCGGCTCGGGCAGCGGCACGCCGTGCGTGGCGGTGGAGAACGGCGCGAACCGCACCTTCACCACGACCCGCACGGCCGGCCGCCCCTCCTCCCGCAGGTCCCGCGCCACCCGCCGGGCCAGCGCCGACACCTGCCCGCGGATCTCGTCGACCGACGTCAAGTCCTCCTGGAAGGTGGTCTCCCGGCCCCGTGACCGCGCCACCCACGGCGTCGCGCTCACCACCGGGTCGCCCGCGCCGAGCGCCAACCGGCGCAGGTGCGGCCCGGTCGCGGGTCCGAAGTGGCCGGCCAGCTCCGCCGGGTCGGACCGCGCCAGGTCCGCGACCGTGCGGACGCCCACGCCCGCGAGCTTCGCCGCCGTCCGGCCGCCGACGCCCCACAGCGCCGTCACGGGCCGGTCGGCCATCACCGCCACCCAGTTGCCCGCGGTCAGCCGGTAGACGCCGGCGGGCTTGGCGAAACCGGTCGCGAGCTTGGCCCGCAGCTTGTTGTCCCCGATGCCGACCGAGCAGGACAGCCCCGTCCGCTCGGCGACGGTCGCGCGCACCACCGCCGCCAACGCCTCCGGGTCGGCCGTCCGCGCGCCCAGGAACGCCTCGTCCCACCCGATGACCTCGACCACGGCGGGCAGTTCCCGCAACACGGCCATCACCCGCTCGGACACCGCCTCGTAGGCGGGCGCGTCGGACGGCAGGAACACCGCGTCCGGGCAGCGCCGCGCGGCGACCCGCAACGGCATCCCGGAGCGGACGCCGAACTCGCGCGCCTCGTAGGACGCGGTCGCCACCACGCCGCGCCGGGTCGGGTCGCCGACGCCGCCGACGACCACCGGCCTGCCCCGCAACCAGGGCCGCCGCGCGACCTCGACCGCCGCGACGAACTGGTCGAGGTCCACGTGCAGGACCCAGTCCTGTTCGGACACGCCCACCAGTATCCGCGCGCCACGCCGACCGCGTGGCGCGGCGGAACCCGCGTGCCCGGCACCGGTTGCCACCCGTCCCACCGTCCCGACCGGACGGCGGGACCGCGCCGTCCGGTCACGGCACGCTCCCCGGGCCGGTGCGCGGCACGGCGCGGCCTCCAGCGCGCGGGACCGCGTGTCCCGCGACCCGCTCCTCGCGGTCCGGTGCGCGGCAAGGCGCGTTCACCAGGGCGCGGGACCGCGTGATCCCCCGACCCGTCCGGCCGGTCCTCGCGCGGTCCGGTGCGCGGCGGCGAGTCCGCGACGAGTGCGCGGCAGCCGCCGCCCGTGCCACGATCGGGGGTGTGGAAGGCAACCCCCGCGACCGCGACGACACCGGCCGAGCCCGCAACGCACGCCCCCGCGACGGCCTGGGCCGACCGCTGCCCTACGGCGCGCCGGGCGTCGAACGCCAACCCGAGGGCGTGCCGCGCACCGCGGGCGAGGCGTTGACCGAGGCGCAGCGGCTGCTCGACGACGGCAAGCCGTTCCACGCGCACGAGGTGCTGGAGGACGCGTGGAAGTCCGCGCCCGAGGAGGAGCGCGAGCTGTGGCGCGGGCTGGCGCAGCTCGCGGTCGGCCTGACCCACCTGGCGCGCGGCAACCGCAAGGGCGCGCGGAGCCTGCTGGAGCGGGGAGCGCGCAACATCGAGCCGTACCGCGCCTCACCTCCGCACGGCGTGGACGTGGCCGGGCTGGTGGCGTGGGCGGAGACGGGCACCCCCGCGCCGCCCCGCCTGACCGGCGAGGCATGACACCGCCCGCGAGCCGCGACACCGCGCAACACGACACCGCGCCATCCCGCCCGACCCGGCTGGCCGCGCACCGCACCACCCGTGGGACCGCACCGGTCCTGCCGACGGTCGGGCGAGGCGGCGGGCCGGGGCGCGAGGCGGCGCGCGGAGGCGGGGAGGAGTGCGCCCGAATTGGGCCGAATGCCTGCTTGGCGCGCGATGACGCGGGGTAGAGACAGGGCACCTACTCCCTAGGAGGCTCCTGTGTTCGCGATCATCGCCGCGGTCATCTTCGGGCTCGCCCTCCTGCTGGACCTCGCCGACGCGACGCTGGGTTCCGTCATCGACGGCGGCACGCTGCTGGTGGCTGGCCTGCTGTGCGTGGCGCTGCACCTGGCAGGGGTGGGCGCCGGCGCGCGCCCGTTCTCCTTCCGCCGCCGGCGCTAGCGGCCGGCGCCCGCGCCGGGCCCGTCCCAGGTCGCCGGATCGCACCGCCCGCAACCGGATGACCGTTATGCTCCGCCGGTGACCAGGGTGCTGCGCGACTTCTCCACCGGCGTCGGGTTGTTGGCCAAGGGCTTCGGGTTGGTGTTCCGGTCGCCGAAGCTGCTGCTGATCGGCGCGATCCCGGCGCTGATCACGAGCGCGCTGCTGATCGGCAGCCTGGTCGCGCTGGGCGTGTGGATCGACGACATCGCCGCGTGGGTCACCCCCTTCGCCGACGGCTGGAACGAGGCGCTGCGCACGGCCACCCGGTTCGCGGCGGGCGTGTCGATCATCGGCGCGTACGTGGCCGTCGGGCTGCTGCTGTTCTCCGCGCTCACGCTGGTCATCGGCGGACCGTTCTACGAGCACATCGCCGAGACCGTCGAGGACGAGCAGCTCGGCGGCGTGCCCGAGGCGCAGCGGGTGAGCTGGGGCCGCTCGGCCGCCGTGGGCATCCGGGACGCGGTCGTGCTGGTGGGCCTGGCGGTCCTGTGCGCGATCCCGCTGTTCCTCGCCGGGTTCATCCCGGTCGTCGGGCAGACGGTGGTGCCGGTGGTCGCGGTCTGCGTCAACGCCACGCTGCTCGGCATCGAGCTGACCGGCATCCCGTTCACCCGGCGCGGCCTCAAGCTGGACGTGCGCCGCCGGGTGCTGCGCAAGCGCCGCGCCCTGACGCTCGGGTTCGCCGTGCCCACCTACCTGCTGACCCTGATCCCGCTGGCGGCGCTGGTGGTCTTCCCGGCGGCGATGGCGGGCGGCACGGTCCTCGCGCACCGCCTGCTCCACGACGACCTCAGGTGAACGGCACCCACGCCCGCTCCGCCAGCCCGTCGAGCCCGCTCACCCGCAGTCCCGCCGCCGACACCGTCCACAGGTCGTCGCCGACGACCAGCGCCCGCCGCACACCGGGGTCGTGGTCCGGCGCGGACGCGTGCCGCACCGTCCCGACCTCCGTGAAAGCGTTGTCCCGCAAGCGGAGCACCAGCACGCCGCCCGACGGCGGAGCGGTCGACCGCTCCGCCGTCGGGTAGGTCAGGACCGGCAGCACCAGCAGGTCGCGGGCGGGCCAGTGCAGGAACGCGTGCGGGTCGTACTCGGCCTCCGAGCTGCCGCCCGGCACGTGGTGGGCGGCGACCCGCTTCGGCGCGGCGGCGTCCGACACGTCGAACAGCGACACCTGCGTGCCCAGCGCGCGGCCCTGGTCGGTGGCCTCCTGGCCGACGCCGATCAGCTTCCCCTCGCCCGCCGGGTGCAGGTGGGCGGAGTACCCGTTGATCTTCAGCTCGCCGGACCGGCGCGGGTTCGCCGGGTCGGCGAGGTCGAGGGTGTAGAGGGGGTCGGTCTCCCGGAACGTCACGACGTACCCGAGCGGCCCCAGGAACCGGACGGCGTGGACGCGCTCGCCGAGGCCCAGCCCGTCGACCCGGCCGACCTCGACCAGGTCCGCGCCGTCGCGCCGGAGCACCGTCACGGCGCTCTGCGAGGCGGGCGGGCGCTCCGGGATGCCGGGCGCGTCGAACGAGGTCGTCGCGACCCGCAGGTGCCCCTCGTGCTCGGACAGCGAGTACTGGTTGAGCAGCGTCCCCTTCACCCGGCCCGACGCCACGTGCCGGGGCGGGCCGGGCGCGGACACGTCGAACTGGTGGACCGCGGTCTCGGCGGGCGGCGCGGGCAGCCGGGGCGCGCCGGGCGACAGGTGGTGGTCGTCGGCGATGTAGAGCGAGCCGCCCGTGCCGTAGACGGTGTCGCCGTCGGCGACGATCGACACCGCGTCGCCCGTGCCCAGCTCGCCGGGGAAGTCGAAGGTCAGCACCGACAGCAGGGACGTCGCCGAGTGCCGCGCGGGGTGGCTGACCCGGTCGCACGCGACCAGCGCGCCGGTGTCGCGCGTGCCGTCGGCGGTGGTGCGCGCGTAGCGCGGCAGCCACGCGTCGACGGGCGCGGTGGCGACGACCTCGCGGTTGCGGAGCAGGGCCTCCGCCTCCGACCGGCCGCCCTCCGGGTACACCCACGGCAGCCGCGGCGCGGAGTGGACGACCACCCGCACGACGTCGCCGACCTGCCGCGCGTCGACGTACCGCCCGTCGACCTCCAGCGTGCCGGCGACCTTCGGCGCGCCCGCCAGGTCGACCAGGGTCAGGGTCGCGCCCTGCTCGGGCGCGAACCCGCCGGGCGCGATGCCGATGTCGTCGACGACCTGCGGCGACGCGGAGACCACCAGCGCGCGGTCGCCGTGCAGCAGCAGGTTCGACGCGTTCCCGGCGGGCAGGTCGAGCGTGCCGGTGAGCGCGCGGGACGCGACGTCGACCACGCGCAGCCTGCCGTCGACCACCGTGACCACCCGGCCGCCGTCGGTCTTCACCAGGTCCGGCTCGTCCACGCCGGCCTCGTGCACGGTGGTCGACGAGTGCTCCGGCACGGCCTTTTGCGCGACGCCCGCCGGCGCGGGCAGCGCGTCGGCGGCGGTCGTCTCCAGGTGCGCGTAGGCCCGGCCGGCCGGCCCGTACGCGCCGACGTGCGGCGCCATCGCCGCCCGCAGCCCCGCCAGCGCCGCGTCGCAGCCGTCGAACGCGACCAGCTCCACCGGCACGTCCCGCCCGGCGGGCGGTGGCGCGCCGCCGTCGAGCACCGCGGGCACGGCGGACGCCGCGCTCGTCACCGCCACCAGGGCCGCGCCACCGAGCAGCCCCGCCCGCCTGCCCCACGTCCATCGCGTCATGCACCCAGGACGGAACCGGGGCCGCGGCGCGTTGCGCGCCGGCCGGAACCCCGCGCCGGTGGGCCGACCGGCGCGTGGTTGACTCGCTGCCGGACGTACCCGCCCGCGAGGTCGCGCCGGGAGGTCGTGGCCTCGTCCCCGCGACGGCGCCGCCGTCACCGGGGCACCGCGCGGCGACCCGGCGGCCCCGGGCGACCCCGCCCGCCCCGACGCCGTCGGGGCCAGTGAACGACAGGAGCGAAGATGACCAAGCCCGTGGTCGAACCGCACGACGGTCCGGCGCCCGCGGACCTGCTGGTCGAGGACATCACCGTCGGCGACGGCCCCGTGGCCGAGTCCGGTCGGCAGGTGCACGTGCACTACGTCGGCGTCTCCCACTCGACCGGCGAGCAGTTCGACGCCTCCTGGGACCGCGGCGAGGCGTTCAGCTTCCCGCTCGGCGGCGGCCGGGTCATCGCGGGCTGGGACCGCGGCGTCCAGGGCATGAAGGTCGGCGGGCGGCGCAAGCTGGTCATCCCGCCGCACCTCGGCTACGGCGACCGCGGCGCGGGCGGCGTGATCAAGCCCGGCGAGACGCTGGTCTTCGTGGTGGACCTGCTGGGCGTGAACTAGCCCGGCGCGCCCGGTTCCGCCCCTCGGCCCGGAGCATCCGGGCGGGTGCCGGAACCGGGCCGTCCACCGCCGCGTCATCCTGGAGCGAAGTACCGAGCGCGATCGAGGGGGGGGGGGAGCGCCGTGCCCGAGGACATCGGTGGGTCCGAGCGGATGCTCGAGCAGTGGCAGGCGAACATCGAGCAGAAGGCCGCCCGCTACCAGCAGATGGCCGAGCGCGTGCAGGACCTGTCCATCACGGAGGCGTCGAAGGACGGCCTGATCCGGCTCACCATCGGCTCGAACGGCATCCTGCGCGACCTGGAGATCGCCGAGGGCGCGGCGGGCAAGCGCATGGCCGAGGTGTCGGCCGAGGTGATGCGGACCCTGCAACGCGCGCAGTCCCGCATCCCGGAGCTGCTGCGGCAGGCGATGGCCGAGACCATCGGCACGCAGGACGAGACGGCGAACGTGCTGTTCGACGAGGCCAGGAAGAACTTCCCCGCGCCGCCGCAGGAGGACGCGCCGCCCCCGGTGCACCGGGAGATGCGCTTCGGCATCGACGACGAGTACCAGCCGCCGCCTCCCCCGCCGCCGACCACCCGCCGCCCGCCCGCGCGCAGGCCGGAGGAGGACGACGACTTCGGCGGGCAGTCCTTCCTGTCCTGAGGCGCACCGCCCCGGAGCGCCGCCGGCGACCCGGGGCCCGTGCCCGACCGCCCCGTCCCCGCTCGTCCGCGCACCGCGGGCTCGCTCGACCCGACCACGGCCGGGTCGTGTGGCCGTTAAGATCAGCGGCACCGTGTCGGGGGGAGCCGAAGGGGTGTTCGACGCATGAGCCAGCCGGCCACACCGCTGTCCGAGCAGGAGCAGCAGCAGCTGGTCCGGCAGATCGGGCGCGCCATGCTCCCCGTGCTCCCGCAGGGCTGGCAGCGCGTCCGGGCCGAGTACCGGGCGGCCGGGCGGCACATCGAGGTCGACCTCGCGTTCGCCGGCCCGGACGGGCAGTGGCGGCCGGTCCGCCCGCCGATGGACGTCGTCGGGCTGTTCGGCCGGTTGCGCACCGGCATGTACGCGGCGGACCGCGGCACCTGGCTCAGCGCCGTCTACGAGATCGAGGCGCCCAGCCAGTTCACCGTCGACTTCAACGCCGAGGACGAGCCGCGCTGGCGCAACGCTCCGCCCGTGATCGGCTTCCAGGACGAGCTGCGCGCGTTCCCCCGCGCCGACGACCGCATCCCGGACTGGCTGCGCCACCGGCTCGGCCTGCCACCGCGCGCGGAACCCGTGCCGCCCGGCGAGCTGCGCACCGCCCACGTCTACGACGGGCGCGACGAGGAAGGCCGCCCCGTGGTGCGCCGCCAGGCCGTGGACCCGCGGCTGCGGGAGGCGCTGCTGACCTACCTGGAGGCCGCGCCGGTCGTGCTGGCCGCGCGGGACCTGGACGTGGACGAGTTCGCGCCCGGCGACCGGGACGTGCCGCTGAACTTCCGCACCGACGGCACCTGGGTCTGGGCCGGCGCGGTGCCGCACTACCTGCGCAAGCACGGCCTGCCACCGGAGCCCGCCCTGGTGCGCCACATCCTGGACCGCGACTTCCGGGTGTCCGAGGTCGACGACGCCGTCCGGGACCGCGCGGTCGCCCTGATCACCGGGTCCGGCGACTGACCACCCGCCACCGGTCCACCGCCCGCACGCCCCGCGACCGGTGTCCGGCGCCCGGATGAGCCGGCACCGCCGCCCCCTCACGGAGAGTCCCGGCCCACACCCGAACGGCGCACGGACTGCGACATCCGGGCTATCCGAGCGCACAGAAGCGCACGCTCGGGATAACCTGTGCGCATGACTCCCGCGCTGGAGGCGGTGTTGGCCGAGGCAGGTCTACAGGTGACCCCTGGCGAGTTCCTGTCCCTCGTCGCGGACGCGGCCAAGCGGCTCGCCCCACCGCACCCCGACCCCGCCGGCTACTTCACCCCGGACCAGCGCGCCGCCCTGACCGACGTCGGCCTCGACCTGCGCCCCCACCGCGCCGCGGACGACCGGCCCCGCGCGCGGACCGTCGTCGCCCACGCGGTGCTCCGCGACTCGGCGATGACCGTCGCCGAAGCCGCCCGCCGGCTGGGCGTGGACACCAGCCGCATCCGGCACCGGCTCGGCGTGGGCAGGCTCGTCGGCTGGAAGGACCGGGGCTCCTGGCGCCTGCCCGCGTGGCAGTTCGCGGGCAGCGGCGTCCTGCCGGGCCTGGAAGCGGTGCTGGCGGCGGTGCCTGCCGACCAGCCCGCGCTGGTCGTGGCCGGTTTCATGACCACCGAGCAGGAGGACCTGCCGGTGGAGGGCGACCGCGTGTCGCCGCGCGACTGGCTGCTGGCGGGCGGCGACCCGCGCCGCGTGGCCGACCTGGCCGCCCGCCTGGGCACCCCGGCCTGACACCCACCCGACAGGACTCGAATGTCACGGCTACCCCAGCCGCCCGCCCCTGCCGTGCTGCAGGCGAACCTGCGCCGCGCCGAGGACGTCGTGGCCGTGCACCGGGCGACCCGCCTGGTCCGCATCTTCACGGCCAAGGGCCTGCACCCGCAACGCTGGAACAGCTTCCGCCACACCGGCCCGCTGCCCCACGCGCGCTTCGACACCCAACCACCGTCACCGGACGGCGCGCCGACCCACGCCCAGGACCAGGGCGTGCTGTACTTCGGCCTGTCCGTGCGGACGAGCGTCGCCGAGGTCTTCCAGGCGACCTCGGTGGTGGACCGCCGCACGCGGAGCCCCTTCCTGGTCGTGCTGCGCCCCAGGCGAACCCTGCGCCTGCTCGACCTGACCGGCCTGTGGCCGACCAGGGTGGGCGCGTCCCAGGAGATCAGCACCGGCCCCAAGCACCTGACCCAACAGTGGGCGAGGGCCATCAGGGCGGCATACCCGGAACTCGACGGCCTCTGGTACCGCTCGTCGATGGACGCGGCAGCCCCGGCCGTCTGCCTGTGGAACCCACCCGCCGGCTCGGGCCTACCCCCCGCGCCGGACGTCCTGCTCCCCTTGGAACACCCGGGACTCGACCTACCTCTGTCCAGGATCTGCGAGGAACTCAACTACACCCTGCTGGGCTGACCGAGAACCATTCACACCACCACCCGCCCCAACAGGCACACCTCGGGCGGCTGCGTGTCATCCCCGTACGGCCTGCCCGCAGGGCGACCACAGTCGCCGGAGGGGCGCAAGCACGCTTCACCGCTTGCGCCCCTCTGGCGACTGTGGTGGTCTTTGACAGGCCGTACGGGGATGACACACAGCCAAGCTTTTCAAGCTTCGAAGAAGCTTGAAAAGCTCGCAAAGCTTCGAAGAAGCTTTGCCCTCATCCTTGGTGGCCTGCCCAGCGGCGAGCGCCCTTCTTTAAGCTTTGACCCGCTCAAACCGAAGAACTTCCGCGCGGAAGGCGCCCGCACAAGCTTTAAAGAAGCGCTCGCCGCTGGGCAGGCCGCCGGGGAGGAAAAACAAAAGCCAAGGGCGTCGTGTTCTCCCCGCATGGCCTGTCAAAGACCACCACAGTCGGTCAGGGGGCGCAAGCGGTGAAGCGTGCTTGCGCCCCCTGACCGACTGTGGTTGCCCTGCGGGCAGGCCATACGGGGAGAACACGAGACCAGAGGTCTGTGCTGCGCGGTGCAGTGGGCTTAGGTCTGCGCGGCACGAGCAGGGGCATTGGTCGGTGCGGCACGAGCAGGGTTGGCGTGCTGCCGCGATCGGGTCACCTGCGAGCGGCTGTCGCGCGTTTTCGCGGTGCCGGCAGGAAGCGGCCGTAGCGGACCTCCGGGAGTTCCTGCCCGCCCAGCTCGTACCGGTGCACGAGGCCGTCGTGGCGCCAGCCGTGGGCCTCGTAGAAGTCGCGGCTCCTGGTGTTGTCCTGGAACACCCAGAGCACGGCGTAGCGGAAGCCCTGGTCCAGGAGGTGCCGCACGCCGGCCTCGTGGACCTCGTGCCCGGCCCCGGTCCCCTGGTAGCGCGGGTCGGCGTAGATCGCGACCAGTTCGCCGGTGTGCAGGTCGGGGTGCGCGTCCTTCGTCTCGCGCACCGCGTCGACCGCGCTGTAGGCCCCGATCCGCCCGCTCTCCTCGTCCACCGCCACGAACACGCGACTCGGGTCGGGCAGCCGCAGCACGCGTGCCCACGCGGGCAGTCGGCTCTCCGGCAGCATCCGGTCGAGCACCGGGTCGTCGACGATCCCCCGGTACGAGTGCTGCCACGCGTCGACGTTGATCCTGGCGATCTCGGGCGCGTCGTCGGGACGGCCGGGCCGCACGGTCCACTGCATCCGGTGAGCGTGCCGCAACCGCCGTGCGGCCCGCTAGGTTTCCACCAACTCGGCCCGCGGAGCGCCCGCGCACAGGTAGCCCGCGTAGCTCGCGCCCTTGGCCGAGAAGCGGGCGGCGCGGAAGCGGGACGGGTCCAGCTCGTGGAACCGCGTGCGCACCACGTCGTCGAACAGGCGTCGGGAGATCACCAGCACGAGGTCGCCGTCGCCGTGCGCCAGCTCCTTGCGCACGACCCTGGAGTCGAGCAGCCGGCACGTCACGATCGGCGCGTCGCCGACGAGGCCGAACCGGCCCGTGGTGAGGGTGCCGCAGTGCATGGCGAGCCGGATGCGCAGCGGTGTGCCGTTGCGGCGTTGCTCGCGCAGCGCGCGGCCGACCTCCTCGGTGAAGTGAGCGATCACCGACGCCGTGTCGACGTCGGGTGGCAGCACGGCCAGTTCCCCGTCGCCGCGCAGCTGGCGGTACCACCGGGCGCGGTCCAGCCCGGCGTTGCGGGCGGCCACGTCCAGCACCTCGCCCAGCCTCGACTGCGCCAGGGACTGGTCCAGCGCGTCGAGCTTGCTGTAGCCCTCGACGTCCACGGCGACCACGAGCCGGTAGACCAGCCCGTCGAATGGTGTCTCGGTATCCGGCTTCACCACCACAGGATCTGCCCGGCGTCCCGGCGGAACCAGCGGTATCACCGGGTTTCCGACCAGTCGTACGCGATGCTGTTCAACACCGGGCGATCCACGATCGTGATCGTCCGATACCCCATTCGTATGACGCCCCGGTCACGCAGCGACCGGAGTTCCTTGCGGGCGGTGTCCTCCTCGGCGCCCACGAGCGCGCCGAGCTCGCGTTGCGTCAGGCCGAGGTCGAGCGTGACGCCCCCCGGCACCGCGCGGCCGTAGCCGTCGGCGAGTTCGTCCAGGACCCGTGCCAAACGGACGAACGCGGGGTAACCGTTGAAGTCGGTGCGGCGCTTGTCGGCCCACCGCAGCGTCTGCATGATCACCCTGGTCAGGGCGGGCCCCGCGTCGGCGAACCGGTTCAGGTACTCGCGGAACACCACCGCCGGGATCACCCGGACGTGGGCGTCGCCGCACACCGTGACCGTCGCCGAGCGCGGCTCGCCGCTCAGCGCCGCCATCTCGCCGACGACGTCGCCGCCGACCTTGATGCCGAGCAGGGCGACCCGGCCGTTCTCCAGGGTCACGGTCGCCTTGACCACGGCGCGCACCAGCAGCACGACGTGGTCGGACCGCTCGGCCTCGCGGAGCATGACGTCGCCGCGCCGGTACGCCCTGGGCACGCCGAGGCCGAGCAGCGCGGCCTGGCTCGCGGGCGACAGCAGGTCCAGGAACGTCCCCGCGGGCCAGGCGTCGGCCCTGGGTGGTGGGATCGCGGTCATGCCAGACCTCCCTCGCAGGTCACCAGTGTCCCGCGAAACGAGGGGGGCCAATCAGTGATTCGACCGCATTCCGGGTGTCACGCCAGGTGGCGGTCCCACCACTCCAGCACGGCGTCGAACCGCTGCTTGCGGTGCCGGGGCTTGCCGGACCGGGTCAGCTCGTGCCCCTCGCCGGGGAACAGCAGCAGCTCCGCCTCGACCCCGTTGCGCCGCAGCGCGACGAACATCCGCTGCGCCTGCTCCAGCGGGCACCGCCAGTCGTGCTCGGAGTGCGCGACCATGAACGGCATGGAGACCTTCTCGGCGTAGGTCAGCGGCGACATGGCCTTGTGCGCCTCCGGGTCGGGCCCGCAGTACGCCTCGGTGAAGAACCAGCCGATGTCCGACGACCCGGAGAACGAGTCCCACGCGTTGACCGCGCGCTCGCTCCACGCCGCCCGGAACCGCTCGCCGTGGTGCGCGGCCAGCCACGACGTCATGAACCCGCCGTAGGAGCCGCCCATCACGCCGACGCGGTCGGCGTCGAGGTCGGGCCGCTCCAGCGCCACGTCGAGCACGGACAGCACGTCGTCCACGTCGACGGTGCCGAACCCGCCGATCACGGCCTGCCCGTGCGCCTGCCCGTAGCCGGCGGAGCCGCGCGGGTTGGGCAGCACCACGGCGTACCCGGCGCCCGCGTACACCTGGGCCTCGTCGAAGAAGCCCCACCCGTGGTACATGAACGGCCCGCCGTGGACCACCAGCAGGACCGGGTGCGGGCCCTCGCCCTCGGGCAGCACGAGCCAGCCGTGCACGGGGTAGCCGTCCGACGCCGAGCCGGTCAGCTCGACCAGGGGCCGCGCCGGCACGGCGGACCCGAACGACGTCAGCACGCCGCCGCCGACGCGCACGACCTCGCCGGGGTTGTCGGCGCGCGAGACGACCGCGACGACGGTGTCGCCGTCCGCCGCGAACGCCCGCACCTCGGCCTGCTCGCCGGCCAGCACCTCCAGCGCCGACAGCGGCAGCTCGACCCCGTCCAGGGGCACGCGGCGCAGCTCGACCGCGCCCCGGTGGCGCACCGCGACGAGCACGTCGTCACCGACGACGACCGGCGGGCCCGCGGCCTTCTCGCAGTCGACGCCCTCCACGTCGGTGAGGCGGACGAGCGTGCCGCCGGAGTGCCGCCACAGGCTCATGTTGCGCGCGATGCTGTGCACGCCGTCGGACTCGGTGCCGTAGAACACGACGCCGCCGTCGGGCAGCGCCACCGGGTACGCCGCCAGCCCCCGCGTGCGCACCAGCAGCTCGGGCTCGCCGCCGGCGGCGGGCACCGAGTAGATGTCCTGGTGCAGCGTCTCGACCACGCCGAGGTCGCGGTCGGCGACGAACACCAGCGCGGTGCCGTCGGCCGTCCACTCCGGCTCGACCACGTCGCACGCGCCGTCGGTGAGCTGGACCGGGCCGGCGTCGCCGTCGAGGTCGACGGTGAACAGCCGGGCGTGCCGGTCGGCGGTGAAGCCGAGGTCGTCGAGCCGGTAGTCCAGCCGCTGGATGTGCCGGGGCGCCTCGGCGTCGGGCGTCGGCGGGTCCTCGCCCTCGGCCGCGGCGGTGCCGTAGCGGCCGGGCTCGGGCACGCGGGCGGTGAACGCGACGCGCCGGGAGTCCGGCGACCACACCGGCGTGCCGACGCCCAGCGGGAGGTCGGTGAGGCGGCGCGCGTCGCCGCCCGCCGTCGGCATGACGTGCAGCTGGGGCGCCTCGCCAGGCGCGCCGGCGCGGAGGAACGCGACCCACCGGCCGTCCGGCGAGATCCGGGGCGCGAGGTCGCGCTCGGCCCACGTCCAGCGCCGCGCGCCACCGCCGTCGAGGGGCACGGCGTACAGGCCGCCCCGGTAGGCGTTCGCGGCGACGTCCGGCGTGGCGGCGTTCACCAGGACCAGCTCACCACGCACCGACACGGAACCGGGCAGGATCAGCGACTGCAAGTCATCGGGGCGCACGAGGGAGCACGGTACCCCAGAAGTCTTTAGCAAGGCTCACGAGATTTTTCACGCTCACAGTTGCGTCGCCCCGGTGTCGCAGCGCGCCACGCCACCGGGGCGAACCCGTGTCATTTGGCGACGGGCTTGGCCGCCTCCGGGTCGCGCCGGACCTTGATCAGCGACGCGACCGTGGTGATCGCGAGGACGCCCACGATGACCGACAGCGACAGCTCGATCCCGATCACCGGCACCGGCAGCGGCTCGCCGCCGTTGAGGAACGGCAGCGAGTTCTGGTGCAGCGCCTCCAGGATCAGCTTCACGCCGATGAAGCCCAGGATCACCGACAGGCCGATCGACAGGTAGACCAGCTTGCTGAGCAGGCCGCCGAGCAGGAAGTACAGCTGCCGCAGGCCCATCAGGGCGAACGCGTTGGCGGTGAAGACCAGGAACGGCTCCTTGGTCAGGCCGAAGATCGCGGGGATCGAGTCGAGCGCGAACAGCAGGTCGGTGGTGCCGATGGCGACCATGACGATGAACATCGGCGTGACGAACCGCTTGCCGTCGACCTTCACGAACGACTTCGAGCCGTGGTAGCGGTCGGCCACCGGGAACACCTTGCGCACGAACCGCAGCGCCGCGTTCTCCTTGTAGTCCTCTTCCTCCTCGTCGTGGTCGGTGCGCGCGAGCTTGTAGCCGGTGTAGATGAGGAACGCGCCGAAGAGGTAGAAGACCCAGCTGAACTGCGCGATGACCGCCGCGCCGACGGCGATGAAGATGCCGCGCATGACCAGCGCCATCAGGATGCCGACCAGCAGCACCTTGTGCTGGTGGATGGCAGGCACCTTGAAGGTGGTCATGATGATCAGGAAGATGAAGAGGTTGTCGACGCTGAGCGAGTACTCCGTGATGTACCCGGCGAAGAACTCGCCCGCGTACGTGCCGTTGGCGAAGTACCAGATGCCCAGGCCGAACGCGATCGCGACCGCCACGTAGAAGGTGACCCACCTGCCGGCTTCGCCGATGGTGACCTCGTGCGGTTTGCGGTCGACGATGAACAGGTCGATCGCAAGCAGGACGAGCAGACCTGCGATCGTCGCGATCCACAACCACGCGGGAACAGCCATCGAATACCTCCGGTACATCGCGCGCACGCCAATGACCGGAGGTCTCCTCCATCGGTTGGCTCACCGACCGGCGGCACCGGGACCCCCACGCTGGGCTCCGTGCTGACGACACCGCCGCTTAGGGAGTACTCCCCTCCACGCTCACCCCAGTCTCACGCATGATTGCGGGTTCGCGCCAGCCGGGGTGATCAGACCCACCCGGCCGGGCGCGTCTTTCCTGAGAAAGAGCACCTCCGCCCACACCGCGTTCTCAGTGAACACGGCCCCTTGACACGTCTCACCCTAAGGTCGACGGGGTGGCCCCCTCCTCCCGCCTCGGCGGCAGGTGGTCGCTCCCCGCGCTGGTCGTGCTGGTCGCCCTGCTGGGCGCCGTCGTGGTCTGGACGCGGCAGGGCGACGACCCGCCCCCGGTGAGCACCCGCGACGCGGTGATCGACGTGCCGGAGAGCCCCGGCAGCGACCGGGCGATCCAGCTCGACACCACCCTCCACCTGCCCGAACGCACACCCGCGCCGGCCATCCTGCTGCCGCACGGCTTCGGCGGCAGCAAGGAGGGCGTGGCCGCCCAGGCGACCGAGCTGGCGCGGCGCGGGTTCGTCGTGCTGACCTACTCCGCCCGCGGCTTCGGCCGCAGCACCGGCCGGATCGCGCTGAACTCCCTCGACCACGAGGTCCGCGACGCGCAGAAGCTGCTGGACTGGCTCGCGACCCGCGAGGAGGTGCGCACCGACGCGGCGGGCGACCCGAGGGTCGGCGTCACCGGCGCGTCGTACGGCGGCGCGCTGGCGCTGTCGCTGGCCGGCGTGGACCGGCGGGTCGACACGATCGTCCCGGTGATGACGTTCAACGACCTGGGCCAGGCGCTGCTGCCGAACGCCGGCCGCGCCGACCGGGTGGACGCGACGTCGGTCGCGCCCGGCGCGTTCGGCGACGACGGCGTGTTCAAGCGGTCTTGGGCGGGCCTCCTGTTCTCCGCCGGGCTGTCCGGCGGCGACGTGGCGGGCCCCGGCCAGGAGGCGCAGGAGCCGGGCCAGGACGGCCGCGGGCAGGCCCCGAGCGACACCGCGGCCGTGCCCCCGGCGCAGCCCGGCCCGACGGCACCGCGCCCCGGCGCCGCCGACGGCGCGTGCGGCCGGTTCCAGGCCGACGTCTGCGCGGCGTACACCGACGTGGCGACCACGGGGCGGGCCGACCCGCGCACCCTGGAGGTGCTGCGGCGCTCCTCGCCCGCGGCGGTGACCGGCCGCATCACCCAGCCGACGATGATCGTGCAGGGCGAGCAGGACACGCTGTTCGGCCTGGACCAGGGTGACGCCAACGCGCGCCAGATCGCCGCGAACGGCGCGAAGGTCAAGGTCGTCTGGTACGCGGGCGGCCACGACGGCGGCTCGCCCGGCCCCGAGCTGCGCGGGCGCATCGCCGACTGGATGGCCTTCCACCTCGACGGCAAGGGCGCCGACCCCGGCACGGGCTTCGAGTACACCGTCGTGGGCGCGTTCCGCAGCAGCGGCACGCCGTCGCTGCGCGACGTGGTCGCGCCGCACTACCCCGGCCTGCCGGGCGCGGACCCGGTCGAGCGCCGGGGCGTGCCGCTGGCCGGCGGCGAGCAGGTGGTGGTCAACCCGCCGGGCGGCAACCCGGCGGCGGTGAGCAGCCTGCCCGGCCTCGGCTCGGCGCTGTCGCGGTCCAGCGCGGTCTCGTCGCGGCTGGCGGTCGACCTGCCGGGCCAGGCGGCGGTGTTCACCTCCGAGCCGCTCACCTCGCAGCTGCTGCTGACCGGCGCGTCGACCGTGCGGCTGCGGGTGGCGGCGGTGCCCGGCCGCCCCGTGCCGGACGAGGGCGCGGTGCTGTTCGCGAAGCTGTACGACGTCGACGCGAGCGGGGTGCGCACGCTGCCCGGCTCGGCCGTCGCGCCGATCCGCGTCACCGGCCTGCCCGCCGACGGCACGCCCGTCGACGTGCACGTGACGCTGCCCGGCGCGGTGCGGCCGGTGGAGAGCGACCACCGGCTCCAGCTCGTGGTCGCCACCACGGACCAGGCGTACGCGAACGCGACGACGCCCGCCGCCTACCGCGTCTCGCTGGCGACGCCGGAACTCGCGGCGCCGGTCGTGCCGGGCGTGAACGCGACCAGCGACGTGCCGACCGGTGCGCTGTGGGGCATCGCGATCGTGCTGGTCGCGTGCGCGATCGCGGCGGTGGTGGCGTGGTTCCGGCGGCGGCTGGCCGCCGACGTCGACCCCGCGCTGACCGGCGTGCCGCTGGTGATCTCCGGGCTGACCAAGTCCTACCCCGGCGGGCTGACGGCGGTGCGGGACCTGTCGTTCCGGGTCGAGCACGGCCAGGTGCTCGGCCTGCTCGGGCCCAACGGCGCGGGCAAGACGACCACCCTGCGGATGCTGATGGGCCTGATCACGCCCTCCGAGGGCGAGATCAGGGTGTTCGGGCACCGGGTGAGCCCCGGCGCGCCCGTGCTGTCGCGCGTCGGGTCGTTCGTGGAGGGCTCCGGTTTCCTGCCCCACCTGTCCGGCCTGGCCAACCTGCGGCTGTACTGGGCGGCGACCGGCCGCCCGGTCGAGCAGGCGCACTTCGACGAGGCGCTGGAGATCGCGGGCCTCGGTGACGCGGTGCACCGCCGCGTCCGCACCTACAGCCAGGGCATGCGGCAGCGGCTGGCCATCGCGCAGGCGATGCTGGGCCTGCCGGACCTGCTGGTGCTCGACGAGCCGGCCAACGGGCTCGACCCGCCCCAGATCCACCAGATGCGCGAGGTCCTGCGGCGCTACGCGGCGGCCGGGCGCACGGTGCTGGTGTCCTCGCACCTGCTCGCCGAGGTCGAGCAGACGTGCAGCCACGTCGTGGTGATGCACAAGGGCACCCTGGTCGCGGCCGGTCCGGTCGAGGAGATCGCGACGGGCGGCGGCGAGGCCAGCTTCCGGGTCGACCGGCCCGAGGAGGCGGCCGAGGTGCTGCGCGGCCTGGAGGGCGTGCGGGGCGTGTCGGTGGACGGCGAGCACGTGCACGCCGGCCTCAACGGCACCCCGCGCGCGACGGCCCTGCGGGCGTTGGTGCGGGCGGGGGTGGCGGTCGACCAGGCCGGCCCGCGCCGCAAGCTGGAGGACGCGTTCCTGGAACTGGTGGGCGAGTGATGGCGGACGAGCACGGCGTGCACACCGACCCGACGGCGATCGCCGACCTGGCCGACGCGGCCGAGCACGAGCACCCCGGTGTCGCGCCGGACGGGTCGAGGGTCGGCTACCGGGCGGGGCGGACGCTGCCGATCCGGGTGGAGCTGGCGCGCCAGCTGCGCCGCAGGCGGACGCAGCTGGTGCTGGGCTTCCTGGTGCTGCTGCCGTTCATCCTGGTGGTGGCGTTCGAGCTGGGGCAGGCGTCGCCGAACCGGCGCTCGGGCGGGTTCGTGGACCTCGCGACGGCCAGTGGCGTGAACTTCGTGGTGCTCACGCTGTTCGTGAGCGGCAGCTTCCTGCTGCCGATGATCGTGGCGCTGTTCTTCGGCGACACGATCGCGTCCGAGGCGTCCTGGTCGAGCCTGAAGTACCTGCTGGCGGCGCCCGTGCCGCGGCACCGGCTGCTGCGCCGCAAGGCGCTGGCGTCCGGGCTGCTGTCGGTGGCCGCGCTGGTCCTGCTGCCCGCCGTGGCGCTGGCGGTCGGCGTCGCCTGGTACGGGGCGGGCGAGGCGGTCAGCCCGACGGGCGAGGCGACGTCGTTCGGCGCGGGCGTGTCCGGGGTGGCGCTGGCGGTCTGCTACCTCTGCGTCCACCTGTTCTGGGTGGCGGGGTTGGCGCTGTTCCTGTCGGTGTCGACGGACGCGCCGCTGGGCGCGGTCGGCGGCGCGGTGCTGGCGTCGATCCTGTCGCAGATCCTGGACCAGATCACGGCGTTGGAGGGACTGCGGGACTACCTGCCGACGCACTACGCGCTGGCGTGGGCGGACCTGCTGTCGACCGAGGTGGACTGGTCGCAATTGGCGAAGGGCGCGTTCTCGGCGCTGGCCTACGGCGCGTTCTTCACGCTGCTGGCGGCCCGGAAGTTCGCGCGCAAGGACATCACGAGCTGAGCGGGCGGCCCGGTTCCAGGTCTCGCCGACCACCGCCGTCCACCGGGGCCGGCGTTGCCGCGAGCCGGGCGAGCCGGGTCTGGTCGACCGGTCCGGCCGCCCGCACCGCGGTCCGCGTCGCCTGCCCACCCGCCGCGAACGCCGGATCGTCAAGGTCCGCCCGGCGCGGCGGTGGGGGCCGGCCCGCATCGGCCCCCTGCCCGGCTTGCATCCCTCCACGGTGCACGGGTGCCGGCCGCTTCGACTTCGGCAGCTTGGCGACCACCGCGTCGTAGGACCGGTCGAGCAGTTCGCGCACGTCCTCCGCCGGCTGGCCGCACCCGGTTCCAGCCGTAGCGGCCGACGTAGGCGCTGATCGTGACGTCGTCGGGGAAGCGCTCCCGCCACTCGGCGTCGCCGCACCAGCCGCCTCTCCCCCGTCCGCGGAGACCGCGTACCGCGGTGGTCCCGCCGGCCTTCGGCAAGAGCTGTCCCCCGCGGCAACGGCCCGCGCTGAAGGGCTCCCACCGGCCCCGGTGCTCGGTCGCGCCAGGGCCGGTGGGAGCTGTGGTGGGAGCGGAACCGGTGGGGGGCGTCGGCCCTACTTCACGCCGGCCGCGTCCATGCCCCGCAGCTCCTTCTTCAGGTCCTGGATCTCGTCGCGCAGCCGCGCCGCCAGCTCGAACTGCAGCTCGCGGGCCGCGTTCATCATCTGGTCGGTCAGCTGCTGCACCAGGTCGGCCAGCTCGGACCGCGCCATGCCGCTGGTGTCGCGGTCGGCCAGGACGCCCGAGCTGCGACCGCTCGCGCCGGGGTCGCCGGCCGGCTTCTTGCCGCGCGACGCGTTGCGCCCCGAGCCGCCCGGCTCGATGACGTCCTCCGCCTCCGCGTACACCTGCTCCAGGATGTCGGTGATCTTCTTCCGCAGCGGCTGCGGGTCGAGGCCGCGCTCCTCGTTGTACGCGATCTGCTTGGCCCGCCGCCGGTTGGTCTCCTCGATCGCGTGCCGCATCGAGTCGGTGACGCGGTCGGCGTACATGTGGACCTGGCCGGACACGTTGCGGGCCGCGCGGCCGATGGTCTGGATCAGGCTCGTGCCCGACCGGAGGAAGCCCTCCTTGTCGGCGTCCAGGATCGACACCAGCGAGACCTCGGGCAGGTCCAGGCCCTCGCGCAGCAGGTTGATCCCGATCAGGACGTCGTACTCGCCCAGCCGCAGCTGCCGGAGCAGCTCGACGCGGCGCAGCGTGTCGACCTCGGAGTGCAGGTAGCGGACCCGGATGCCCAGCTCCAGCAGGTAGTCGGTGAGGTCCTCGGCCATCTTCTTGGTCAGGGTGGTGACCAGGACGCGCTCGTCGCGCTCGGCCCGCACGCGGATCTCGTGGACCAGGTCGTCGATCTGGCCCTCCGTCGGCTTGACGACCACCTCCGGGTCGACCAGGCCCGTCGGGCGGATGACCTGCTCGACGAACTCGCCGCCCGCCTGGCCCATCTCGTACGGGCCGGGCGTCGCCGACAGGTACACCGTCTGCCCGATGCGGTCGGCGAACTCCTCCCAGGTCAGCGGCCGGTTGTCCAGCGCGCTGGGCAGCCGGAAGCCGTGCTCGACGAGGTTGCGCTTGCGGGACGCGTCGCCCTCGTACATGCCGCCGATCTGCGGCACCGTCACGTGGGACTCGTCGATGACCAGCAGGAAGTCGTCCGGGAAGTAGTCGATCAGCGTCGCGGGCGCGGTGCCGGGGCCGCGGTCGTCGATGTGGCGCGAGTAGTTCTCGATGCCCGAGCAGAAGCCGACCTGGCGCATCATCTCGATGTCGTACGAGGTGCGCATCCGCAGCCGCTGCGCCTCCAGCAGCTTGCCCTGCCGCTCCAGCCTGCCCAGCTGCTCGGCCAGCTCGGCCTCGATGTTGGCGATCGCCTTCTCCATGCGCTCCGGGCCGGCCACGTAGTGCGTCGCCGGGAAGATGCGCAGCTCGTCGACCTCCTTGACCACGTCGCCGGTGAGCGGGTGCAGGTAGTACAGCTTGTCGATCTCGTCGCCGAAGAACTCGACGCGCAGCGCCAGCTCCTCGTACGCCGGGATGATCTCCACCGTGTCGCCGCGCACCCGGAACGTGCCCCGGTTGAACGCCACGTCGTTGCGCGCGTACTGGATGTCGACCAGGGCACGCAGCAGCAGGTCGCGGTCGATCTCGCCGCCCACCGCGAGCTGGATCGAGCGGTCGAGGTAGGACTGGGGCGTGCCCAGGCCGTAGATGCACGACACCGAGGCGACCACGATCACGTCCCGCCTGGTGAGCAGGCTCATGGTGGCCGAGTGGCGCAGCCGCTCCACGTCCTCGTTGATCGAGGAGTCCTTCTCGATGTAGGTGTCCGTCTGCGGGATGTACGCCTCGGGCTGGTAGTAGTCGTAGTAGCTGACGAAGTACTCCACCGCGTTCTCGGGGAAGAACTCCCGCAGCTCGTTGGCCAGCTGCGCGGCCAGCGTCTTGTTCGGCGCCATCACCAGCGTGGGCCGCTGCAACTTCTCCACGAGCCACGCCGTGGTGGCCGACTTGCCGGTGCCCGTCGCGCCGAGCAGCACGACGTCCTTCTCGCCCTCCGTGATGCGCCGTTCCAGCTCCGCGATCGCGGCGGGCTGGTCACCGGCCGGCTGGTAGTCGCTGACCACGCGGAACTTCCCGTCGGTGCGGGGGATGTCGCCGACGGGACGGTGCGCCGAGTGCGCCTTGACCGGGATCTCGGTTGGGAAAGCCACGGACACGACGGTACGCCTGGGGTACGACAAAGTCCGATCGGCCCAGGTCGGAGCGGTGCTCGGCTTGTCGCGCCCGGCGGCGACCGGCCCCGGGGCGACCGTCGGCGACCGGGCGCGCGGCGGTCGTCAGCAGTCGCACCCGCAGCAGTCGCAGCAGCCGCCGTCGCCGCCGCCCCGGCCGCTGCCGCCGCCGCAGTCGCAGCCCGAACCGCAGTCGCAGGGGTTGTGCCGCCACTTGCCGCTCCACGGGCCGGGGAACGGGTCGCGGCAGCAGTACTGGCACGTGCCGCACTGGTAGAGCACGGCCAGGCAGCCGAGCAGCGCGCCCCGCGGGCGGGGCGGGTGGACCAGCGCCGGCCAGCACCACAGGCCGCCGCCGGGGCCGGGCGGCTCGCCACGCCGGTCCCACTCGGTCGGGCGCGGCGGCGGTCCGCCGCCGTCGTCACCGCCGTCGTCACCGCCGTGGCCCGCGGCGGCGTGCGGCGGCACCGGGCCGGGTGGTGGCACGCTGCCGTGCCGGTCACCGCCGTGCGGGGCCTGGTGCGGCGGGTACGCGGCGGGCGCGGGATGCCAACCCGGCGGCGGCGTCCCCTGCGGGCCGTGCCCGTGCGGGCCGTGCCCGTGCGGGCCGTGCCCGTGCGGGCCGTGCGTGTGCGGGCCGTGCGTGTGCGGGCCGCCGAACGCCCGCCGGATCGACTCGCGCACCTCGTGCACGAGCAGCGCGTGCACCAGCCGCCCGTCGGTGAACTCCACGTCCTTCAGGGCCAGTTCGATGCCCATCGCGGCGTCCTCGCACAGCCGCCGCGCCTCCGCCAACGACGTGCCGGTGGCCTCCAGCGGGTTCCACGCGCCCGCCGCGCGGTCCTCCGCCAGGTCCTCCACGGCGTCGACCAGGTGCGCCAGGCGCCCGAACAGCCGCCCGACCTCGCGCAACGCGTCGGCGTTGCCCGGTCGCCCGGCCAGCAGGGCGGTCCGCGCCACCGCCTCGCCGGCGGCGGTCTCGGTCGGCTCGGTCACCAGCAGCACCGAGCCGCCCGGCCCGGCCGCCGCCTCCACCTCCGCCTGCCGCTCCACCGCCGCGACCAGCACGCCGGTGTCGAAGCCCAGGTCGGACCCGGTGGTCGCGGCCTGCGCGGCCCACCGCCGCGCCACCCGCCTGCCCAGGCCCCGGACGGGCACCCGCGCGAAGGCGCCGTCCCGGTCCGCCACGTGGTCGCCGACCTTCGCCGACGCCAGCACCAGCGACACCGTCGCGGCCAGCCGCGCGCCCGCGCCCACGGCCACGTCGGCCGACCTCATGCCGCGCAGCGCGCACGGGCCCGCCGAGCGCCGCGAACGGACCGTCTGGGCCTCGACGAGGGCGGACACGACCAGCCCGTCGTAGTTGGTGACCACGCGCGCCAGGTGGCCGTGGTCGTCGCGCAGCGCCAGGCACAGCCCGCACAGGTGCGCCAGCCACGATTCGCGCAGGTCCGCGCCCAGTCGGTGGCGGCACGGCCGGATGATCCCGAACATGGGGGAAGACTAAGCGATCATCATACTTTCGGGTGACAGAAACGGGTGTTCGACGGCCGGCGGTGCATAAGGTGCCGATCGTGACGCTGAGCACGGCAGGGACCTCGAAGATGCACATCCACCCGCCGAAGGTCGAGTACTTCGACCTGGACGCCAAGAGCAACACGGACCCCAAGGGCCACCTGCGCGGCGTCGAGGAGTACCGGTTGACCCGGCACGGGCTCTACATGTTCCGCCCGGTGCCCGGCCACCCGCGGCTGTCGCACTTCGAGTCGTGGCTGCTGCCCGCCCACGGCCTCCGCGTCACCCGCCAGTCCTGGCACCCCGGCCAGGAGCGCGACTACGACCACTACGTGGACGTCGTGGAGATCACCTCCAGCGGGTCGGTGTGGAAGACCGTCGACCTCTACCTGGACCTGATCGTGCGCACCGGCCGCAGCGTCACGGTGGTCGACACCGACGAGCTGCTGACCGCCCTGGAACGGGGCCTCATCCAGCCGCACCGGGCGCAGTGGGCGCTGGAGACCACCTACCGCGCGGTGGCGGGCATCGCGGCGAACGGGCACGACGCGGTGCGCTGGCTGGCCTCCCAGGGCACGGTCACCACCTGGCGGCGGCGGTGATGCGGACGGTGAGCGCCGCCGGCAACCGCCCTCCGGGTTTGTCACCTGACCGAGACCCTCTCCGGCACAGACCGTGATGTAACAAATCGACCCGCAGTGTTACGGGCCGCATACTTACGGCTACGCTCGGATCGCGTGGGAGCGGTCATCACACCTCAGCTCGTCGACGTGGTCGACACCGTCAGCGCAGTTCGGAGCTACTCCTCGGGCATGTCCCGGCACCTGACGACCTGCCGCGTCGAGCACTGGGGCCTGCGGCTGGAGTGCCCGACCCCCGAGGACCCGTTCTCCGACTCCGAGGTCACCTGGTTGATACCGGACCTGGGGTTGCGCCTCACCCACCACCGCCCCCGCTCGCGGCACGCCCGCGGCGGCCCGAGCGTGCTCAGCGCCGTGCGCGTGCACCGCGACGGCCGCTCCTGGCGGACGACCGACCTCCTGCTCGGCTTGGCGGTGCCCGGCGGGACGACCGCGCGCATCGTGCGCTCGGAGGAGTTCGCGGCGGCCGTCGCCGGCGGGGTCCTGAGACCCGACGACGCCGACCAGGCCCTGCGCACCGTGCACCGCACCCTGGAGGAGGTCAGCCTCCACCGCCACGACCTCGGCGCGTGGCTGACCCACCGGGGCATCTACGACGTCTGGCCGTCCGCGTAGCGGGCGTCCACCCGCGCCGCCACCCACGACCGCTTGGCCTCCGCGTAGCCGGACCCGTCCGCGCCGCCCGCGTGCCGGAGCTTCACCGCCTCGTACTCGCGGCGGGCGGCCTCGTCGGCGCGCAGCCGGTCCCGCAGCCGCAGCGCCCGCTCCCACGCCGGGCCGCCCTCCACCCGGACGCGCAGGTCGACCGGCCGCAGCGGGTCCGCGCCCACGTGCCGCCGCTGCCAGTCGCCCGCCGGGTCGTCCGGTTCCGCACCGCCCGACGCGGGGAAGCCCGCCTCGGCCAGGGCGTCGGCGAGCCCGTCGGCCTCCGCCGGCGACGCGACGCCCAGCTGGAGGTCCAGCACGTCCCTCGCCGCCAGGCCGGGCACCGACGTGGACCCGATGTGCTCGACCCGCCGGTGGCCCGCGACGAGCGCGATCCGCCCGGCGACGCGGGCCGCCTGCGCCTGCCACGTGTCGTCGTGCGGCACGACCCGCGGCGCGCCGACCGCGCCGCGCCGGAGCCGGACGTTCGCCTCGTAGGGCACCAGCCGGTCCGCCCACAGCCGGTCGACCTCCGCGAGCACCAGGTCGGGCGTGCCGGAGTTGTCCAGCCACACGTCGGCGACCGCCCGGCGCGCGGCGTCGTCGGCCTGCTTGGCCATCCGGTTGCGGGCGTCCCGCTCCGCCAGGCCGCGGCCGACCAGCCGCTCGACCCGCTGCTCCCGGTCCGCGTGCACGATCACGACCAGGTGGTACACGGGCGCGAGGCCGTTCTCCACCAGCAGCGGCACGTCGTGCACCACGATCGCCTCGGGCGGCGCGGCGGCGATCAGCTCGGCCGTGCGAGCGGCGATCCTCGGGTGGGTGATGCCGTTCAGCGTGGCGCGGGCCGCGTCGTCGCTGAACACCTTCGCGGCCAGCGCGGCCCGGTCGAGCGCGCCGGACGCGTCGACCACCCCGGTCCCGAACGCCTCGACGACCTCGGCCAGCCCCGGCGTGCCCGGCTCGACCACCTCGCGCGCGACGCGGTCGGCGTCGACCACCACCGCGCCGTGCTCGGCCAGCCTGCCCGCGACCGTCGACTTGCCCGACCCGATGCCCCCCGAGAGGCCCACGCGCAACATGGTCCACAGTCTGCCCGGTCACGCGCCGCGCGCGTGACCGGTCCGGGCGCGCCGGCCGGCGGGAACCGGTCTCAGGCGCCCTCGATCGGGGTCATGGACTGGGCGGCCAGCGCGCTCAGCACCGCGCCCGCCTGGTCGTCCGGCACGAAACCCGCCTTGGCCCGCGCCACGAACGTCGTCTTGCCCAGCGACCCGATGACCAGGCGTTCCTCGGCGGTGCTGACCAGCGACGCCTTCTGCTTGCCCACGTCGACCTCGGTCGACGAGCCGCCGGACTCCAGCTCCGCCTTGACGCTCTCCGCGACCCGCTCCCTGGCGGCGGCCTCGTCGGCGTAGGTGGCCAGCCCGATGACCAGCGGCGCGGTGGAGATCGGGCGGCGCTCGCCCACGTCGTAGTAGCAGTCGATCTTGGCGGTGCGCGCCACCTTGGGCTCCGGGATGCCGATGATCTGCTTCAGCTCGCCCGCCATCTCCCGGCCGATCCGCTGGTTCACGACCTCGACCGGGACGATCAGCTCGCAGTCCTCGGGCAGCTCGCGGTCGACCATGACCGGCGTCCGCACCACCGACGTGGGCGCGGCGATGGTCGGGATCCTGGGCGGCGGCGCGGCGGGCGCGGGTTCACGGGCGCACGCCACCAGGACCGCCAGCGCGGCCAACACCGCTGTCCCGAACCAGGTGCGCGTGCCCATAGCCGTCCCAATTTACCGCGCAGCAGGGCGGTCCCGCACCCGAAGCCGGGTGCGGGACCGCCGCTGGGCACTGCGCGGTCCGCCTGGGACCGCCGCTGTCAGGCGCCGCCCGACAGCTTCTCGCGGAGCGCGGCCAGCTGCTCGTCGCTGGCCAGGGTGCCGCCGGCCTGGGCCGGGGCGCCGGTGCCGCCGGACGTGGCCGCCGGGGCGTCGCCGCCGGAGGAGTAGTTGGTCTCCCCCGCCGCCTCTTCCTCGGCCGCCGCCGCCTTCGCGACCTGCTTCATGTGGGCCTCGTAGCGGGTGTGGGCCTCGGCGTACTGCCGCTCCCACTCCTCGCGCTGCTTGTCGAAGCCCTCCTGCCACTCCTGGGTCTCCGGGTCGAAGCCCTCGGGGTAGATGTAGTTGCCCTGGTCGTCGTACTCGGCGGCCATGCCGTACTGGGTCGGGTCGAACTCGGAGTCGACCGTGAAGCCCTCGTTGGCCTGCTTGAGCGACAGCGAGATCCGGCGGCGGTCCAGGTCGATGTCGATGACCTTGACCATCACGTCGTCGCCGACCTGGACGACCTGCTCCGGGATCTCCACGTGGCGCTCGGCCAGCTCGGAGATGTGGACCAGGCCCTCGATGCCCTCGTCCACCCGGACGAACGCGCCGAACGGCACCAGCTTGGTGACCTTGCCCGGCACGATCTGGCCGATCGCGTGGGTGCGGGCGAACTGGCGCCACGGGTCTTCCTGCGTCGCCTTCAGGGACAGCGAGACGCGCTCGCGCTCCATGTCGACGTCCAGGACCTCGACCGTGACCTCCTGGCCGACCTCGACGACCTCGGACGGGTGGTCGATGTGCTTCCAGGACAGCTCCGAGACGTGCACCAGGCCGTCCACGCCACCCAGGTCCACGAAGGCGCCGAAGTTGACGATGGAGGACACGACGCCCTTGCGGACCTGGCCCTTCTGGAGCTGGTTGAGGAACTCGCTGCGCACCTCGGACTGGGTCTGCTCCAGCCACGCGCGACGGGACAGGACCACGTTGTTGCGGTTCTTGTCCAGCTCGATGATCTTGGCCTCGAGCTCCCGGCCGACGTACGGCTGGAGGTCGCGGACGCGGCGCATCTCCACGAGCGAGGCGGGCAGGAAGCCGCGGAGGCCGATGTCGAGGATGAGACCACCCTTGACGACCTCGATGACCGTGCCGCGGACCGGCTCGTCCTTCTCCTTGAGGGCCTCGATGGTGCCCCAGGCGCGCTCGTACTGGGCGCGCTTCTTGGAGAGGATCAGCCGACCTTCCTTGTCCTCCTTCTGGAGGACCAGGGCCTCGACCTCGTCACCGACCTTCACAACCTCGTTGGGGTCGACGTCATGCTTGATCGACAACTCGCGCGAGGGGATGACGCCCTCGGTCTTGTAGCCGATGTCGAGCAGGACCTCGTCCCGGTCGACCTTGACGATGGTGCCCTCGACGATATCGCCATCGTTGAAGTACTTGATGGTCTTGTCGATGGCGGCGAGGAAGTCCTCCTCCGTCCCGATATCGTTGATAGCGATCTGCTTCGGCGCGGTGGCAGCCGGGACAGTGGTGGTGTCGGTGGACATTAGGTAGGTGGCTCCGGTACGGATTGGGGTCGTCTGGCATGTGGGTACAACACTGCGCGGGAGGCAAGGCTTCCCCCGACGACCAGTCCCGTGACGTGCATACCGATCATGGGCAGCGCGAACCCACTACGCGGGCGGTATCGTACGCGGCTCGACGACCGCCGGGCAAACCGGCGTCCCGGCGCGTAACCCACAAGGAGCAGTGTGTCCCACCAGCACGCGAGCGCCGAACTGGCGCTCGGCACGACCGGCATCGCGAAACGGGACGCCGACGCGGCGGAGTCGCGGGCCGCGAACCGCGCCTGGTGGGACGCCGACGCGGACGACTACCACGCCGAGCACGGCGGGTTCCTGGGCGCGGCGGACTTCGTGTGGTGCCCCGAGCGGGTGCGCGAGGAGGAGGTCGGCTACCTCGGCGACGTGCGCGGCAGGCGGGTGTTGGAGGTCGGCTGCGGCTCCGCGCCGTGCGCGCGGTGGCTGCGGTCGCGCGGCGCGGAGCCGGTGGCGCTGGACATCTCGGCGGGGATGCTGCGGCACGCGGCGGCGGCCAACGCCGCGACCGGGCTCGCCGTGCCGCTGGTGCAGGCCAGCGCCGACCAGCTGCCGTTCGCCGACGGGAGCTTCGACGCCGCGTGCTCGGCGTTCGGCGGGGTGCCGTTCGTGACGGACGTGGGCGAGGTGTTCCGCGAGGTGGCCCGCGTGCTGCGGCCGGGCGCGCCGTGGGTGTTCTCCGTGACTCACCCGATCCGGTGGATATTCCCCGACGACCCCGGACCGAACGGGCTGACCGTGACGCAGTCGTACTTCGACCGCACGCCGTACGTCGAGGTCGACGACACGGGCCGGGCGACCTACGTCGAGCACCACCGGACGCTGGGCGACTACGTCCGCGCGCTGGTCGGCGCGGGGTTGGCGCTGGTCGACGTGGTGGAGCCGGAGTGGCCCGCCGGGCACACCCGCACGTGGGGCCAGTGGAGCCCGCTGCGCGGCCGGCTGTTCCCCGGCACCGCGATCATGCGGGCGCGCAAGCCGTAACCTGCGGGCATGACCGTCAGTCGGGGGCTGGTGGAGGCTCAGAACACCCGTTTCGCGTGCCTGGACCCGGTGCTGCCGCCGGTGGCCGCGCCGCCGGAGGGCGACGTGCTCACGGCGGCGCTGCCGGACGGCTCGCGGGTCGCGGGCGTGCTCCGGCGGCAGGTGCACGACCGGGCCTCGGCCGCCCGCCTCTGGTCGGCCACCGAGGTGTGGGAGCTGACGCCGCTGCTGGGCGGCGCGGGCGCGGCGGGCATGGACGCGCTGCTGCGGGCGTGGCGGCGGCGGATGGACCGGGTCGGCGCGACCGAGCGGGACTCGGCGTGCGTGCTGACCTGGCCGAGCCGGGACGCCGAGGCGGCGCGGGCGCTGCTCGACCACGGGCTGGTGCCGCTGACGGTGATCGCCGTGCGGCGGGCCGGGGCGGGGGCCGACCCGCGCGCGACGCCGTCGCGGCCGGTCGCGGCGGACGGGGCTCCGGTCGCGCCGGTGATCCGGCGCGCGACGCCGGCCGACCTGGAGGCGGTGCTGGCCCTGGCGCTGGCGGAGCTGCGCTTCTCGTCGCTGGTCGGCTCGACGGTCGACCGCCCCGACGCGGCGGGGGTCAAGCGGCGCGCGCTGGCCGAGCGGCTGGCCGCGGGCGGGCCGGCGTGGCTGGCCGAGCGGGACGGGATCGCGGTCGGGCTGGCCGAGTGCGCGCTGGTGACCTCCGAACCGGGCAACCCGACGTCGACCCGCTTACCGCCCGGCCGGTGGGGGTACGTGAACTGCGTGTCCGTCCTGCCCGCCGCGCGCGGCGCCGGGATCGGGCAGCGGCTGATGGCGCACGCGCACCGCGAGCTGCACCGGCTGGGCACGGTCGGCAGCTACCTCTACTACAACCCGCCCAACCCGCTCTCCTCTGTGTTCTGGCCGCGACAGGGGTACCGTCCACTGTGGACCATGTGGGAAGTGCGCCCGGCGGGGGCGTTGCGCTAGATCACAACCGCTCCGGTTGCGAGTGACCCCCGGCTGGGCCACTATTTGAACTGACCGGTCAGTTCAAAGAAGGGGTTCCGCCGTGGAGATCCACGCCCAGCGCGTCGGCGTCACCGGGCCGCACGGCCCGCTGCTCAAGCCGACCAGCCTGCGCGTGCCACCTGGCGAACTGGTGCTGGTGGCAGGGCCGCCCGGCGCGGGGCACACCGCGTTCGGCCTGGTGCTGTCCGGTCGCCTGCGCCCCGGCACCGGGACCGTCACGCCCGACGCCGCCGAGCTGCGCGGGCACGTCGTGCTCGTGGACTCGCCGGACGTGAGCGAGCCGGAGGCGTCGCTGTCGCTGGCCGGGGTGGTCGGCGAGGAGCTGGCCGCGAACCGGCGGCGCAGCGGGCGCAAGGCGGTGGCCGACTGGCTGGCCGAGCGCGGGGTGGACGAGCACGCCCGCACGCGGTTCGAGTACGTGCCCGCCGACGTCCGGTGCGCGGTGATGCTGGAGCTGGGCGCGGGGCGGCCGGGCGCGCGGGCGGTGGTCCTGGACTCCCCCGACCGCTACCACGGCGACCCGGCGACCTGGTGGCGGCTCGCGCGCGAGCACGTGCGGCCCGACCTGTCCGTGGTCGTGCTGTGCACCACGACGTCGGCCGAGGTGCTGGGCGTGCCCGCCGCGCGGCTGGGCGCGGACAACACCGCGGGCGAGGCCGGGGGCGGCGGCGAGTACACCGCGCGGCCGATCGGTCCGGGCGAGCGCGTGCGGGGCACCGGGCCGACCGCCGTCGCCGCGCCGGCCGCCCTCGCGTCGGGCGAGGGGCCCGCCGCGCTGCCCGCGGGCACCGGGCGGGCCAGGCACGCCGGACCGGCCGCGGCCGTCGACCGCGCCGGGGCCGCGAACCGGACCGGGGCCGCCGAGGCCGGGGTCAGTGCCGGGAGCGGGGCCGTCGAAGCGAGGTCCGCGGAGCGGTCACGACGGCCCAAGCACGCCGAGGAGACCCGCCGCGCCGAATCCGGCGCCCCGGCGGAGCACACGCGGCGCGCCCGACCCGTCACCCCCGCCGAGCAGACCCAGCGCGCCGAGCCCGTCACCCCCGCCGAGCGCACCCAGCGCGCCGAGCCCGTCACCCCCGCCGAGCGCACCCAGCGCGCCGAGCCCGTCACCCCCGCCGAGCGCACCCAGCGCGCCGAGCCCGTCACCCCCGCCGAACCCGCCGGCGCCGCCCGGCCCGCCCACCCCGCCGAGCGCGGCGAGACCGCGGAGTTCCCGGCCACCCACGACTCCGAGGAGAACTCGTGACCGCCCTGCGGATGGCGTTCAGCGAACTGCGCCGCATCACGTCCGGGAAGCTGCCCAAGCTCGCCGTCCTGGCCCTGGCCCTGGTGCCGCTGCTGTACGCGGCCCTCTACCTGTACGCCAACAAGGACCCGTACGCGAACCTCAACCAGGTGCCCGCCGCCCTCGTCGTGGAGGACAAGGGCGCGACCGCCGCCGACGGCACGGTCAAGCACGCGGGCGAGGACGTCGCCGAGGAGCTGATCTCCGGCCACAAGTTCGACTGGCGGCGCGTCGACGCCCACGAGGCCGACGAGGGCGTGCGCAACGGCACCTACACGTTCGCCCTGACCCTGCCCGAGGACTTCTCCCAGGCACTGCTGTCCTCCGGCGAGTTCCAGCCGCGCCAGGGCGTGATCACGTTGACCACGAACGACGCCAACAACTACCTCGGCTCCACCATCGCCAACCAGGTCGTCGCCGAGGTGCGGCGCTCGGTGTCGGTGAAGGTCGGCGCGGAGGCGGCGGACAAGCTGCTGCTCGGGTTCTCCACCATCCGCCAGAAGACCGCCGAGGCGGCCGACGGCGCCACGCAGCTCGCGGCCCACCAGCAGGAGGCCCTGGAGGGCAGCCAGAAGCTGCTGGACGGCGCGGGGCCGCTGGCCGACGGCGCGGCCCAGCTGTCCGACGGCCTGCTCCAGCTGCGCGACCAGACCAGGAGCCTGCCGGTGCAGGCGCAGCAGCTCGCCGACGGCGCGAAGCAGGTCGCCGACGGCAACGAGACCGTCGCCCAGACCGCCGAGAACTACGCGGGCAAGGCGCAGGCGCTCATCGGGCGGCTCGACCAGTTCAACGGCGACGTCGCCAACCACCTGCGCGCCGCCGGGTTCAGCGAGGAGCAGGTCCAGCACGTGCTGGTCGCGCTCAAGGACGCCCGCGCGCCGCTGGACGAGGCCAACGGCCGGGTCCAGGGCACGGCGGGCGAGCTGCGGACGCTCGCGAACGGCGCGCACAAGGTCTGCGAGGGCGCGGCGAAGCTGGCCGCGGCGATGCCCGGCCTGACCGACGCGATCACCAAGCTCAGCGACGGCGCGGTCAAGCTCGCGACCGGCAGCGCGCAGCTCCGGGACGGCGCGACCTCGCTGCGCGACGGCGAGCAGCAGCTCGTCACCGGCGCGAACCAGCTGCGGGACGGCCTCAACGAGGGCGTGCAGCAGATACCCAACCCGGACGACCCGACCCGCGAGTCCACCGCCAACACCATCGGCGACCCGGTGAACGTGCGCGGCGTCAGCCAGTCCACGGCGGGCAGCTACGGCGCGGGCCTCGCGCCGTTCTTCCTCGGCCTGGCCACCTGGATCGGCGCGTTCGTGCTGTTCCTGCTGCTCAAGCCGCTGTCGCGGCGCGGCCTGGCCGCCGCGCAGAACCCGCTGCGGATCGCCCTGGGCGGGTGGCTGCCGGGCGTGCTGCTGGGCGCGGCGCAGGTGGTGATCATGTTCGCGGTGGTCGCGCTGGTGGTCGACATCCGGCCGACGCACACGTGGGCCACCCTGGGCTTCCTGCTGCTGGCGTCCGCGACCTTCGTGGCGCTGCTCCAGGCGCTGAACGCCCTGTTCGGCGCGGTCGGCAAGTTCATCGGCCTGGTGCTGCTGATCCTCCAGCTGGTCAGCGCGGGCGGCACGTTCCCGTGGCAGACCATCCCGGAGCCGCTGTACCCGCTGCACTACGGCCTGCCGATGGGGTACGCGGTCGACGGGCTGCGGCACCTGATGTACGGCGGCGAGCTGGGCGGCGTCGGGAAGGACGTGCTGGTCCTGTGCGGCTACCTGGTGGTGTCCCTTGCCTTGTCGGCGTTCGCCGCGTACAAGCAGCGGGTGTGGACACCGTCTCGCCTCAAGCCCGAGCTGGTGCTGTGACCGGCGCCCGGCCCGGCCGCACCGCCGCCACCAAGCAGAAGCTGTTCGACGCCGCGTTGAAGCTGGTGGGTGAGCGCGGCGCGGCGAGCGTGACCGTGGACGAGATCGCCGCCGAGGCCGGGGTCGCCAAGGGCACCGTCTACTACAACTTCGCGAGCAAGGACGCCCTGGTGGACGCCCTGCTGCGGCACGGCGTCGAGCTGCTCGCGGGCCGGCTGCGGGTCGCCGAGGTGGAGGCGGACACCGAACGGGCGATGGAGACGCTGGTCGACGGGGTGCTCGGCTTCTTCGCCGAGTACCCCGCGTTCGGGCAGTTGCTGGTCAGCGAGCTGTGGCGGACGCCGGGCCAGTGGCACGGCACGCTGAGCCTGCTGCGCGACGACATCGTCTCCATCGTGCGCGGCCAGATGCAGCGGCTGTCCGACGAGGGCAGGCTGCCCGAGGGCGTGCAGGTGGGCACGGCGTCGGCGGCGCTGTTCGGCACCCTGCTGGTGGTGGCGCTGGACTGGCAGGTGTTCCAGCCCGAGCGGGACCTCGCCGACGTGCGGGAAGCCGTGCTGCTGCTGGTCCGGGGCCTGCGGCCGGCGGTCTAGGCCCTTGGTTCGCGCTCTTCGTCCTCGATCCGAGTGCTGCCCCGTCGGTTTTTTGAGCAACGGGACCACAGGAGGGTTGGCACGGACTCAACGCGCCTGGAAGCTCGGCAGACCTTGGACGGTCGTCGGGGACGCTACGTGAAATGACCACCCCATCGCCTGGGTACAAATCCGCGGCTCGGACCTCCCGTCGGTACGACCGCCAGTGACCGCGACCCGGATCGCTGCTGGTCAAAGCCGGAACGGACGGAGGATCGGCGCGGCGGCTTCGTATCCAGGCGGAGGGGTGGTCGAGCTGCGTAGCGTTCCCGACGACCATCCAAGACCTGCGAGCCTTCCGGGCGCGCCGAGTCCGTGGTGTCCCTGCTGTGGTCGCGTTGCTTCGAAGGACTTGAAGGGCTTCAGTCCCGGAGGGTTGAGGGGCGTCAGGGCTTCGTCCGGGTGCGGATTCGCGGCCGTGGAAGATCCGCGCTCTAGGAGCGCACGACCCAGGTGTCGACCTCGCCCACCTGGTGCACCGACGACGGCCGGCCGTCCAAGGCCCGGCGCACCGCCGCCAGCACGCCGACGGACGCCTCCTCGTGGCTGAGCCAGCGCGTGGTGCTGCCGTGCCGGACGAAACCCAGCACCACCTGCTGGGTGGGGTGGCCGGCCAGGACCGGCTCGGGGAGGCCGTACCGCGGGCTGATGCCGCCGCTGTCGTGCACCTCGACCACGGGCGCGTCCGGCGCGAGCAGGGGCGCGACGGCGCGCAGCACCGGTTCGCGGTAGCTCTGGTGCACCCACGCGACCAGCAGGTCGGCCGGCGCGGGCAGCACCTCGCGGACCCGTTCGGCGAGGTCGGCGGGGCTGGCCCAGTCGGCGCGGACCCACGTCGCCGCGCGCTGGAAGTCCTCGCGGCGCCGGTGCTCGTCCTCGCGGCGCGGCGCGGTGACCAGGGGTGTGCCCCGGCCCTGCGGCACGTGGCCGCGCCGCCCGAGCGCCGCGCGGGCCGCCATGCCCGCCATCGGCGGTCGCCGGGACGGCAGCACGACCTGCCAGCCCTGTGCCAGCAGTTCGTCCGCGCAGCCCTGCAACATGCCGGTGCCGCCCAGCACCAGCGCCGTCCGCCCGCTCATCGCACCGACTCCTCGCCCCGCTCCGCCGCGCGCCGGAGGGGGCCGGCGCGCCACTGGTCCACTTCACGCTGCCCGCGCAGCCGCACCACCGCCAGTCGGGCGCCGTGCTCGCCCGCCAGCACCGCCGCGATCCGCTCACCGGTGCGGCCGTGCGACCGCCACGCCCAGCGCAGCAGGTGCTCGCGGTCGGTGAACACGGTCCACAGGGGCGGCTCCCGGTTGCCGTTCCACAGCTCCTGCCGCCGCACCCGCCGGAGCGCCGTGCGCACCGCCACCCGGCGCAGCACGGTGTGCTTGGGGTGGTCCAGCCAGACGAGCGTGTCCGCCCGCGCCAGCAGCAGCGGACGGGCGAGCGCGTACTGCCATTCGGTCGCCCACCTGCCGCGTTCGACCAGCGCGCGCACGTCGGCCTCGAACTCCGCGCGCGGCGTCCACTGGGGACCGTGGTACAGCGAGTCCATTTCCACGTAGGACAGTCCGAGGGCGTCCGCGACGCACCTGGCCAGCGTCGATTTTCCCGCACCCGAGGTGCCGGTGACCAGCACCCGTTTCGGCGAGTGCGGCAGCTCGTCGGCAGGTCCTAACAGCGGCACCGGGCAAGGCTACCGCCGCGGCGCAACCCCCTCCCCGGTGGCACGGGGCCCGGCGGCGGGCGGGGGTTGATCTACAGTGGACCTCGTCCGCCGGGCCGCAGCCCGGCCAGGTGGCGGCGCAGCACGGCGCGCATGAGGTCCGGCGTCGTCAGGTCGGGCTGGAGCACGGCGTCGACCGCCAGGCCGTCGAGCAGCGCGGCGAGCCGCTCGGTCTCCACCGGCACGTCCGGCACGCCGGCGCTCGCCAGCACCCTGCCGACCACCATCCGGATGCCCTCGTGGATCCGGCGGGCGGCCGGGCGCAGGGCCGGGCGCGTGCGGGCCGCGTGGGAGAACTCCAGCCAGATCACGGCCTCGTCGTGGCGGTCGGGGTCGAGCGGCAGCAGTTCGCCGAGCAGGCCCTCGACCCCGGCGAACCGCTCCTCGGGCGTCGACGCCGCGCGGACCCGCGCGACCCGCGCCATGACCCGCCGGTCGACCCGGCCGACCAGCTCCTCCAGCGCGAACGCCAGCAGCTCGTCGTGGTCGGCGAAGTAGTGGCGCACCGACCCGACCGCCAGGCCGGCCTCCTCGGCGACGTTGCGCAGGGACGCCTGGTCCAAGCCCTGGGCGCGCACCACCCGGAACACCGCCTCGGCGACGACGCGCCGGCGGGCCTCGGCATCCACGACCTTGGGCACCTCCCCTTTGTAGCACAGTCGTGCTAGCTTAATTAGCACAGATGTGCCACAAAGGGGAGGACACATGCTCACCTGGGGGTTGATCGCCATCGCCGTGGTGGCGGTCGTGGTCAAGCGGTTCCTCGGCGAACCGCTCGACGCGCGCGGCCTGGTCGTGCCGCCGCTGGTGCTGATCGGGATCGGCGTGCACGGGTTGACCTCGGTCGACCTCGCGACGGCCGACGTGCTGTGGCTGGTGGCCGGGTCGGTGGTCGGCGTCGCGCTCGGCGCGCTGCGCGGCACGACGATCCGGCTGTTCACCCGCGACGGCGTGCTGTGGCAGCGGTACACGCCCTGGACGCTGGCGGTCTGGGTCGGGTCGTTCGCGGTCAACGCCGGGCTGGGGTTCGCGGCGGCGGCCGGCGGGATGCACGCCGAGGCGCGCCCGATGACGCTGTCCATCGGCGTCGGCCTGCTCGGCGAACTCGTGCCGATCGGCCTGCGCGCGCTCCGCTCGGGCGTGCCGTTCGCGCGCCGGTGAGGGTGCCGGTGAGGAGTGCCGTCGGAAACCCCGCCGGAAAGCGCGAATCACGTTTTGGGAACCCACCGGGGGAGCCCCATACTGTGGCGACACAAAAGCAGGGGGAATGATGACTCACCCGGACTCCGAACGCCCGGACAGCCCGTCGCGCGACGTTCCGGCGCTCGAACCGGACGATCCTTCGCAGCGCGTTCCGGCACCCGGACCGGACGACTCGGCGCGCGGCGTCCCGGTGCACGAACCGGACCCGCCCCGGAGCGTCCCGGTGCTCGAACCGTACGGCCTGCCCGGCGAAACGCCCGCCGCACCGGCCGCGCTGCCCGAATCGGACTGGTCCGGACCGCCCGGCGCGGCCGTCCCGCCGGCGGCCGGGCCGTCGGACGCGCCGCGACCGGCGAAGAAGACCGGGCTGGTGGTGCTTTCCGTGCTCGTCGTGCTGTTCTTCGCGACGGCGGGCGTGTTCGGGGTGCTCTACTCGAACGAGGTGGGCGAGAACGACCGGCTGGTCGGCCGATTGGCGGACAAGGAAAAGGCGCTGTCCGATTCCGGTGAGCAGTTGAAGGACACGCGCGACGAGTTGTCCCGCGCCAAGGACTCGGTCGAGATCGCCGAGAACGCCCGCCGGCGCGCGGAGGACGACGGCGCGGCGATGGTGAAGTGCCGCGACGCCGCCCGCGCGCTGCGGGAAGCGGTGTTCGCCAACGACGACCCGAAGGGCGAGAAGGCGTTCGTGGACGTCTTCGCGCACTGCTGACCGGGCGCGCCGGGAGCCAGGGCCTCGGGGTCAGCACCCCGGTGATCAGCGCCTGGGGGGCAGGGCCTCAGGGGTCAGCGCCTCGGGGCAGGGCCTCGGGGATCGATCCAGGGCCTCAGGGGCAGGCCGGGAACAGCCCGCGGGTGCCGGTGCCGTAGGCCGCCGGGTCGCTGAACCGGCACCCGTAGCCCGGCGCGGCCACGGCGGCGGGGTCGTCCACGACGTCCGCCGCCGGCCGCCGCCCGGTGTCGACCCAGGTCACCAGGTCGTCCCAGGCGCGGCCGACCTCGACCGGGCTGAACTCGCAGTGCTCGGCCGCCCGGATCGCGCGCTGCGCGAGCAGGTGCGACCGGCCGTTGTGCCGCACGTCCCGCTGGTACTGCTGCTCCATCGAGAACGGCACGAACAGGTCGCCGAGGTCGTGCAGCGACAGCACCGGCGCGGTCGGGCGGCCGGCGATCCGGGGCACCTCGGTCAGGTGCGGCGAGAGCCGGGCCTTCAGGTTCGCCGGCAGCACCCGTTCCACCCGCCGGTTCACCTCGACCGGCGTGTCCGGGGTGTAGCGGGTGAAGGCGTTGGTGGCGAGCTGGAGCGGGTCGGCGTCCGGGGTCGGCGCGCCGTCCAAGCGGTCGCCGGCGATGCGGAACAGGAAGTCCTTCCAGCGCTCGAACGCCGCCTGCCCGCCGGGCCGCTCGCCGCCGCTCCGGTTCACCACGACCTGCCTGAACTGCGCGCCGCGCTCGTTCGGCGTGCCGTCCAGGCCGAGTTCCGCCTTGAGCTTCGGCACCACCGCCGACTGGTAGTCCGCGGGCAGCGGGTACGCGTCGACGCCGGCCAGCGCCTGGGCGACGAGCTGGTAGTCCAGCAGGAAGTCGAACAGCTCGTGGTCGCCGAGCACCCCGCACAGCGGCAGCGCGCCGCGGTAGAAGTCCGGGTACTGCTCCAGCGAGCGCCCCGTGACGTGGCCGCCCATCGAGACACCGACCAGGAACACGTCCCGCGGCCGGCCGACCACGTCGGCGAAGTGCGCGGCCAGGTCGCGGGTGCTCTCGACACCGGCCTTCACGTGGTAGCCGTTGGCGTAGTAGCTGGACGCGGCCCACGCGAAACCCTGGTCGAGCAGGCGCTGCCGCAGGCCGTACGCGGGCGGTTCGACGGTGAGGACGGTGGTCGCGCCCCGGTAGCCGTGGGCCCACATCGCGAGGCGGCCGTTCCAGCGCGGCGGCACCTCGATGACGTAGCCGGCGTGCCGGTGCACGCCTTGGAGCACGCGGCTGGGTGAGCCGCCGACCTGGACGGGGGGCAGCGGCGGGTTGTCGATGGTGTAACCGGGCAGCGGTTGGTCCGGCGGGGTCGCGGCCGATGCCGGGACTGGAGTCGCGGCCGGAGTCGCAGGCGGTGTCGAGGCCGCCGCCGAGGGTGTCCCGAACAGCAGGATGAGGACCGACACCAACCCCAGTACCCGTCGCATCCCCCCATTGTGGCCACCGGCGAGGGCCGGCGCCGGCACTGCGTGCGACCTCCCGCAACCACGCCGCCGACCGACGCCCGCCGCGTCCGGTGCGGCTAGTGCGCCGCGTCGTCCCAGGACCGGCCGACCCCCACCGACACCTCCATCGGCACGGACAGCTCGTACGCGTGGCCCATCTGCTCGCGCACGAGCGACTCGACCGCCTCCCGCTCGCCCTCCGCGATCTCCAGCACCAGCTCGTCGTGCACCTGGAGCAGCATCCGCGACCGCAGGCCCGACTCCTGGAGCGCCCGGAACACCCCGAGCATCGCCACCTTGATGATGTCCGCCGCCGAACCCTGGATCGGCGCGTTCAACGCCATCCGCTCGGCCATCTCGCGCCGCTGCCGGTTGTCGCTGGTCAGGTCGGGCAGGTAGCGGCGGCGGCCGAGGATGGTCTCGGTGTAGCCCTTCTTCCGGGCGTCCTCCACGATCGCGTGCAGGTAGTCGCGCACCCCGCCGAACCGGGCGAAGTACGCCTCCATCTGCTCCCGCGCCTCCTCCGCCGAGATCCGCAGCTGCTGCGCCAGCCCGTAGACCGACAGCCCGTACGCCAGCCCGTACGACATGGCCTTGACGCGGCGGCGCTGCTCGGCGGTGACCTCGGACGTGGGCACCGAGAACGCGCGCGAGGCGACGAACGTGTGCAGGTCCTCGCCCGACCGGAACGCCTCGATCAGGCCCGCGTCCTCCGACAGGTGCGCCATGATCCGCATCTCGATCTGGCTGTAGTCGGCGGTCATCAGCTCCGCGTAGCCGGGGCCGACGACGAACGCCTCGCGGATGCGCCTGCCCTCCTCGGTGCGGATCGGGATGTTCTGGAGGTTCGGGTCGGTCGAGGACAGCCGGCCGGTCGCCGCGATCGTCTGGTGGAACGTCGTGTGGATGCGGCCGTCGTCGGCGACCGACTTGAGCAGGCCGTCGACGGTGGACTTCAGCCGCGTCACGTCCCGGTGCGCCAGCAGGTGCTGGAGGAACGGGTGCTCGGTCTGCTCGAACAGGCTCTGCAGCGCGTCCGCGTCGGTGGTGTAGCCGGTCTTGGTCTTCTTCGTCTTCGGCATGTTCAGCTCGTCGAACAGCACCGCCTGGAGCTGCTTGGGCGAGCCGAGGTTGATCTCCTTGCCGATCACCGCGTACGCGTCCTGCGCGGCCTGCTTCACGCCCGCCGCGAAGTGCGCCTCCAGCGCGGCCAGGTGCTCGGCGTCGATCGCGATGCCCACCGCCTCGACCTCGTCCAGGACGTTCATCAGCGGCAGTTCGAGGGTGGCCAGCAGCGAGTCCTGGCCGGTGGCGACGAGCTGCGCGTCCAGCGCGTCGGCCAGCTCGGACACCGCGAACGCCCGGACGATGGCCGCCTGCGCCGTCTTCTGCCGCTCCTCCTCCTCGTCGGCGAGCAGGGAGAGCTGGCCGTCGTCCGGCTCCTCGGCCCGCAGCTCCCGCTGGAGGTAGCGCAGGGCGAGGTCGTCGAGCGCGAAGCTGCGCTGACCGGGCCGGACGAGGTAGGCGGCGAGCGCGGTGTCGCTGGTCAGGCCGTTCAGCCGCCAGCCGCGGGCGCGCAGGGCGCGCAGCGGCAGCTTGAGGTCGTGGCCGGCCTTCGGCACGTCGCCGTCGGCGAGCCAGGCCGCCAGGGCGTTCTCGTCGGCCTCGGTGAGCGTCGCGACCTCGACGTAGCCGCCCTCGTCGCCGGCGAACGCGATGCCCTCCAGGTCGACGCCGTTCGCGCGGAACGCCAGCCCGACCCGGCCCTGCCGGGCGTGCGCGTCGAGCCAGGCCGCGAGCGCGCCGGGCGCCACCGCGCCGCCGGACACCTCGAAGCCCTCCTCGGCCTCCGGCTCGGCGGTGGACAGCGTCGCGAACAGCCGGTCCCGCAGCACCCGGAACTCCAGCTCGTCGAACAGCCGGTGCACCGCGTCCCGGTCCCACGGCCGGGCCGCGAGGTCGGCGGGGCCGACCGGCAGCTCCACGTCCCGGACCAGCTCGGTGAGCTGCCGGTTCAGCATGATGTTGGGCAGGTTCGCCCGGATCGCCGCGCCGACCTTGCCCGGCACCTCGTCCACGTGGTCGATCAGGCCGTTGAGCGAGCCGAACTGGTTGAGCAGCTTCACGATCGTCTTCGGGCCGACACCGGGGGTGTTCGGCAGGTTGTCCGACGAGTCGCCGCGCACCGCCGCGTAGTCGGCGTACAGCTCGGGGCCGACGCCCTGCTTCTCCAGCACCAGCTCGGGGGTGTAGCGGGCCAGCTCGGACACGCCCTTGACCGGGTAGAGCACCGTCACCCGGTCGGTGACCAGCTGGAGCGCGTCCCGGTCGCCGGTGCAGATCAGCACCTCGAAGCCGAGGTCGGTGGCCTGCGTCGTCAGCGTCGCGATGACGTCGTCCGCCTCGTAGTTGTCCTTCTCCAGGGTCGGGATGTTGAGCGTGCCCAGGACGTCCTGGATGAGGCTGACCTGGCCCCGGAACTCGTCCGGCGTCGCGCTGCGGCCCGCCTTGTACTCGGCGTACGCCTCGGTGCGGAAGGTCTTGCGGGAGACGTCGAACGCCACCGCGACGTGCGTCGGCTGCTCGTCGCGCAGCAGGTTGATCAGCATCGACGTGAAGCCGTAGACCGCGTTCGTGGTCTGGCCCGTGCCGGTCTGGAAGTTCTCCTTGGGCAGCGCGAAGAACGCCCGGTAGGCCATCGAGTGGCCGTCGACCAGCAGCAGGCGGGAGGCTTCAGGAGTGCTCACGGGGCGAGTCTAGGGTGAGGGTCCGACAGTCATGCACCGAGTGGAGCAGCACGTGAGCGCGAGCCCCGAGGACATCCCCGGCGTCGACCAGGCGGTCGCGCACGAGCAGTTGACCGCCCGGATGGGCATCGAGATCACCCGATGGGATGCCGACCGCCTGGTCGGCACGATGCCGGTGAAGGGCAACCGCCAGCCGTACGGCCTGCTGCACGGCGGGGCGAACGCGGTGCTCGCCGAGACGCTGGGCTCGATCGCGGCGGCGATGCACGCCGCGCCCGAGCGCATCGCGGTGGGGCTGGAGCTGTCGTGCACCCACCACCGGGGCGTCACGGAAGGCGTCGTGACCGGGGTGTGCACGCCCATCCACCGGGGACGTTCCACCGCGACCTACGAGATCGCGATCACCGACGAGCAGGACCGGAGGACCTGCACCGCCCGCTTGACGTGCTTCCTGCGCGACGCCTCCCCCGAGGCCGGGTCATGAGGCGCGCGGCGGGGCTGGCGGTGGTCGCGGCCCTGGCGGCGGGGTGCACGAGCGCGCCGGCGACCGTGGCCCCGGCCCCTTCGTCGGCGACCGCCTACCCCGTGCCGTCGGTCACCGTGCGGCCCGACGAGAAGGTGCTGCACCTGCCCACCACGACGGACGGCGAGACGGCGTTCACGCTGCTGGGCCTGACGACGGGCCTGCCCTCGCTGGTCGGGAGCCACGCGGAGTTCGAGGCCAAGGGCCAGTTCGTCCGGATCCGGATGAGCGTGGTCAACACCGGTCGCAGCAGCGTCTCCTTCGACGCCCGGAAACACCTGCTGCTCGACGACAAGCGGACCGAGTACCGCGTCGACACCCAGGCGATGACCATCAAGCGGCAGCCCGAACTCCTCGACCTGGGCGCGAACGTCCGACTGGAGTTCGACGTCTACTACGACCTGCCCAAGGACGCCAAACCGCTGGCGCTGCGCGTGTTCGGCGGCCCGACCCTGACGTCGAAGAACGAAACGGGCACGGAAATCCTCCTCACCCAGTAACACCCCGCACAGACCCAGGCCCTGCTCGCGCAGCACAGGCACACACCCTTTGCTCGCGCAGCACCGACCCGGACCCACTGCACCGCGCAGCACAGACCTCTGGTCTCGTGTTCTCCCCGTATGGCCTGCCCGCAGGGCAACCACAGTCGGTCAGGGGGCGCAAGCACGCTTCACCGCTTGCGCCCCCTGACCGACTGTGGTGGTCTTTGACAGGCCATGCGGGGAGAACACGACGCCTTGGCTTTTGTTTTTCCTCCCCGGTGGCCTGCCCAGCGGCGAGCGTTTCTTTAAGCTTTGACCCGCCAAAACCGAAGAACTTCCGTGCGGATCTCAGCCGAACGAAAAAGCGTCCTCGCCGGACGGGCAGGCCACCAAGGATGGAGGCAAAGCTTCTTCGAAGCTTTGCAAGCTTTTCAAGCTTCTTCGAAGCTTGAAAAGCTTTGGCTGCGTGTCATCCCCGTACGGCCTGTCAAAGACCACCACAGTCGCCAGAGGGGCGCAAGCGGTGAAGCGTGCTTGCGCCCCTCTGGCGACTGTGGTCGCCCTGCGGGCAGGCCGTACGGGGATGACACGCAGCCGGCCGAGGTGTGCCGGCGCGCGAAGGCCCGCCGACCGGGGTGGGCGGCGGGCCTTCGGTGCGCGGTGACCGGGGTGTCAGTGGCCGCCGAGGTAGGCCGCTCGGACCTGCGGGTCGTCCAGCAGGTCGCGGCCGGGTGCCGACTTGACCACCCTGCCGGTTTCCAGGACGTAGGCCCGGTCCGAGAGCTTCAGCGCCTGCTGCGCGTTCTGCTCCACCAGCAGGACCGTCGTGCCGCGCCGGTTGATCTCCTTGATGATCTCGAAGATCTGCGCGATGAGCATCGGGGCCAGGCCCATCGACGGCTCGTCCAGCAGGAGCACCTTCGGCTTGGTCATCAGGGCGCGGCCCATCGCGATCATCTGCTGCTCGCCGCCCGACATGGTGCCGCCGAACTGCGTCTTGCGCTCCGCCAGGCGCGGGAACAGCTCGTAGACCTCCTCCAGGTCCGCGGTCAGGTCGTCCTTGCGGGTGTAGGCGCCCATCAGCAGGTTCTCCTGCACCGTCATACCGGGGAACACGCCCCGGCCTTCCGGTGACTGCCCGATGCCGAGCTGCACGCGCTTGTGGCCGGCCAGCCGGGAGATGTCCTCACCGTCGAAGACCACCTGACCGCTGGTCAGCGGCCGGAGGCCCGAGATCGTCTTCAGGGTCGTCGTCTTGCCCGCACCGTTCGCGCCGATCAGCGAGACGATCTCGCCCTCCGCCACCTCCAGGCTGACGCCCTTGATCGCGGCGATCTTGCCGTAGTGGACGTGGATGTCCTTGATCTCAAGAAGCATCTTCGGACACCCCCAGGTACGCCTCGATGACCTTCGGGTCGTTCTGCACCTCGTGCGGCAGCCCTTCTGCGATCAGCTGGCCGAAGTCGAGCACCGCCACGCGGTCGCTCACGCCCATGACCAGGCTCATGTCGTGCTCGATCAGCAGCACGGTCCGGCCGCTGTCACGGATCTTCCGGATGAGTTGCTGCAACGACTCCTTCTCCGCCGGGTTCATGCCGGCGGCGGGCTCGTCGAGCAGCAGCAGCTTCGGGTCCGTGGCGAGCGCCCGCGCGATCTCCAGCCTGCGCTGGTCGCCGTAGGGCAAATTCTTCGCCGTCTCGGTCATCCGGCCGGGGATGCCGACGAAGTCGAGCAGCTCCCGCGCCAGCTCGCGCCCCCGGCGCTCCTCCTTGCGGTGCCACGGCAGGTTCAGCGTGGCGCCGATGGCACCGGTCCGGTGGTGCGCGTCCGCGCCCACCATCACGTTCTCCAGGGCCGACATGTTGTGGAACAGCCGGATGTTCTGGAACGTGCGGGCGATGCCCCGCTTGGTGATCCGGAACCGCTTGGCGCCGTCGATGCGGTCGCCGCGGAACAGGACCCGGCCCTCGCTGGGCTGGTAGACGCCGGTCACCACGTTGAACACCGTGGTCTTGCCCGCGCCGTTCGGGCCGATCAGGGCGAAGATCTCGCCTTCCGCGATGCTGATCCTCGCCTCGCGCAACGCCGTGACGCCGCCGAACCGCATCGTCACGTCGTCCAGCTGAAGGACGGGAGTGCTCACTTGGCCGCCTCCGTCGTCGCGACGTCCGTGTCCGGACCGGGCACCTCGGCGCCCATCGTGCCCATTCCGCCCGTTCCCTCGTGCAGTTCCGCCTTGCGCCGCCGCGACGGCAGCAGGCCCTCCGGGCGCAGCGCCATCATCAGCACCAGCACGCCGCCGAAGATCAGGATGCGGGCCTCCTCGAAGCCGCGGAACCGCTCCGGCAGCCAGCCGATGAGGAACGCGCCCAGGATGACGCCCGGCAGGTTGCCCGAGCCGCCCAGCACGACCGCCGCGAGGATGGTCGCGGACAGGATGAACGGGAACGTCGTCGGCTCGATGAAGTTGGCCTTGCCGGCGTAGATGCCGCCCGCCAGGCCGCCGATCATCGCGCCGATCGCGAACGCCAGCAGCTTGAACTTGAACGTCGGCACGCCCATCAGCTCGGCCGCGTCCTCGTCCTCCCGGATCGCGGCCCACGCCCGGCCGACCCGGCTGCGCTGCAACCGCACCGAGAACACGATGACCAGCACGATGGCCGCGACGATCAGGTAGTAGTACGGCGCGGGGTTGATGCCGAACTTCGTGCCGAACAGGGGTGGCGGGTGGGGGATGCCCGCGATGCCGCGCGCGCCGCCGATCTCGTCGGTGTTCTCCGCGGTGATCCGGACGATCTCGCCGAACCCGAGCGTCACGATGGCCAGGTAGTCGCCGCGCAGCCGCAGCGTCGGCGCGCCCAGGATGACGCCGGACACGGCGGCGAGCAGGATGCCGAACACGACCGTGGCCCAGTAGTTCCAGCCGTGATTCGTGCCGTAGTAGGCGACCGAGTAGCCGCCGATGGCGAAGAACGCGACGAAACCCAGGTCCAGCAGGCCCGCCTGGCCGACCACCACGTTGAGGCCGACGGCCAGCAGGATGTAGGTGCCGATCGGGTAGATCAGCACGCTCGTCCAGTCGGTGTCGGGCGACATGAACGTGCCGATGGCGGGCGCGGGCAGGATCAGCGCGCCGACCACCAGTGCGATGTAGACCGCGTACCGCTGCCAGACCTTCGTGTGCTCCCACCAGTCGCGCAGCCGGTCGATCCCGTGCCCCAGGGCGCGCAGGCCGCCGCGCCGCGCCGGGGTTTCTTCGCTCGTCACTCCGTCGCCTTTCATGCGCGTGCCTTCTGCAGCGATTCGCCGAGGATGCCGGTCGGGCGGAACATCAGCACGACCACCAGGACGATGAACGCGATGACGTCCTTCCACTGGGAACCGAGGAAGATCGCGCCCCAGTTCTCGATGAGGCCGAGCACGACACCGCCCATCAGCGCGCCGCGCAGGTTGCCGATGCCGCCGAGCACGGCCGCCGTGAACGCCTTGATGCCGAGGACGAAACCGATCAGGTAGCGGGTGTTCTCGACCTCCATGATGTAGAGCGCGCCCGCCACGCCCGCCATCGCGCCGCCGAGCAGGAACGTGACGCGCACGATGTTGTCGATGCTCACGCCCATCAGGACGGCGGCCTCGGGGTCCTGCGCGGTGGCGCGGATGCCGCGGCCGATCCGCGTCTTGTTCACCACGCGGTCCAGCGCGACCATCACGACCACCGCCGCGATGATGACGATCACCTGGTCGAGCCGGACCTGGGCGTTGCCGATCTCGAACAGCGTGTCGCGGGCGACGAACCGGGGCGCGGACGCCTGGTTGCGGCCCGGCTTGTCGATCAGCCAGTCGATCACGAACAGGCCGAACAGCTCCTGGAGGAACAGCGACGCGCCGATCGCGGAGATCAGGGCGGCGAGCCGGGTCGCGCCCCGCTTGCGCAGCGGCCGGTAGGCCACGGCCTCCAGGACGACCGCGGACGCGCCGGAGGCCGCGGCGGACACGACCAGCAGCAGCACCAGCACCCCGACCAGCGCGATACCGCTGATGGGTCCGGTGGGCGCGATCGCGAGCAGCGTCACCAGGGACGCGAACGTGCCGATCATGAAGATCTCGGAGTGCGCGAAGTTGATCAGGCGCAGCACGCCGTAGACCATCGTGTAGCCCAGGGCGATGAGCGCGTAGATCGAACCGATCACCAGGCCGCCCACCGTGCTGGGCAGGAACTGGTTGAGGAAATCATCAAGCATGACAGGTTGCCTCACGAGACGGGGCGGGGAGAGGACTTCTTCGCCATAGGGGTGGGGAGCGGGAGCCGTCGCCGACCTCGACGACGCGCCCGCTCCCCAGCGCTGCCTGACTTCGCGAAACCGTCTCGGGGGTCAGCCTTCGAGCTTGGCGCTGACCGACGGGCCGAGCAGCTTTACGACGCCGCCCTGCACCTTGTAGACGAAGATCGAGTTGTTCTCGGGCTCGCCGTTCGGCTTGAACTTGATCGGCTTGGAGACGCCCTCGAAGCTCAACGTGGACAGGAAGGTGTTGATGTCCTCGGAGGTCGTCTTGCCCGCCTCGACCGCCTTGATGTAGGCGGTCGCGGCGTCGTAGCCCTCGGTCGAGTAGATGGCCGGGTCGGTGCCCGCGCTCTTCTTGTAGTTCTCGAAGAAGGTCTTCGACGCGCCGGACGCCTCGCTCGACGGGATGTTGCACGGGCAGGCGATGACGGCGCCCTCGGCGGCCTTCTCGCCCGCGCCGGAGATCAGCTGCTTGTCCAGCGAGCCGTCACCGGTGGCGAACAGGGTGTTCACGTTGTCGTCGCGCAGCGCCTTGAGCAGCCGGCCCGCCTGCGCGTAGTAGCCGCCGAAGAAGATCAGGTCCGGGTTGGCGGACTTGACCTTGGTCACGGTGGAGGAGTAGTCCGACGCGTCCTTCGAGAACTTGTCGGTCTCGACCTGGACGCCCTTCTGGTTGAAGGTCTTGGCGACCGTCTCGGCGAGGCCGACGCTGTACTCCTGCTCGTCGGACAGCACGAAGACCTTCTTGGGGCTCTTCGCCGCGTGGAGGAACTCGGCGATCTTCGGGCCCTGGTCGTTGTCGTTGGCCACGACGCGGTGCCAGAACTTCCAGCCCCGGTCGGCCAGGGCGAAGTTGGTGGCGGACGGCGAGATGCTGGGGATCTTGCTCTCCTCCAGCGTGCCGCCGATGGCCTTGGACTCGCCGGAGAACGCGGGCCCGATGAGCGCGGTGATCTTGTCCGTGTTGATGGCCTGGGCGATCAGCGAGGTGGCCTGCTCGGACTTGCCCTGGCTGTCGTACTTGACCAGCTCGATCTTCACCTTGGGGCTCTTGGCGTTGTACTCGTCGATCGCCATCTTGGCGCCGTTGAAGGGCGGGATCACGATCGCGGAGCCCTCGCCGGTGAGGTCGCCCATGAACCCGATCTTGACCGTCGAGGCGTCGCCGCCACCCGCGCCACCACCGCCGGCGCAAGCCGCGAGCGCGAGCGACGTAGCCGCCGCCAGCGCCAGAACTCGGCCGACTCGTGCTCCTGACACCGGATTACCTCCCATGACCAACCAGCCGCCGGTAGGCGGCGCGCCCCCCACACGAGGGCCTGGGTTAGGGCAGGAACGTAGCTTCAGACGCGATCCGTGAACAGGTGGTCTTCCAGCTCTGTGTCCACATCGTGACGGTAGTCACCGGCAAATGCACGTGCGTTGACAGTCTTAAATCAATGTCAAATCGCCGCAGGTCACAAGGCCGATGCGGGCAGTAGTCAACAATGGTCGGCGAGGGTCGCCGGGTAACCGAACGGCGAACTCAGCCGAAGTTTTCGATGACCGCTTCCGCGACGGCCTTCATCGTGGTGCGGCGGTCCATCGCGGTGCGCTGCACCCAGCGGAATGCCTCGGGCTCCGACAGGCCCTGCTTGGCCATGAGCAGCCCCTTGGCGCGCTCGACGACCTTGCGCGTCTCCAGCCGCTCGGTCAGGCCCGCGACCTCGTTCTCCAGCGCCTGGAGCTCGGCGAACCGGCTCATCGCCAGCTCGATCGCGGGCACCAGGTCGCGCTTGGCGAACGGCTTGACCAGGTACGCCATCGCGCCCGCGTCGCGGGCGCGCTCCACCAGGTCGCGCTGGCTGAACGCGGTGAGGATGACGACGGGGGCGATCCGCTTGGCGGCGATCGCGCCGGCGGCCTCGATGCCGTCCACCTTGGGCATCTTGACGTCCATGATGACCAGGTCCGGCCGCAGCTCCTCGGCCAGCGTGACGGCCTCCGCGCCGTCCGCGGCCTGCCCGGCCACCTCGTAGCCCTCCTCGCGCAGCATCTCGACGAGGTCGAGGCGGATGAGGGCTTCGTCCTCGGCGACCAGCACGCGACGCGGCACGGCCTGGCCCGCGGGCTGGGCCTCGGCAGCCTGTTGGGTCACCGCGCTCCTCCTGTGTGGTCGTCGTGGTCGGGCGGGCGGCGCTCGCGGCCGCCGCACCGGGCGAAAGTGCAGTCTACCTGCGCGGCGTGCGGCCACCGGCCAGTCACGCCGTGATCACGGCCACCGACGGGACTGCGGAGAACCGACGCCGCCGGGCCGCCGCACGGCGGGTGCGGCCGGCCGCGACGCGCGGGCACGCCCTTCGGCCGGTCGCCGAGGGGCGTGCCCGCGCGTCGTCGTCCTCCGGTGCGCCGCCTGCCGCACGGCCTCACCCGTTCGGTGCGCCGCGTCCGTTCGCCGGTGTGTCGCGCTCGTCCGGTCGGTGTGCCGTGTCGTGCGGCGGTGCGCGGGCCGCGTGGCGCGGGCTACTTGACGGGCTTGCGCGGCGGCTCCCACCAGCCGGTGACGCCCTCGGGCCACTCCACCGCCCCGAGCGCCTCCTCCTTGGCCGGGTCCGGCGGGTCCACCTCCCGCAGGTACAGGTCGTACCAGCCGGTGGTGATGCCCAGCCCGCCGGCCGGGCTCGGCGCCTCCACCGCGCCCGGCACGCCGAACACGGGGTGCAGCAACCAGTCCGCCACGGTCGGCACGCCGAGGCTCGCGGGCCACTCCAGCCACCACTGGTCGCCCCTCGGCAGCGACCGCAGCCACGGCGCGGCGGCGAACAGGTGGTAGCGGCGCAACACGGCGCTGCCCAGCCCGGTCGGGCGGCCGAACTCCGCCAGGTGCTCGCGCTCGGCCCCGCTCAACGCGCCTTCCACGAAGGACGCCGCCAGCCCGCGACCCCGGAGGAGGGTGTGGACGTAGCTCATGCCCGCGTCCCAGGCCGCCTGGTCCACCCCGGACAGCACGACGCTCGCGTCCAGGTCGAGCAGCCGGATCTCCACCGACCTCGGGTGCCGCTCCACCCGCAGCCCGGCCACGCCCGCGACCCACCGGTCGTCGTGCCGGGGCAGCAGCTCGTACAGCAGCGGCCCGAGGGCGTGCTCGGCGAGGTGCAGGCGCGGCGTGTCGGCCGGCTCGACGGCGGTGAAGACGTGCGCCGGCCGCAGCATCGACGCGGGCGGGCGCAGCTGGAGGTGGGCGGACGCGTCGGTGGCGCTGTGGAACAGCACGCACTCCAGCGTGCGCTGGTCGTCCGACGGGGCGTCGGGCAGGAACAGCCCGCGCACGTCGGCGCGGCCGTTGAGCGCGTCCACCACCCGTTCCCGCCGGTCGTCGGGCAGGTCGTGCAGGACGGACCGGACGGCGGGCACCGCCTGGCTCAGGTTCTCGCCCGTGCAGGCGCGGCGCAGGTCCACCAGCTTGTCGGTCAACGACGATCGTGACATCGCGGTCCTCGCTCCCGCCGCCCGGCTCGGCGCACAAGGACGCGCATCCGCGTCATCGGTCTGGGTTGCCTTGCTGACCGTGGTCAGGGGTGCCTTCACCCTGCGGCGGATACGCCACCCGTCTGCCGGGGAGTGGCTTCCAGCCTCACGTCTGCCCACACACGCCGCGCTCCACGTTACCAGCGCCCGTCCGGTCGCCGCACGCGCCGCCGGCCTCGCCCGTTCGCCGGCGGGTGGTCGGCCGTTCGCGCGTGCCCGCCCGTCGGCGTCCGACGGCGTCGCCGGCGCGGCGTGCGCGCGTCCGCCGACGCGCGTTGCCCCCGACGCCGGGAGTCCCTAGCGTCACCACATGGTGACCGGGGCGGGGCGGCTGTTGGAGGTGCTGGGCGCGCACGGCGTCGAAGTCGTGTTCGGCCTGCCCGGAGCGCACAACCTGCCCGTCTGGGAGGTGTTGCGCGGGTCGGGCATCCGCCTGGTGGGCGTGCGGCACGAGCAGACCGCCGTGTACGCCGCCGACGGCTACGCGCGGGCCACCGGGCGGCTCGGGGTCGCGATCGTCACGACCGGGCCGGGCGCCGCGAACTGCCTGGCGGCGACCGGCGAGGCGATGGCGTCCGGCTCGCCGGTGCTGGTGCTCGCCACGGACATCCCGTCCACGCTGCGCCGCCCCGGCGAGTACCGGGGCGTGCTGCACGAGCCGCGCGACCAGCGCGCGATGTTCCTGCCCGTGGTGAAGGGCGGCTGGACGATCCGGAGCGCCGAGGCGCTGGGCACCTACGCCGACAGCGCCGCGCTGCTGGCCGCCACCGCGCCGCAGGGCCCCGTGTACCTGGGCATCCCGACCGACTTCCTCACCGCCGACGCCGGGCCGTGGAGCAAGATCCCCACCAGCGGCCAGACCGCGCCGCCGCTGGACGGCGCGCTGGACCTGGTGCGCGCGTCGACCAGGCCGCTGATCTGGGCGGGCGGCGGTGCGCAGCGGGCGGGCGCGGGCCCGGCCGTGGCCGAGCTGGCGGACCGGCTCGACGCCCCGATCGTCACCACCTACGGCGCGCGCGGCCTGGTGGACCACCCGCACGTGGTGCACGGGCCGGTGCACCTGCCCGCGGTGGGCGCGCTGTGGGACGAGGCCGACTTGGTGATCGGCATCGGCAGCGACTTCGACGGCATGATGACGCAGAACTGGCTCCAGCCCGCGCCGCGCAAGCTGCTCAGCGTCAACCTGCACGCGGTGCGCAACTACCCGCCGGACGTGGCGGTGCGCGGCGACGCCCGCCTGGTGACCGCGGCGCTGTCGCGGGCGCTGCCCCGGCGGGACCGCGCGGGCACCGCCGAGCGGGTCGCCGAGCTGAACGCGGCGGTGCGCGCGGCGGTCGTCGAGGACGAGCCGCGGGTGGTGGGCCTGCTGGACGCGCTGGAGGGCCGCCGGGTGGTCGCCGACATGTGCGTGGCCGGGTACTGGGTCGGCGGTTTCGGGCGCGTGACGCGGCCGCGCGGCCTCGCGTACCCGGTGGGCTGGGGCACGCTGGGCTTCGGGTTCCCGGCGGCGCTGGGCGCGGCGCTGGCCGGCCGGGTGGTCGCGGTGTGCGGCGACGGCGGTTTCCTGTACGCGTGCGGCGACCTGGCGACCGCGCACCAGGAGCGGCTGCCGGTGACGGTCGTGCTGGTGGACGACGGCGGGTACGGGATGCTGCGCTACGACCAGGTCGCCGCGGGCCACCCGCCGCACGGGGTCGACCTGCACACCCCGGACTTCGTCGCGCTGGCGCGGAGTTTCGGCGTTCCCGCGTCCGAAGTGGACGGTTTCGGCGCGGAGTTCGCGGCCCGGCTCGACGAGTGCGCGGCGGACGAGGGCCCGAACGTGCTCGTCGTGCGTGCGGCGCTGAAGCCCCCGCCGAACACCTCGCCCCGCTGGTACCGTAGGGTCCGAACATGAGTTCGAACCGGGTGTGGCCGGTCGCGGCGGCGGACGACGAGCTGCGGCTGCTGACGGACTTCCTGACCTTCCTGCGGCTGACTGCGGTGTCGAAGGTGGAGGGGCTGGACCGGGCGCGGGCGTCGGCCGCGCCGATCCCGACCTCGCCGGTGGTCAGCGCGCTGGGCGTGCTCAAGCACCTCACGGCGGTGGAGCGGTGGTGGCTGTCCATCGAGGCGGGTGGCGTCGAGCTGCCGTCGCTGTGGGGCGCGGACGCGGACGCGTCGTGGCGGTTGCACGACGAGGACACCGTGGAGTCCGTGATCGCCGAGTACCGCGCCGAGTGGGAGCGGTCGGACCGGGCGCTCGCGGGGCTGCGGCCGGGCGACCGGACGCGCGGCGACCACGACGGGCAGGGCCGGACGGTGCGGTGGGTGCTCGCGCACCTGGTCCAGGAGACCGGGCGGCACGTCGGGCACCTGGACTTCCTGCGGGAACTGGCCGACGGCGCGAAGGGCGAGTAGCCGGGCACGCGCCCCGCGGCGACGCGGGCACGCGCTCCCTTATGGACCGGTCCAGCGGCCGGAGCGCCGGGGTTTCACCCTGCGGGAGCTAGGCACCCCCGGCCGGGCGCACCACGCTGTGTGGATGACCTACGTGTCCACGAACCCCGCCGACCTCAACGACGTCGTCGCACGCGTAGCACTCGCCGACGCCGAGGAGTTCGCCGACGCCGCGCGCCTCGCCAAGCGGGCTCAACGCGAGTGGGCCGCGGTGCCCGCGCCGGTGCGCGGACAGGTGGTCGCCAACCTCGGCGCGCTGGTGGAGTCCAACGCCGAGGCCCTGGCCAGGATCGTGACCCGCGAGATCGGCAAGCCGCTGGCCGAGGCGCGCGGCGAGGTGCGGGAGGTCGCCGACACCTGCGCGTTCTTCGTCGGCGAGGGCCGCAGGCTGTACGGGCAGACGGTGCCGTCGGAGATGCCGGACAAGCAGCTGTTCACCTTCCGCGACCCGGTGGGCGTGACGGCGTTCGTCACGGCGGGCAACTTCCCGATCGCCGTCCCGTCCTGGTACATCGTGCCGTCGCTGCTGTGCGGCAACGCGGTGGTGTGGAAGCCCGCCGAGTACTCGGCCGCGTGCGCGCAGGCGTTCCACGACCTGTTCGTGTCGGCCGGTGTGCCCGACGGCGTGCTGAACGTGGTGTTCGCCGAGGGTTCGCAGACCTACCGCGGGCTGGAGCTGGCCCTGGAGCAGCGCCTGGTGGACAAGGTCGGGTTCACCGGGTCCTCGGAGGTCGGCGCGCTGATCGGCGAGCTGTGCGGGCGGCACCTCCAGTCGCCGTGCCTGGAGCTGGGCGGCAAGAACCCGATGGTGGTGACCGAGGACGCGGACCTGGACCTGGCCGTGCGGGGCGCGTTGTTCTCCGGGTTCGGCACGGGCGGGCAGCGGTGCACGTCGCTGGGCACCGCGATCGTCCACGAGTCGGTGCACGACGAGTTCCTGCGGCGGTTCACGGCGGCCGTGGAGGGCGCCGTGGTGGGCGACCCGTTCGGCGACGTGCTGTACGGGCCGATGCTGGACGGGAAGTTCGCGGTCTCCTTCGAGAAGTACCTGGGCTGGATACGCGACCACCACGGGGTGCACGGGTCGACCGGGGTCGGTCGGATCACGGGGGCCAACCCGCGCAAGGGCTTCCTCGGCGACCCGGACAGCGGCCTGTTCTACCACCCGGTGGTCGTGTCCGGGGTGCGGCCGGACGACGAGGTGTTCCGGCACGAGACGTTCGGGCCGCTGGTCGGCGTGACGTCGTACCGGTCGCTGGACGAGGCCGTCGAGCTGGGGAACCTGCCCGGCTACGGGCTGTCCTGCTCGATCTACACCACCGACCCGCGCAAGGTGTTCGCGTTCCGGCGGGGCATCGGCGCGGGCATGGTGAGCGTCAACAACTCCACCTCGGGCGCGGAGGCGCACCTGCCGTTCGGCGGGAACGGCCGGTCGGGCAACGGTTCCCGCCAGTCCGGGGGCTGGGTGCTCGACCAGTTCACGCGGTGGCAGTCGATGAACTGGGACTACTCGGGGACGTTGCAGAAGGCGCAGATGGACACCCCCGCGATCGAGGCGGACCTCGACTTCCGGCTGGAGTGGTGACCGTGCCGGTGGCGGGCAGGTCCGATGTGTCCGGGTTCGCGGTGGCGCGGTCCGGGGTGTCGCGATGCAGGGTGTCGGGATGCAGGGTGGCGCGGTCCGGGGTGTCGCGGTGGGGCGCGTGCGCGTCCGATGTGCGCGGTGGTGGCGTGGTGGTCGCACGTGGATCGGTCGCGTGAGCGCGCTGGAGGGCGTGGTGATCGCCGACTTCGGTCGGGTGCTGGCCGCGCCGTACGCCACGATGGTGCTCGCCGACCTCGGCGCGGAGGTGGTCAAGGTCGAGCACCCGCGCGGCGACGAGACCCGCGCGTGGGGTCCGCCGCACGCGCACGGCCACTCCACCTACTTCCTGTCGGTCAACCGGAACAAGGAGTCCCGCACCCTCGACCTGGCGACGCCGGGTGGCCTCGCGGCGGCACGGGAGCTGGTGCTCGGCGCGGACGTGCTGGTGGAGAACTTCCGGCCGGGGACCATGCGGCGGTTCGGGCTGGACCACGAGTCGCTCCGGACCGTCCACAGAGGACTGGTCTACTGCTCGGTGACCGGCTTCGGCGCGGGCGCGGCGCTGCCCGGCTACGACCTGCTCGTGCAGGCGGTCGGCGGGCTGATGAGCGTGACCGGACCCGCGCCGGGCGAGCCGACCAAGGTGGGCGTGGCGCTGGTGGACGTGCTGACCGGGCTGCACGCCGCCGTGGGCATCCTCGCCGCGCTGCGGCACCGCGACCGGACCGGGGAGGGCCAGCTCGTCGAGGTCGACCTGCTGTCGGTCCTGCTGTCCGCGATGGTGAACCAGAGCGCGGGCTACGCGCTCGCCGGCGTGGTGCCCGGCATCATGGGCAACCGCCACCCGTCGATCGCGCCCTACGAGGTGTTCCCGACCGCCGACCGGCCGATGGTGCTCGCCGTGGGCAACGACCGCCAGTTCACCCGGCTGTGCCGGGCGCTGGGCCTGCCGCCCGACGACCGGTTCGCGACCAACGCGTCGCGGGTCGCGCACGTGGCGGCGCTGGCGGAGCTGATCGGCGCGCGGTTGCGCACCCGGACGGCCGCCGAGTGGTTCGCGCTGCTCACGCCGCTGGGCGTGCCGTGCGGGCCGGTCAACGACGTCGCCGGCGCGTTCGAGCTGGCCGAATCGCTCGGCCTGCGCCCGATCGCGGAGGTGGGCGGGATGAGGCTGGTGGCGAACCCGATCCGGCTGTCCGCCACGCCGGTCACCTACCGGACGCCGCCGCCGGACCTGGCCTGAGCCGCACCGGCCGGGCACGGCGAACCGCACGACGGCCTCGACTACGGCGTTCCGGACGGGTCGTCGAGGGCGGCATCCCGGTGATACCGACTCCCGGCCGTAGCGTGTCGTGCACGCTGAGCGACAAGCTGCTGGTTGGATGCCCCGTACTGTCGAGGAGGGTCCAACGATGGCCAAGCGCTTGACGGGCGCGGTGCTGACCGCCGTGCTCGTGCTGACCGCGTTCGCGATCCCGGCCAACGCCGGGCGCGCACCGGTGGACTTCACCGGGATCGTGGCGTTGAACAACTGCTCCGGCTCGGTGGTGCGACCACCGAGCGCCCAGTCGTCGGACCGGGCGCTGGTGCTCACCAACGGCCACTGCGTGAAGCTGATGGCGGACCGCGAGGTGATCGTCGACCGAGCGGACAGCCGCACGTTCACCCTGCTCGACCGGGGTGGCGGCGGCTCGCTGGGCACGTTGCGCGCCGAACGGCTGCTGTACGCGACGATGACCGGCACCGACGCGGCGCTCTACCGGCTCACCGCCACCTACGCGCAGGTCGAGGGCCTGGGCTCGCGGGCGCTCGACCTGTCACCGGCGCACCCGGTCGCGGGCACCGACATCCGCGTCGTCTCGGGGTACTGGAAGAGGATCTACTCGTGCCGGGCGGACGGGTTCGTCTACCGGATGCGCGAGGGGAACTGGACGTGGCACGACTCCATCCGCTACACGGCGTCGTGCAACGTCGTCGGCGGCACGTCCGGCTCGCCCGTGGTGGACGTGGCGAGCGGGGCGGTGGTGGGCGTGAACAACACCGGCAACGAGAGCGGCGGCCGGTGCACCACCAACAACCCCTGTGAGGTCGACGAGTCCGGCAACATCACCGTGCGGCGCGGCATCGGGTACGCGCAGCAGACGTACCAGATGGCGCCGTGCCTGCCGGGCGGTGGTCGGCTGGACCTGAACGCGCCCGGCTGCGGCCTGGCACGGCCGTAGCGACTCCCGGTTCGAGGTCGGCGGTGGGAGGGACCCGCTCCCGCGCGCACGACGTGCGCGACGGCTCGCGGTGCCGTCGCGCACGGCGGGCCCCGTGCCGTCGCGCGGATCATCCACCGCACCGCGCCGGCCCGATCTAGGCTGGTCGCATGACCGATCCCTGGGACGACCCCGCGACGATCCGGCGCATCCTGGCCGACTGCGACACGTGGGCCGTCGTCGGGCTGGCGAACCACCCGCACCGCGCCGCGCACGGCGTCGCGCGGTTCCTCCAGCAGCACGGCAAGCGCGTCGTACCGGTGCACCCGGACGCGGAGCCCGTCCTCGGCGAGCCGGGTTACGCGACGCTGGCCGACATCCCGTTCCCGGTGGACTGCGTGGACGTGTTCCGCCGCTCCGAGGCCGCCGGGCAGTTCGCCGACGAGGCCGTGCGCATCGGCGCGAAGGCCGTGTGGTTCCAGCTCGACGTCGTCGACACCGCCGCCTACGCCCGCGCCACCGCCGCCGGGCTGGACATGGTCATGAACCACTGCCCGGCGATCGAGTGGGCCGCGCACGGGCCCCGCGCCGGGCGGTGACCTCGGCCTCGATCCGCATCCGGGTATCGGCCGGCCCGCGCGCCAGCGTGGTCGCGGCCGGGCGCGCCTCGCCGAACGCCGCGCGCGGCACCGGCCGGCCCGGCTCGGGGTCCGGCAGGTGGTACGTGGACCCCGACAGGGCCGCTCGCCTCAGGGCCGAACCCTGACCCGCGTCCGGCGCGACGGGCTCGCCGGCGGGATGGCGTGCGCGCGGACCCGGTCGTTACCCTCCCGCCATGCCGACAGCCGCGCTCAACGGGATCACGGTCAACTACCACGTGGAGGGCGCCGGCGACCTGGTCGTGCTGGTGATGGGCACCGGCAGCCCCGGCCGGGTGTGGCACCCGCACCAGGTGCCCGCGCTGCGGGCGGCCGGTTTCCGGGTGGCGACGTTCGACAACCGGGGCATCCCGCCGACGGACGAGTGCGCTTCCGGCATGGAGGTCGAGGACCTCGTCGGCGACACGGCCGCGCTGATCGAGCACCTCGGCGGCCCCGCGCACGTCGTCGGCACGTCGATCGGCGCACGCGTCGCCCAGGAACTGGCGCTGGCCCGGCCCGACCTCCTCAAGCGCGCCGTCCTGCTCGGCACGGCCGGCCGCGACGACCCGGTGCAGCACGCCCTGTCGCAGGGCGAACGCGCCCTGTACGACCAGGGGATCACGTTGCCCGGCCGGTACTTCGCGGCGGTCAACGCGGTGCTCAACCTCTCCCCCGCGACCCTGCGCGACCCGGTGGCGGCCCGCGACTGGCTCGACGTCTTCGAGTTCACCGGGCCGGCCGTCGGCGCGGGCGTGCGGGCGCAGTACGAGCTGGACGAGTTCGGCAACCGGCTCGACGCCTACCGGGCCATCCGGGTGCCCTGCCTGGTGGTGGGCTTCGCCGACGACCGCGTCCTGCCGCCGCACCTGGGGCGCGAGGTGGCCGAGGCGATCCCCGGCGCGCGGTACGAGGAGGTCGCCGACGCGGGGCACTACGGCTTCCTCGAACGGCCGGCCGAGGTGAACCGGCTGATCGTGGACTTCCTGACGGGCTGAGCGCACCCGATCAGCGCACGGCCCGGTCCTCCGACAGCGGGTGCTCGCGCCGCACCGCACGCGCCCGTCACCGCCCCGCGCCACATGCGGCGCACCGCTCACCCTGACGCGGCGCACCGCCCACCTCACGCGCCGCACTTCCCACCGCACCCGCCGAAGCTCCCGCCGCACACGCCGAACTCGCGCCCCGCGCGCCGGACCTCCCGTCGCGCGCGGAATCCCGCTGCACACGCGTGGGCTCGGCCGTTCGAGGTAATCGCCGGTGGTGGTCACCCGCGCACGGGAACCCACCTACCACGGGACCGCAAACGCCGTTACCGTCGTTGCGACCTGCGGAAGGGGCACATGGACCACCGGAGACTCGCGCGCGCCTCACGCCGGATCGCCCTGATCGGCGCGGGTGGTGTGACGTGCCTGGTGCTCCTGCCGATCGCGATCAACGCCGCGACCGGCGGCTCCGCACCACGCGTGCTCGGGCCGTACGCGACGTGGCTGTGGCCGTCCCTGGTGCTGCTGTCCGCCGTCACCGCCGCGCTGGCCGCCTGGACCCCGCTCAGCGCCCTGCTGGTGCGCCGCCTGCCCGCGCACCCCGCGAACCGGGCCGCCGCGCTGGAGCGCGTGGAGCGGTACGTCCGGGCCAGGCAGGAGGGTTCGACGGCGGAGCAGGTGCGGCTCAAGCTCGGCGTCGCGCCGCGCGTCGGCCCCCGCCTGCCGACGCGCTCCACCGCGCCGCTGGTGGTGGTCGGCGAGCCGGGCGCGGGCAAGACGTCGCTGCTGCTGGAACTCGCCGCCACGCTGGTGCACCGCGCGAAGGCCGACGAGGACCGGCTGGTGCCGGTGCTGGTGGACCTGGGCGGGTGGCGGCCCGCGGAGGACTTCGGCGAGTGGCTGCTGGGGCACCTCGCCCGGCGGTACCGGATCGGCGCGCGGCTGGGCCGGGCGTGGCTGCGGGAGCGGCGGCTGGCGGTGCTGTTCGACGACCTGGACGAGGTGCCCGAGGCCGACCGCGCCGAGTGCCTGGCGTGGATCACCGCGCTGCGGCTGCCGCACGTCGTGCTGTGCTGCTCCACCGACGACTACGAACGGCTGCCGCGCTACGACGTGGTGCACGTGGAACCGCTGCGGCGCACCGACGTCCTCGGTCTGATCGCGGCGTGCGCGCCCCGCCTGGACGGGCTGGCCGAGGCGCTGGCGAAGGACCCGGACGCGTGGGACGAGGTGCGCACGCCGCTGGCGTTCGGGCTGCTGGCCCTGGCCTACCGGGCGGGGCGCGCGGAGTACCGGGGCGTGCTCGACACCTACGTGGTCGAGTCGGTGGCGCGCGGGCCGGGGCGGGCCGAGCGGACGTTGCGCGCGCTGCGGTTCCTGGCCCGGATCGCCCGCCGCCGCGCGGACCTCGTGGCCCGCCACCGGCTGCCGCGCCGGGAGGTGTGGCTGGACTTCGTCGGGCCCGAGGTGGTGTGGCGGCTGTTCCGGCGGGCCGCGCCGGGTGCGCTGGCGGGCGCGGCGGCGGCGCTGTGCCTCGTGGTGGGGCTGGCGTTCGGGGTCGTCGCGGCGGTGGTGGCTGCGGTGTGCGCGGCGGCGTTGCGGCGCGGGCGGTTCCCCGCACCGGTGGGTGACCGGGCGGGCGGCGCGCGGTGGGCGGCGACGGGTTTCGCGGCGGGCGCGCTGGTCGTGGGCGCGGTGGCGGTGGTGGGCGGCCGGCTGGGCGGGCAGATGGCGCGCTGGCCCGCGCCCGTCGGGTTCGGGCTGGTGCTGGTCGTGGCGTTCCTGGTGGCGCTGGGCGTGACGCGGGACCGGTACTGGGCGGTGGCGTCCGCGCTCGTGCCTGCGGCGGTGATGGTCCGGACCGGTCCGGCGGCCCTCCTGGCGGCGCTGGGCGTCGGGCTGTGCGCGGGCGCGGTGGTCGGCGTGCTGACCGGCGGGCTGACGAGGGTGTGGGAGGGCCTGCGCGGCGTCGCGCCGGCGGGACGCGGTCCGCGCTCGGCGCCCGTCGCGGGGCTGGCCGGCGCCGGGCTCGCCGCGGTGCTCGGCGCGGCGCCGGGCGTGGTGCTCGGCACCCTGCCGGGCGTGGTGCTCGGCACCGTGTTCGGCGCGGTGCCCCAGTGGACGGGCGTCGGGCCGGTGACCGGGCTGCTCATCGGGCTCGCCGTGACGCCGGTGGCCGCGCGACCGTGCGAGCCGGTCGCCGAACTGCTCGCCAAGCCGCTCGCGCTGGACGAGTTCCCGCTGCGGCGCAAGGCGGTCATCCAGTCGGCCCTGGACCGGGTGCTGCTCGTGGACGGCCACCGCTTCCCGCACGCCCTGGTGCGCGACCACCTGGCCGCGTGCGACCCGGTGGAACTGGGCGCGACCGCGGAGCGCCGGCGGGAAGGGCTCAGCCCCACCGCGTCCGGCCCCAGGGCTTGAACACCGACAGCGCGGTGTTGACCGTGTAGATGGCCAGCGACACGCAGGACGCGACGAGCACGTCCACCCCCGCGCCGCCGACGTCGCCGGTCGCCGCGCCGTCCGCCGCGCGGTGCAGGCCGGACCGCAGCGCGAAGGCCGTCGCCACCACGGCGATCACCGTCAGCACGAACTTCACCAGCACCCAGCGGTACTTCACCAGGCCCCACCTCGTGCCCACGGACACCACGACCCCGGACACCAGCGCGACCAGGCCCATCGGCAGCACGACGCGGTCGCCCAGCAACGCCATCGCCCGGTACAGCTCGGGCCGGTCGAACGCCGCGACCGCCAGGACGAGGTCGCCGACGGTGACGCCGAGCCACCCGACCGACGAGACGACGTGCAGCAGGAGGACGGACTTGCGGGCGGTCGGCTGGAGTCGCATGCCGTGCAGGGTGTCGCCGCCGACGCCGTCGCCGCGTCCGACGGGTGGCGGCTCGTGGGCCTACGCCCGTCGACGTAGGTCCCGGCCGTCGGGCGTGCCCGCCGTCGTGGTCGCCGTCGTGGTCGCCGCGGCGGTCCGGCCCGTCCGGTGGGCCCGGCGCGGTGGCCGGGTTGCGGATCGCCGAACTCCCCGGCACGGGACCGAACCAGCGGCGTTCGGGCGCGGTCGCGACCGCTCTCGATGCGTGCTCGACCGACTACGCTCCGGAACGTGGGCAGGCCGCGGGGTTTCGACGACGCGGCGGTCGTGGCCGCCGCGATGGAGATGTTCTGGTCGAAGGGGTACGAGGCCACTTCGACGGAGGACCTGTGCGCCTGCACGGGTCTCGGGCGGAGCAGCCTGTACAACGCCTACGGCAGCAAGCACGGCCTGTACGAGCGGGTGCTGCGCCGGTACGCCGAGGTGGACCTCGGCTGCCGGCGGCAGGTCCTGGAGGGGCCGGGCCCGGTGAAGGACCGGCTGCGGGCGTTCCTGCTGGCCGTGATCGACGACGACCTGGCCGACCCGGACCGGCGCGGGTGCCTGGCGGTGAACGCCGCCGTCGACGCGGGCGGCACCGACGAGCGGGTGGCGGAGGAGGTGCGGCGGCAGTTCGGGCGGTTGGAGGTGCTGGTGTGCCACCTGATCGCGGCGGGGCAGCGGTCGGGTGAGCTGTCGGGTGACGTCGAGCCGCTGGTGAGCGCCCGGTTCCTGCTGAGCGCCTACTACGGGTTGCGCGTGCTGTCGAAGGTGACGCACGACCGGCGGGCGTTGGAGGACGTGGTGGACGGGGCGTTGGCGCGGCTGTAGGCGGGCGGGCGCGGGATCGACGGTGGCAGCCGGAACCGGCACGGGCTCGACGCGGGCTGTCGGCGGGACCGGCGCGGCGTCGGGCTCGGGCTCGACGCGGGCTGTCGCGGGACCGGCGCGGTCGCGCGGTCAGCGCCAGTGGCCGGGCCGGGTCAGGGTCGGGGGCAGGACGGTCTTCCCGTCACCCTTCGCGGCGTCCACTTGGGCCTGCGTCAGGAACAGCGCGCCGGTGAGGTCCGCGCCGCTCAGGTCCGCACCCCGCAGGTCCGCGCCGATGAGGTCCGCGCACCGCAGGTCCGCGCGGGAGAGGTCGGCGCCGATCAGGTACGCGCCGCGCAGGTCGACGCCGCGCAGGTCCGCCCCGGCGAGCCTGCGGCCGATCAGGTCCGCGCCGCGCTTGGACTTCCGCTTGCCGTGCGCGGCCCGGACGTGCGCGCTGACCCGCTCCAGCAGCCCGCTCACCGTGCGCCACCGCGGCCCGACGTCCAGCTCCGCCAGCTCGTGCGGCGGCGCGGCGGTGAGCGCCGCGACGTCCGCCCGCGCCTCCGTCAGGTCGGCGTGCAGCGGGGTGTCCAGGCGGAGCGCTTCGGTGAGGTACCAGAGCAGTTCGTGCAGCTCGCGCATCACCGGGAAGACGTCGAACATCAGCTCGGCCGTCTCCGGGGCGTCCCGCCAGCTCCGCCCGGCGAACGTCACCTGGGCGACCTGCTGGCCCGCGCCGAAGCAGTCGTAGACCGTGCAGCCGCGGAAACCCCGGTCGCGCAGGCCGGTGTGGATGCCGCAGCGGAAGTCCGCGCCGAGGTTGCGGCACGGCGTGCGGGCCGGCTTGTCGATCGCGAAGTCCGACGAGGCGGCGAACGCGGGCACCACGCAGCACAGGCCGAAGCAGCGCTCGCAGTCGGCGCGGAGCCCGCCGGGCACGAGGGGCAGCTCACGCCTGCCGGACACGTCGACCGCTGCCGGCTCCCCGGCGGGGCCGGGTGCGCCGGCCGGGCCGGCGGTGCGGGACGCGCCGGGCGTGCTGGCGGGGCGGGACGCGCCGGGTGCATCGGACGCGCCGGCGGGGCGGGGCGTGCCAGGTGCATCGGACGCGCCGGCGGGGCGGGGCGTGCCGGATGTGCGGGGTACGCCGGGCGTGGCCGACGTGCCGCGTGCTTCGGAGGCGCCGGGCACCCGCCGCCGCTCACCGCGCACTCGCCGCGCGCCGGACCGCGCCGAAGCATCAGACCGCGCCGGGGCACCAGACCCCGCCGGCACGGCGGGGCGCTTCGGCGCGTCGGACGGCTTCGGCGCGTCGGGGCGCTTCGGGACGCCCGTCATGACGCGAGCGTGTCCAGGATCTGCTGACCGTACTTCGCCAGCTTGTTCTCGCCGACCCCGTTGACCGTGCCCAGCTCGGCCAGCGTGCTCGGCCCGGCGGTCGCGATCTGCCGCAGCGTCGCGTCGTGGAAGATCACGTACGCGGGGACGCCCTGCTCCTTGGCCGTCGCCGCCCGCCACGCCCGCAGGCGCTCGAAGACCGGCGCGGCCTCGGCGGGCAGCTCCACCGGCTCGGCGCGCTTCGACTTGGCGGTGCGGACCTTCGCGGCGCGCTCGGCCTCCCGCCGCATGAGCACCTTGCGGCCCCGGTAGAGCACCTCCTCGCTGCCCGGCGTGAGCACGAGCGTCGAGTACTCGCCCTCGACCGCGAGCAGCCCCTGGGCCAGCAGCTGCCGCACGACGCCGCGCCAGCCGCTCTCGTTCAGCTCGGTGCCGATGCCGAACACCGACAGCGCGTCGTGGTCGAACTGGATGACCTTGGCCGTCTTGCGCCCCAGCAGGATGTCGATGGTCTGCCCGGCGCCGAACTTCTGCCGCCGCTCGTTCTTGAGGCGGTACACGGTGGACAGCACCTTCTGCGCGGGCACCGTGCCGTCCCACGTCTCCGGCGGCTCCAGGCAGGTGTCGCAGTTGCCGCACGGCTCGCCGCGCTGGCCGAAGTAGTCGAGGAGCTGGACGCGGCGGCACTCGACCGTCTCGCACAGCGCCAGCATCGCCTCCAGGTGGGCGACGAGCCGGCGGCGGTGCTGCTGGTCGCCCTCGGAGTCCTCGATCATCTTGCGCTGCTGCACGACGTCCTGGAGGCCGTACGCGAGCCAGGCCGTGGACGGCAGCCCGTCGCGCCCGGCGCGGCCCGTCTCCTGGTAGTAGCCCTCGACCGACTTCGGCAGGTCGAGGTGCGCGACGAACCGCACGTCGGGCTTGTCGATGCCCATGCCGAACGCGATCGTCGCGACCATCACCAGGCCGTCCTCGCGGAGGAATCGCGCCTGGTTCTCCGCGCGCGTGCCGGAATCGAGCCCGGCGTGGTAGGGGAGCGCCCGGACGCCGTTCTGGTTGAGGAATTCCGCGGTCTTCTCGACGGAATTGCGGGACAGGCAGTAGACGATTCCGGCGTCGCCCGCGTGCTCGTTCCGCAGCAGTTCCAGCAGCTGCTTCTTCGGCTCGTTCTTCGGGACGATCCGGTACTGGATGTTGGGCCGGTCGAAACTGGCGACGAAGTGCCGCGCGCCGGTCAGGTCCAGCCGCTGCGCGATCTCGGCGTGGGTGGCCTTGGTGGCCGTGGCCGTCAACGCGACCCGCGGCACGTCGGGCCACCGTTCGTGCAGGTGGGAGAGGGCGAGGTAGTCGGGCCGGAAGTCGTGGCCCCACTGCGACACGCAGTGCGCCTCGTCGATCGCGAACAGGGCGATCTTCCCGCGCTCCAGCAACCGCACGGTCTGCTCCACGCGCAGCCGCTCGGGCGCGAGGTAGAGCAGGTCCAGCTCGCCGGCGAGGAATTCGGCCTCGACCAGCGAGCGCTCGTCGGGGTACTGCGTGGAGTTGAGGAACCCGGCCCGCACGCCGAGGTCGCGCAGGGCGTCGACCTGGTCCTGCATGAGCGCGATCAGGGGCGAGACGACCACCCCGACGCCGTCGCGCACCAACGACGGTATCTGGTAGCACAGCGATTTGCCGCCGCCGGTGGGCATGAGGACGAGCGCGTCACCCCCACCGATGACGTGCTCGACGATCTCCTGCTGGTCGCCCCGGAAGGAGTCGTACCCGAAGACCCTTCGCAGAACCTCATGCGAACCCACCGGGCGATACTAACGACCCCCACCGACACTCCCCCGCGCCCCCACCGGGCCGCGCGCGGGGACGCCGCGAGTCGATCACAGGTGGAAATCCGAGCATTCCTCCGGTGGTCGCACACGCGACCAGCCGCGCCACCGGGCGCGGGCGCGCCCGAACACCGCCGTGCCACCGGCTCCGCGGCACACCGATCCCGCCACCGCACACTCCACCACGCGCGTCGCACTGCCTGCACGTCGTTCCTCGACACGCCCGGAATCCGCCCGGCGGTTCTGGTAGCTCTGGATCATGCACGTGTACCAGGGCTCCGTCCGGGACGCGGCCGAGGTGCTGCGGTCCGACCCCGACGGCTTCGTCGCCGGGTGCGTCGACAGGTTCCGGCGTGGCCGGGGTGAACAACCGGGCGACGCCGAGATCCGGAGTTGGCGCAACAGCTGGCCGGTGCTGGTGGCCGCGTTGCTCAGGGCCGGCCTCGGGGACCTGGCGCTGGTGCTCGAGTTCGAGCTGCCCGGCACCGGTGAGCGGGTCGACGCCCTGGTGCTGGGCGCGCGACCCGGCGGCGGGTTGACGGGTGTGGTCGTGGAACTCAAGCAGTGGGACCGGGTCCGGCGCGCCGATTCGCTGGAAGTGGAGATCGCCCCGGGGATCGAGCGGGTGCACCCGTGCCGGCAGACCGCCGGTTACCTGAGCTACCTGGAGCGGTGGCTCGAGGACGCGACCCTGGACCTGCTGTTCCGCGGCGTCGCCGTGCTGCACAACGCCCGGAGCGACCTGGCGCGGCGGCTGCGCGCCGAGGTCGACGGCCGACCGGGCAGCGGCGCCGTGCCGATCCTGTCCGGCGACGAGTTGACCGACGCCGTGCCGGGCGACCTCGCCGCGCTGCTCGGGTGCGCGGACCTGAGGTCGCCTGCCGAGGAGCAGCTCGCCCGGTTCCTCGCCCTGGAGCACCGCCCCTCGCCGAAGCTGTTCGCCGCGCTCGACGAGATCCTCGCGCGGAAGTCGGAGTTCATCCTGCTCGGCGAGCAGCAGGCGGCGCAGGTGCGGGTGGCGAAGGCGGTGGTGGACGCCGTCCCCGGTCGCCGGCGGGTGATCGCGGTGACCGGCGGACCGGGCACGGGCAAGACCGTGGTCGCGCTGAGGCTGCTCGCCGACATCCCGTTCCTCACCGCGAAGGCGGGCCGGCTGACCACCCGCCTGCTCACGCCGTCGGGCACGCTGATGCGCCAGCTCCAACGCGCGTTGGACGAGCGGACCCGAACCAGGGGGCTGTTCGCGTTCCCGGACGCGCCCCTCGGCGACGGCGTCATCCCGCTGGTGGACGAGGCGCACCGACTCAGGAACGGGCCGTTCCAAGCCCGTCGCCTGGTCAGGAAGGCCCCGGTCAGCGTCTTCCTGCTGGACGAGCGCCAGGTGATCCGGCCGAACGAGGGCGTCACCGTCGAGCAGCTGCGGCGCGTCGCGGCGGAGGAGGGCGCCGAGTTCCGCCACGTCGAGTTGACCAGCCAGTTCCGCTGCGGCGGTTCCCAGGCTTACCTGAACTGGTTGAGCCGGCTGCTGTCGGACGAGGGCCGGCCGCCGGCGTGGACCGGAGCGGACTACGACGCGGGTGTGGTCCGGGACCCGGACGAGCTGGACGCCTGGGTCCGGCGGCAGGGGCCCGCCGGGCGCGTCGCGGCGGGCTTCTGCTGGCCGTGGCCGAAGCGCGTGGAGGGCAGGCCGCTCAGCGACGACGTCGTCATCCGCTGGACCGACCGCGAGGGGGTCGACCGGGTCTGGCGACGGCCTTGGAACGCCGGCTCCGCCCACCGCGGCCCCGACGGCACGATCATCGCCCCGCGCCGCGAGTTCTGGGCGACCGACCGGGGCGGGCAGGACCAGGTCGGCTGCGTCTACACGTGCCAGGGCCTCGAGTACGACTACGGCGGCGTGATCTTCGGCGCGGACCTGGTCCGCCGCGACGACCGCTGGGTGGCGGACCCGCGGCGAAGCCACGACACGGCCCTCAACAGCCTCTCCCCCGACCGCTACCTGCCGCTGGCGCTGAACACCTACTGGGTGCTGGCCAGCCGGGCGACGCGGGGCTGCCGGTTCTACTCCACCGACCCCGAGACGCAACGCTTCCTGAGCGGCCTGTGCTGACCGCGGTCGGTGGCGTTGTCGGTCGCGTTGTCGGTGGCGGCTCCTGCTCTGTGCGACATGGGGTACACGGACGTCCGGCGGCAGGACGTGGTGGCGGCGATGGCCGAGTACGACCGGAAGGGGCGGGAAGCCTTCCTGGCCGAGTACGGGTACGACAAAGCCCGGCTGTACGTGCTCGTCCACGACGGCAAGCGGTACGACTCCAAGGCGATCGTGGGCGTCGCGCACAAGTACCGGAACGGCACGGCGTTGCGGCACGACCAGCTCATCGGCGGACGGGCGACCGTCGGGCGGCACCTGGTGGCGCTCGGCTTCCGGGTCGACGGGATGGGCGCGCCCGCCGGGGGTGCCCGCTCCGGGCCGGAGGACGACGCCGAGCCGTCCGGCGCGCGGCCCACCAGCGCCGAGCGGGCGGGGTGGTCGACCGAGGAGTTCCTGGCCCGCTTGATCACCCTCGACCGGCGGCGGGCGGAGCAGTCCGGGAAGCGGCAGGCGCTGGCGCTGCTGTGGGCGATCGGCCGGTGGCACGGGCGCGCCACGAGGTGGCACGCGGAGGAGGACTTCTGCCGCGGTGTCGGCGACGTGCTCCGCGACTACGACGGCGACCCCGGCCCGGAGGCCGTGAAGGACCTGTTCTGGCACCTGGAGGGCACCGGGGTGTGGCGGGTCGACGCGACGGCCGCCGGCACGGGGCCCGTGGCGGGCTTCGACGACCGGTGCCATGAGCTGCTGTCGTCCGTCCAGGTTCGCACGCGGGCGATCAACGCCCTGCGCGGACGCCACCTGGACGACATCACCGAAACGGAGGAATTGCTCGCGAGCCTGGGGTTGGCGGACTACGCGCGGGCCGGCGGGCGGCCCCGGCCGAGGACCGGCCCCGCCCGGCGGCGGAGGCGGAGCGGGGACGTCGTCGCCCGTCGTCGGAGCGTCGCCGACCACGTCATCGCCCTGCACGACCACACGTGCCAGTTCTGCGGCACGCGGCTCCTCACCGGGGTCGGCTTCTACAGCGAGTGCGCGCACATCAGGGGCGTGGGCGCGCCGCACCACGGGCCGGACGACCTCGGCAACGCCCTGTGCCTGTGCCCGAACTGCCACGCGCGGTTCGACCGGTTCGGCATCTACGTCGACGCCGATGGCGTGGTCCGCCAGGTCCACGACAACGCGGTGCTCGGCGAGCTGCGCCACCACCCCGAGCACGAGGTCGACGAGGAGCACATCCGGTACCACCGGGAGCTGTGCCGCATCACGCCGGAGTAGGTCGCCGTCAGTCCGAGAAGTCGTCGTTCCACACGGGCAGCATGTGCGCGCGGCGAGCGGCGGGGGCCGGGACGCGCTCGAACTCGCCGGGCCCCGTCCGGTGCACGCAGTCGATGCCGACGCTGTGCAGGAGGGCGACGTCCACCGCGTCCGGGAGGGCCGGGAACAACGCGGTCAGCCGGGCCACGGGTTTCGGGCAGTGGGGTGCGTAGTGCAGCAGCTGGGCCACCGCTTGCCGGACGCGGTCCCGTCCGAACCCGCCCTTGGCCTCGATGACCTCCGCGCCGTCCTTGCCGACCGTGTACACGTCCGAGTACCCGGCCGCGGACACGATCCGCTGGAAGTGCGCTTCGGGGTGGGCCGCGACGTACTCGCGCACCAGCAGCGACTCCGCCCGGCGCGCGCGGACCGACCGCGCCGGGAGCGAGTAGTCGACCTCGGTGGTGTGGACGGCTTCGAGTTCGATCGCGAGTCCGCGTTCGAGTCGCGACCGGACGTGCTCCTCGCGCGCGTCCTCCACCACCGCGGCGGTCACCCTCTCGATGCCGAGCCCGCTGATCACCTGGTCGACGACCGCCGGGTCGTCGACCACGGAGCCCTGCCGGAAAGGGCCGTTGAGCGCACCGCCGGACGCGGCGGCGAGGGCGCCGTACGGGATGACCACCGTGTCGTCCAGCGCGATCAGGCTGTAGACGTTGACGAAGCTGTCCTCGTCCGGGGATTCCTTCCACAGCGCGTCGGCGAACGCCGAGTTGCGGAAGCTCGCGCCCACCTCGCCGATGGCGCGGACGTGGTTGTCCCAGGTGAACAGCGCCACGTCACCCATCCCCACGCCGGCCATGCCCCGATCGAGGAACGCGCGCGTCCCCCAGAACGGCGCCGTCCCGTCGGGATGCAGGTTCGACAGCAGCAAGCGTTCCCCTGCCGTCAGCGCACCCCAGTACCCGGCCTGGCGGAAGTCCACCTCGCGGTGCAGGGTCTTCCCCCGGTTGCGCCGGGCCTCCGGATTGGCCACGGGTTGGATCAGCAAGCGGGTCATGTGCCCCCCTGGTCCAGTCGAGAACGCACGCTGAACGCACATGGTCCCACATCGACCCCCCGTGCCACCCACCAGGAAGTCCACTGTGGACTCCAGGGCGTGCAGGGGTGGGCTGCCGGCATGGCACCGGAGTCGTGGCGGCGCGGCACACCCGGCACCGGTTCGTCGGCGGGTCGGGAGAACCCTCCGCCGGGCCGGTGCCGGGTGTGCCGCGGCCTACTCCCGCACGCCGATCGCGTCGATCGGCCGGGCCCGCAGCGCCAACCGGGTCGGCAGGCCGAGCGCCAGCAGGCCCAGCAGCGCCGCGAAGCCGATGATCCCCAGGTACACCGCGATCGGCCCGGCCGGCAGCACGGTCCCCGACAGCGCCACGCTCAGCAGCAGCAGCGGCACGGCGGGGATGAGCGTCCCGACCACGATCGCCATGCCCACCAACGTGAACGCCTCCTTGCGCATCATCCGCACCACCTGCCTGCGCGTGCCGCCGACCAGCCGGAGCAGCGCGAACTCCCGCCGCCGCTGCGCCGTGGTCAGGACCAGCGTGTTGGCCACCGCGATCGCGATGTAGCCCAGGATCACGCCCACCGCCACGATGTTCACCCAGAACTGGAGCGTGCGCCCGCCGTCCTCGGTGGGCGCCACGCCCGACCGGTCCGCGGTGGTCAGGCCCGGGTAGCGGCCGGCCAGCTCGCCGAGCGCCGCGGCGACCTCCGCCCGGTCCGCGCCCGGCGCCAGGCGGACCAGGGTGGAGCTGTCCAGGCGCGACTGCGAGTGCGCCCGCACGAGCTCGGCGGGCAGCGCGTGGTCGCCGAACGCGGAACCCCGCTCGTAGGTGGCGACCAGCCGCAGCTTCTTGGGCTGCCCGTCGTCCAGGTACAGCTCCACCTCGTCGCCGACGCGCGCGCCCAGCCAGCTCGCCTCCGCCTCGCTCAGCGCCACCGCGTCGCCGCGCAGGTCGTCCAGGCTCCCGCTCAGCACACCGAGGTCGAGCGTGCCGCCGGGCCGGTCCAGCCCGACCGCCGGGTACCGCTCGACGCGCTTGGCGCCGGCCTCGTCGTAGGCCACGACCACCTGCGTGCGGACCAGGGACGTGGCCGCCGCCACGCCGTCGATCCGCCGCGCCGCCTCCGCCACCTCCGGCGAGACGCCGCCCGGCGCGGACAGCACGTAGTCCGCCGTGGTGGCCCGCTCCGCCTGCTGCGCGGTGGCCGCGGTGGCGGTGGTGTGGCTGAAGAAGTTCACCACCGCGAACGCGATGGACAGCGTCAGCGGCGTCAGCGCGGCGGAGACCCGGCGCAGGTTGGCCCTGCTGTTGGCGGCGGCGAGGAAGCCGGTGACGCCGAGCCTGCCCAGCGGCACGGCGACCAGGCGCAGGATCGGCCCGACCGCGAGCGGGCCGAGCAGGGACACCCCGATCACGGCCAGCAGGACCGACATGCCGGTCATGGCGACCCCGGCATCGCCCGCGACGTACAGCGGCGCGGTCGCCAACCCCGCGCCGCCCGCGAGGACGAGCGTGCCCGCGACGAGCCGCCACCGACCCGGCTCGGGCCGTTCCACCGCGGCGTCGCCCAGGGCCTCCGTCGGCGGGATGCGCGCGGGTCGGCGGGAGGCCGCCCACGCGGCCAGGCGGGCCGCCCCGAGGCTGAGCGCGATCGCGGCGACCAGCGGCAGCGGGCCGACGGAGAGCGCGAAGCCGTCCGGGATGACGCCGATCGCCGCGAACGCGTCCCGCAGCCCGTGCCCGACCCCGATGCCGCCCAGCGCGCCGAGCACGGCGGCGACCGAGGCCACCATCGTGGTCTCCGTGGCGATCAGCCTGCCGACCTGCCTCGGCGTCGCGGCGATGGCGCGCAGCAGCGCCAGTTCCCGCCGCCGCTGCTCGATGGTCAGCGCCAGCGTGCCCGCCACCACGAACACCGCGACCAGCAGCGCGATTCCGCCGAACGACCCGGCGATCGCGATCAGCACCGCCCTGGACCGGCCGACGGCCGCGAACTCCACCGTGCCGCGGTCGTCGCCCGAGACGACCTCGACGTGGTCGCCTGCCAGCGCCCGCTCGACGCGGTCGACCACGCCGGCGTCGCCGAAGACGCCGATCGCGTGGAACCGGTCGGGCGTGCCGGACAGCTCACCGGCGCGCGCGTCGGTGAAGTACAGCGCCGACTGCCCGGCCAGGCCGTCCGCGCCGGGCGGCGCGGCGATGCCGACCACCTCGTAGGCGAGCGGTGTCGACGTCGTCATGACCTCGACCCGGTCGGCCACCCCGACGCCCGCCCGGCGCGCCAGGTCGGCGTCCAGCACCACTTCGCCGTCCGCCGCCGGTGCGCGCCCCTCGCGCACCGAGAACGGCGTGAGCACGGCGGACTCCCAGTTGTGCCCCAGCGCCTCCAGCACCGCGCCGTCCCGCACGACGCGCGCCGGGAACGTCCGCTCGCCCACGGCCTCCGCCACACCGGGCACCGCCGCGACCTTCCCCACCAGCGCGCCCGGCACGGCGGGCGGCGAGCCGACCGGCTGCGTGGCGAGGAAGTCGGCGTCGGGTGGCCGCACCTCCTGCCGTCCGCCGACCACGACGGGCGCGGCGGCGTAGCGCTCGGTGGGCACACCGGAGCGGAAACCGGACTCCATGAGGATGCCGCACGCGGCGACCACGGCCGTGCCGAGCAGGATCGCCAGGAACGCGCCCACGAACCCGATCTTGCGGGCCTTCACCAACTGCCAGGCGATGTCACGCACCGCTCACCACTCCCCGAGACCGGTCAGCCTGCGCACCACCTGGTCCGGCGTCGGCTCGCGCAGCTCGCCCGCGAACCGGCCGTCGGCCAGGAACAGCACGCTGTGCGCGAAGGACGCGGCGACCGGGTCGTGCGTGACCATCAGCACGGTCTGCCCCACCGTGTCGACCAGGCCGCGCAGCAGGTCCAGCACCTGCCGGCCGGTCCGCGTGTCCAGCGCGCCGGTCGGCTCGTCGGCCAGCAGCACCTCCGGCCGGGTCACCAGGGCGCGGGCGATCGCGACCCGCTGCTGCTGGCCGCCGGACAGCTCGGCGGGCCTGCGGTCCAGCAGCGCCGCGATGCCGACCCGCGCGACGATCTCCCGCAGCCAGTCCTCGTCCACCCGCGCGCCCGCGAACCGCAGCGGCAGGGTGATGTTCTGCCGCACGGTCAGCGACGGGATCAGGTTGTACGCCTGGAAGACGAACCCGATCCGCTGCCGCCGCAGCTCGGTGAGCGCGTTCTCGGACAGCCCGGTGAGATCCGTGTCGCCCAGCAGCACCCGCCCGGACGTGGGCCGGTCCAGGCCGGCGGCGCAGTGCAGGAACGTGCTCTTGCCCGATCCGGACGGTCCCATCACCGCCGTGAACGCGCCCCGGCGCAGGCCGGCCGTGACCCCGTCGAGCGCGGTGACCGCGTTCGAGCCCGAGCCGTAGACCTTGCGCACCGACTCCAGCCGCAACGCGTGTGCCGTGTCGACGGCGACCGTTCCTGACACCATGCCGTTCCCCTCCTCGAAGCTTGCCGGCCAGAAGTGTCGTCCGGGTTGGACGATCCGGGCGATACCGCTGGCAGGCGTCCCGTGGTATAGCCAGCACTACCGTGATCGCGGGCGTGGACGTGCAGAATCGCGGTATGAACGCTCGCCTCGCCGCGCTGTGGGCCGCCGTCCGCTACCTCGTCGTCGGCGCGGGCACGGCCCTCCTGTCGTTCCTCGCGCTGGCCTGCCTGCTCATCGTCGCGGTGCTGTGCCTGGTCGGGGTCGGCCTGCCCGCCCTGCCCGAGGCGCTGCACCTGGTCCGCCGGCTGGTCGACGTCGAGCGCCGCCGCGCGGGCGCGCTGCTGGGCACGCCGATCCCCGAGGCGTACCGGCTGCTGGACGGGCCGCTGTCGCACCGGGTCGGGACGGCGCTGGCCGACCCGGCCACCCGGCGTGACGCGGCGTGGCTGGTCCTGCACGGCACGGTGGGCCTCGTGCTCGGCGGGCTCGCGTTCGGCCTCGCGCCCAGCGCGGTGAACCACCTGCTCATGCCGCTGTACTGGTGGCTCGTGCCGGGCGGCGTGGAGACGTCGTTCGGGGTGGTGGTGGACTCGTGGCCGAGCACGTCCGTCGCGATCGCGATCGGGGTGGGCTACGGCCTGCTGACGTTGCAGCTGCCCGCCGTGGCCCGGTGGTACGCGCGGGTGGCGCGGCGGCTGCTGTCGCCCGCCAAGGGCGTCCGGCTGACCGACCGCGTGGCGGAGCTGACCGCGTCCCGCGCGGGCGCGCTGGAGGCGCACGGTGCCGAGCTGCGCCGCATCGAACGTGACCTGCACGACGGCGCGCAGGCCAGGATCGCCGCCGTCGTCATGCAGCTGGGCATCGTCGAGCAGATCCGCGCCCGGGACCCGGAGGCCGCGTTCGGGCTGGTCCGCAAGGCGCAGGACACGGCGATCGACGCGCTGGCCGAGCTGCGGGACGTGGTGCGCGACATCTACCCGCCGGTGCTGTCGGACCGGGGGCTGGACGGCGCGGTGTCGGCGCTGGCGGCCCGCTGCCCGGTGCCGTGCACGCTGGACGTGGCGCCCATCGGGCGGCGGCCGGCGGCGATCGAGGCGGCGGCGTACTTCATCATCGCGGAGGCGCTGACCAACATCACCAAGCACGCGGGGGCGAGCGCGGCGTCGGTGCGCCTGGCGGCGACGGACGACACCCTGCTGATCACGGTGCGCGACGACGGCCGCGGTGGTGCGGACGACCGCCGGGGAACCGGTATCGTCGGCATCCGGCGCCGCGCCGACGCCTTCGACGGCCGGGCCGAGTTGAGCAGCCCGCCCGGCGGGCCGACCGTGTTGCGAGTGGAGCTGCCTTGCGGGTCGTGATCGCCGAGGACGACGTCCTGCTGCGCGAGGGGCTGACGTTGCTGCTGGGCAACGCGGGGGTCGACGTGGTCGCGGCCGTGGACAACGCGACCGAGTTCCTGGCCGCCATCACCGACGACCGCCCGGACGCCGTGGTGATGGACGTGCGCCTGCCGCCGTCGTTCCGCGACGAGGGGCTGCGCGCCGCCGTCGAGGCCCGCCGCCGCCACCCCGGCCTGCCGGTCCTCGTGCTGTCGGCGTACGTGGAGAACAGCTACGCCGCCGAGCTGCTCGCGGACGGCGCGGGCGGGGTCGGCTACCTGCTCAAGGAGCGCGTCGGCAAGGTCGAGCGGTTCCTCGACGCCCTGCGGCGCGTGGCCGAGGGCGGCACCGCGATGGACCCCGAGGTGATCTCCCAGCTCCTGGTCCGCCGCAAGGCCGACGACCCGCTCCAGTCCCTCACCGGCCGGGAGCGCGAGGTGCTGGCGCTGATGGCGGAGGGCCACAACAACGCCACCATCGCGGACACCCTGGTGGTCAGCGAGGGCGCGGTGCACAAGCACATCCGGAACATCTTCACCAAGCTGGCCCTGCCCGACGACCAGGGCGGCCACCGCCGCGTGCTGGCCGTGCTGGCCTACCTCAACGCCTGAGCGGGCGGTGGTGCGGGCCGGCGGTCGCACGGGCTCGGCGGCGGTGCGGACCCGAGGCCATGTGGCTGGCCGGTCGCACGGCTCGGCGGTCGTGCGGGCCCGAGGTCGTGCGGGCCCGAGGTCGTGCGGGCCCGAGGTCGTGCGGGCCCGAGGTCGTGCGGGCCCGAGGTCGTGCGGTCCGGCGGCCGTGCGGGCCACGCGGTCACAGGGCCAGGGTCCACGAGTCGAGCTTGCCCGAGCCGCCGGTGCCGGCGTCCGCCACGCGCAGCGTCCACGTGCCCTCGCGCACGTGGCCGGACAGGTCGACGGTGTAGGCGCGCCGCAGCTCCCCCGTGCCGGCGTCCGCGCGGTCGTGCAGCACGTGCACGCCGCCGTCCGGCGCGACCAGCGAGACGACCAGGTCGCCGACGTCGGTGTGGGTGACGGCGACGGACACGGACGCGGTGGCGGAGGCGTTCCCCGCGCAGCCGGCGACGGTGACGGCGCTCTCGACCGCGCCACCGGCGGTGGTCGGGCGGTCGGTGTCGTCGGTGACGGGCGCGCAGCCGTTGAGGAAGGCGGTGTGCAGCAGGACGTTCGGCGAGTCGCTGCCGGCGTCGCCCACCTTCCCCGAGCTGCCGTGCGCGACGAGCGCGTCGCGGGCCTGCGCCGGCGTCGCGTACGGGTGCCGCGCCAGGTACAGCGCCACCGCGCCCGCGACGTGCGGCGACGCCATCGACGTCCCGGTCATGGTGGTGCTGCCGCGCTCGGCGGTGTGCACCGCCGAGACGATGTCGGTGCCCGGCGCGAAGAGGTCCAGGCAGGCGCCCTGGTTGCTGTTGCGCTGGCGGCCGTCGGACCGGGTGCTGTTGCCGACCGTGATCCCCTCGGGCAGGTGCTGCGGGCTGAAGTGGCACGCGTCGTCCGCCGCGTTGCCCGCCGCCTGCACCCACGGCACGCCGCCCGCGATCACCGACCGCACGGCGTCGTCGAGGGCCTGGTCCGCGCAGCGCTGCCGGCAGCCGATGCTGAAGTTCACCACGGCCGGTCGCGCGGCGTTGGCCTTGACCCAGTCGATCCCGGCCAGCAGGTCGTCGTCGGTGGCGCGGCCGCCGCAGTCGAGCACCCGCACCGGCACCACGGTCGCCTCCTTGGCGACGCCGTGGACCGCGCCCGCCGCCGTGCCCGCGACGTGCGTGCCGTGGCCGTGGCAGTCCTGCGGCGTCGTGTCGCGGTCGACCGCGTCGAACCCCTCGCCGACCCGGCCGGCGAAGTCCTCGTGCGCGGCGTTCAGGCCCGTGTCCAGGACGTAGACCCGCGCGCCGCGCCCCGGTGCGGCGGGGTGCGTGTAGGCGTGGTCCAGCGGCAGGTCGAGCTGGTCGATCCGGTCGTCGCCCCAGTTCGGCGGGTGCTCCTGGGTGTCGACCGCGACCATCCGCGACACCTGCTGCACGTAGCGGACGCCCGGCTCGCGGGCGACGCGGACCGCCTGCTCGGCCGTCATCTCCGCCGAGTAGCCGTCGAGCGCCGCGCCGTAGGTGTGGCGGACCTGCCCGCCGTGCTGCTGGGTCAACGCGGCGGCGGTCGCGGCGACCTGCTGGGCGTCCTGCCCGTCGCCGCGGAGCACGACGACGTACCGGTCGGGCACCGCGTCCGGCGCGCCCGCGTTGAGGATGACGGGCTCGTCCGGGTCCGGGGTGGCCGGGTCGGCGGTGACCGGCTCGGCGGCTGGGGCGGTGGCGGGTCCGGAGGACGCCGGGTCGGGGGCGGCGGTGGCGGGGTCGGCGGGCGTGGAGCCGGCCGGTGCGGGCAGGACCGCGACCGCCGCGGCGGTGACCGCGACGACGATCGCGCCGAACGTCTTGATCCTCATGGTCCACCGGCTCCTCGCCCGGACAGGGGGTGACGGGTCGCACCGCCCGCGACGCCCGGTGACCGCACGCCGCGCGGGAGGTACGACGTAGCGGTACCCGGTGCACCGGCCACGACTCCCCCGGCGCCGACGGATGCCCCGATGGTGTGGCTCCCGACGCCCCGAGCGGCCGTTCCCGACACCGGAACCCCGCGGCCGACCTGGTTCTTCGCCCGACCGCGTCCCCCACCCGCCCGGTTCGCGTCGTCCGGTGACGTCCGCGCGGGTCACCCCCGGCCGCGACCGGTTCGGGCGGCACGATCCCACCCGTCCGGGTCCGCCCGTCACCGAGCGCGGGTGGTCCGCGCGCGGTCCTGTTCGGAAAAGTGGTCACATGACCGGCCACCCGGCGACCACCGCACGGACCAGCACGCCCGCCCGAACGCGCGCAATCCTTTGGTAACGCTTGAGCTCCGAGACCGGCGTCCGATATGACAACACCCGGCGATCCGGGTCCGCGCTGCCGGCCCGACGCGGGGAAGGGCTCTGCATGGCGATGGAACTCCGTCTGCTCGGCAACATCGAGGCGCGGATCGGCGATCGCCCCGTCGAGGTGGGACCGGCCAGGCAGCGGTTCGTGCTGGCCGCCCTGTCCGTCGACGCCAACCGGGTCGTGCCGCTGGACGGGCTGGTGGAGCGGGTCTGGGGAGGCGGCCGGCTGCCCGTCCACCCCCACAACGCGCTGCACACCTACGTCGCCCTCCTCCGCCGGGTGCTCGCGCCCGCCGGTGACGTGACCATCACGCGGCAGGCCCCCGGCTACCGGCTCACCGCCGAGGAGGCGGCGGTGGACGTGCACCGCTTCCTCGCCCTGCTCGACCAGGCCCGCGCCACCGACGACGACGAGCGGGCCGCCGCCCGGTACGAGCGGGCGCTGGCGCTGTGGCGCGGCGAGCCGTTCGAGTCCGCGGACACCGCCTGGTTCGCCGCGGTCCGCGCCATGCTCACCCGGCAGCGCAACGCCGCCCGGCTGGACCTCACCGACATCCGGCTCCGCCGAGGCGAGCACACCGAGCTGGTCGTCACCCTCGCCGACGAGGTCGCGGAGAACCCCCTGGACGAGCGCCTGGCCGGCCAGTACCTGCTGGCGCTGTGCGGGTGCGGCCGCCAGGCCGACGCCCTCCAGCACTACGACCGGGTGCGGCGGCAGCTCGCCGACGAGCTGGGCGTCGACCCGAGCCGGCCGCTCCGGCGCCTGCACCACCAGATCCTGACCGGCGACCCGGCGCTGCCCGACCGGGGTGCCGCGCCGCCGCCCGTCGCGGCGGCCAAGCCCACCCCGGTCACGCGACCGGCCCCGGTGCCCCGCCAGCTGCCCGCCGCGCCCCGCCTGTTCACCGGTCGGACCGCCGAGCTGGCCGCGCTGACCGAGCTGCTCGGCGGGCCCGAGCACCCGGCGGGCACGGTGGTGATCGGCGGCGCGGGCGGCATCGGCAAGACGTGGCTCGCCCTGCACTGGGCGTACCGGAACCTGGACCTGTTCCCGGACGGGCAGCTGCACGTGAACCTGCGCGGGTTCGACCCCTCGGGGGAACCGGTGACGCCCGCGGCGGCCGTGCGGGGCTTCCTCGACGCGCTCGGCGTGGCGCAGGCCGCCGTGCCCGCCGACCTGGACGGCCGGGTCGGCCTGTACCGCAGCCTGGTCGCCGACAAGCGCCTGCTGGTGGTGCTGGACAACGCCGCCGACACCGCCCAGGTCACGCCGCTGCTGCCGGGCGGCACGACCGCCACGGTGCTGATCACCAGCCGGCGCAGGCTCACCGGGCTGGTCACCGCGCACTGCGCGCGGCTGCTGCCGCTGCGCGTGCTGGACGACGCGGAGGCGCGCCGCCTGCTCGCGGGCCACCTCGGCGAGGACCGGCTGGCCGCCGAGCCGGAGGCGGTGGCCGAGCTGCTGGACCGGTGCGCGGGGATGCCGCTGGCGCTCGGCATCATCGCGGCCCGCGCGCACTGCCACCCGGACTTCCCGCTGGCGGCGCTGGCCGAGGAGTTCCACGACCACGCGGCGCGGCTGGACGCGCTGGACACCGGTCACACCGACGTCAACCTGCGGGCCGTCGTGTCGTGGTCCTACCGGACCCTCGCCCGCGAGCCGGCCACCGTGTTCGGGCTGCTCGGCCTCGCGCCGGGGTCCGACATCGGCGAGCCCGCCGCCGCGGGCGTCTCCGCGCTGCCCGCCGCCGCGGCGCGGACCGCGCTCCAGGAGCTGGAGAACGCGCACCTGGTCGACCAGCACACGCCCGGCCGCTACCGGATGCACGACCTGGTGCGCCTGTGCGCGGCCGACCAGGCCCGGCGCGACCTGCCCGACGAGGCGCGCACGGCGGCGCTGCGGCGGCTGGCCGACTTCTACCTGCACACCGCGTACCGCGCCGAGCGCCTGCTGGAACCGCACCGGCCGCCGATCGCCCTGGACGAGCCCGCCCCCGGCTGCCACCCGCTCCCGCTCGACCACGAGGGCGCGGCGGTCGCGTGGCTCACCGTCGAGTACCCGAACGTGCTGGCCGTGCAGCAGCTCGCCGTCGAGCACGGGTGGCACGCCACCGCCTGGGGCGTCGCCTGGAGCCTCTACACGTTCCAGCGGCGGCACGGCTACCAGCTCGACGCCCTCGCCGTGTGGCAGGCGGCGCTGGCGGCGGCGGAGCGGCTGGACGACCCGGTCGTCGAGTCGACCACCCACCGCGCCATCGGCAGCGCGTACTCCGACGTCGACCGGCACCGGGAGGCGCGGTCGCACCTGCTGCGGGCGTTGGCCGTGGCCGAGGAGCACGACGACCTGTTCGGGCAGGCGCACGCCCACCACCTGCTGGCCTCCGCCCTGGAGGAGATGGGCTCGATCCGCGAGGCGCTGGCGCACTCGACGCGGTCCGTGGACCTGTTCCGCGCCGCCGACCTGCCGGTGTGGGAGGCGTGGGGGCTCGGCCACGTCGGCTGGTGCCGCGCCCTGCTGGGCGAGCTGCCACAGGCGCGGGTGGACTGCGAGGCCGCGCTCGACCTGGCCCGCCGCCACGGCGACCGCGAGGGCGAGTCGCTGGTGCTGGACACCCTCGGCTACATCGCCCACCACGCGGGTCGGTACCACGAGGCGCTCGACCACTACCGGCGGGCGGTCGCCCTGCTGCGCGAGGTGGACAACCCGTTCAACGAGGCGGAGGCGGCGGAGCGGCTGGGCGACACCCACCACGCCCTCGGCGAGCCGGAGCAGGCCACCGAGGCGTGGCGGCACGCGTTGCGGCTGTACCAGGCCCAGCAGCGCGCCTCGCAGGTCGAGCGCCTGCAACGGCAGCTCGACGTGCTCGGACGGTCCCGCGCGGGCTGCTGAGCCAGGCGCGGCCGGCGGGGCGCGGAGAGACGCAGCAGGGCGGAGCGCAGCGAGACCCGGAGACGCAGCAGGGCGGAACGCAGCGAGAACGCAGCGGGGCACGGCGCGGCGGGGCGAGGCGCGGGGCCGGGCGAGCGGGCAGGGGCTGGGCGAGCGGGCGGGGCGCGGGGCAGGCGGGCGAGGCAGGCGGGGCGGGGCGTGCAGCGGGGCAGGGCGCGGGTCGTTCGGAAAGCCGTCGGCGCCGGCCCCCTGTTGACGGCGCACCGCATTTCGTCCATCCTTTCCCGACACGCGCGCGACCGGCCGGGAAATGCACCGTCCACAGTAGACTGACGAAATCACCGCGACGCCCTGCCACCACCGAGGACACCGGCCGCCGCACCTTCCGGAACGCGCCGCCCGCGTTTCCGCCGAACCGTCCACGACTCCCTCCCCACGGTCCGCGCGCGAGTCGCCGGTGCGCTTTCCCGTACCCGCGTCCCACCGGCCCGGCCCCATTCCCGCCGCCCGGCACCCGCGCCACCCCTCGAAGGCGAGGCACCCACCACCATGACCGCGGACCCCGCACCGTTACCCCGCCCGACGGCCCGCGACCGCGTCCCGATCGCGTTCCTCGCCGTCGCCGTCGCCGCCGTCGCGACGGCCGTCGTGGTCGCCGGCCTGGCGCTCGGCGACGCGATACCGACCCTCCGGAACGACTTCGCGGTGTTCCACCTGGGCGGCTCGTCGGTGCTGTCCGGCGTCTCGCCCTACGACGTCGTGACCGACGACCACTACCGGTTCCTCTACCCGCCGTTCGCCGCGCTCGTGCTGGCGCCGCTGGGGCTGGTGGGCCTCGACGTCGGGTTCGCGCTGTGGACGTTCGCCTCGGTGCTCGGGCTGGAAGTCGTCGTGTGGCTGGCGCTCGGCCTGGCGGAGCCGGGGTCGCCGACCCGGCGGGCGCGGTTCGCGGTCTTCGCCACGGTGGCCGCGCTGCCCACGACCCCCGTGTTCTACCTGCTCGAATTCGGCCAGATCACCGTGCTGCTGGTGCTCCTGGCGATGGTCGACCTGGCACTGCGACCCGGCCGCTGGCAGGGGGTCGCCGTCGGCGTGGCGGCCGGGATCAAGCTGACGCCGCTGATCTTCGTCGCCTACTTCCTGCTCACGCGCCGCGTCCGGGCCGCCGCGCTGTCCGCCGGCGCGTTCGCGGCCACGGTGCTCGTCGGGTTCGCCGTGCTGCCGGGGCCGTCCGCGCGGTACTGGGGCGACCACTTCCTGGACTCGGGCCGGATGTGGCCGCCGGAGGCCGCGCCCTACAACCAGTCGCTGCGCGGCGTGCTGGCGCACCTGCCGGGCGCGCCGTGGTCCTGGGTGGTGGCCGCGGCCGTCGTGGGCGTCGCCGGCCTGGCGGTCTCGGCGTGGGCCGCCCGCCGGGACAAGCCGGCCGCGGGCGTCCTGGCGTGCGCGGTGACGGGCCTGCTGATCTCCCCCGTCTCGTGGCCGCAGCACTGGGTGTGGGTGGTCCCGGGGCTCGCGCTGTGGCTGTGGTGGGGCCGGCGGCGGGGCCCGGCGCACGCTCGGGGCGTCGGGTCGGCGTGGCTCGCGCTGGTCGTCTCCGCCGCGCTGATGTTCCCCACCCCGATCGGCCTGGCCGCGGTGGCACCGCCGGTGGCGTGGATCGTGCTGCTCAGCGCGCTCCAGGTGCTGGCGGGTCTCGCGTTCCTCGTCGTGCTCGCCGTCGTGCTGCGGCGGGAGGACCGCGCGGCCGGCGCGGGACCGCAACCCTGACCCGCCCGCGCACTCCCCACCGAGTTCTTGCATGTGCAACCATCAGGGCGGGGTGCGGGTAAAGTGCAAGCAGGTGGAGGTAGTCATGGTGGTGGAGGAACCGCGCTCGGGCTGCCCGGTCAACGCCGCGGTCGAGGTGCTGGGCGACCGGTGGAGCCTCGTCGTGCTGCGCGACATCATGTTCTGCGACCGCCGCCACTTCCGGGTGCTCCAGCGCGAGTCCGAGGAGGGCATCGCGTCGAACATCCTCGCGAACCGGCTGCGCGACCTGGTCGCCGCCGGGCTGCTCACCCGCGACGACCCCGGCGCCGGCCGCCGCGCGACGTACAGCCTCACCGAGGCGGGCATCCAACTGGTGCCCGTGCTGGCCGAACTCGGCTGGTGGGGCCTGCGCCACCGCCCCACCAGCGCCGAACTGCGCGCGCGGGCCGAAGAGCTGCACGACGGAGGGCCCGAGCTGTGGCGGGCCGTCATGGCCGAGCTGCGCGAACGCCACCTCGGCGGCCCGCGACCCGGCACGACGCCCGACGGCGCCGAGGAATAGTCCACTTAGGACCATCCGGGTTCCCGCGGTCCTGTGCCGCACCGGATTCGGCATCCCGTCGCGACCGGTGGCCGTTCGGGACGAGAAGGGGACTTTCGGGCAACGGGCGCGCCTTGGCGGATCACCTGGCCGGCCGGAGGTCGTACGCTGTGCCCGTGGTCGGATACCGCCGCGACGCAGTGACCGGGCCGGCAACGGGGCAGCCGGCGCGCCCCGCACCGAAGCGCGGCGGTGTCCGGGTGGGGCTGCCCGGCGTCGCCTTCGGACCGGACCGGGGCGCGCGGGCGGGGCACGAGCGGTTGCGCTTCCGGCCGCCGCCGCTGGACGTGCTGCTGGCGCTGGTGTTCACCGGGTTGACCGTGGCCACCACCGTCGACCAGCAGGCGGGCACGCACGGCCCGCCGGCGTACGCCCTGGCCGCGCTGACGACGGCGCCCATCGTCCTGCGGCAGGTCGCGCCGGTCGCGACCACGGCGGTCACGCTGGTCGCGGCCGCGATGTACAGCGTGCTGGGCTACGGCGACCTCCCCGGCGGCGGCGCGGGCCTGCTGGTGGGCGTGTTCACCGTGGCGACGCTGCGGTCCCGCCGGGCGGCCGCCGCGGCCTTGGTCGCCACGATCGCCGTGATCGCGGCCAACTACGCCGGGGCGAGCTCTTCGATCGCGTTGCCGACGCTCCTGCAGGGCTTCCTGCTGGTGCTCGGCGCGTGCGCGTTGGGACGGGCCACCAAGCGGTGGGGGCGGCACGTCGAGCGGGTCGTCGAGGAGGCGGCCACGGCCGTCACCGACGAGCGCGCCCGCATCGCCAGGGAGCTGCACGACATCGTCGCGCACCACATGTCGGTCATCTCGTTGCAGGCCGGCGTCGCCGGGTACGTGCTCGACACCGACCCGCGCACCGCCCGCGCCGCGCTGGACACGGTCGGCGACACCAGCCGCGAGGCGCTCCGGGAGATGCGTCGCCTGCTGGAGGTGCTGCGCGTCGACGACGAGGAGCCGGACGCGGAGGACGGCGCGCGGCACGGGATCGCGGCGCTGGACCGGCTGGTGGACCGCGTGCGCGCCGCCGGCGTCCCGGTCGAGGTCGCGGTCACCGGCCGGCCGCGCGACCTGCCGCCGGGCCTGGACCTGTGCGCCTACCGGGTGGTCCAGGAGTCCCTGACCAACGTGATCAAGCACGCGGGACCGGCCGCCGCGCGGGTCGAGGTCGACTACGGGGACCGGGTGCTCACGCTCCGGGTGCGCGACGACGGGCTCGCGGCCGGACCACCGCGCGCGACGCCGGGCTCGCACGGCATCCGGAGCATGCGCGAACGCGTCGAGCTGTACGGCGGTTCGCTCACCGCGGGACCGGCACGCGACGGCGGGTTCACCGTGACGGCGAGCTTCCCGCTGTCCGCCCCGGCCTGACACCGCCGTGCGGTCGCGACCCGCCGGGCACCCGGTCGGTCCGCACAGGACGGATCAGTCCACACAGGACTGTCAGTGGGCCAGGCCGTTCAGCACGTCCTCCGCCGTGCGCGGTTCGGCGGGCAGGATCGACGTCAGGCCCGCCCTGCCCGCGTCGACGTCCTCCGCGTCCTCGGGCCGGGCCATCGGCGCGAGCAGCCGGGCCGCCTCCACCGCCGCGCCGGCCCGCGCCGCGACGGTCGCGGCGAGGATCTCGGCCGACAGCTCCGCCGGTGTCATCCGCTTGTACGCCTCCGTGGGGAACCGGACGTCGGTCAGCTCCCCCTGCTGCCCCACGGTCACGGTCACCGTCCGGTACGGCGTGGTCGCGCTGATCGCGATCTCGCCCATGTCGCGCCGCAGCCTGGTCAGCCCGTCCCGCTGCGCGCGATACCCGCCGGGGGTTCGCCCGGTCCGCTCGTGAGAGGTGGTGGTCACTTCGGGACTCCTCGTGAGACGGTCGTTTCAGGTCCACCTCAGCGCGGAATGCCGACCGTGCCAAGGGATTCACCGCGAACGGGGTACCGATGCCCGGCAGGTCTTCCCTTTCACCCCCGGTATCACCCCCTGCGGGGCGCGCGCCCGGCCGCGTCGGACGGCGGGCGGGGGAAGGCCGCGCCGACGACGGCGCCGTCCGGGGCCGTCACGGGCACCGGCCGGGGCAGCCGCGCCGCGGGGAGCGGAGCCGGTGGCCGCGCCGGCGCGTCGCCGGGCGGGTACCCGGTCGACTCCGTCGAGCCCGCGGGCTCCCCGGCGGGCTCTCGCCCCTCGACCGGGTCCGTCGGACCCGCAGGCCCACCGGCGGGCACCCGCCCCTCGCCCACCGGGGCGTCGACGGGCGGAACGTCGACAAGCGGGTCGACAGGCGGGACGTCGACAAGCGGGTCGACGGGCGGGACGTCGACGGGCAGGGTGTCGACAGGCGCGTCGACGGGCGGGACGTCGACCGCTTGGGCCGGGTCGGCACCGGGTCGCGCCCGCCGCTCCGCGTCGCGCGCCTGCTCGTCGGCCACCTCCCGCAGGTGCGCCGCCCTGGCCTCCCACCAGTCCCGCTCGGCGCGGTCGACCGCGTCCTCCGCCAGGCGCAGCCGCTCGACCGCGGCGGCGTGGTCCCGCACCGGTCGCGGGTCCGGTCCGGGTGGCGTGTCCGACCACCGGCGAACCCGGTCCCGCTCGCGGCGGAGTCCGGCTTCCGCCGCCCCCAGCTCGTGCCGGACGGCCTGGCGCTCCGCGCGCTGGGCGCGGGCGCGGTCGGCGTCGCGCAGCGGCGAGTCACGGGCGTGCCGCTCGACGAGCACGCCCAGCCGCCGGCGCAGGGCCGCCACCTCGCCGGTCAGCCGGTCTTCCCGCCGGCGCGCGTCCGCCGGCTCCGCCCGGCGGCGGGTCGCCGCCACCGCCGCGTCCTCGTCCACCACCCGCCGCGCCGCGTCGACCGCCGCCTGCCGGGCGGTCCGCACCCGGACCGCCTCCGACCACGCCTTGCCGCGCCCGGCCAGCGCCGCGGTGGCGTCCACCAGGGACGGTGGCAGCTCGTGGCCGGTCACCGCGCGGGCGTGGTCGTCGCGCATCCGCAGCACGTAGGCGTCGCGCACCAGCACCTCACGGCCCGCCGCCTTCGGCTTGCGGAGCAGTCCCGCCGACGTCTCGCGCGCGACGACGCGGAACTCGGCGTCGGCCAGCAGGGCACGGGTGATCTTCTCGTCGTGCTCGCCGTCCGTGCTCGTCACCGGGTCGGACGTGGTGTGCTCGTAGTGCGTCCCGGACGCGGTGAGCGTCGCCGACGGGTCGCGCGCGACCAGTTGCCGGGTGCGCTCCGGGCCGCTGCGCATCCCCTCGAACGGCCGGCGCGCCTCCTTCGAGCCGTCCGCGTGCTCGCGGGGCGCCACCCCGCCCCAGCCCTCCGGCGTCGTCGTGGAGAGCTGGTGGGTGGTGCCGAGGCTCAGCTCGGTGGTGCGCGTGTCCTCCGTCGTGGTCTCGCCGTCGACCGTGACCGACCCGCTGGTGCCCGCGAACCGGAACCCGTTCGGGAACCGGACGTGGAGTTCGACCGCCCGGCCGAGGCCGGTGGGCATCGGGATCGTGAACGCACCGCGGCGCAGGGGCACCAGGCAGGCGCGGAGCGTGGAGGGGGTGATCGCGGTGTGCAGCGCGGTCACCGCGTCCGGGGTCGGGGTGACGCCGGACGCGCGCAGCACCTGCCTGGCCACCTCGCGCAGCCGGGTCACGTCGCCCAGGAAGTGCTCGGCCCAGGACCGCCTGGTCGTCGGCTCGGCGTGGCCGACCCCGGCGCGCCAGGCGGCGAGGCCGTCCGGCGCGAGGTCGTCGAGCGGCCGGTGGCGGGAGGGTGTGCTCGGGCAGGGACACCACCGTCATGCTCCTGCGGACGGTCAGCGCGGCGGCACGGGTGTCGTGGCGGGTGATCGCGAGGTCGACCGCCACCTCACCGCGGTGGATCGCGACCGGGCCGGTGGTCTTCGCGCTCTGCTCGTAAGTGGTCGTCCGCTCGTCGGTCCGCCGGTGGCTCCGCCGGCCGAAGTCCGCCGCGCCGCTCAGCGAGCCGCCGACGGCCCCGTACCCGGACCGGTGGCCTGACGACCCGCCCGCCTGCCCCGCGCCGTCGCGCACGGTCAGCAGCCCCTGCGCGGACGTCCGGAAGGTCAGCAGCGTGCTTTCCCGCCGCGTACCCTCGATCGCGGTGAGGGCGGTGCGGACGGACGCCTTCAGCGACGTGACGTGCTCGATGCCGCCGAAAGCGGGCGGCGCGGTGAAGCGGACCGCGGCGGTGAGGTGGTGGACCTCGCCGCTGAACCGGTCCTCCAGCCGCAGCGGGGTGATCCGGCCGCCGTTCAGGTGGCCGTTCATCGCGCCGGTGAGGTCGGAGAGGAACCGGACGGCCTCGCGGCGGTTGTCGTGGACCCCGTCCAGCCGGAGGTCCGGGAGGAGCCGGTCGGCCAGCTTCGGTCCCAGCTGTTCGCGCAACGCGGCCAGGTGCGGGGTGAGGTCGAGCGGTCCGCGTGCCGCGCCGAGGCCGATCGACGGTTTCGCGGAGACGCCCGGCGTGAGCGTCGGCGGCGTGGCGACGGTCCGCTCCGGCGGCGGCACGGGTCCGGCGGCGGGCGGGGTTTCGCCGCGCAGCGCGCGCAACTGGTCGGCGGTGAGCCACACCAGCGCGGCGCCGGGCAGCCGCCCGGTCGTGCCCCGGACCACCGGGCGTGCGGGCGCGGTGAGGTCGAAGTCGAGGTTGCCCCGCGACCTGGCCTCCACGACCACGGTGGCGTCCACGACGACCCGCGCGAGGTACGCGGGCTCCGGGCCGCCGGTGGTCTCGACCTCCTCGCCGGTCTCCAGCCCGCCGGTGGTGCTCCGCCCGCGCGTGGTGGTCAGCGGGGACGCGTTGCCGACCAGCCTCCCGCGCCCGCCCACGCCGTCCACGATCCGGCCGTTGGTGACGTGCCCGCCCGCGCCCGCGACCATCGCGCCGCCCTGGACGAACCCGCTCCACGTGTCGGCCACGTCCAGGGCGCCCGCCACCGACGACGACCCGGCGACGGTCCTGGTGACCCGCTCGAACTCCTCGGCGGTGACCTGGTCGTCGGCGAGGCGGAGGCGCAGCGAGACGCCGACGACCCCGTCGGTGTCGGCCCGGCGGCGCGGGTGGCGCAGGCCGTCCAGCACGGTCGTCCGGCTGAACAGCCTCGGGTCCGCGGCGAGCGACGCGGCGGACAGGTGGTCGCCGATGGCCTCGGCGACGGGGCCGCCGGCGAAGTCGAAGACCGGGTCGCCGCCGGACGCCTCGGTCAGCAGCGCGCGCGCCACCCGCTGGAGTTCGGGCGCGCCGGTGAAGGCGACCACCTCCACGTGGTCGAACGCGCGGGAAGCGCCCGGCGGCAGCCGCCCCGGCGGCGGCGGGTCGTCGAGCGGCGTCCACGCCGACGGTCCCGGCGCGGGCGCGGTCCGGGGATCGGTGGTCGTCACGTAGCTCTCGGGCACGCGGAACCCGACGGGGACGTCGATCCGCACCGTCTCGCCGATCCGGTGCGCCACCGGCGCGTGCCGCCCCGGTTTCCCGACCGACAGCTTGCGGAGCTGCCGGTTCAGCCGCTTGTGGGAGACGACGTCGGCGGTGATGCGCAGGGTGGCGCGGAACTCCCGCAGCTCCCGGTCGGCGAGCCCGCCCTCGTCGGTGAGGCCGCCGCCCCGCTCCCGGTCCACAGTGGACTTCACCGTGCCGCCGAAGGTGGTCGGCCTGCTCCAGGCGCGCTGGAACCGCACGCCGATCCGCCACACGCCCGGCCGCAGGGAGAACCACCCGCGTGCCCCGACGGCGGCCTTGGTGTCCCGGACCCGCGTGAAGTCGCCACCGTCGTCGTCCTCGGCCTTCCGCGCGGTCGTGGTGGCGCGGCCGGTGGTCAGGAGGTCCCCGTCGCGGATGTCGTCCACCGCGGCGCGCAGGGTGATCGTGGTCTCGTACTCGTGCCCGAACCCGTCGCGGAGCAACGGGATGACGAGGCCGGGACCGCTCATCCGATCGCGCAGCACCGCCAGTGCCTCGTCGGACAGGGCGTCGCGCAGCACGCGCTCGCGGTCGAGCGCGTCGGCGATCCCGCCGACCAGGCCCTTCGCGAACTCCGGGTCGTCGAACTGGCCGACGAACCGGCTGGTGCTCAGCAGGAGGCCGGTGCGCATGGGCACGTCGGTCATCGGCCAGGTGCGCAGGGGCACCCGGCGCAGCAGCGGCACCACCTGGTCGTGGAACCACTGGCGGGTGGACAGCGGGTCGAGCGCGCCGAGGAGCACCTCGCCGCGCTCGGCCTCCACCGGCATGAAGTGGGTGCGGGCCGCGCCGCTCCGGAACTCCCGCCGCCGCGCCGCCGGGATCAACCCGCCGCGGGCCGCGCTGCCGGCGTCGGTCCACTGCCAGGCGGTGACCGTGCCGCGCAGCCGGTGCTTCGCGCCGCCGAGCGGTCGCACCTCGATGTCGTAGACGACCTCGTAGCGGACGACGTCCTCGGTGGACTTGACCGACCCCTCCGCCGCCGCGGACCTCTCGTGCGTCCGCTTGACCTGGCGGCCGTGACCGAGCCCGCCCGCGGGGCCGGCCGCCACGGTCACCCCGCCCGGCACCACGGCGCCGCCGCCGGCGAACAGGTCGAAGCCGACCCGGCGATCCGCGCCGACCACGTCGGAGGACCGGAGTTCGGCCCGCTCGGCGGTGGTCGCCGCGCCCGTCCGGGTGGTCGGCTCGACCCTCGTCCAGCGCGGCACGGCGCGCATCTCCACCTGCGTGACGCGGGGGAACAGCTCGAACCCGCGGCCCTTGGCAAGGGGCTCGGACCTGATCCAGCCCGCGTCGGGCCGGGTGTCACCGTCGTGGGCGATCATCGCGGGCAGGCCGGCCTCGATGTGCTCGCGGCTGAGGAACCTCCGCAGGACCGCCTCGCCGTCCGCGCCGACGCGGGTCACGTCGTCGAAGCGGGCGCCGAGCCGCTCGGCGGTCTGGGTGAAGAAGTCGGGGTGGCCGCGGTGGTCGACGACGACGGCCTCGACGGCGGTCCGCCTCGGGGGCTCGGCGACGACGGGGCGCAGGCCGTCCGCGTGCAGGGCCCGCCGGGCGTCGTCGGACAGGTTCCGGGACGAGCCGTCGGGCGAGTGCGGCAGCAGCCGGGCGCCGGCGGGGTCGGCGGTGGACAGCCCGATCGGCGCCCGCAGCTCGACCCGGCCCTCGGCGCGGACCGGACCACGGGGCCGGGCGGCGCCGGAGGCGAGGGAGAAGGAGAAGGCCACCGGCAGGTCGCGGACGTCGCGCGCGGCGCCGACCTCGACCTCGGTGGACGTCGTCACCTCGGTCTTCCGCTCGCTCCGGCGGCTCTCGGTCGGCCCGGTCGGCGCTCGCACCCCGAGCGTGACGACCAGGGGCGGCAACCCGAGGAAGGACAACTCCGGGGACAGGCCCCGGTCGCGGGAACTCCCGCGGCCGCTCCCGGTCGTGCGCTCCACCTCGCCGGTGACGGTGAGCCGCTCACCCGCCTCGTCGCCCACCGCCATGCGACGCCAGTCGAACCGGGCGGCGACGGTGAGCCGGTAGGGGCGGCCGTCGCCGCGGACGGTGAACGTCCCGCCGTCACCCAGCAGCCCGCCGACGTCACGCGCCAGCAGGGACCGCACGACGTCCACCTCGGTCCACCGGCGCACGTGCGGCGCGAGCAGGCGGAGCTGGTCGACCACGTCGGGAACGCCCCGCACGGGGGTGAGCTGCCGGGCGGGGCCCAGGGTGCGGCTGTCGCGGAGGTAGGCGGGCAGGTCGCCGTACAACGCCTCGGCGGTCGGTGCGGGCTCCGGGGCCGCCGGTTCCGGTTCCGGTTCCGGTCTCCGGTCGGCATCGGGCATCCCCCGGTCCGCACCCGGCGTCCGGTCGCTATCGGGCGTCCCCCGGTCCGGCTCCGGTGCGGCGCGCTCGGGCGGTTCGGCGTGTTCCTCGGTCGGTTCGAGCGTCGGCCGCCAGCGCGGTCGCCCCGCCGGGTGGCCGGTCCGCGGCGGCCGGTCGGACGACGGCGGCCGGTCGGACGGCGGCGGTCGGTCGGACGGCGGCGGCGGTCCGGGCTCCCCGGCGTGCAGGACGTCGTACGGGGTGTCCCTGACCAGCGTCGCGTTGCCGGTCTGCTCGATCCGGGCGAGTTCCGGCGCGGTCAGCCGCGCGTGCGGCGAGTACAGGGCCGTGGTCATGAGGCCGCCGTCCCTGGCGACGGCGTCGCGCACGGGTGCGACCGGACCGTCCGGTCCCCGGTGCTCGCCTCCGGGGCGCGGGCTGTTGAAGATCACGCCCGCGATGAAGTGCCGGTCGCGCACCCCGAGCTTGTGCGCGATCTCGTGGGCGAGCGCGGGCAGGTCGATGTCGACGCCCCACGTGCTGTGCCGGTGTTTGCCGATGTTGCCGACGATCGCCACGGTCGTGTGCGCGTCGTCCGGGTCCGCGGCGAACTCCAGCCGGACGTCCAACTGGTCGCCGCCCGGCAGCAGGTGCCCGCGGTTGAAGAAGCGGTCCACCGCCAGGGTCGCGCGCCTCCGCACGTCCGCCAACTGCGGTTCGGTGACGACGCCGCGCTGCGGCGCGAGGTGCAGGCGGAGGGTGAACTCCCGAACCCACCGGCCCGGTCGTGCCTCCAGGCGGCGCAGGTCGTAGTTCACCGGGACCCGGCGCGACCGCTTGATCGTCGCGAGCGTCGCCTTTCGGGGTGAGCCCGGACCGGTGGTCCCGGACGGCCGCGCCTGGACGAAGTCCACGTACTCCGTGCGCACCTCGACCGGGGTCGCCCGGTGGCGGAGGTGCTCCCACTCGCTCCGCCGCACCGGGTCGTCCGACCGGGTCTCCGGGGTGCGCTCGACCGGGTGCGCCGGCTCGTCCGGGAGCCGGGGCGGCGCACCCGACGTGACGGGCTCGTCGTCGTCCGACGACTCGTCGTCCGGCAACTCGTCATCCGACGACTCCTCGTCCGAGGACTCGTCGACCGGGGGGAAGAGCCGGTCCAACTCCTCCAGGTCGCTCGGCAGCAGTTGCCGCAGCCACCCGTCGACCTCGGGCGCCCGCTGGAGCGCTCCGGGGGAACCGACCGGCTCCCGCGCCACGAGCTGCCGCAACGCGTGCAGCAGCTGCGGCCCGTCGTACTGGTCGTGCTGGACGTACCGCCAAGCGCTGACCGCCAAGTGCTCCAAGTGCCGGTCGACCGACCGCCGGTGACCGATGACGGCCTGCTCGACCAGTTCGAAGCGGATCAGCTCGAACAGCCGCGCGGCCTCGTCCCAGTTGCCCGGCGGCGTGTCGCCGGGGCCGGGGAAGCTGAACGCGTGCCCTTCGGTGTGCAGCACGACCGCACGACCGGAGGGCCACACCCCCTCGTCGTCCGCCCAGAGGTGCGGGGTCGCCTCCCGGTCCTCTTCGAGCGCCGCCTGCACGTCGAGGACCGTTCCCCTCAGGTTGAGGCTGGTCGCGGGGTCGACCCCCATCCGCTGGAGCCACTGCCCGAAGCCGAGCGGCCGGTCGGACATGACCTGGTCGAACACCATCGGGAACCGCGTGCCGCCGTCGGCGACCATCAGGGCCGGGGCGACGTGGTAGGTCCACGAGACCTCGTTCGAACCGGCGACCGGTACGGCCAGGGACGCGCTGAGGTCCGGGTTCGTCCGCGACACGAAGACCTTGGCGGGGACCAGGCCGAGTCGCCTCATCTCGGACGCCCAGACGTGGGCGCGGAGGTCGCAGCCGTGCTCGGGGTGATCGATGGGCACGCGCAACCAGCCGTGCTCCTCGTCGTGGAACCTCAGGTTCCGCAGGTGGTCGAAGACCTCTTGCGCGCGTCCGACGGGCAGCGTCCCGTCACCGGCCGGAGCGCTCGGCCCGGCTTCGGGGTGGCCGGCGGGGTCCTGTCGATCCGCCCCACCCGGCGGCGGTCCGCCGGTGCCCTGGTGCGCACCGGGTCCGAGGTGCACCGGTTGGTTCAACCCCGGGTCCGCCGGCGCGCCCTCGGGCAGGGCCGCGTTCCACGACGTCGGCTCGGACCCGCCCCACGGCAGGTGCCGCGTCCACCCACCCGGCACCCACATCGGGTTGCCCAGGGCATCCACCCGCGACGACCCCACCACCACCGGACTCCCCGGCAACCCCAACCAGACCATGTCCGTCGGCCTCGACACCGCGACACCCGTCGACGTCGACAGCCGCCGCGCGAAGTCCTCCAGCCCGGGCGTCGCGCACGAGTAGATCCGGATCTCGGCACTCCCGTCCCACCCGGCGGGCTCAAGCACGTCCATCGCCTGATCGGGCGAGAACGGCACACCACCGTGGTCGGCCGCCCGGAACACCAGCCCCACCACACCAGGCTCACGCGGCAACGACACCACCGCCTGGTCGAAGACGGCATCCTCCCGACCTCGCACGAACACACCCACCGGAACCACCACCGGCGCACCGGTGTCCACCGGGAGTGGGACCGCCGTACCGGGGGCCGCCGGGAGCGGAACCGACGAACGCCACGCCACATCGGTCGGCGGCAACCCCGCGGGGCCCGCCGTGAAGTTCGGAGTCGCCGGCATCCGGAGTTCGCCGAGGAAGTCCGTCGCGGCTTCCGGCGAGCTGGTGAACAGGTCGGCCGCCTCGGGTGGCAGCAGCACCGGCTCCCACCCGCCCTTCTCGTACCGGGACGCGGTGACGGTCCGCACCCCTGCCCAGAGGCTCGGCACCTTGGACAGGAACGACAGCGCCGCCGTCCACACCAAACCGGGGTCTTCGTGCCGCTCGACCGCCGCGCGGACCTGGGTCAGGTGCAGGTCACCCGGACGGTTGTGCAACTGCCGCACCAGGGTGTGCACCACCTTCGCCGTCAACGCGACGGTGCCCTCCACATCACCCATCGCCACCGGCGGCCGACCCTCGTTCTGGACGGTGTCCGTCACCCAGCTCTGCGCCTCGTTCTCCGTCAACCCCGACAACGGCGGAAGGACGAACTCCGACCCGATCCGCTCCTCCACCTGTTGAAGCATGTCGGGACCCGTCCGGTGCACCACCGACTTCCGCCGCACCCGCCCCTCGGGCGCGTCGTACTCCTGCGGCGTCAAGTTCCGCCACTCCGGCGGGAACACCTCCTCCTGCGTGCGGGAATAGTTCCCCGCCAACTCGTCCAGGTACACCGCGCCGAAGGGATGCCCCTTCCGCATGAGAATCCCGTTGTTGCCACGATGGGATTCGACGAACTCGTCACCGCTCTCGTCCACGACCTCCACGTCCCGGCCCGCGAAGGCGAAACCACTACCGTGATCGTCCCGATCGGTCCGGTCGGTCGCGATCAGGTTCTGCACATCGAGCAACCGGTCATCACCATCGAGGTACAAGCCGCCGAACCGGTGCAGGACCTCGACCCGCAACAGATCACTGGCCGCCGCGTAACCGGGACCGGTCGTCTTCGCCATCTCCGTGCGGAAGAACGGATTGAGCTGAAGGGGCGCCTCGGCGTTGAACACCTCGTCGACACCGACCAAGCCGATGCCGTTCTCCCGCGCCCACACCGCCATCTCCCGCACACCCTCAAGGTGCCAGGGAAGATTCTCATCGGGGTGCGCCGCCAAAGCCTCGACGATGTCCGACCGAGGCACATCCGTCCACAACACCGCCGACCCGCCAACCTCACGCATCCGACCGGCGGTCAGGGCGAAGTTCGCGCGGAAGACGTCCATCTTTCCCAACGCCCGCAGCGGACCGCCGAGCCAGATCCCGTGCACCACAAGCGGAAGCTCACCAACCGGCGGCACCGTACGGAGGTCGACACCGAACCCCTCCCAGAAGCGCAAGTCCTCCTCACGCCACCGGGTGTAGTGGATCGGCTGCTGAACCTGCCCCAACGCGTCCGGTTGGAGCTGATCGCGGGTAGGCGTCCCCTTTGTCATGTCGAGCAGGCCGAGCAACGTCATCCCCTGCGCCGCGGACAGCGCGGAGTAGTCCAAGCCGCGCAGGAACTCCGGCGCGCCCGGGGGCACGCGCAGGCCCAGGAGATCCGGACCCAGCAGAGCTTCCCGTTCCGGCGCGGACCCGGCGTGCGGGTTCAGCCGGTGGTTCCGCTCGACCATCGCCTCCAGGTGCTCGACCACCGCGGTCGCCGGGCGGACACCGCGGTACGGGTCAGAGGCGGCGCTCGGGACGGGGGCGGCACTCGGGGCGGGGGTGGGGCTCGGGGCGGGGGCGAGGCTCGGGAACCCCTGTCCTCCTGTGCGCTCGATCCGCTGCGGCTCCCGAGCGCGCCCCGGCCCGGACGCCTCCGCTCCCGGCCGCCGACGAGCGTCGTCGTCGACCCACCGCCCCAGCTCCTCCGCACGCCGCCGCGGCGACCTCGAACGCCGCTGCGGCCGATAGCGGTCCGGGTACCGCGGTCGGTCCGGCGGCGCGCCGCGCCTCCCGCCGCCCGGCCCCAGGTGCAGCGGCGGGTCCAACCGCAGAGCCGTCGGCACCACCGGTGGTGGCACCCCGTTCGACGCGCCGTTCGGCGACTGCCGCACCCACCTGCCCGGCACCCACACGTGACCGCCCTGGGCATCCACCCCCGGCGACCCCACCACCACCGGACTACCGGAATACCCCAACCACACCGCGTCCGTCGGCCACAACACCCCGACACCAGTCGACATCGACAGCTGCTGCGCGAAGTGCGCCAAACCGGGCGACGCGCACGAGTACAGCCGGATGTCCTCGCGCCCGTTCCACCCGCCGGCCACGCTCGCCCGTACCGCGTCCTCCGGTGAGAACCGCACACCACCGTGGTCAGCCGCCCGGAACACCAACCCCGTCACACCGGGCTCGCGCGGCAACAGCCCCACCGCCTGGTCGAAGGCATCATCCCCCCGACCACGCACGAACACACCCACCGGAACCATCACCGCTGTCCCGGTGCCCACCAGGAGCGGAACCGACGAACGCCACGCCTCGCCGGTCAACGGCAACCCCGTGGGGTCCGCTCCGGAGACCGGGGTCACCGGGACCCGGCCCTCGCCCAGGAAATCCGCCGCTCCCGGCAGGAAGGTGACCAGGTCCCCGACCACCTGCGGCAGTGGCACCTCCTGGTACTGACCGCGCTCGAACCGGGACCTGGTGGCCGTGCGCACCCGCGCCCACAACCCCGGCACCCTGGCCAGGAACGACAACGCCGCCGCCCACACCAAACCAGGGTTCTCGTGCCGCTCGACCGCCGCGCGGACCTGGGTCAGGTGGAGGTCGCCGGGACGGTTGTGCAACTGCCGCACCAGGGTGTGCACCACCTTCGCCGTCAACGCGACGGTGCCCTCCACATCACCTGTCGCCACCGGCGGCCGACCCTCGTTCTGGACGGTGTCCGTCACCCAGCTCTGCGCCTCGTTCTCCGTCAACCCCGACAGCAGCGGAAGGACGAACTCGGGCCCGATCCGCTCCTCCAGCTCCTGGAACATCTCGGGGCCGGTCCGGTGCACCACCGACTTCCGCCGGATGCGCCTCTCGGGCGCGTCGTACTCCTGCGGCGTCAAGCCCTGCAACTCGGGCGGGAACAGCTCCTCCTGCGTGCGGGCGTAGTTCCGCGCCAACTGGTCCAGGTACACCGCGCCGAAGGGGTGCCCCCTCCGCATGAGAATCCCGTTGTTGCCGCGGTGGACGTCGATGGAGTCGCCGACATCCACGTCTGCGCCCGCGAAGGCGAAGCCGTCACTGTGATCGTCCCGATCGGTCCGGTCGGTCGCGATCAGGTTCTGCACGTCGAGCAGCCGGTCGTCGCCGTCGAGGTACAAGCCGCCGAACCGGTGCAGGACCTCGACCCGCAACAGATCACTGGCCGCCGCGTAACCGGGACCGGTCGTCTTCGCCATCTCCGTGCGGAAGAACGGATTGAGCTGAAGGGGCGCCTCGGCGTTGAACACCTCGTCGACACCGACCAAGCCGATGCCGTTCTCCCGCGCCCACACCGCCATCTCCCGCACACCCTCAAGGTGCCAGGGAAGATTCTCATCGGGGTGCGCCGCCAAAGCCTCGACGATGTCCGACCGAGGCACATCCGTCCACAACACCGCCGACCCGCCAACCTCACGCATCCGACCGGCGGTCAGGGCGAAGTTCGCGCGGAAGACGTCCATCTTTCCCAACGCCCGCAGCGGACCGCCGAGCCAGATCCCGTGCACCACAAGCGGAAGCTCACCAACCGGCGGCACCGTACGGAGGTCGACACCGAACCCCTCCCAGAAGCGCAAGTCCTCCTCGCGCCACCGGGTCTGGTTGACCTGCTGCGGCACCTGCCCCAGCGCGTCGGGCTGGAGGTCGTGCCACGCCGGAGGGTGCCGGGTCATGTCGAGCCGGCGCAGCAGCGTCATCCCCTGCGCCGCGGACAGCGCGGAGTGGTCCAGGCCGCGCAGGAACTCCGGCGGGCCCGGGGGCACGCGCAGGCCGAGGACGTCCGGCCCCAGCAAACTTTCCGCCGGCGGTGGCACTCCCGAGCCCGAATTCCACCGGTGGTTCCACTCCGCCATCGCCTCCAGTCGCGCGACCACCCCGGCCAGCGGCGGGACACCGCCGTACGGGTCGGCGACGACACCCGCGGGCGGTCCGAACGGGCCAGGCGCGGCCGTCATCGGCTCGTCGGGGCGCGGGGCGATCCGCGGCGGTCGTCGGGCGCCGGACGGCCCCGGTTCGCCCTCGTAACCCCGCCTCGACCGCGAGGGCCGACCGGGGCCGCCGCCGACGAGCCCGCTGATCCTGGGGTTGTCGGTGTCGGCGCGCAGGCGTTCGGACAGGCGGCGCGCGCCGCGCTCGGGGTCGGGGCGGTCCCGGTCGACGTGCAACCGCCAGGCCACCAGGTCCATCACCGCGTGGTCCCGCTCGCTCCGGGCGCGCTCTTCCGGGGTCGGGTCGTCCAGGTGGAAGGTGATCTGGTGACGGGGCACGACGATCCCCGCGGCCTGCCTGCGCAGGTCGGCCGCGGCGCTCTCGCTGAGCTTGCCGCGGTCGAGGCCCTCGCGGGCCACCGACAGCGCGTTCTCCCAGCCGGGCAGGGAGGTCGGGTCGCTGACGGCGGTCGTCGGGTGGGCCCGGCGCTCGCCACCCGCCCCTTGGCGGACCCAGTCCGCCTTGTTCGCGTCGTGGGGCGCCCGCTTCTCGTCCTTGCCGGTGGGCTGCTTGTCGTCCTTGGCGGCCTGCTGCTGGTCCGTCGGAGGGGACGAGGTGGGGCCCGCGACCCCCTGGTCCGGGGTGGCCTGCTGCCGGGCAGGCTGATCCGGGGCGGGCTGGTCCGGGGCAGGCTGGTCCGGGGCGGGCTGGTCCGGAGCGGGTTGGTCGTAGGCCGGCGGGGACGTCTCGGCGTCGTAGGCCGGCGGGGGCGTCTCCACGTCGTAAGGCGGCGGAGCGTCTCGTGACTCCGGCGTGCTCGACGGCTGCCCGATCGGCGAGGCCGGGCCGGTGGGCCCCGCCTGGCTCGTCGATCCGGTCTGGCTCGTCGAACCGGTCTGGCCCGCAGTCACCGGCTGGTTGGTCGGGGCGGTCGAGGAAGTGCTCGGCGTGACGCCGGACGACGGAACACCCGGCGTGGTGCCGGACGACGGGGTGTTCGGCGTGGTGCCGCTGGGCGGCGGGGTGTTCGGCGTGGTGCCGGCTGACGGCTGGTCGGCGGTGGCGGGTGGCGGGGTGTCCACCGCGGTGTGTTCGGTGGTCGGGCGGCTGGACACCGCGTCCTCGGAGTTCGGCAGGCCCTCCGGTTCGCCGGACCGGTTCCCCTCGAACCGCGCGGACGGCACGTCCGCCGGATCGATCGCCGGTCTACCCGCCGGCTCCTGACTCGACGTGGGCGGCGCGTCGGGTCGCCCCTCGCCGCCGGGGGTTTCCCCACTGGGGTTCTCCCGGCTCGGAGTGCCGGGATCCGCGCTCGGCGCACCGGGGGGAGAACCGCTGGGCACGCCCGGGGACTGGCCGCCGGTCGATTCGCCGCGAGGGACGCCGCCCTCGGAACCCTGTCCAGGCGGAGGCACCCCGTGCGGGCCACCTGTGCCGCCGCCGTCCGGACCGGCACCGTCCACACCACGGCCATCCGGACCCGCGGGAGTGGAACCGCTTCCACCGGTGCCGGTGGAGTCGCTACCGCTCGCGCCAGGGTCGCCGGGTACGACACCGCTTCCGCCCGGATCGACCGAGCCGGGGCCGCCACCGACGCCCGGCGGCTCGGGCGCACCGCCGCGCGGCGGCTCGGGCGCACCGCCGCGCGGCGTCGGCGAATCCGGTCCCCCGCGCACCGGCGTGTCCGGTCCCTCGACGACCAGCCGATCGGGACCGGTCGGGCCCGGCCCCACCAGCCCTGGTGGGCCACCCCCTGGCGGCACGACCGTTCCGGGCGGCCCCGTCGTGTTGCGCGACAGCGACTCGCGCCACTGGTCGACCCGCTTCTCCAGCTCCTGCCCGGCGTTGTCGGCGGCCTGCCCGATGCCCCCGGTGACCGCGCCGTTGATCGCGCCCAGCAGGAGCCCCAGCGGGTTGCCGCCGGTGATCGCCAGGCCGACGAGCCCGACCAGGACCTCCACCTGCGCCTCGGTGAGGGCGGCGAGGGAGGAGCTGTTGCGGCGGATGTCACCCAGCAGCTTCATGTTCGCCAGCATCAGCGGCCCCATGAGGAAGCCGGCCAACCCGCCGAGCGCGGCGCTGAGGAGCGAGTTCTGCTTGTCCCACTCCGTGCGGTTGCCCTCGATGAACTGGATGCCCTGCGCCAGGGCGTCCTCGCCGACCTCCTGGCCGCTCTCCTGGAGGGTTTCCTGGAGCATCTCCTTACCGAGCCGCAGGCCGAGGGCGAAGTTCGCGCCGTACCGGTCGGCGAGGTTCTGCCAGACCTTCTCCTTCGCCGCGCCCAGCGCGTCGCTCGCCCTGGCGAACGCGCCGGGCGCGCCGGGCGGCGGGACCACGGGGTCGGGTGTCCTCGTGACCGGTGGCGGGGTCGGCGCGCCCTCGCCGCGGGGAGGCGGGGTCGGGCTGTGCTCACCACGGGGCGGCGGCGGGGCACCATCGCCACGGGGCGGCGGGGTCGGGGTGCCCTCACCACGGGGAGGCGGCGGCGTCGGGGTGCCCTCACCACGAGGCGACGGGGTCGGGTCCGGTTTGCCCGGCGGCGGCGTGGGGGTGTGCCCACCGGGAGGCGGCGGGGTCGGGGTCTTCTTCGGGGTCGGGGTGGGGATGTGCCGAGTGGTCAACGGGATGCGCTGCTCGAGCCGGTCGAACAGGTGCTTCACGGTGGGGCCGGGGACGTCGTCGAGGCCCCGCGTCACCGAGAGCGTGACGGACAGGCGGGTGTAGAAGTCGTTCTGGATCCGCATGGCGGAGATCCGGCCCGTCAGGATGAACGACGGGACGAGCGCCGCCGTGAACGGGTTCGTCAGCGCCCAGGTGATCTCCGCGCCGGTGGTGGCGCTCTGGATCAGCATCGAGTACTTGGTGTGCTCGACGTTCAGCGCCAGGTCGCGCACCTGGAACGACATCCGGTCGGCCAGCGAGGACAGGGCGGGCGCCCGGCCGCCCAACCCCTTCGCGAAGTCGCCGAACGCCTCGCCCGCCGGCCCCGAGATGTGGTTGCCGACGACGCGGGAGTGCCGGCCGACCTCGTCCACCGAGCCGAGCACGTCCCGCCCGGTGCTCTCCAGCTTCGACCCGAGCAACCGGAGCTTGTCCTCGTCGCCCCTCGGCCAGAAGTCACCGGCGATCAGGACCACGAGCGGGTCGAGGTCCGGCGGGATCTCCAGACTCATGTCAGGTGCTCGGCAGCCGGTCGTCAGGCGCCGGGTCGTCAGGCACCGGGCTCGGGCCGCGGACCGGGCCGGGGAGCGCTCGGCGGACGGGGCTCGGACGAGTCCGGCGCGACACCGCGGTCCGGCTGCTGGACGGGTGCGTTCGCGAGCACGGCGGGCCGCCCGTCCCCACCCTGCGGCGCTTGGCGGCCCTCGTTGCCGCCGGCGTAGCCGGCGTGGACCCTGACGTAGGGCACCCGGTCCTCGCGGCGCTCGTAACCCCGCACCTCCGGACCGACCTCGTGCAGCACCCGGTCCGGGATGTGCTCGAAGCGCGGCACCTCCGGGCCCACCTTGTGCGGCAAGCGGTCCTGGATGTGCTCGAAGCGCGACATCTCCGGGCCGGCCTCGCGCTTCCTCGGCTGCGGCGCGGTCGGCTGCTTCTTCTCCAGGCCCCCGAAGTCCTTGCCGAGGCCCTGGGCGAGCCGCGCGTTGCCGCCCTCGACCTCGGCCAACCGCGTCGCCAACGACTTCAGGCCCTGCGACGCGAACTCCAGCTCGTCCTGCAAACCCGCCAGGCCGTCGGTGAACGCGCGCCGGCTCTCCAGGTAGTGCGGGGCGAACTCCTTGCCCGCGTCGTCATCGCCCCAGGAACCCTCCAGCTCGGCGAGTTGCAGCAGGGTGAGGTTGATCTGGTGCACCCGGTCGGCGAGCCGGCCGTAGCCGTCCCCGCCGCGGGACAGACCGTCGGTGTCCACCCAGAACGTCCCGGACATCGTGACTCCTCGCTCTCCGCGGGTGGGGCTCAGCCGAAGTCGTGCGCGGGCGGCTCGCCGGGCACGTAGGAAGCCAGGTCCGCCTTCCCCTCGACGATGTCGCGCGCGTTCAGGCCGGCGGGCAGCAAGGGCGCCAACAACTCCGCCGCCGCGTCCAGCGCCTTGCCCCGCGCCTCGCGGGTGGCGGTGAGGATCGCGCCCGCCAGTTCCGCGGGCGCCATCCGCTTGTAGGCGTCCGTGGGGAAGGCGAGGTCGGTCAGCTCACCCTGGTTCCCCACGGTCACCTTGACCGTCTGCCGCGGCGCGGTCGCGGTGCACGAGATCGCGCTCATGCCCCGCTGGAACGCCTCCAGCTCGTCCCGCTGCTCCCGGTACCGGGCCAGCACCCGCTCCAGCTGCTCGTCGTTCACCGACACGGTGGCACCCCTCATCACGTGGTTGGTCGCGATTCCAGTCCACTCGGGAACCGCCGCGAGGACCAGCGAGCGGACCGATCCCGGCACCTTCGTCCGGCGGGATTACCCGTTCGTCCCCCGGCCCGGCTCATCCGTCCCCCACCCGGCTCACCCGACGGACGCCAGCCCCTCGGTGACCGCGGCCCCGGACGCGCGCCCCGGGCGCATCCCGCGCAGGTCGGCCGGGGTCAGCGTGCGGGACGCGGCGGTGGCGGCGAGCCGGTCGGCCATCCGGTGCGCGGCGCGCACGGTCCGCTCCGCCGCCCCGGCGAGCTGCTGGGCCAGCTCCGCGCGCACGTCGTCGGGCACCTCGTGCCCCCGCCGGCGCAGGCGGCGTGCCGCGATCTCGGCCAGGTCGCCGACGCCGTACTCGCCGATCGCCCACTCCGCGCCGAACGCCTCGCGCAGCCCGGGCGCGGCCTCGAACAACGCGGCCACCGACGCGTGGTCGCCGACCAGCACGACGACCACGTCCGCCACGTGCCGCCGGAGCGCGCCGAGCAGCGCGTCCGCGGTCTCCGCGCGGGTCTCCGCGTGCTCGGTCCCGTACGCGGTGTCGGGGTCGAGGTCGATCAGCAGCACCCCGCCGGAGGCGTCCTCGAACGCCCGGTCCGCCAACGCCTCCGCCTGTCCGGGCCACTGCGGGCGGAGGTCGGTGGCCAGGGCGACGCGGACGACCTGCCCGATGTCGACGAGGTCCAGCTCGGCCAGGCACTGCGCGTAGAGCCCGGCCACCTCGCCGCGCCCGCTGCCCGGCCGCCCGGACAGCACCGCGTGCGCGCGCCGCCCCGTCGGCGTGCGCCGGCTCGCGTGGTCGCACAGCTCCAGCAGCCGCGCGCCGACCGCGTCCCGCACCTCGTCCACACCGACCAGTTCGTGCAGCCGGCGCCAGCCCCGGCTCGCCCGGAGCGCCGCGACCGGGTCGGCGGCGGCGTCGGGCGCGGGGGGACCGCCGGCCGCCGCGGTCTCCACCAGGGTCAGCTCGGCCCGCAGGTCCGCGGCGGTGAGCCTGCTCAGCTCCACGTCCTTGGCCGGTGGGTGCATCGCCAACCGGGACGCCTGGTTGCTCACCATCGCCTCGAACAGCTTGCGCGCCACCCGGCCGTTGCCGAAGGTTTCGTCCTTGCGGACGCGCTCGAAGTAGTCGGTGACCGCGGCCACGCCGTCGTCGGTCAGCTCGTAGTAGTGCTTGCGGCACAGGTCGGTGGTGATCGTGACCAGTTCCTCGACCGAGTAGTTGGGGAACTCCACGGTCTTGGTGAACCGCGACGCCACACCGGGGTTGGAGGCAAGGAACCTGTCCATCAGCTCCGAGTAGCCGGCGACGATGACCACGAGCTCGTCGCGGTGGTCCTCCATCATCTTCATCAACGTGTCGACGGCCTCCTGGCCGAAGTCCGGGCCGTTGACGCCGCTCTGGCTGGTGAGCGTGTACGCCTCGTCGATGAACAGGACGCCGCCGAGCGCCTTGGTGACGACCTCGGTCGTCTTGATCGCGGTGGAGCCGATGTACTGGCCGACCAGGTCGGCCCTGGCCACCTCGACCATGTGCCCCTTGGCGAGGATGCCCAGTTCGGCGAGCACCGCGCCGTAGAGGCGGGCGACGGTGGTCTTGCCGGTGCCGGGCGGGCCGGCGAACACGAGGTGGCGGCTCAGCTGCGGCATGGGCAGCCCCATCTCCAGCCGCCGCTGGCTCATCCTGATCAGGTTGATCAGGCCGACGACCTCCTTCTTCACGCCCTCCAACCCCACCAGGACGTCGAGTTCGGCGAGCGGGCCCTCCAGCTCGACGCCGCCCGCCGTGCCGGCGATGGACGCGGCGGCCGGCCCACCCGCCGGTTCGGGCCGCGCGGGCGGGGTGGCCGCCGGTCGGTTGTCGGCCCGCCCGCCGGTCCGCCCGCCGGATCGCCCGCCGGTCTCCAGCCCGTCGACCGACACGCGGTCCCGCTCGGCCCGCCGGTGCACCGCGACGCCGCCGTTGTCGCTGACCAGGCACCGGCTCAGCCGCACGGGTTCGCCGGTGTCGACGCGCACGCCGTCGCCCGCGTTGCCGGTGATGTCGCAGCCGACCAGCGACGCGCCGCCGCCGGGCTCGACGGACACGCCGTGCCGCCCCGAGTCGCGCACCCGGCACCGCTCGGCGGTGGCCGACCCGCCCTCGACGACCCGGATGCCGTCGGCCGCGGAGTCGACGACCTCGCTGTCGCGCAGGGAGACCTCCGCTCCCGCGCCGACGAGCAGGCCGCCGCCGCGCAGCAGCGCCGACACGAACCGCGCCCGCGCGCCGCCGGTCACCGTCACGGCGGACTCGGCGCGCGTGGTGAGCCGGGCGTCGGTGGCGGTGAGCGTCGCCCCCTCGGAGACCTCCACCACGACCTCGGCGGCCTCCACGTCGACGTCGGTCAGCGCGAGCCTGCCGCGCCCGGCGAGCACGATGCCGGGTCCCCGGTCGGGTCGCGCGGTCAGGCCCGTGAACCGGGCGTCCGCCTCGGCGCCGACCTGGACCGCGCCCTCGGTGGTGGCGCGCACGGTGGTGTCCTCGAACGTCGGCGCGGCGCCTTCGTCGACGGCGATCCCCACCGGGGAGTCCTCCACGGCGCACCCCGTGAACGTCGGCTCGGCCCCGCCGGTGACCTGTACGGCGTTGCGGCCGGCCGAGGTGAACGTGCAGCCGCGCAGGACGGGCTTCGAGCCGCCCGCGATGTGCACGCCCTGCACGCCGGCCCCGCGGAACCTGCTGTCCGCGATGGAGACCTCGCCGGTGCTCAGCACGTACAGGTCCAGGTTGCCGCTGTCGGTGACGGTGAGCCCGGTGACCGCGACCGCGGCCCGTTGCTGGACGACCACCGCCGGCTTCTCCGCGCCGGTGATCGAGCCGCCCTCGACCACCGCGCGGGCGTCGCCGTTGACGCAGATCCCGTTGCCCCCGACCCGCCGCACCGAGCAGCGCCGCAGCACCGCCGAGCCCCGCTCGGTGACGACGAACCCCGACGAGCCGAGGCCGGCCAGCTCGGTGTCCTCGACGGTGCTGGTCACCGGTGAGGCGATCACCAGGCCGGCCCCACCGGGGTTGTCCACCGCGCACCCGCGCAGCACCACCGACCCCTCGGCCCGCGTCACCAGGGCCGCCCAGGACGCGCCGTGCAGCCGGCAGGAGTCCATCGCGACCTCGCCGCGCGGCACGTCCACCGCGGCCAGCTCGGCGTCGTCGCTGCCCAGCACGAGACCGTTGAGCTGCACGGCGTCGGCGGTGCAGGTCAGGACGCTCCCGGAGCGGGCGCGCACCTCGACCGTGCCCGGACCGTCCGCCGCCGTGAGGGTCACCATCTCGTCGATGACGAGGTTCTCCTCGTACCGCCCCGGCCGGATGCTGATCATCGCGTCGCTCGACGCGTGGGCGAGCGCCGCGCCGATGGAGGGAAACGCCCCCGGCACGTCACCCCCGACGGTGATCACCTGTCCCCGAACCACGTCCACACCCCTCCACTACCCCAGACCGGGCAAACGCCGGAACCTGTCCGCGGCGGGCGACGGCACCCGCCGCGGTCGCGCGGTGCCCGCCCACGCCTCGGCGCTGCGGCGCAGCGCCGTCCGGGCGAGGTCGTCGAGCGAGCTGCGGTTGGCGTCCACCCGGCCGTCCGCGTCGATCTCGGTCGCCGCCAGCTCGCGCAGGAGGACGCGGCCCCGGCCGCCCGGCGTCGGTTCGCTCACGTCCAGGACCTTGAAGCTCGTGCCCGGCACGAACAGCACGCGGTCCTCGACCGGCGCGTCGTCCGGTTCGAGCAACCTCGTCCGGCGCGCGGTCATCGACCACACCAGCACGTCGACGCTGCCTTCCAGGCCGGCGCACGGATCGGTGAGCGCGTTGAGGAACCCCCACTCGGTGAACAGCCGGTGGCGGGTGTAGAGGTCCCACTGGGCGCTCGTCGGCGTCATCGTGAACACGGTCGAGCCGCGGTGCGAGGGCAGGCGCTGGAGCCCCGCGACGACGCAGCGCGCGAGCGGGACGTGCGGCCCGACGGTCGCCGCGCGCAACGCCCGGTCGACGTCCGCGCCTTCCGCCGACAGGTAGTGGCGCACCGCGACGGCCTCGGTCAGCACGTCGGACGACGACCGCGACACCGTGCCCTGGAAACCGGGGTGCTCGGACAGCACCCTGGCGATCGTGTTGGCCATGACGCCGAACCGGGGGCCGAGGTTCTTGCGCAGCCACTCGCGTTCCTTGTCGATGCCCTTGGCGGGCAGCAGCGCGGACGCGACGGACCTGGGTGTCGGCTGCCTCGTGGCGGACAGGTCCGGCGCGGCGTCGGTCGGCGCGGCGTCGGTCGGCGCGGCGTCGGTCGGCGCGTGGTCGGTCGGCGCGTGGTCGGTCGGCACGGCGTCGGTCCCGGCGGGCGGTTCGTCGGCCGGCGGCTGCTCGGCGGCGCCGGTGGTCGACGCGTCGACGGCCCGCGGGTCGACGGGGTCGTGCGGCACGTCGGCGGGTGGCGTCCCGCCGGGAGGACCAGCGGGTGGTGGCCCGACGTCGGGGTCGGGTCGCGGCGACGGTGGTGACGGCGGGATGCCCGGCGCGTCCACGGGCGTGCTCTCCAGGCGCATCGCCACGGGCGGGAACGGCACGGCGGACGGCGTCCGCGCGGGCGGCGGCTCCGGAGTCGGCGCGCCGGTCGGTTCCGGCGTCCCGGCGGCGGTCACGTCGTCCGCCGACCCGCGGGTCGGCGCCCCGGTCACGTCGGCCGACAACCCACCGGTCGGTGCCCCGGTCACATCGGCCGACAACCCACCGGTCGGCGCCCCGGTCACATCGGCCGACAACCCACCGGTCGGTGCCGACGTCCCGGCCGCGGTGGTCGCGCCCGGCGGCGGTGCCGGGTGCTCCACGGGCATGTCCACCGGTTCGGGCGCGGTGATCGGTGGCGCGATCGCGGGGAAGGTCCCGATCCGTTCGGTCCCGGCCTCGATGCCGTCGGGGTCGACTCCCCCTGCTTCGGCCCCGAGCGCCTCGGCGGCACGGGCCCCGGCCGCGCCGAGGTCCGCGCCGGGGTCCCGACCGCCCGCCGCCTCGCCGGCCACGTGCCCGGCTGCCGGCCCGTACGCCACCACCGGCTCGGGCCGCCGCAGCGCCGCCGCCGGCACCAGCCGGCTGACCTGGCGGGTCGGGTAGTCCAGCCGCCCGAGCACGTCCTCGGCGAGCATCCGCATCCGGTCGGTCTGCCCCTGGCCCGCGCCGTCGAACACCACCATGCTCGCCGCCGCGTCGACCGGCGCCGCGCGCACCGCCTCGGCGTTCACGAGGTGGTGGGTCGGCCGGACCCACAGGCCGGCCCGCACGACCTCGACCACGGCGTCCGGCGCGTACCAGAACACCGCCGGCGCGACTTCCGCGACGCCCTGGATCGGCGGCCGGTAGCGGTGCGGCGCGACCTCGGCCGGGACCTGGTCGTCCTCCCGCGGCTCGTAGGCGACCTGCTGCACGAAGGTGTTCCAGCCGAGCGACCCGTCCGGCTGGACGGTGAACACGTCGGGCGCGTGGGCCGCGCCGACCGGCAGGCCGGTGTAGCACACGGCGCGCACCCGGAGGGAGTTCGCCAGGGCCTGGCCCAGCGGCAGGTGCGCCGGGTGCCGCACCGGTCCATAGTGGACGAACCGCACCTTCGGCTTGATGTCGTCGTGGACGGTCACGAAGAAGCGCGCGACGTCGTCCAGCGAGACCTCCGCGCCGCCGGGGCAGCCGAGCACGACCGCGAGCACGTCGGGCTGGCAGGGCAGTTCCGCGATCAGGTGGTTGCGCGCGGCCCACTGCCGCCGCCCCTCGCCGACCGGCCTGATCCACACCCCGCCGGGCAGCGGCTCGGCGACGCCCGTGGCGCTCGTGGGCACGGTGTCCGCGACCGCCCGCGAGTCCCAGGAGGGACGCGGGAAGCGCTTGGCCTCCCACTGCGGTGGCCGGCCGCGGTGGAACCGCACCCAGCCGCTGCCCCGCCCCGCGTGGACGAACAGCGAACCGCCCGCGCCGCGCACCACGGTCCCGTCCGGGACGACGACGGTGCGCCCTAGCCGCTCGGCGAGCCACTGCCCGGCGAGCGCCATCGTCTCCCGCGACCGGCCGCCGACGACGAGGCGGACGCCCTTGCGGCGGTCCGCCAGGCTCGACGCCAGTGACTCCCAGAAGTTGAACGGGCTCTCGGCGGGCAGGTCGACGATGACGACGTCGTGGTCGGGGTCGACGGGCACCGACAGCGCCAGCGACAACGCCTCGTCGGGGACCGCGCCCTTGGCGTGCACCACCGTCGCGTTGCCGACCGTCCGGTGGAACAGCTCGTCGCCGGGGTGCGGTCGGTGCCGACGGCCGAGCAACGGCCTCTTGGGAAGTGGTGCCACCGCTATCCGTCCTTCCTGACGCCGACCGCGGACCGGGACAGCGTCGGACCGGTGGGCAGCGCGGAGAGCACGACGTCGGGCACGGGGGTCGGCACGACACCGCCGTAACCCAGCGCCGTGACCGAGTCGTCGTCGGCTATCGGGTACTTCACGCCCCGATCGGTGATCAGGTAGCGGTCGGGCTTGCGCTGCCCGGCGGGCACCGGCACGGCGGCGGCGAGCATCCCGCTGCCGGGCCGCAGCGTCGCGCCGGCGGCGTCCCGCACCGGCCGTCCGGCGTGCTCCGCACCGACGGTCACGACCGCGCTGGTCACCTCCGCCCCGGAGGGCGTCTGCACGAGGCACGCGGCACCGGACCCGAGACCGGGCGCGGGGCGGGCCTGCGCCACGGCCGGCAGCCGGTCGAGCAGCGTGGTGTCCGACGACCGGCGGGCGGACGCGAGCGCGGGCGCGTCGATGTCGGTCGGCGACGAGCCCCGCGCCGCCACCGACAGCAGCGCCGCCTCCGTCGCCGTGATCGGGGCCAGGCCGTCCTCGCGGGCCACCCAGAACTGGTCGCCACCGGCGGCCAGGCGCTGCCGGAACACCTGGCCGACCACGGACGGACGCCCCGCCACCGCGGGTCCGGCGTTGCCCGCGCCCTGGATCTCCGCGGCCTCCAGCGCCGGTCCCTCGGGCAGCTGGGCCAGCCACGTGCCGGGCGCGGTCGGCACGGGCAGCGCCGGCACGCCGAGGGCCACCAGCGCGGCCTCGTGGCCGACCCGGTGCCTGACCCCGTCCAGCACCACGTGCCGCGTGCCGTCGGGCGCCCGGACGAGCACGTACCGGCCGCCCGCGACCGGGTCGGCCGCCGCCGCGCCGCCCAGCACCATGCTCATCGACGGCTCCGCGCCGGCACCGGGGTCCAGGCACAGCAGCCATGGCCCGGTGACGAGGTCGGCGGCGGGCGGCACGCTGTCCGGCGCGTCGGCGATGCCGATCGGGGGGCCGTGCGGCACGTCGGCCAGGGACGCCTTGGACACCATTTGCACCTTCGCCTGCCCGCCTTGGCGCAGCAGGGCGGACGCGTGGTTCAGCGTCGGGCGCAGCACCCCGTCGACGTAGACGTACCGGTTGCCGGTCTCCTTCTCGACCACGAGGGCGCCCGGTGTCCGCCAGGCCGTGTTCCCGCCGGGCACGACCAGGCCGTACACCCAGAACCCCACCCCGACCAGCACCCCGATGGCCAGCCCGGCGAACAGCCCGAACCGGTGGCCGCGCTCGGGCGGTTCCGCCGGGCTCGGGTCGCCGGACACCAGGGCCGAGGACATGCGGCCCATCAGGAAGCCGTAGGCGTGGACGCGGTCCCGCTGGGTCTGCACGGCCGGTCACCCGGCCAGACCGCGGGCCCAGGCGTACACGCCGAGCACCTGGAACAGCAGCGGGACGAGGGCCAGCGCGGTGCCGGTCTCCAGGATGTTGCCCAGGTGGCCCCAGATCGGCAGCAGCCTCCGGGTGGGCGGGCGGGTCGCCGCCAGCGCCAGCACGCCCACCGCCAGGGTCAGCAGGACCACCGCCACCACCTGGAACGCCACCGGCGCGCCGTCGACCAGGCGCAGCACGACGAAGACCGCGCCCGCCGCGCCCGCCGCGATCACCGCGAGCCGCTGGAGCAGGCCCGCGAAGCCGCGCGCCCGCAGGCACAGCGCGGCGGTGAACACGACCGGCAGCGCGACGCCGACCCAGCCGGGCAGGTCGAGCAGGTGCGGGAACGACACCGCGTACACCAGCGAGGCGGTCGTGGTGATCACGTTCAGGTACCGGTCGGCCATCCCGGTGCGCGCCACGACGTCCGCCGCCGGCAGCGGGTCGATGTCGACCTGGAGCTCGTCGGCGCTCTTCGGGAGCTGCGGTCCCCGGATGCGGGCCAGCCGGATCGCGATCCGGGGCGAGTAGATCATCACCACGAAGAACGCGCCGGACACCACGGCGGCGGTCTGCCCCGGCGTGAGGCCGACCCCGACCAGGAGCCACCCGGCGACCATCACGGCGACGCCGCCGACCGCGACGACGCCGAACGGGACGACGGGGACGTCGCGCGCCACGGAGTACCGCGCGCCGAGCAGCAGCCCGGCGACGCCGGTCGCGCACACCGCCGCGAGCACGACCGTCCCCGGCGCCCACCGCTGCGCCGGCTCGGACCCGGCCACCCCGATCAGGCCGGCCGTGGCGGCGAACGCGCAGGCGGCGAGTCCCGGCAGGGCCGCGAGCAGCCAGTCGCCCCGCCACCGGCCCGCCCCGACCGAAGCGACCGCGAACAGCAGCGCGAGCACGCCGGACGCGATCGTGGCGGCGGGCGGCGACGCGCCGCCGAGCAGCACGGCGAGGGTCGCGGCGACCGCCGACCCGGCCAGCACGAGGAACAGGGGCCGGGCGTGCTCGGGTCGCCAGTGGTTGCGCTGCCGGGCGATGGCGGTGGCCATGCCGTCGGCGATGTCGTCGAAGTCCAGTTCGGGCAGCGGGTCCCCGGCGGGGCGCAGGTGGAACTGCTCGCCCTCCACCCAGTCCAGGCTCTCCGGCGTGCCGTCCGCGTCGAACGGCGCGTCGCCGAGCCGTTGCAGGACCCACGAGCCCGCGTCACCGGTGTCGACCGGGCCGGTGACGTCGGCCGGTCGCCGGCGGTCCGCGGTGTGCCGGACCAGGACCGGCAGCAGGTCCGAGACCGTGGTGGACGTCGGCACCGCGAGGTCGGCCCGACCTCCGGGGCCGACGACCGTGATGCGGCACAGGTCGCCCGACAGCGCGCTGGTCACGCGAATCCCTCCCCCGCAGAGCCCGATGACACGCCGCTCACGCGAATCCCCTTGTGCAGCCCGAAGACGCGCCGATCACCCGGATTCCTCCACCAACGCCACGTCCCCCTGACCGCGGTCACGACTCCACCGCCCCGCGGTGCGCCACGAGCCCGGACGCCCGCGCACCGTCCACCGGCCCACCACCGGGCGCGTCCACGAACGCCGTCTGCACCAGCCGGATGCCCCGCCGCGTGACGAGCTGCGCCCGGCCCGCCGGGAGCGTGCGTGGTTTCGCCTCGCCGAGGAAACCGCCCTCCTCCTTGGGGTAGGAGAACAGCAGGGCGGGCGTCGCCAGCTCCCACAGCCGGCGCACCACCGGGTCCATCATCGCCCGCATCCCGCCCGCGCTGGTGCGCGCCACGATGAGGTGGAAGCCGATGTGGACGCCCTGGGCGAGCAGCGGCAGCAGCGGTTCCAGCGCGGACGAGCCGCCGAAGTCGCGGCCGAGCATCTCGTAGTCGTCCACGACGATGAACAGCTCGGGACCCTGCCACCAACCCCTGGCGCGCAGCTCGTCCGGCCTGACCTCGGGACCGGGCACCCGGCGGCCCAGCGAGACGGACGCCTGCTCCGCCAGCTCGTGCAGGGCGTCGGAGGTGACGGCGTACCCGGTCCGGTACTCCTCCGGCACCAGCTCGTCCAACCGCCGGGCCGAGTCGCCGAGCAGGATTTTCGCCTCGTCCGGGGCGTACCGCCGGGTCACGGCGTCCAGGACCAGCCGGAGCGCGTTGGTCTTGCCGGTCTCGGCGTCGCCGAACACGAGCAGGTGCGGCGTCACGCCGAAGTCGTGCCACACCGGGTTCAGGCGCTGCTCGTCCAGGCCGAGGCAGGCGCGCAGCACCTCGCCCTCCGGTGCGGGCAGGTCGGTCCGCGGCAGGCTGGTCGGCAGCATCCGGACGGGCGGCACCGGGCGGCCCGGCCAGAACTCCCGCGCCTCCTCGGCGATCGCCTTGGTGGCCGCGGTCAGGTCGGCGGCGTCGCCGCCGTCCATCCTGGGCAGCGCGGCCAGGAAGTGGTCGCCCGAGCTGGTGAGGCCCCGCCCCGGCTGGGCGGGCACCGTCGCCGCCTTGCGGGAGGCCACCTCGGACTCCATCGAGTCGCCGAGGCGCAGCTCGAACCGGGTGCCGAGCAGGTCGCGCAGCCAGGGCCGGATCTCCGACCACCGGGTGGCGACCACCACCACGTGGACGCCGTAGGACAGCCCGCGCGAGGCCAGCTCGTTGATCCTGGTCTCCAGGTCGTCGTAGTCCTGCCGCAGGCTGAACCAGCCGTCGACGACGAGGAACACGTCGCCGTGCGGGTCGTCGACCTCACCCCGCGCGCACATCGCGCGGTACGCGCCGATCGACTCGACGCCGTGCTCGGCGAAGGTGGCCTCCCGCTGTTCGAGGACCTGCATCAGCTCCTCGATCGTGCGGACCACCCGGTCGCGGTCCAGTCGGGTCGCGACCGAGCCCACGTGCGGCAGGCCGGACACGGACATGATCCCGCCGCCGCCGAAGTCGAGGCAGTAGAACTGGACCTCGCGCGGGGTGTGGGTCATCGCCAGCGCCAGCACGAGGGTCCGCAGGAGGGTCGACTTGCCGGTCTGCGGCGCGCCGACGATCGCGACGTGCCCGTCCGCGCCGGACAGGTCGGCCACCATCAGCTCGCGGACCTGCTCCTGCGGGCGGTCGACCAGGCCGACGGGCACCCGCAGCCGGCCGAACCCGGCGTCGTCGGCCACCACCATGCCGCGCACCGGGTCGGGCAGCACGCCCGGCAGGAGGCTGTCGAGGCTGGGCGACTCGGCGAGCGGCGGCAGCCACACCTGGCGCGCGGGCGGTCCCGCGCCGACCAGCCGCGCGATCAGCACGTCGGCGAGGCTCTCCTCGTCCTCGTCGCCCGCCGCGGGCTCCTCGTCGCCCGCGTCGGCCCCGTCGCCCGCCGCGGGCTCCTCCTCGGCGGCCAGGACGTGCGCCAGCGGGTGCGGCTGGGTGGTGAACGGGAGCACGTCGAGGCTGAGCGGCGTGCTCCGCGCGGCCTGCCCGTCCCGGACCGCGGGGACGGGGCAGTCGCCGGACACGTAGGCCGACTTGAACCGCAGCAGGTTCGTCGTGTCGAGCTTGAGGTAGCCGTTGCCGGGCTCGGGCGGCAGCTGGTAGGCGTCGGCGACGCCGATGACGCTGCGCGACTCCATCGACGAGAAGGTGCGCAACGCGATCCGGTACGACAGGTGACCCTCGACGCGGTTGATCCGCCCCTCGTCGATCCGCTGCGAGGCGAGCAGCAGGTGCACGCCGAGGCTGCGGCCGAGCCGTCCGATCGACACGAACAGGTCCATGAACTCCGGTTTGCTGCTCAACAGCTCGGAGAACTCGTCCACGATCACGAACAGCACCGGGAACGGCGCGAGCTGCCGACCGGCCGCGCGGGCCTTCTCGTACTCGAACAGCGACACGAAACCGCCGGCCCGCAACAGTTCCTGCCGACGCGTCAACTCGCCGTTGATCGCGTCCTGCATCCGGTCGACCAGCACCAGCTCGTCGGCCAGGTTCGTGATCATCGCGGAGGTGTGCGGGAGCCTGTCCATGCCGAGGAAGGTCGCGCCGCCCTTGAAGTCCACGAGCACGAAGTTCAGGATCTCCGAGGAGTGGGTCGCCGCGAGCGCGCACACCAGCGTGCGCAGCAGCTCGCTCTTGCCGGAACCGGTGGCCCCGATGAGCATCCCGTGCGGGCCGACGCCGCCCTGCGCGGGCTCCTTGAGGTCCAGCTCGATGACCTCGCCCTCCCCGGTCACCCCGATCGGCACGGACATCCTGGAGCGCAGCGCGTTCCGCGGTCGCCACTGCGCCGGCACGTCGAAGGTCCGGGCGTCGCGGATGCCGAGCAGCGTGGTCAGCTCGATGTCGGCCTCCAGCGCGCCGTCGACCACGTCGATCGTGCCGCTGGTCCGCTTCGGCGCGAGCACCCTGGCGAGGGTCTCCGCCTGCCCGGTGCTGATCCGGTCGCACTCGGCGACGCCGACCGCGTCGCCGGACGGGAACTCCACGGTGGTGCCCTTCGCGGTCAGGCGCAACACCTTCGGCCCACCGGTCATCTCGCCGGTGATGTCGAGCAGTACGACGTTGCGCAGTCCCGCGCCGTGCAGGCGCGAGTGCTCCGGGATGCGGCCCAGGTGCGCGACGACCACGACGAACGGCTCGTTGACGCCGACCGGCGCGGCCTTGTCGTGGTCGCCCCGGTCGGTGACCTCGGTGCCGAGCAGCGCCATCAGCTCGTCGTGGTCGCAGGCCAGCATCCGCACCGGCCCGGCGGCGTCCCGCGCCGTGGGGTGCGCGTTGTGCGGCAACCACTTCACCCAGTCCCACTCGGGCCGGGACGCCTCGGGCGTCAGCACGGCGACGCGCAGCTCGTCGGGCGCGTGGAAGGTCACCAGCTGGGCGAGGACCGCCCTGGCGAGGCCGAGCGCGGCGGTGATGTCGCCGGTCAGCTCGACGCTGGTGAAGCTGCGCATCCCGACCGACGTCGGGATGCCGTTGACCACGCGGTACGCCTCGCCGAACCGGCGCAGCGCCACGGACGACAGCGGTTCCAGGTCCTCGATCGGCTTGGTCGACGGCGGCAGGAACTCCAGCACCGCGGGCCGCGAGCCGAGCCCGATCCGCACCCGGCCGAAGTCCTCGTGGCTGCCCCTCCGCTCCCACAGCCGCGCACCCGTCGCGATCGACCACAGCCGAGCGGGGTCCGGGTTGTTCCACAGCACGGCCCGGCGCTGCTCGTGCGCGGTGTCCCTGGCCCGCGCGCGCAGCTGGGCGATGTACCGCAGGTAGTCCCGGCGCTCCGCGTGCAGCTGCTTCTTGCGCTCGGCGCCTGCCCGACCGATCTGGGAGAGGCTCATGAACAGCATGGAGACGGCCATCGCGCCGCCCACGATGTACATGACCGGGGACCCGTTGCCCAGGGAGTAGATGAGCACCATCGAGATGGCGCCGATGCCCATCGGGAGGTACATCATGACCGAGGTGAGGTCCTGCGGGGCCTCGTCGGTCATCACCGGCGGCTCCTCCAGCTGGACCTGGCCCTCGGGCATCGCCGGGCCGTCCGCGCGTGGCGGTCGCTTGACGGTGACGGTGCTCATGTCGCCTCCCTCGGCAGGACATCCGCACGGCGGTTCATCCGAGCACCCCGTCCGGGCCGGACCGGTCGGACCGGCCCCACGCGTCGTCGGACTGCTTGAGCAGGTCGACCGCGGCGCGCGGCTCGTCCTCGGGCTCGGTGTCGTCCTCCGGTTCCTCCTCCGGTTCCTCGAACTCCACGTCCGTGGAGTACAGGAGGGGACGCTCGTCCATGATCACTTCGCCGCCCTTCCGGCGGCGGTAGACCGCCCTGGGGGACGCGTCCGGGGGCGTGTCGTCCGGTGCGCTCTCCCACGGCTCCGTGCCGCGCTGCGCGTAATCGGGCGGCTGCTCCTCGTTCCGGTGGACGGGCGGTCGCCGCGCCGCGACCACCGCGGGCACGACCACGACCGGTGACGCGGTGTCGAGGAGGACGTCCCAGGCGTCGGGGTCCTCCTCGTCGTCGGACGGCCGGACGACGGGAACCCGGTCGTCATCCGGTTCCCACGGCGTCGTGCCGGACGCGGGCCGTGCTGCGGGCGTGCGCGGCCCGATGGGCAGTGGCGGTGCGGCGGGCACGGGCGGTGCGGCGGGCACGGGCGGTTCAGCGGGCACGGGCGGTGCGACCGACACGGGCGGTGCAGCCGGTGCCGGTGGGTCGGCCGGTTCAGCCGGTGCGGCGGGCACGGCCCGCGCGTCGGGTGCGATTCGCGCACGGTCCCCGGTCGCGGGCCTGTTGACCGGCGGCTGCGACACACCGGGCACCGGCACACCGGGCACGATCGGCTCACCGGGCACAGCCGGGACGTCCGGCACAACCGGGACGTCGGGCAGCACGGCGTCGGCGGGCACGTGACCCGCGACAGCGGCCCACGGCTCGGGTGCGGACGGGGGCGCGTCCGGCGCGTCCGGCGCACCGTCGAACGGCACAGCACCACTCCAGGGCTCCACCTCCTGCCGCAACAACCCCGAAGCGTCGGAACGCCCACCGGACGGGGTGCCACCGGGAGCACCACCGGGCGGAGCCATCATCGGCGGAGCCATCGGAGCGCCACCGGGCAGACCACTACCCGCACGAGACCCGTCGGGAGCAGCCCACTCCGCCGGATCGGACACCGGCGCGTCACCACCCGACGGCTCACCCACCGCGGGCAGGGCACCCCCCATCCACGGCGCGACCTCGTTGCCCAACAACCCCGACGCGTCCGAACGACCACCACCCGGTGACCCACCACCCGGCGCACCACCGGGCGGGGACATCATCGGCGGGGACATCATCGGCGGAGCCGCCGGAACGGCTCCCCGGTCCCGCGACGCGTCGACCGCGCCGGGGGTGCTGCCGGAAGTCCAGTTCTCCGGCTTGCTCGGCGGCGTGAGGCCGTCCGGCGACGTGCCGCCGGGGAACGGCTTCACCCCACCGGTACCACCGTCCACCGACGGGTTCCCACCGGGGAACGGGGTGGGCGTGCCGGCGCCGCCACCCGGCGGCTTCACCGACGTGGACGGTTCCAGCCCCGGCAGGCCCGTACCCGGCTTCGAGCCACCGGGGAACGGAGTGGGCGTCCTGGTGGGCGGTGCCACCCCCTTGTCCGCCCCGGACCCGGATGGCCGCGCGCCGACCGAGGGCGACCCGCCACCGGGGAACGGCCTCGGCGACCCGCCACCGGGGAACGGCCTCGGCGACCCCCCACCGGGGAACGGCGTCGGCGTGCCGCTACCGGGGAACGGCGAGCCCGAGGTGCCCGGACCACTCCTGCCCAGCGGTCCGTCGCTGGACAACCGGCCGGGGTTCGACAGGGAGTCCTTGCCCGGCGGCGTACCCTGCGGCCTGGCGTCCGGTGTGGACCGTCCGAGCCCACCAGGCCCCTTGCCGCCGGACAACCCGTTCGGCCCGGGACCGGGCGGCAGCCTGTCCGGCGCCCCCTTGTCCCCGGGCGGAGGGCCGGGAGGCAGCTTGTTCGGCGCTCCCCCGCCCCCCGGAGGGGGCAACTTGTCGCCCCCGGAAGGACCACCCGGCGGCTTCTTGTCCGGTGGCGGGGTGTACTTCTCGGGTGGAGGCGGCGTCTTGTCCTTGGGCGGAGGCGGCGGAGGCGGCGTCTTGTTCTTGGGCGGAGGCGGTGGAGGAGGCGGCGGAGGCTGCTGGTTGAGCCCCGGTGTGAGGTCGGACGTGTCGGGCAGCCTCACCTCGTGGACGGTGCGCATGTACTTCGCCCCGAGTTGACCCGCGACCCTGCGCATGTCCTGGGTCATCATCTCCACGATCTCGGGCTTGGCCGAAACCTGCACCGCGTTGTTGCTCATCCTCGGCGCGCCGGCCTCCAGCGCCTCGTTCGCGTACCAGCTGTCGATCCGGTTGATCTCGTCCCGCGCCCACTTGAGGTAGTGGGCGTCGTTCAGCAGCTGGTACGGCACCCGGTCCGTGCTGATCGCCTCGGCCCGCGCCTTGATCTGGCGGGAGAGCTTCTCCATCAGGTTCCGGAACTCGGTCGCGGCCGGCCCCTTCCACGAGCCGTTCTCGCCGGCGAGCGCGTTCGCCTGGTCCAGGACGCTCTGCGCGACGCTCACGAGGTCCCCGTGCACCTGGTTCAGGCTGTGCGCCGCCTGCCTGAGCGTCTCCGGGTCCGAAATGGACTTCAGCTTCGCCGCGTTCTCGTCCCGGTACTCGCCCTTCGGGCCGTTGTCGATCGCCGCGCCACCGTTGATGGCCGCCTTGATCTGCTTCCAGGTCCAGTGCGCGTGGTCCCCCGGCTTGGCCTGCTTGTCGCCGCCGACCCACATCGATCCGTTGTCGTCGAGCTTGAAGCCGGTGTTGTCGTAGAGGTCCTGCTCTTCCTTCTTCGGCTTGACCGGCTTGTAGTCGTCGGGCATGGTCTCCTCACACCACCAACGGATCGCGAGACGGCTTCCCCGGCTCTGGTCGGGTCGACGACGGACGCCGCGGACCGGCACGCGGCCGGGCGCCGCCGCCACTTCTGCCGGCGCTACTTCTGCCCGGCGCCACTTCCGCCCGGCGCTACTCCTGCCCGGCGCTACTTCTGCCCGGAGCCCAGGCCACCGATGTAGGTGTTGGCCTGGTACAGGTGCGGGCCCATCTTCTTCGCGTCGAGCTTGTTCAGCTCTTCGACGCTGTCGTACTTCTTCGCCAACGCGATGGCGGCGTTCCGCACCGCGTCGAGCGCCTGCTTGATCTCGAAGATGGACTTCCGCAGCTCGGGGACCAGCCCCTTGCCGCCCGAATCGCCGCCCGAACCCATGATCTTGTTGCGCAGCTCCCAGGACTCGCCCAGTCCGCCGGGTGCGAGGCTGATGTCCTCCACCAATTTGAGCGAGTTCTTCATCGGGTCGACGAGCTTGGCGACGTTGTCGCCGAACCGCTTCATGGCCACCGTGTTCACGACGGTCCGGTCGCCCTTGCCGTCACCGCCGCCGGGCACCGGCGGAGGCACGAAGGTGCTCTTCTTCAGCGATTCCTTCTTGGCGTCGAACTCCGGGGCCTGCGGGACGTCGTACCGCGCGGCCTCGGGCGACCTCTGGTCCTCGCCGTCCTGCTCGTCGTACTTCTTCTTGTAGTCCTCCCACGCCTTGTGCTCGCGATCGTACTTCTTCTGGTCGAAGTCCGGGTTGAGTTCGGTCCCCGTTTCGCTGTCCGGCCGGGGGACGTACCTCGTGTTCCCCTCGTCGATGAAGTCGAACGGCCCCTTGGGGTATTCTTTCCGGGTTTCCGGGTCCTTGTAGGTCATGTCCACTCACCACCTTGTCGACGGGACGGCCCAGCAGCTCACGGCGCGATCGGGGTGCCCGGTGCGACGCCCGCGCCCACCGCACCGGCGTCGCACCGGACGGCGAGGCGTCAGCCGCCCGCGCCCTGCCACATCCGGACGCCGTACTGCTCGCCCTGGTGGTAGTTGTCGATGATGCTGCCCAGCGCGCTCGCGGCGCTCTGGTAGTGCCCGTTCATCTCGACCGTCTTCACCTGCCAGCCCTGGACGATCCTCGTGTACTCGTCCTTGGCGGCCGAGGTCCAGACCGCGGTCGTCCTGCTCGCCGCGTTCACCATGTGCTCCAGCCGCTGGCTGAGCGAGCTCTGGATGGAGGACATGTCCGCTCTCATCTGGACGGCTTTCGCCGGGGCAATGCTGTACTCGGTCACCTGGATCACCTTTCGGACGTGCGCCGGATGCTTCTCGCCTACAGGTTGGGCAAGCCCTGGGACAACCTGCGGGACTGGTCCACCTGCATGTGCTCGACCTTGATGTAGTGGCCGATGTTCTCCTGCATGATGTTCGCGATGCGTTCGAGGTCCCGGATGATCGAGCCGTAGCCGTCCGCCCACCTCCGGTAGCTGGCGTCGAAGTACTTCGCCGCATCACCGGTCCAGGCGGACATGAGCTGCGCCTGGGTGTCGTTCGCGCGGTTGAACTGCCGCTGGAACTCGCCCAGGCCCGCCGTGTACTCGCCCCACGCCTGCTTCATCGCCGACGTGGAAACGTTGATCTGAGTGCCGTTTTGCTGTTCGGCCATTCTTCCTCCCTGGTGGTGCAACCAGGCGCGACACCAGGCCGCGACCATTCGTCGTTCCGCTGTACGAATTCTCGCGCGACCGGTCCGCCACACCGCCGCGACGGCGGCACATCTGCCCGATCGGCCAGTTTTGTCTGCCTGTATTCCCCGTCGTGCGGCCTCACCGCGTGCGTGCGGTCCGCTCTCCGCGCGCGTCAGGACGTCCTGCTGCCATCGGGTGGGCTCGTCAGCACCTGCGTGGCGCGGCTCAACGTCTCGGCGTCGACCTCGGGCGGCGGACCCTGCGCGGCCCTGATGTGCCGCAGCAGGTCCGCGTCGGGCGAGATGCCGTGCACCTCCGCGTAGTAGGTCACCGCGTCGGTCCAGATCCACGTGCCGTCGGTGCGGAAGCTCAGCGGGACCACCGTGCCGCGGTCCGGGTCGACGACGTCGTCCGCGCGCCCCATCGTGACGAGCAGGTCGGTACCGCCTTTGAGGTAGGCCAGCGCGCGCTTCCGGTCGTCGTCGGTCAGCCCGGGGCGGTCCGGCGCGAAACCCGGTCCGGTCGTCGGGTCGACCAGGTCGAACACGCGCGCGACGCGGATGTCCGGCGCGGGCCGCGCGGACCACAGCGGACCGCCGCGGTCCCTGGCGAATCGGTGGTAGGGCAGCGGGTCCGCGCCGGCCACGACCACCTCCACCTGGGGCGAGACCTCGCCGCCCGCGGCGAGCGCCCGCTGGAGCCGGCCGGTCAGCGCCGGCAGGTCGGCGGACCCGTCGGTCTCCACCACGTACACCGGGCGCGGCGGCGGGTACGGCGCGTCGCCCATCGGCGAGCGCCACGCCCGCCACAGCCCCAGCGCGGACGGTTCCCCGGCCACCGCCGCCACCGCGTCGGTCGCGGTCGCGGCGGGCATCGGCGGCGCGCCGCCCCCGCCGGTCGGCGGTTCCGGCGCGAACCGCCACAGCGGCGGAGCACCCACGTCGATCAGCTCGACGATGTCCAGGACGGACCCGTCCTCGACGCCGTCCTCCGCCAGCAGCCGCCCGAGCAGCGCGAGGTCTTCGTCGGTCAGCGGCAGCAGGGTGTGGATGCCGCAGAACGCGAGCGTCCGCGCCACCCCTCCGTGACCACCGGCCGCCAGGCGGCGGCGGCACTCGGTCACCAGGTCGTCGGGTGCCCAGCCGGCGACGCGCAGCAGCGTCCGGTGCAGTGCCGCGGCGGTGTCGCCGGGCCCTGCCACCGCCGCGGCGTCCCGACTGCCTGCCGCCGTGCCGTCCGGGGCCGCCACAGCCGTGCCGTCCGGGCCGGTGGCCGCGATGCCCTCCAGGGCCGCCGCCGTGCCAGGGTTTGCCCGGACCGTGCGGTCGTGGTCGGTCATTCCGCTGTCCCTCCTCCGGGGCCGGCCGCCCCGTCCCACCGCGTCACCCCGAGCCCGTCGGTGACGAGGTCGTCGACGGTGAACGCGGTGCCCACCTCTTCGCCGAGCAGCACCGTGTCGCGGATGAAGTCGCCGGTCAGCCGGACCGCGGCGGCGCCGTCCGGGTTGATCAACACGTCGGTGCCGTCCGCGAGCAGCGTGACGAGGCCGACGAGGTCCACCCGCGACCAGTCCGACCGCGGGAACCGGGCCCGGTGCGCCTCGCCGGTGACCAGCAGCACGCACGGGACGTCGTCGGGCGACGTCGTCACCAGCGGACGGCCGCTCCCGTCCACCGCGACGTCGAACTCCGTGTCCCACAGGAGGAGTTGGAGGTGGGCGGTGGTCGCCCCGCCGCGCTGGACGAGGCGCAGGACCGCGTCCAACGGGTCCGACGGCGCGTCCTCGTCCGGTGGCCGGTGCCCGGGGTTCACGCGGAACCGGCCGACCTTCCCGTCCTCGACCGGCCACGACCCGACCACCGCGTCGAACGGCGGCGGCACGTCCTCCCGCGCCGGCCGCCAGTGCGGGTTCACCAGCAGCAGGCAGTCGCCGGGCGGTCGCGGCGGTGCGCCGGTCGTCGCGTCCACGGCGATCCTCCGTTCTCGGTGTGTCCCGGTCGGATCCGGTCGTCGGCGCACCCGGACCGGGGCCGATGCCGGCGCGTCGCGCGCGGCCGCCGGACCGCCCCAGGGGGCGAACCGGAGCGGCTCGACGGGACGTGGTCGCGAGTGTCCGCTGAGGACTGATCACGATTCCGCGTCCTCCAGGCATGATGCAGGCCCGGTCGCGGTTCCCGCCCCGCCACGAGCGGATCGGGGCGCTTCGGGCAGTCCGCGTGCCCGAACGGCGGCGTCGCCGCCTCAGATCGAGCCGGCCCGCACCGCGTAGGCGACGGCGTGCGCGCGGTTGCCCAGGCCCAGCCTGATCAGCATCGTGTGGATGACGTTCTTGACCGTGCGTTCCGAGTAGCGCAGGCGCTCCGCGATCTCGGCGGTGTCGTGGCCGTCGGCCAGCAACCGCAGCACGTCCACCTCGCGCGGCGTCAGCCCCGACGAGCTGAGCCCGTGCGGCGCGAGCACTTCGCGCTGGAGGGTCCGCACCTGCTGGAGCATGGTCCCGAGCAGGTCCGGCGGCAGCGCGCCCCGTCCCGCGGCGGCGTCCCGGACCGCACGCGCGAGCACGTCGCCGGTCGTGGCCGCGCGGTAGAGCACCACCACGACACCGGACTCGACCATCGCCAGCAGGCCGACGGGGTCCACCGCGCCGGTCACCAGCACCCGGGGCCGCTGGTGCTCGGCGTCGGCGGCCCGCAGGAGCGCCACCGTGTCCGACCCGGTGCGGTCGGTGGCGACGACGAAGACGTCGGCGTCGGCGGCCCGCGTCCGGGGCAGCACCTCGATCTCCGCGCGCTCGTCGAGGCTGCCCGCGAGACCCGCCGCCGTGAGCGGGTCGGTGGCCTGGACCACCACCCGCACCTGTTTCACCGACACCTCCGGAGCCGACGACCGACAACCACCGACACCGACGTGCCGCGCGATGGCGGTGGCCACCCCGACTCCTCCACCCCGGTCCGCATCCCCGCAGAACCGGCCGCCACCACTGCCGCGACCGAACAACGCGTTCCCCTCACGAACCATGACGCTATGGGCGATCCGGCCGCCCCGCGTCATCCGAGAACGGGATATCGACCTACCCCGGATGGGGTACCCCCACCAACCCCCCAACCCCCGCCCCCGACCCCCACCCGTCGGGCCCGGCGACCGGAAGGTCCCCCGCCGCGGCGGCCTCTTCCGTGCAGTTCGGCACGGCGGCCACGCGGTGTCGGCCGCACCGACACCGCGACCACGCCCACCAGGTGGGATCGCGCTCGGCGGACACACCGACCGCCGCCGCGGGCAGCCGCCCGATCGGGCGTGGCGGCGGTCGGGGTGGGGGTCAGGCGTGTGCCAAAGGCTCCTTGTCCGTCGTCACGTCGAGTTCGCCCGCCGCCGGCACCGGGATCTTCGGCACGGGCGCGAACGGGCGGCCCACCTGCACCCCGAGGACGTGCGCCCGGTGGTCGGTGAGGCTGGGCGTCGCCGACGCCGGGTTCGGCTCGACGGTGATGGTGAAGCTGTTCTTCGAGGTGTCCCGCTCGAACTTCGCCTTCTTGTAGTGGTTGTTCGCCGAGCTCAACGGGATGCCGAACAGGGACACGACGAGGTCGTCCGACTGGCGCATCTCCTCCGCGGTCTGGTTCCAGGCCGACGTGCTGTAACGGACCTTGATCGACGGCAGGTTGCCCAGCACCAGGCCCTGCTGCACGGCGAAGTTCGCGACCTGCCTGGCCGGGAACCGGTGCAGGTGGAAGCCGGTGACGTCCTCGCCGTCGTTCTCCACCGCCTCGCGCAGCACCGCCGGGTCGAACCAGCCGGTCGAGCCGTCGTCCGACAGCGGCGCGGGGGTGAACTGCACGAAGGAGAGCCCCTTGAAGGACACGTCGATCTCGACCGAGGTGTGCTCCGCGGCGAACTTGTCGAGGGTGTAGCTCGCCGAGCTGGTGCCGAGGACCAACAACCCGCTCCACCCGATGATCCCGGCGGCGCGGCCGTCGATGCGCAGGCTGGCCTCACCCAGCCGGTAGTGCTCCGCCGCCACGTGGATGGACACCGACGACGTGCCCTTCTCCAGGTCCGCCCGGATCGCCTTGGGCTCCCGCGTCGGCTTGACCGCGATGCGGTACTTCTTGGACTTCCCGTCCGCGCCCACGGTCTGCATCCCGCCGTTCTCCTTGGACGGGTGCTTGATGTGCTGCATGATGAGGTTCAACCGGGCGCGTGCCGCCAGCTGCTCGTTGATGATCGGCAGCACGTGCTCCAGCCCGTTGAGGTACTCGCACAGCGCGACCAGCAGCCCGTCCGCCTCCGACGGCCGGTTGGGCAGGATCGTCTCCAGGTCGTCGACGCTGCCGGTCCGCAGCCGGAACCGGGGGTTGTCGGCCCACGTCGGGATCTGGTGGTCGAGGATGTAGCCGACCTTCGTCTCGACACCCGCCTCGTCGAGCTGGTCGTCGTCGATCTCGCCGAAGATCCGCTCGTAGTCGGCGACCAGCCGCTGCGCCGCCTCCTGGTTGTCGATCTCGGCCTGGTTCAGCCGCTCCCGCGTCTCGCTGCTCAGCACGAACTGCACGTCCTGGACGTACTCCAGGTACTGGCGACCGAACGACGTGCCGAGCATCCGGTACTCGTCCCCGCTCGCGTCCTTGGGCGCCAGGGTGCTGGTGATGTAGGACCACGCGTGCTCGGTGAAGATGTTCGAGGCGTTCTTGAAGTAGTACGGGAAGCCGCCGAGCGCGCCCACGTCGACCGGGCTCGGGTCGGTGATCTCCGTGAGGTTGCGGGCTTTCACGGCCAGTTCACGGAAGAAGTCCATTTGGGTGACGACGTCGCGGTGCACCATTGTTCTCTCCACTACCGGTAGCTGCGCGGGAAGGAGCGGGTCGCGTAGGGGCAGGGGTGCCCGCACGCCGCGCGGCCGGTGAGGCGCGAGCGGCGGCGCGCCCCGCACGACCAATGCACCACAGTGGAGCGACCGGAGAAACGGGCCGGCCCCGGAATCCCTCCTTGGCGCCGGGAACGCCGCTCGATAGCGCCCGGGCGTCACTGCGCGGAGCCGCGGGCCCCGCGTGGAGCGACACGCGGAAGACTCCGGCGCGTTTCCCGTTCCGGCGGGCCACGTGGGGTCGTTCCCGCGACGCGGACCACCGGCGGGCAGCGGCGACGGGAGGCCACCGCTGCCCGCCGGCGCCCCGGTTCAGACCCGGGTCATGGCGGACCGGTACCCGCCACCGCCGGGGTAGGTCCACTCGCCGACCACCGAGGTGCCGTCGGCGTCGAACGTGCCCCGGTAGAAGGCCGGGCTGCCCTTCGCGCCGCCCCAGATGGTCAGCGTGTCCCCGACCAGCTCGTAGGTGTAGTCGAGGGTGTTGCCGGTCGAGTCGTAGAACCGGGAGACCACGTCCGCGCCGACGGGTTCGCCGAACGGCCGCAGGTTGCCGATCACCTCCAGCCCGGTGACCGGCTGACCGGACTGCGTCAGCTCCACGTGCTGGAGCAGGAAGAAACCGCCGGGCATCCACTCGTACCGCACGGTCCCCTCGACGCCGCCGGTCACCGCCCAGGTGCCCACCAGCCGGTCCAGTGCCCGCAGCCCGGCGCTCGGCCGGGTCGTCGTCTCGGTCATGTCGTCCTCCTCGGATCGGGTCGTTCGCCGTAACCTCGGAGCCGCCGCCACGCCCTCGACACCCGATCCACGTGACGCACACCACATCCGGGTCGTGTCGAGATCCGCGGGTCCGCGACGTGGTCGCGGCGGGCGCCCGTCCCGCCCGCGCCGCGCACCGCCGGCCGGGCACGACCGAGGAAGAGGAACCGCCGTGAAGTACCTGCTGCTCAGCTACACCCCGGCCGCCGCGTGGGACGCCGACACCGCCAACACGCCCTCCGCGGAGGCGCTGGCCGCGTTCGCCTGGTACCAGGAGTTCGAGCGGGAACTGGTCGAGAGCGGCGAGTTCGTCACCAGCGCGGGACTCGGCCACCCCGCGGTCGGCACCACGGTCCGCAGGACGCCCGCCGGCGTGGAGGCGACCGACGGGCCGTTCGCCGAGCTGAAGGAGGTCCTGGCGAGCTTCGCCGTGGTCGACGTCGCCGGCCACGAGCGCGCCGTCGAGATCGCCGCGCGCATCGTCGACGCGCTGGGCGAACCGATCGAGGTCCGCCCGATCATGGGCGCGGACTTCACGGCGTGAGCGACGGCCCCGGAGACGGCGTGCGCGACGGCGTGGCCGGCCACGTTCGCGTCGACGGCGTCGACGACCGCGCCGCGACGACCCTGGAGGACGTGCTGCGCGCCGAGGCGCCGCAGGTGCTCGGCGCGCTGGTGCGGCGGTTCGGCCGGTTCGACGTCGCCGAGGACGCGGTGCAGGAGGCGCTGCTCGCCGCCGGCCGCACGTGGCCCGCCGACGGCGTGCCGGAGAACCCGCGCGGCTGGCTGATCCGCATCGGCTACCGCAAGATGGTCGACCTGCTCCGCGCCGACCAGGCCCGGCGCAGGCGCGAACGGGAAGCCGGCCTCGCCGAGTCGGCCGTGCACGACCCCGCGCGCCACGCCGGCCCGCCACCGGACACCGACGACAGCCTCACCCTGCTGCTGCTGTGCTGCCACCCCGCCCTGTCGACCACCTCCCGCGTGGCCCTCACGCTGCGCGCGGTGGGTGGCCTGACCACCGCCGAGATCGCCCACGCGCACGGCGTCCCGGAGAACACGATGGGCACGCGGATCAGCCGCGCCAAGCAGCGGCTCGCCCGCGCGGGCGCCCGCTTCACCCCGCCGACCGACGACGCCGACCTGGCCGACCGGCTGGCCGCCGTCGCGCAGGTGCTGTACCTGGTCTTCAACGAGGGCTACACGACCTCGGCAGGCGACCGGCTCAGCCGCGTCGACCTGACCCGCGAGGCGATCCGGCTCACCCGGATGCTCCGCGACACCCTGCCGCCCGACGACGCGATGGCCGCCGAGGTGACCGGTCTGCTGGCGCTGATGCTGCTCACCGAGGCGCGGCAGCCGGCCCGCACCGGCGACGACGGCCGGCTGGTGCCGTTGGACGAGCAGGACCGCACGCGGTGGCACGCCGGGCTCATCCGCGAGGGGACCGCGTTGCTGGACGGCGTCCGGCACCAGCGCGCGATCGGCCCGTACCGGTTGCAGGCCATGATCGCGGCCGCGCACGCCACCGCCGAGTCGCCCGAGCGGACGGACTGGCCGCGGATCGCGGTGCTCTACCTGTGGCTCGAACGGCTCTCCCCCACCGCGCCGGTCCGGCTCAGCCGGGTCGTCGCGGTGTCCAGGGCGTACGGCCCCGAACGCGGGCTGGCGCTGCTCGACGACCTCAACCGACGCCACCACCTGGACCGCGATCCCCTCACCCGCCAACGGGAACGCGCCGTCCGCGCCCACCTGCTCCAGCTGACCGGCGCCCCGGCCGAGGCGGCCGCCCGCTACCGCGAGGCAGCCGCCCTCACCGACAACCACGTCGAGCAGCGGTACCTGCGCGAGCGGGCCGACCACCTCGACCCGCCGGGTGACCGGTGAAGCCGGCGCGTGACCGGCGACGACGGGAAACCGTTGCCAGAGCACCACTTCACCGGCGCGGCAGCACCACGGCCGGGACAGCGGGAACGACCGCACGCTGACCTCCTCGACCGGCAACGGGACCGGCGACCCGCCGGACCGGCGCCCGCGGGTGGCGAGGTCCAGCTCGACGTCACCGACCCGCGGCACGCCCGGCCGGAGCCTCCAGCCCGGCTCTGGAGGGACTCGGCCGTCCGGACCTCGTCCTCGACCACGAGCAGTAGCACACCCGACACCCCACGGACACCGGGTGACCCGATCGAGGACGGATCGCGTCCCGCCCGGCGGCCCGACCGCCGAGGACCGATCGCGGTGACGGCCGGTCGCCGCCGTCACGCCTTCGCGTGAGCGCGCGTCACCGGTGCGGTGAAGGTGCTTCCGCTGCCGCCCGTGCCGGGACGACGCTGGGTCCGGCGCCACCGGTGGACCGCCTGGAACCCGCACTCCGAGGTGAGGAGACCTTGAGATGAGAACCACGTCCGCCGCTGTGGGAGCGGTGCTCGCCGCCGTGCTCCTGGTGATCGGCCCGGCGCCCGCGAACGCGGCGCCGCCGGGGCCTGCCGCGTCGCCCGAACGGGACGAGGACGTCGCCGCGATGGCCGACCGGTTCGCCGTGACGCTGACCGCCGAGCCGCGCTACCGGCTCGGCGAGCCGATCGCGCTCGCCTTCGGCCTGCGCAACCCGTCCGGGCAGGACTACTCCGTGCTGGCCTGGCACACCCCGCTGGACAACCCCGACCAGGAGGTGTTCGACTACCTGCGGGTCCGGCACGGCGACCGCGAGCTGCCCTACGAGGGGCGGCGGATCAAGCGCGGCGACCCGGGGCCGTCGGCATACCGGCTCGTCCGCGCCGGGGAGACGCTGCGCTCGACGGTCGACGTGTCGACCTCGTACGCGATCACCGAGCCCGGCGTCTACACGGTCACCCTGGCCACGCGCCTGGGTGACGTGGTCAGCGGCCCGACGCCCGCGGCGCGCACCACGGGCGAGTTCACGGGCGTCGACCTGGCCGAGGTGTCGGTGACGTTCGAGGTCGTGGCCGGCGGGCCGCCACGCCTGCCGCTGTCCGCGGGGCCGGCCGACGAACCGGGCGAGCCGGAGGGCCGCGTCGACGTGGCCGCCGCCAAGGACCCGAAGTTCTCGGGCGGGACCGCGGCGCGGAAGAAGCAGACCAAGAAGGCGCACCAGGACGCGTACAAGTACGCGGTGGCTTCGACCAACGCGCTGCCGAATCCTCCGCCCAAGCCCATCACCCAGCGGTACGTGACGTGGTTCGGCGCGTACGACGACGCGCGCTACGCGACGGCGCGCAGCCACTTCACCAAGATCCGCGGCCACTTGGAGAACGTGGTGGTCACCTACTACCTCGAACCGCCCAAGTGCGACCCGTCGACCTACGCCTACGTCTACCCGAGCGATTCGACCAAGCTGTACCTCTGCTCGGAGTTCTGGAAGGCGCCCGCGCTCGGCACGAACTCCAAGGCGGGCACCGTGATCCACGAGATGAGCCACTACAACGTCAACGGCGGCACCCAGGACTACGCGTACGGGCAGGCCGCGTGCAAGGCGCTGGCCAAGGACAAGCCGGCCAAGGCCGTGATGAACGCCGACAACCACGAGTACTTCGCGGAGTCCATCAGCGTCTAGCCGCCGATTCCGGCCGGCCGCGACCCCGGGGCCGGCCCCGGCGACGCCGCACCGCGATCGGCGAACAGCCGGCCGGCGGGCCTACGACGTGGCCGTCCCACCCGTGCGCGCACGGGTGGGACGGCGTCGAGCAGCGGCAACAGCCGGGTGATGTCATCGCGGTCGGCGCCGGTGGGCGTCACGGCCAAGGGCGCGCCGCCGCCGTCGGTGATCAGGTGGTGCGTGGAGCCCGTCCGGGCGCGGCCACACCCCGCGTCGGTCCGGTCCCGCAACCCCGAAAGGTCGCTGCCGCAGCGGCATCCGCTCGCGCGGCAGGAGCGTCAGGTCGACCTGCGCTTCCGCCGGCATGCCCACGGCCCACCGGGCGGTCCGCCCACCGGCGCCCGGCGCCAGTGCCCCCGTCATCGCCGCTTGTCCGGGTCGTCGCTGTTCCTGCCGGTCACTTGAGGTGCTTGTCGAACCAGTCGATCGGGATGCCGGGGTGCTCGGCGAAGTAGTTGTAGCCGTCGAAGCGGCGGTCGGTGCCGCGGATCCAGTGCAGGTCCTTGTCGGCGACCGGCAGCGCGTCGTAGATGGCCTGGACGTCGTCGGGGCGGGTCATGGTGTCGTCGTGGACCTGGGCGACGAGCGTGGGCACCGTGATCGCGTGGACGTGGCGGAGCGGGGTCTGCTCGTCGAGGTGGAACCCGGTCCGCTCGTGCACGGCCTGGTCGAACTTCGCAAAGCCGTCGGCCATTCCGATGCCCTCGACGAACCGCTCGACGACCGGGCGGGCCGAGACCGGCTGCAGCATGACCAGGGCCTGGATCCCGGTGAACTTTTCGGGGTGGCGGGACCAGGCGACGGCGGTCGAGTCGGCGCCGAGGCACACCGACAGGAGCACCTTGCGCATGTCCTTGGTGTCGGGGCGCGCGGCGGCGTAGCGCAGGGAGCCGATCACGTCCCGGTACTCGAGCAGGCCGATACCCGCGATCCCGCCGTTGCCCTGGCCGCTCAGGCCGTGGTTGCGCATGTCGTAGGCGAGGATGTTGTAACCGGCGTCGTGCAGCGCCCGGTACTCGGGCAGGAAGTTCACCTCGAAACCGCCCAGGCCGCCGAACTCGGGCAGGTGACCCGGGTACCCGTAGCGGTTGCCGGGCAGGAAGTGGTTGTGGATCACCAGCTTGTCCGAGTCGGCCGGGATGAACCAGCCCTCCAGCGGCACGCCGTCCATGGACGGGAAGGTGACGTCCTGGTAGGACAGGCCCACCTCGTCCGGGCGACGCAGCACCGGTGCGCGGCGCCCTCCAGTCGTGCCCGTGGTCCACAGCTGGACGAAGTTGTCGAACGCCTCCCGCACCTTGTCGTTCCCCATGGGACTCCATCTCCTCTCGCTGGGGTGGCCATTCGGGCTACCCGCAATCAATGGTGGCGACCCGCTCGACGGGCTACAACGGACAGTCCCTTCCCGGGGACAGTGCCATCCTGGGAAGGATTCTTCCCAGGCGCACGACGCGCACCGCTGCGACACTGAGGCGCATGTCCGGCAGCGACGCGCACCGCAGCGAGCTGGGGGAGTTCCTCAAGGCCCGCCGCGCCGAGCTGAGCCCACGGCAAGCGGGCCTGCCCGAGACCGGGACCGTGCGGCGGGTGCCGGGCCTGCGCCGCGAAGAGGTCGCCCAACTCGCCGCGATCAGCACCGACTACTACACTCGCCTGGAACAGGGTCGCGTCCCGGCCTCGGCTGCGGTGCTCGACGCCCTGGCACGCGCGCTGCGCCTCGACGACGACCAGCGGGAGTACCTCGCCGAGCTGGCCGGCAAGGACGTCCTCCGGCCACGGCGCCGCGCCCGGCAGACCGTCCAGCCGACCCTGCGGCGGCTGCTCGACGAGCTGCGCGGCATTCCCGCGATCGTGCTGGGGCGACGCATGGACATCGTGGCCTGGAATCCGCTCGCCGCCGCCCTCATCACCGACTTCGGGCAGATCCCGGACAAGCAGCGCAACTACCTCCGACTCATGTTCACCGACCCCGCCATGCGGGCCCTCTACACCGACTGGGAGGCCGTGGCCCACACCTGTGTGGCGCTGCTGCGCAGGGAAGCCGCGACCTACCCCGACGACCCGCAGTTGATCGCGCTGGTAGGAGAGCTGTCCGTGCAGGACCCGCGGTTCCGCCAGTGGTGGGCGGCCCACCACGTCGTGGGCAGACGCATCGGCACCAAGACCCTCCGGCACCCCGTGGTGGGCGACGTCACCCTCGACTGGGACACGCTCACCTGCACCGCCGACCCCGAACAGCAACTCATCACCTGGACCGCCGAACCCGGCACGCCCGCCGACGACAAGCTCAGGATCCTCGCCTCCTGGACCACCACCCACCACCAGGGAACCCCGCCCGCCGTGCCGGCCAATCAGCCACCGGACCCGCGGAAGGACGGTTGAGCATCTCCGCGGTGGGAAGGCCGGCGGCGGACGCCATCGGCAGGGCAAGGGGCTCGTGGAAGCAGGGGTCGGACCACGTCGGCGGCCGCTGCCGACGTGCGATGGGTCCCCGCTTCGAGCGCTCGCGTCACCCGAGCCGGACTCTTGCCACCCAACGTGCCGTCGAAGCTTTCCTGCCGACCGCACGGCCCGCGACGCGGCGGTCATCCCGCTCGACGAGGCACGGCAACGCCGCCGGCAGCGCATACACGAGAACGCGGAACAGGACCGTCGCCCATCGGGGTGGCGGTCCCGTTCCGCGTTCTCATGGGGTGCCCCCGGTGCGACTCGAACGCACACTGGACGGATTTTGAGTCCGCTGCCTCTGCCGATTGGGCTACGGGGGCGTGGGTGAGCACTCTACTGGATCAGGCGGACGGACCGCCGCGTACCCCTCGGGCGCGGCGGCCCGGTCCACGTCGACCGTAACCGAGCGGGCCGCGCGGGGTGGATTACGAGCGGACCAGGCGGCCGATCGCCGCGGACGCCTCGGCGATCTTCTCGTCGGCCACCTGGCCGCCCTCGGCCGCCGCCTGGGCCACGCAGTGCTTCAGGTGCTCGTCCAGCAGGCCGAGCGACACCGCCTGGAGCGCCTTCGTCGCCGCCGAGATCTGGGTCAGGACGTCGATGCAGTACTCGTCGTTCTCGACCATGCGCTGGAGGCCCCGGACCTGACCCTCGATGCGGCGCAGGCGCTTGAGGTAGGCGTCCTTGTCCCCTGTGTAACCGTGCATCGCGCGCTCCCGGCCTTCCCTACCCTGGGCGGGTATCCCGCACCCCAGGATAGGCCACCCGTCCGGGTGTGACGGGCACCACCTGTGGCCGGCCAGGGTGTCCTCACATTTCAGGACCACTGGTTTAGCCCGCGAAATGACCCGTCCGGGGGCATCAGTCACATTTTCGCGTCGAAAGGTTAGGCGATATTCCTTCCGTGCACTATGGTGACGTCCGAAGCGTGTGGCGCAGATACTACGACGGCAACACGCGCTATGCGAGCACACACGGAGGAACAGTGGCACAGCAGACCGTCGTCCAACTCATCGACGACCTCGACGGCAGCGAAGCCGCCGAGACCGTGACCTTCGCGCTGGACGGTGTGGAGTACTCCATCGACCTCTCCAAGGACAATGCGGACAAGCTCCGCGAGTCCCTGGCCGACTTCGTCGCCAAGGCGCGCCGCGCCGGCGGGCGCAAGCAGCGCAAGGGTAGCGGCAAGAGCACGGTAAAGGCTGGTGACAAGGCCCAGGCGCAGGCCATTCGAGACTGGGCGCGGGCGCAGGGTCACCAGATCTCCGACCGGGGCCGCATTCCCCAGGGCCTGGTCGTGCAGTTCCAGGAAGCGCACGCCTCCTGACCGCACCCGGCGTGTTTCCCCCGCGGTCGCCGACAAACCGGCCGCGGGGGAAACCCCCGGACGCCGCAGGTCAGGCGGGTCGGGCGGCCGCCGGGCGGCGGGCATTCACGCCCGGCCTGGAAACGCCGAGCCCAGCAGCCTGAGCAGGGCCGTCGCCTTGACGGCGGTCTCCTCGAATTCCTCGGCCGGGTCGGACAGGGCGATGACCGCCCCGCCCACGCCGAAACTCACCTTGTCCAGGTCCGCCACCAGCGTCCGGATGACGATGCTGAAGTCGGCCGTTCCGGACAGGGAGAAGTAACCCAGGGCACCGGAGTAGACACCCCGCGGCCCGGCTTCCAGCCCGTCGATGATCTGCATTGTCCGGATCTTGGGCGCGCCGGTCATCGAGCCGCCGGGGAACGCCGCCCTAACCGCGGCCACGGCCGAACTGCCGGCCCGAAGTCTCGCCCGAACGGTGCTGACGAGCTGGTGCACGGTCGCGTAGCTCTCCACGGCGAACAGCCTGGGCACCTCGACGCTGCCGACTTCCGCGCAATGGCCCAGATCATTGCGGACGAGGTCCACGATCATCAGGTTCTCGGCGCGGTCCTTGGGGCTGGTGGCCAAGCCCGCGCGCAAAGCCTCGTCGGCCTCGGCCGTCGCGCCGCGCGGCCGCGTACCCTTGATTGGCTCCGATTCCACGACACCCCGTCGGTCCACCCGGATGAACCGCTCGGGGGAAGTGCTGAGCACCGACAGCGCGTCGAAACGGAGCAACGCGCCGAACGGGGCCGGGCTTTCCGCACGCAGGAACCGGTACGCCTGCCACGGGTCGACCGCGCCGCGCCAGGTCACCGCGTTCGTCAGGCACACCTCGTAACTCTCACCCGCCGTGATGGCCTCCTGGCACGCGTCCACCAGTTTGAGGTATTGCGCCCGGTCGTGCCGCAGCCGCACGGACCCCGCCGCCGCGACCACCCCTGGCGGCTCCGCGCGGGGCGCGTCGAACGCCTCCAGGAACGCCGCCGTGCGGTCCAGCCAGCCGTCCGAGCCGGTCAGCGCCACCAGGTGGACGGACCGCTCCAGGTGGTCGAAGACGAGCGCCCGGTCGGCGAACACGAACGCCGCGTCCGGCTGCTCCGAGCGGTGCGCCGCCGCGCCGCCGCACTCGGCCTTCAGCTCGTACCCGAGGTACCCGACCCAGCCGAGGGCGAAGTCGAACGGCACGTCGGGGGCGATCACCCGGTTGGCCGCCAGGTCGGCCTCCAGCCAGTCCAGGAACGGCCCGTCGAACGACTCGCCGCCGACGGTGACCCGGCCGGTCCCCACGTCGTAGGTGGCGACCCGCGCCAGCGGGCCGCTCGCGTCGCCCATGATCGAGAACCGGCCCCGCTCACCCACCAGGCTGCTGTCGAGCCAGAACGCCGTCGGCGACGACCCGTACAGCGCGTGGAACACCTGTTCCGGGTCGGGGTGCAGGTCCAGCCGCCGCACGGTCACCTCGTGCGCGGCCGTCCCACGCGCGGTGACCCCGCGCCCGGTCTCCCCGCTCCCGGTCTCCGCGCGCCCGGCCGCCGGGGGCGCGAACGGCTCGGCGACGCCCGCGCCGCCCCCGCTGAGGTCCCGGAAGTTCGCCAGCAGCTCGTGCCCGAACCCGGTCCGGATCGACTCGGGGTGGAACTGGACGCCCCACGCCGGCCGTGACCGGTGTCGCACGCCCATCAGCACCCCGTCGGACGCCGACCACGCCACGGGCTCCACCGAGTCCGGCAGCGCGGTCACGGCCAGCGAGTGGTACCGCACGACCGGCAACGGCGAGGGCAGCCCGGCGAACAGGTCCGCCCCGGTGTGCCGGACCCGGTCGACCACGCCGTGCCGGGGCGGCACCAGCTCGACGGTCCCGCCGTGGGCGAGGCACAACCCCTGGTGGCCGAGGCACACGCCGAGCAGCGGCAGGTCGCCGTGGTCGAGCACCGCGCGGCACAGGCCGAGGTCGGCGGGCTCGTGCGGGCGGCCGGGACCGGGCGAGAGCACCACGTTGTCGAACCGACGCAGGTCGGACAGCCGGAACCGCGGGTCGTCGTTGACGATGACGACCGGCTCGCGCCCGTTCACCTGTGCGAGGTACTGGAACAGGTTGAACGTGAACGAGTCGTGGTTGTCGATGAGCAGGGTCCGCATGACAGCACGGAACGTTACCTGCCGAGCCACCCGGACGGAGTACTCCGGAGAGGCGCCCCGCGGTCCCGCGCGGTACGGGGTGGTCACGCTCGCGGGCGTCCGGACGGTTGCACGGCACGTGGACGGTTCGTGGAGACTTGGCATCACCGAGGTACGGGGAGGCCGGGTCTTGTTCATCGTGCTGTTCGGCGCCGTGATGGGCGCGATCCACTACTACGTGTGGCGGCGGGCCGTCCGCGACACCACCGCTCCCGGCCGTGCGCGGCGCGTGGGCACCGGTGTCGTCGTGGTGTTGTTCGCGCTGCTCGTGGCCGGGCTGGTGATCCGGTCGCCCGTGGTGGCGTGGCCCGGTTACGTGTGGCTGGCGTGCGCCTTCTACCTGGCGATCGCGTTCGGGCTGCTCGAAGTCCCCCGTGCGCTGCTGCACCGGGCGGCGCGCCGGAAGGCGGCGCGCCCCGACCTCGCGCCCCCGGCGGACCTGGCGGCGCCCGCCTCCGGGGACCTCGCGCCGGTGGCGGCCGGGGATGGCGCGGCGGGTGCGCGTGCCGCCGACGGGACCACCCGGAACAGGACCGGCACCGGCAGGACGGGCACCGACGGGACGGGCACCGAGGGGAAGACCCCGGTCGTCGACGGGACGGCCGCGGGTCGGGCCCCGCGCGGGACCGCCGGACCGGCCGACCCGGACCGGCGGCTGTTCCTCGCCCGCTCGCTGGCCGTGGTCGGCGGCGTGGCGGCGGCGGGCGTCGTCGGGTACGGCGCGACGCAGGCCCTGGGCGACCCGCTCGTCAAGCGGGTGCCCGTCACCCTCGCCAAGCTCGACCCGCGCCTCACCGGCTACCGCATCGCCGTGGTGAGCGACATCCACCTGGGCCCGCTGCTGGGCCGCGCGCACACCGAGCGGATCGTGCGGATGATCAACGAGCAGCAGCCGGACCTGGTGGCGATCGTCGGCGACCTGGTCGACGGCACGGTGGCGGAGCTGGGCGAGGCGGCGGCCCCGCTGCGCGACCTGGTGAGCACGCACGGCGCGTTCTTCGTCACCGGCAACCACGAGTACTACTCCGGGGCGGAGCCGTGGCTGGCCGAGCTGGACCGGCTCGACGTGCACCCGCTGCGCAACGAGCGGCTGCGCGTCGAGCGGGCCGGCGCGGCGTTCGACCTCGCCGGGGTGAACGACGTCGCGGGCGCGAACTTCGCCGACGGCCCGGACTTCGCGCGCGCCCTGGCCGGGCGGGACGAGCGCGACCCGGTGGTGCTGCTGGCGCACCAGCCGGTGCAGGCGCACGAGGCCGCGCGGCACGGCGTGGACCTCCAGCTGTCCGGCCACACGCACGGCGGCCAGATGTTCCCGTTCCACCTCGCCGTCGGCCTCCAGCAGCCGGTGCGCAGCGGGCTGGCCGAGGTCGACGGCACGCAGGTCTACACCAGCAACGGCGCCGGGTTCTGGGGTCCGCCGGTCCGGGTGGGCGCTCCGCCCGACATCACGGTGGTGGAGCTGCGTCACAACTTCGCCCGCCGATAGCGTGTTCTTCACCCGGACCGCTTAGAGTGGACGGCCGTGCCAGGACACGGTTGCGGAGGGGGACCCCTAGCGAGATGAAGACGAGCTTTGCCGGCCGACGGCTCCACCACGAGGCAACAGCTCGTATTCGTCGTTTCCTGGACCATGAGCGACCCGACACCCCGTGCCTGGTCATCGACCTGCCCACGGTGCGCGACCGGTTCACCGCGATCCGTGACGCGCTGCCCGGCGTGGGCGTCTTCTACGCGGTGAAGGCCAATCCGACGCCCGAGGTGGTCGAGCTGCTGGCCGCCGAGGGGTCGTGCTTCGACGTCGCGAGCCCCAACGAGATCGACCTGTGCCTGGCGCGCGGTGCCCGGCCGGAGGCGATCTCCTACAGCAACCCCATCAAGAAGGCCCGCGACATCGCCCACGCCCACGAGCGCGGCGTGCGGCTGTTCGTGTCCGACAGCGAGCACGACGTGCGCGCGATCGCCGAGCACGCGCCGGGCGCGTCCGTGCTGCTGCGCATCCTGGTGGAAACCAAGGGTTCCACCTACCCGTTCGGCAAGAAGTTCGGGTGCTCCCCCGAGATGGCCGCGGACCTGCTGCGCCTCTCGGGCGAACTGGGCCTGGTGCCGCTGGGCGTGGCGTTCCACGCCGGTTCGCAGCAGCTCGACCCGAACGGCTGGGACGGCGCGATCGCCGACGCCGCCGACATCACCGCGAAGCTGCGCGCCGAGGGCGTCGAGCTGTCCACGGTGAACCTGGGCGGCGGCCTGCCCGCGGGCTACCTCGACCCGCTGCCGCCGCTGGCCGAGTACGCCGCCGCCATCACCGCGTCGATCTCCCGCCACTTCGGCGACTTCGCGCCGCGGGTGATGGTCGAGCCCGGCCGCGCGATCGTCGCCGAGGCCGGCGTGCTGCGCTCCGAGGTCGTGCTGGTGTCGCGGAAGTCCTATTCGGACGAACGCCGCTGGGTGTTCCTCGACATCGGCCGCTACGGCGGCCTCGCGGAGACCGAGGGCGAGGCGATCGCCTACCCGCTGCGCACCGGCCGCGCCGGCGCGCCGACCGACCGCGGGCCGGTCGGCCCGGTGGTGATCGCCGGCCCGACGTGCGACGCGGACGACGTGCTGTACCAGGACACCTGCTACGAGCTGCCGCTGGACCTGCGGCCCGGCGACCACGTGGACCTGCTGTGCGCCGGCGCGTACACCGCGAGCTACTCCTCCGTGGCCTTCAACGGGTTCGAGCCGTTGGCCACCTACTGCGTGCGGTGAGCGCGCTCCCCGTTCCACCCGAGCTCCACCCCCTTCAGAAGATGTTTGGAGTGATTGATGTCCGAAGTCCCGTGCGAAACCGAGCCGGTCGGCTTGTTCGCAGGACAGCACGTGCTCGCCGAGCTCGAAGGTGTGAGCCCGGAACTGCTCGACGACGAGCGGTTCCTGCGACACGCGCTCGGTGAGGCGCTCACCCAGGCCGGCGCCACGGTCCTGGAGGTGGTCTCCAAGCAGTTCGAGCCGCAAGGGGTCACCGTGCTGGCCCTGCTGTCGGAATCGCACGCGTCCATCCACACCTACCCCGAGGTCGGGGCGGTGTTCGTGGACGTTTTCACGTGTGGCACGCGCGCCGATCCCGCGCTCGCGGCGCAGTTGCTGGCGGACGCGCTGGGCGCGGGGTCCGCACGGGTGGACATGATCAGCCGGGGCACGCAGGTCCCCGCGCTCGTCGGTGAGGAGAAGTCTTGATCCGCGAACCGCTCGCGGCCGGTCTGACCAGGCTCTGGGACGTCGAGGACGTCGTCGTCGACACCCGGACGAAGTTCCAGCACCTGGTGATCGCCCGCACGTCGCAGGGGTTGTCGCTGTTCTGCGACGACGACCGGCAGAGCACCGAGTTCAGCCAGTTGACCTACCACGAGGCGCTGATGGTGCCCGCGCTGCTGCTCGCCGACCGCGTGGACCGCGTGCTGGTCATCGGGTCGAGCGAGGGCGTGGTGTGCCAGATGGCCGTCGCGGCGGGCGCGTCCGTCGTCGACCACGTCGACATCGACGAAGAAGCCGTGAAGCTGTGCGCGGAGCACCTGCCGTACGGCTACACGGTCGAGGAGCTGGCCGCGGCGGAACGGGGCGAGGGCCCGGTGCGCGTCCGGTACACCGACGGCTGGGAGCACATCCGCACCACGTCCGAGCGCTACGACATCGTCCTGGTGGACCTGCCGGACGAGCGCGAGGAAGAGGCGCAGCACAACCGCCTGTACGGCGAGGAGTTCCTGCGCATGTGCAAGGCGCTCCTCACGCCGGGCGGCGTGGTGGTGACGCAGGCCGGGTGCCAGACCATGTGGCGCAACGGCACGCTGATCCGGTCCTGGCGGCGCTTCAACGACGTGTTCGGCACGGTCGCGTACTACGGCTCGGACGAGCACGAGTGGGCGTACCTGTTCGGGCGCGCCGACGAGGTGGCCGACCCGACCGCGCTGATGACCGAGCGGTTGCCGAAGTGCGGCTACCGGCCGGAGACGATCGACGACCTGGCGCTGCTGGGCAACTCGATCCCGCCGTACCAGGTGCGGCGGTCGCTCGCCTGACCTGTTCGGCGGAGGCCCGTTCCCCGTTGCGGCGCAAGGGGGAACGGGCCTCTCCCGTGCTCAGCCCAGGGACCGCTTCAGGAACTCCACCTGGAGCAGCAGCAGGTTCTCCGCCACCTGCTCCTGCGGCGTCATGTGCGTGACGCCGGACAGCGGCAGCACGGTGTGCGGCCGGCCGGCCGCCAGCAGCGCCGACGACAGGCGCAGCGTGTGCGCCGCCACGACGTTGTCGTCCGCCAGGCCGTGCACGATCATCAGCGGGCGCTCCAGCGCGGGCGCGTCGGCGATCAGCGAGTTCGCGTCGTACACCTCGGGCCGCTCGTCCGGGTGCCCCAGGTACCGCTCGGTGTAGTGGGTGTCGTAGAGCCGCCAGTCGGTGACCGGCGCGCCCGCGATGCCCGCGTGGAACACGTCCGGGCGGCGCAGCACGGCCAGCGCCGACAGGTAGCCGCCGTAGGACCAGCCCCGGATGGCGACCCTGGTCAGGTCCAGGTCGGGCTCCCGCGCGGCGACGGCGTGCAGCGCGTCGACCTGGTCGTCCAGCGTGGCGCCCGCGAAGTCGAACGCGATGGCCCGCTCCCACTCCGGCCCGCGGCCGGGCGTGCCGCGGCCGTCCACCACGAGCACCGCGAAGCCCTGGTCCGCCAACCACTGCGAGGCCAGGTAGGCGTTGCGGGCGCTGAGCACCCGCTGGGCGTGCGGCCCGCCGTACGGGTCGAGCAGCACGGGGAGCTTCGTGCCCGCGACGTGGCCGGCGGGGAACAGCAGCGCGGCGCGCAGGCCGCGCTCGCCGACGGTCAGCAGCCGCACGTCCGGGGTGAGCACCGGCGTCTCGGCGAACGAGGCGATCTCCCCGCCGGTCGACACGGTGGTCCTCGCGCCGAAGTGCCCGAGCCCGCTGGAGGACAGGACCGTGACGTCGCCGCCGCGCACCGCGCCGTGCACACCGTCCTCAGTGGACACGCGCTCGACACCGCCCGCCGTCACGCGGTACACGTGCACCTGGGTCGGGTCGTCGGTGGACGCGGTGACCAGGACGTCGGCGGCGACGTCGAGCACCGCGCGCACCTGGAAGCCGTCCGGCGTCCACACCTCGTCGCCCACCAGCAGCCGGTTCGCGCCGTCGACCGGCAGCACCCGCAGCAGCCGGCCGTCCGGCGTCCACGCCGGCGCGCCGGGCACGATCTCCAGCCAGTGCGGGTCGGTGTCGTCGGCGACCACCTCGACCCCGTCCGGTCCCGCGGCGAGGACCTGGACGCGGCGCTGGTCGCGGGACTGCACCTGGAGCAGCGGGCGGCCGTGCGCGGACCAGTTCGCCGTCGTCAGGTACGGGAAGGCGGCGCGGTCCCACTCGACCGGCTCGCGGCCGCCGTCCAGGCCGAGCACGAAGACCTCGACGACCGCGTTGGCCGTGCCCGCCGCCGGGTAGGCGATCTCGGCGGCCGGCGTCGCCGGGTTGGCGGGGTCGGCGATGTGCCAGCGCGCCACCGGCGCGTTGTCCACCCGCGCGGCCAGCACGTGCTCGCCGTCCGGGGAGAACCAGTAGCCGCGGAAGCGGCTCATCTCCTCGGCCGCGATGAACTCGGCCAGGCCCCACGTGACGTCCGGCCCGTTCGGCTCGGCGAGCGCCCGGTCCTCGCCGGACTCCAGGTCCACGACGTGCAGCGCGCCGTTCGCGACGTACCCGACCCGGCGGCCGGTCGGGTCCGGCCGGGGGTCGACGACGCTGCCGCCGGCCGGCAGCTCGCGCACCGAGCCGGACGCCAGCTCGACCACGAACAGCCGCCCGGACAAGGCGAACGCGGCTCGCGTCACGTCGGTGTCCGTGGCGTACCCGACGATGCCCGCGGCCTGCTCGCGGGTGCGCTCGCGCCGCGCCCGCTCCTCCGGCGACAGGTCCTCCGGGTCGGTGAGCAGCGTGTTCGGGTCCACCAGCAGCCGCTCGGCGCCGGTGGCGGTGTCGAACGCCCACAGGCCGTTCGCCCGGCTCGTGGCCGCGGCGGTGCGCAGGAAGTACACGTGGCCGCCGTCGGGTGTGACGGTGAAGGTCCGCGGAGCCCCGAGGGTGAACCGCTGGGTGCGCGCGTGCTGGCGCGGGAAGGAGGTCTCGTTGCCCACGGGCACACCTTATGTCCTGGTCGCCGACGCCTCCACGAACGTCCTCCGGCGCGGTCGGCCGTCCGCGCGCCGCCGTCCGGATCGGCGTCCGCACGGGTGGACGTGCGCGTGGCCCCCGTCCGGCGTCCACACAGGACGCGTGGTCACGACGGCCCGGTCCGCCGGCGGGTCCCGCCCGTCGGATCGCGTCCCGGCGGGACGACGCGGCGCGCCGACCCCTCCCGACCAGGTCGCGGAGCGAGGCGACAGGCGGTGATGTCAGTCACTGACATCACTCGGATACAGGTTCCCCCGAAAACACGACATCGCCGCGGAGCCGACGCGCTGCCGCCTGAGGGTCCCGGCGCGCCCGACCCCTGTCCCGGACCCCGCGCCGAACCGGCCCTACGACGTGCGCGTGGTGGTCGGTACAGCGATCGACGGACCGAGGAGGAGTTGACCGTGATCCGACGCAACCGCATCGCCGTCGCCGTCGCGGGCGGCTTGGCGGCCGTGCTCGCGCTGGTCGTCTGGAATCCCGGCGCCGTGGGCGTGCGGGACGCGAGCACCGCGCGGACCGGTCCGGTGGACGCCGCCGCCCGCGCCGGCTACCCCGACGCCCCGGCCGCGCCTGCCGCCACGACCCCCGCCGGCCGCACCGCGCCGCGACCCGCCGCGCCCGAAACCGCCGCGCCGCGACCCGACGTGCCGGGAGCCGCGCGGCAACCCGCCGCGACCCGGTCCGGCGCGCCCGAACCCGCCGCCGCACCGGCCGAAGCACCCCCGGTGACGCTCGTGGCGAAGAGCGTGCCGAAGATGGGCGAGGTCGTGCCGGACGGCGCGGGCCGCACCCTGTACCGGTTCGACAAGGACTCCCTCGACCGGCGTGATCCCCCCGCCGGACCCCCTCGAACGGCGTGATCCCCCCGCCCGAAGGGCGATGCGCACCCCTCGAACGGCGTGGTCCCCCGGCTCGGTGCCGAGCCGGGGGACCACGCCTGCCGCGAGGAGCCTTACAGCGACGGGTACAGCGGGTGCTTGGCCGCCAGCACCTCGACCCGCGCGCGGAGGTCCGCCAGGTCCGGCGACGGCTGGAGCGCCGCCGCGATGATGTCGGCCACCTCGGTGAAGTCCGCCGCGCCGAACCCGCGCGTGGCCAGCGCGGGCGTGCCGATCCGCAGGCCCGAGGTCACCATCGGCGGGCGCGGGTCGTTCGGGACCGCGTTGCGGTTGACCGTGATGCCCACCTCGTGCAGGCGGTCCTCGGCCTGCTTGCCGTCCAGCTCGGAGTCCACCAGGTCGACCAGCACCAGGTGGACGTCCGTGCCGCCGGTCAGCACCTTCACGCCGGCCGCCGCCGCGTCGGGCCGCGACAGCCGGTCGGCGAGGATGCGCGCGCCCTCGACGGTGCGGCGCTGGCGGTCGGCGAACTCCGGCGACGCGGCGTGCTTGAACGCCACCGCCTTGCCCGCGATCACGTGCTCCAGCGGCCCGCCCTGCTGGCCGGGGAACACCGCCGAGTTGATCTTCTTGGCGAGGTCGGCGTCGTTGGTCAGGATCACGCCGCCGCGCGGGCCGCCCAGCGTCTTGTGCGTCGTCGTGGTGACGACGTGCGCGTGCGGCACCGGGCTCGGGTGCAGGCCGGCCGCGACCAGGCCCGCGAAGTGCGCCATGTCCACCATGAGGTAGGCGTCGACCGAGTCGGCGATCCGCCGGAACTCCGCGAAGTCCAGCTGCCGGGGGTAGGCCGACCAGCCCGCGACGATCAGCTTCGGCCGGTGCTCGGCGGCCAGCCGCTCCACCTCGGCCATGTCCACCCGACCGTCCACATCGGACACGTGGTACGGCACCACGTCGTACAGCTTGCCCGAGAAGTTGATCCGCATGCCGTGCGTGAGGTGCCCGCCGTGCGCCAGGTCCAGCCCGAGGATGGTGTCGCCGGGCTTGAGCAGGGCGAACATGGCGCACGCGTTGGCCTGCGCGCCCGAGTGCGGCTGCACGTTCGCGAACGCCGCCCCGAACAGCTCCTTCACCCGCGAGATCGCCAGTCGCTCGATGACGTCGACGTGCTCGCACCCGCCGTAGTAGCGCCGGCCGGGGTAGCCCTCGGCGTACTTGTTGGTCAGCACCGAGCCCTGCGCCTGGAGCACCGACACCGGGGTGAAGTTCTCGGAGGCGATCATCTCCAGGGTGCCCTGCTGCCGGCCGAGCTCGGCGGCGACGGCCTCGGCGACCTCCGGGTCGAACTCCGCGAGGGAGGTGTTGAAGTGCTCGGACATGTGGTCTCCCTACGAGTTGCGCTTGTAGAACGGCAGCGCGACGACTTCCACGGGCTCCTGCCTGCCCCGGATGTCGACGGCCAGCTCGGTGCCGGGCTCGGCGTGCGCGGGCGGCACGTAGGCCAGGGCCACGGAGTAGCCCAGCGTCGGCGACAGCGCGCCGCTGGTCACCTCCCCGATGACCGCGCCCGCCGCGTCCAGCACCGCGTAGCCGTGCCGGGGCGCGCGGCGGGACGTCGTCTTCAGGCCGACCAGGCGGGCGTCCACGCCCTGCTCCGCGACCGCCGCCAGGGCGTCCCGGCCGACGAAGTCCTCGGGCTTGTCCAGCTTCACGACCCGGCCCAGGTTCGCGTGGTACGGGGTGCGCGCGGCGGTCAGCTCGTTGCCGTACAGCGGCATCCCGGCCTCCAGGCGCAGCGTGTCGCGGCAGCCGAGGCCGGCGGGCTTGAGGTCGTGCGGCGCGCCCGCGGCCAGCAGCGCGCCCCACACGTGCGGCGCGTCGGCGGGCGCGAGGAACAGCTCGAACCCGTCCTCGCCGGTGTAGCCGGTGCGGGCGAGCAGCGCGGGCCTGCCCGCCACCTCGGTCGGGTAGGACGCGTAGTACTTCACCGCCGCGAGGTCGGTGCCGGTCAGGCCGGCCAGGATCGCGGTCGCCTTCGGGCCCTGCACGGCCAGCAGCGCGTAGTCGGCGGAGCGGTCCTCGACCGCGGCGTCGTAGCCCTTCGCCCGCGCGACCAGCTCCTCGTGCACCGCCGCCGCGTTCGACGCGTTCGCGACGACCAGGTACTCCTGCTCGCCGGTGCGGTAGACGATCAGGTCGTCGAGCACGCCGCCGTCGGCCGCGCAGATCATGGTGTAGCGGGCGCGGCCGACGCCGATCGCGGACGCGTGGCCGACCAGCGCGTGGTCCAGCGCGCGGCCCGCCTCCGGCCCGGTGAGCACGATCTCGCCCATGTGGGTCAGGTCGAACAGGCCCGCCGAGGTGCGCACGGCGTGGTGCTCGGCGAGTTCGCTGTCGTAGCGCAGCGGCATCCGCCAGCCCGCGAAGTCGGTGAACTGGGCGCCCAGCGCCTCGTGCTCGGCGTGCAGCGGCGTCCGGCGGGTTTCCACGGGGTCCTCCCTGGTGGCGGGCACGGCAGTGACGCCGACCTGGTCGGTCGGCCTGCCGCTACGAAGGATGACACGGTCCATCGGGAGACTCCTCGCCTGAGTGAGCCTCCCCCTCTGTCATGGGCCTGAGAGCTTCGCCGCGGTAGCGCGGCTTGCACCGTGGGCGAGGCGTGCTGCCTGCTTTCCAGAGTTGCCTTCGTCGGGCGGTAGCTGTGCCTGAGAGATTCCGGGGAGGAGTTGCTCCTTCGGCGCCCCTGGTGGGGACTCTCCCGCGCGACATCGACGGCCGTGTTCAGTTGGTACCGCCAGACGCTAGGCGGGCCCGGCGGGCGCGGTCAACCGGGAGCCGGTCACAGGGCGCGTTCCGCCCGGACGCTCTCGACGACCTTGCGCTCGGCGTAGAACGACACGAACGGGATGGTGCCCGCCAGCAGCACCAGCGCGGTGCCCTTGAGCGACCAGCGCGCCTTGAGCGCCAGGTCGACGGTGAGGACCAGGTAGATGGCGTAGAGGAACCCGTGGACGGGGCCGACGACCGCCATCATGCCGGGGTTGTCGCCGAGGTACTTGACGAACATGGCGACCACGAGCCCGAGCAGGCCGACACCGACCACGTAAGCCATGAACCGGAACCGGCCCAACGCACCGCTCATCGCCCTACCGACCTGCCTTCGCTCACCGCTGGTCCCGCGCGTGGAGTTCCCGGAGGTAGCGGTTGTACGCCGCCAGCTCGTCGTCCTCGTCGTCGTGCGCGGGTGTCCTGACGGCGTCCACGGTAACCACCCGCTCGGTGATCACCCGTTCCGGGGCGGCCGGCGCGGGTCCGGGCGCGGCGTCGCCCGCGTCGCGGCGGGCGGCGAGCCTGCGCATCCGCCACACCATGAACGCGGGGAACAGGCCGAACAGCGGCCACTGGAAGACGTACCCGAGGTTCTGCCACGTGCCGCCCGCCTCGGAGAACCGCTCCCACTGCCAGTAGGCCAGGCCGCAGCACACGACGAGCGACAGCAGGCACACGACCGCGATGGCCAGCGGTGTCCCGAGGCGGCGCGCGGTGGTGCGGGCCTCGACGTCACCGGCCTCGACGTCACCGGCCTCGACGTCACCGGCCTCGACGTCACCGGCCTCGACGTCACCGGTCCCGACGTCGCCGCCGCGGGCCGCGCTGGTGTGCGCCGCGAGGGTCTCGGCGACACCGGTCCCGGCGACACCGGTGCGGGTGGCGCGGGTCCCGGTGGCGCGGGTGTCGCCTGCGCGGGCGTCGGCCGCGCGGTCCGGCCTGGGCGCGTGCTCACCGCCGGCGGGGTCCCGGCCTGCCGGCGGGGCCTCGCGCGGGAGTGGTGGGGTGGACACGGCTCCCAGCGTACTTCGTGGCGCGCCGGGTGGCCGTCACCCGTCGGAAGGGGCTCCCGGCACAGGAGCCCGCCCTCCCGGTCTGGTGCTGGTCCTGCCCACGTCTCCGTGCGCACGTCGCGCCGCGAGCGGCGCGACGCCCGGACCTAGGCGACGCCGTCCCGGCGCTGCCGCTGCAACCTGGCCACGCACCAGGCCGCCGCACTGCCCCGACGCAGGTGCTGGAGCACCGTCATCGGCCCGAGCCGACGTCCCAGGTCGGCGGGCGTGAGCCCGGCCGCCCGGTAGTCGAGAGCGCGCTGGTCGAGCGGGCTGATGCCCGCGTCCCACCACAGCTCCGCCTCGGACAGGTCGCCCACCAGCTGCCAGTAGCTGGCGGCCGCCGCGAGCAGCACCTCGGGCACCTCGGGCGCCCGCTTCCGCATCGCCGCCACGTACGCCGGGTCAGCGGATTCGACCCGAACCAGTCCGCGCGACCCGCCGTTCGCCCGCTGCGAGGGGATGCCCGGCGCGGGCGGCGGGGCCTCGGCCAGCCACTCGTCCTTGATCCGGTTCACCTCTTGCAGCTCGGCGTCGTCCGAGCGCTCAGCCGCCCACTGCCGCAGCAGCTCGTCGACTCCGGAGTCCTCGACCATTCTGCCTCCTCGTCGGTCGAAGATCAGCCAATGCAGCGCACCGTATTAGCGGGTACCGACAACCGCTAGACCCCGGATTGTCAAAAACCCTGTTACCAGCGCGTTATAGCCCTCTTTCCACCCGGACGGTCCAACGCGGACGGCCGATCGTCACCGATGGTGACCGGGTCGGCGGGGCCGCGCGGCGCGCTAGCCGAAGAGGCTCCGGACGAACGTGATGATCGCCTCCGCGCCCTGGCGGAGCCAGCCGATGGCGGTCTTGACCGCGTCCGCGGACTGGTCGGGCTGGGTGATCAGGAGGAACAGCAGCAGCGCGACGACCGCCAGCGTCACCACCTTCTTGACGTTCACGAGTCCCTCTCCGTCCGTTCACAGGTGCCCGGCCGGCGGGCGTCGTGCCCACCGCGTCACGTGCCATGCTCCCTCATTCACCCGGACGATGACGGCAGGACGCGCCCTGATCCCACGGTCGGGCGGTGCGGCGAGCGCTGCGCCACGCACGGCCGGCGCGCTCAGTCACCCGAACGGACGATCAAGGACTCGGGGGCCCCGGCCGATGTCCAAGGTACGGGCCACTCGCCCACTCCCCCTCGCACGAGCACCGAGGTTCCGCCACATCGTCCGACTTCTCCGCACCTCGCGCCGGTCACCCACATGCGCCCGACCCACGCACCGAGCGTCATCGGGTCGACACCGGCCGTCCCCTTTATTCACCGCGCGCCCCCGGCGATTTAACGCGGCCATTTTCCGGTCACCTCGCCGTCACCCGGACAACGCGGGCGCGGCACGGCCACCGCGCCCCCGACCCCTGCCCCGACCACGCCGGCGCGGCGCGCTCACCCGACGACGCTCCCCCGACGACGCTCACCCCACCACGCTCACCCCACGACGCTCACCCCACGACGCCCGCGCGGCGCAGCTCCTCGACCTCCGGCCCGGCGAGCCCCAGCTCCGCCAGCACCTCGGCCGTGTGCTGCCCGACCGACGGCGGCGCGGTGGGCGTCCCGGCCGGGGTGCGGTCGAACCGCGGCGCGGGCGCGGGCTGCGTCACGCCCCCGACCTCGACGAACGTGCCGCGCGCCGCGTTGTGCGCGTGACCGGCGGCCTCCTCGGGCGTCAGCACCGGCGCCAGGCACGCGTCCGTGCCCTCCGCCAGCGCCGCCCACTCGTCCCTCGTCCGGGTGGCCACGGCCGCGGCGATCCGGCGGCGCAGCTCGGGCCACCCCGCCGGGTCGCGCCGGTCCGGCAGGTCCGGGCCGGCCAGCCCCAGCACGGCCAGCAGCTCCGCGTAGAACCCGTCCTCCAGCGCCCCGACGGCCACGTACCGGCCGTCCGCCGCCTCGTACACGTCGTAGAACGGCGCGCCGCCGTCGAGCAGGTTCGCGCCACGCCCGCCCGGCCACGCCCCGGCGGCCTTCATGCCGTGCAGGAACGTCGTCAGCAGCGCCGCGCCGTCCACCATGCCCGCGTCCACCACCTGGCCGCGCCCGGACCGCTCCCGCTCATACAGGGCCGCGAGCACGCCCACCGCGAGCAGCAGCCCGCCGCCGCCGAAGTCGCCCACGAGGTTGAGCGGCACGGTGGGCGGCGCGCCCGCGCGGCCGATCGGCTCCAGCGCGCCCGCCACGGCGACGTAGTCGATGTCGTGCCCGGCGCGGCCGGCCAGCGGCCCGTCCTGGCCCCAGCCGGTCATCCGGCCGTAGACCAGGCGCGGGTTGCGGGCCAGGCACCGCGCGGGCCCGACGCCCAGCCGTTCCACCACGCCCGGCCGGAAGCCCTCCACCAGCACGTCGGACCGCTCGACCAGGCGCAGCAGCAGGTCCGCGCCCTCCGGTCGCCGCAGGTCGAGCCCGATCGAGCGCCGGCCGCGCCCCAGCACGTCGCCGGGCACGGCCGCGCCGCCCGACACCCGGTCGACGCGGACCACCGACGCGCCGAGGTCGGCCAGCACCATGCAGCCGAACGGCGCGGGCGCGAGGCCCGCCAGCTCGACCACGCGCAGCCCCGCCAGCGGCCCGCCCACTAGAGCGACCTCGCGATGATTTCCTTCATGATCTCGTTCGTCCCGCCGTAGATCTTCTGCACGCGCGCGTCCGCCCACGCGCGCGCGATCGGGTACTCGGTCATGTAGCCGTAGCCGCCGAAGAGCTGCACGCACTCGTCCACCACCGCGCACAGCCGGTCGGTGGCCCACCACTTGGCCATCGCCGCGGTCGGGACGTCCAGCCGGCCCGCCAGGTGGGCTTCGACGCACTCGTCGACGAACGCCCGCGTCACGCGGGCCTCGGTGGCGCACTCGGCGAGCTTGAACCGGGTGTTCTGGAACTTGATCAGCTCCCGGCCGAACGCGGTGCGCTGCTTGACGTAGTCGACGGTCAGGTCGACCGCCGCCTCGATGCCCGCGACGGACGCGACCGCGATGATCAGCCGTTCCTGCGGGAGCTGCCGCATGAGCTGCGCGAAGCCCTGCCCCTCGGCCCCGCCGAGCAGGTTGTCGGCGGGCACCCGCACGTCGTCGAAGAACAGCTCGGCGGTGTCCTGGCCCTTGAGCCCGACCTTGTCCAGCACCCGGCCGCGCCGGAAGCCGGGCGCGTGCCCGGTCTCCACGACCAGCAGCGACATCCCGGCCGCGCCCTGGGCGGGGTCGGTCTTGGCGACCACGACGACCAGGTCGGCCTGCGCGCCGTTGGTGATGAACGTCTTGGACCCGGTGAGCACGTACTCGTCGCCGTCGCGGAGCGCGCGCGTCGTGACGTTCTGGAGGTCGGAGCCCGCGCCCGGCTCGGACATGGCGATCGCGCCCACGTACTCGCCGGAGGCGAGCTTGGGCAGCCAGCGGCGCTTCTGCTGTTCGGTGCCGTAGGCGAGGACGTAGTGGGCGACGATCCCGCTGTGGACGCTGTTGCCCCACGCGGTGTCGCCGGCGCGGGCCTGCTCCTCCAGCAGCACGGCCTCGTGCGCGAAGGTGCCGCCGCCACCGCCGTACTCCTCGGGCACGGACAGGCACAGCAGGCCGACCTCGCCCGCCTTGGTCCAGAGGTCCCGGTCCACGTGCCGCTGGGCGGCCCAGCGCTCGTGGTGCGGCACCGACTCCTTGCGCAGGAACGTCCGGGCCAGCTCGCGCAGCTGGTCCAGGTCGTCGGTCATCCAGGGCGAACGGCGAGTGGGCATGCCGTCGACGGTGCCACCGGCGGGGCCGGCCCGCCATGACCGCCACACCCACGATGCCGCCCCGATCGTGAGCGCGAATGTCACCGCGGGCCCCGGCCCCCCGGACGAAGGACCGGGCCGGGCGGCGCGTGGTGAGCTGATAAGTCAGTCGCCTCGGTCATGGGCGTGGGGCCGCCGGCCGCCTACCGTGGCGGCATGAGCGATGCCTTGATCTTCGACGCGGTGCGCACACCGCGCGGCAGGGGTAAGCGCGGCGCGCTGCACGGCGTCAAGCCGATCACCCTGGCCTCCGGGGTGCTCGCGGCGCTGGCGGCGCGCAACGACCTGGACACCTCGGCCGTGGACGACGTGGTGTTCGGCGTGGTGTCGCCGGTCGGCGAGCAGGGCGCGGACATCGCCCGCACCGCCGTCCTGGCCGCCGGGTGGGACCTGCGGCCGGCGGGCGTGCAGCTGAACCGCTTCTGCGCGTCCGGGCTGGAGGCGGTGAACCTCGCGGCGGCCAAGGTGGCGTCCGGGTTCGAGGACCTCGTGGTGGCGGGCGGCGTGGAGTCCATGTCGCGGGTGCCGATGGGTTCCGACGGCGGCGCGTGGATGGCCGACCCGGAGACGAACCTGGCCACGAACTTCGTGCCGCAGGGCGTCAGCGCGGACCTCATCGCGACCCTGGAGGGCTTCCGCCGCGAGGACGTCGACGCGTACGCGCTGGAGTCGCAGCGGCGGGCGGCGCGGGCGCGCGCCGAGGGCCGGTTCGACCGGTCGCTGGTGCCGGTGGTGGACCGCAACGGGGTCGTGGTGCTCGACCACGACGAGGCGATCCGGCCGGACACCACGGCGGAGGGGCTGGCCGCGCTGAAGCCGTCGTTCGCCTTCCACGGCGACCTCGGGTTCGACGCGGTGGCGATCGACCGCTACCCGACCGTGGAGCGCATCGACCACGTGCACACGCCGGGCAACTCGTCGCAGATCGTGGACGGCGCGGCGGCGATGCTGATCGGCGGCGAGCGCGTCGGCCGCGACCTCGGCCTCACGCCGCGCGCCCGGATCGCGTCCGTCGCGGTGGTCGGCACGGAGCCGACGGTCATGCTCACCGGTCCCGCGCCGGCGGCCCGCAAGGCGCTGGACCGGGCGGGGCTGTCGGTGGAGGACGTCGACCTGTTCGAGGTCAACGAGGCGTTCTCGTCGGTGGTGCTGAAGTTCCGGCGGGAGCTGGACCTGCCGGCGGAGAAGGTCAACGTCAACGGCGGCGCGATCGCCCTGGGTCACCCGCTGGGCGCGACCGGCTGCATGATCCTCGGCACCCTGCTGGACGAGCTGGAGCGCCGGGACCTGCGCCGCGGCCTGGCCACGCTGTGCGTGGGCGGCGGCATGGGCATCGCGACGATCATCGAGAGGGTCTGATGGCCATCCACTACGAGCGGGACGCCGAGGGCGTCGTCACCCTCACCCTGGACATGTCGGGCTCGGCGAACGTGATGAACGCCGAGTACCACGAGGCGATGGGCGCGGCCGTCGCGCGCCTGGAGGCCGAGCGGGACGACATCGCCGGTGTCGTGCTGACCTCGGCCAAGAAGACGTTCTTCGCGGGCGGCGACCTGAACCTGCTGATCACGCTCACGCCGGAGAACGCGGGCGAGGCGCTGGGCTTCCTGGAGGACGTGAAGCGGCAGCTCCGGCGGCTGGAACTGCTGGGCAAGCCGGTCGTGGCGGCGATCAACGGCTCGGCGCTCGGCGGCGGGTTCGAGATCGCGCTCGCCTGCCACCACCGGGTGGTGCTCGACGACGACCGGATCAGGCTGGGCCTGCCCGAGGTGACGCTGGGGCTGCTGCCCGGCGGTGGCGGCGTGACGCGGCTGGTGCGCCTGCTGGGCGTGCAGCCCGCGCTGCCGCTGCTGATGGAGGGCAAGCAGCTCCGGCCCGCGCGGGCGTTGCAGGCGGGGCTCGTGCACGCCCTGGCGTCGTCGGAGGAGGACCTGGTCGAGCGGGCCCGCGCGTGGATCAGGGCCAACCCGGAGCCCCGGCAGCCGTGGGACGAGCCGGGGTACGCGGTGCCGGACGTGCGGTTCGGCGACCCGGCGGTGTACGGGCTGCTGGCCGCTGCGCCCGCCGTCCTGCGCAAGAAGACCCACGGCGCGTACCCCGCGCCGGAGCGGGTCCTCGCGGCGGCGGTCGAGGGCGCGCTGGTCGACTTCGACACCGCGCTGGAGGTCGAGGGCCGCTACTTCCTGGAGCTGGCCACCGGCCAGGTCGCGAAGAACATGATCTCCACGTTCTGGTTCCAGCTCAACGCGATCACCGCGGGCGGCTCGCGCCCGGCGGACGTGCCCGCCTCGAAGGTGACCAGGCTCGGCGTGCTGGGCGCGGGCATGATGGGCTCGGGCATCGCCGAGGTCAGCGCGAAGGCGGGCATCGAGGTGGTGCTCAAGGACGTGACGCCGGAGGCCGCCGAGCGCGGCGCGAAGGGGCTGCCCGGCATCACGCCGACCGACTCCGACGCCGACCTCGCCGGCTGCGACCTGGTGATCGAGGCCGTGTTCGAGGACCGCGCGCTGAAGAACCGGGTGCTGCCCGCCGCGGAGTCCGCCGCGCTGCCCGACGCCGTCATCGCGTCGAACACCTCGACGCTGCCGATCACCGGCCTGGCTGAGGCGGTCGCGGACCCGGCGCGGTTCATCGGGCTGCACTTCTTCTCCCCGGTGCCGAAGATGCGGCTGGTGGAGATCATCCGCGGCGAGCGGACCTCCGACGAGGCGCTGGCGCGGGCGTTCGACTACGTGCTGCAGATCGGCAAGACGCCGATCGTGGTCAACGACAGCCGCGGGTTCTACACGTCGCGGACGTTCGGCGCCTACGTCACCGAGGCCGTGTCGATGGTCGCCGAGGGCGTGTCGCCCGCGCTGATCGAGAACGTGGCCAGGCGGGCGGGCATGGCCGTCGGGCCGCTGGCGGTGTCGGACGAGGTCACGCTGACGCTACAGCTGAAGATCCGGGACCAGGCGCTGGCGGACGACCCGTCGGCGGCCGGCGCGCTCGGCGACCACCCGGCGTTCGCGGTGCTGGAGGAGCTGGTGGCGGAGGGCCGCACCGGGCGGTCCGGCGGCGGCGGGTTCTACGAGTACCCCGAGGGCGGGAAGAAGTTCCTGTGGCCGGGGCTGGCGCGGTACGCGCGCGACGACGCGGGGGTGACGGAGCGGGACGTCGAGGACCGCCTGCTGTTCGTGCAGTCGCTGGAGACCTTGCGGTGCCTGGACGAGGGCGTGCTGACGTCGGTCGGCGACGCGAACGTGGGCAGCGTCCTCGGGTTCGGGTTCCCGGCGTGGAGCGGCGGGACGCTGCAGTTCATCGTCAGCTACGGGCTGGGCGCGTTCGTGGAGCGGGCCGACTACCTGGCCGACACCTACGGCGAGCGCTTCCGGCCGCCGGCGTCGCTGCGGGAGCGGGCCGCGCGCGGCGAGCCGTTCTGACGGTTCGGGGCCCGGTCGTCACCGCCGGGCCCACCGGTTCCCGTGCCCGTCCCGGTCTGACGCGCGCCCGTGGGGAAGATCGACGCGCCGCTGTCAACCACCACCCGGTGGGCGGCGAAACCACCGCGGGATGGTCCCCGGCCCTCCCGGTCCGGCCGCAGACTGGTCCTCGTCGCGACAACGCCGCGGGAACCATCCCGCCGGGGCGATCGGATCGCGACGGCCAGGCACACCGGACATTCGCCGCAAGCGACTGTCCGACACCGGGAGGATGATTCGATGATTCGTCGACTCGCGGCGGGGCTGCTGGCGGCAGCAGCCCTGGTACCGCTCTCCGCCACGTCCGCGCAAGCCGCGCCGTACGCCTGCGACGCCAGGCACGTCTGCCTGTGGCAGGGCATCGACTTCACGCTCGGCAGGCAGGTCATCTCGGGGTTCGCCGAATACACCGATCTCGGCGCGGCTTTGAAGGACCAGGCGTCGAGCTGGGGCAGCAGCACCAACCAGCAGGTGATGTGCGTGTTCGACTGGGTCAACGGCAATCGGCAGGTCATCGGCAGGCTGGCGCCGGGCAACCGCACGCCGTGGGTGGGCGACGGCGCCAATGACAGGTCCGATGCGGTCGGCTGGTGCTGACGTGGCGTGCCACCCGCCTGCCCGCGGGCGGGTGGCACGCCACCGGCGTCGGAATTCGCGATTCGGGGTGCCGGCGCTGACCGTGCCGGCGCTGACCGTGCTGGCACTGACCGTGCCGGCACTCCTGTCGGCATGTGCCCCGTCCGCTCGCGATGACGCGCCGCCCGCCCCGACGGGGGTCGCGGACCGCATCTCCGGCTTGCGGGCCGAACCGGTGGACGGGGCGACGGCGGAGGATGCGACGCGGGCCGCCGACGCCTACGTCGAGCTGTTCGAGAGCACGATCGCGGCGCCACCGGCCGAGGTCCCCGCCTCGTTCTCCGACGTCGCGGCCGGGGCGGCACTCGCGCGGGTGGCGGAGCAGATCGGGGTCATGCACCGCAACGGACTCGCGGCCAGGGGGCGGACCGATCCCGCGTTCGACGTCGTGGGCCGCAGTGGGGACACCGTCTACGTCACCTCCTGCACGCCGGAAGGGCGGATCGGCATCGTCCACGTCGGGACCGGCGCTCCGGCGGAACGCGCGGGCGACGACTTCGCGGTCGTGCTGTTCGGGCTGCGCCTCGACGGTGGCCGCTGGAAGGTGAGCGAGGTGGAGACGTTCACTGTGGTGGATTGCCCGACTCCGTCGGGCGGCTCGGCCGCCTATTAGTCAGCGGCACACAGCGCGTGTTCCGCCGATCGAAAACATGATCGGCGGAACACGCGCCCCGCCGTCACCGATGACCACGTGGTCGCCGGAGGTGTAGGCGCACGCCCGACAGTGGTCCGATGTGGACGTTGGGCGAACCGGTCCAGTCGGCGCTCATCGGGTACCGCAGCGGGATCTGCCGCGCGCCTTGCGTGACCGACGCCGTGACGTCGACCGGCGAGCCCACGCGGACGGTGCGCGGCGCGGACAGGGTCAGCGCGTCCACGTGCGGCCGGATCTCCGCCGCTACCCACTCCTGCCCGTGTCGCGGTCGCGGGGTTGACGCCGACCAGCGACCAGCCGGAGAACCCCCTCGGCGGACGCCTTGCCGGAGTTGCCGTTGATCAGGTAGGGCACACCGTCCACTCTGGACCCGTGGAACGCGCCGACGAACTGCGCACCCTTGCCGGTGGCGCGGCGGAGCCAGCCAGTCCTCCACCACGTCGGCCTCCAGCCGGTCGCCGAGCGTCGTCGGTCACCGTGAACGCGGTCCACTCGCCGCGGCCGTGCCCGTGGGCCCACGCGCCGAGCGCCAGCGGCCGGCCCTCCACGACGATCGGCTTCGGCAGGATAGCGTACGCCGTACGCGTACCGGTGGACCGGCCGAAGTCGTAGGACAGCTTCAGCCCGGCGCGACCGGGCGGGTGGTGCGGACGGTCTCGATGCGCCGCGCCGGGTCGACCGCGGACCGGGCGGCGACGGCGTCGGGCAGGTCGAGGACGCCCGCGCCGGCGCGCTCGGGCGACGGGAGGTCGGCGGCGCCGGGCGGTGCGGCGATGCCGGGCGGAGTGGCGGTGCCGGGCGGTGCCGGGCGGAGTGGCGATGCCGGGCGGCGTGGCGGCGCCGAAGGATGCGGCGGCGCCGAAGGGCGCGGCGTGCGCGGGCCGTGCGGACCAACCGCGTCTCAAGTAACAGCACCCGTCCGGTACGCGCCAGGACTGTTGCCCGTCCAACGCTTGAACGCCCGGTGAAACGCGCTGGCCTCGGAGAAACCCAGGCGCAACGCCAACTCCTCCACCGACTCGCCGCCCCGCACGAGGCTCGCCACCGCCTGGTCGCGCAGCAGCTGCTCCCGCACCTCGCGGAACGACGTGCCCTCGGCGGCGAGCTTGCGCCGCAGCGTCGGCGCGCTCGTGCCCAACCGCGCGGCCACGGCGCCCAGGCCCACCACGCCGCCGGCCAGCTCCCGCCGCACCCGGCTCGACGCGTCCGCGCCGTGGTCGCGCCGCGACAGCAGCTCAGCGGGCGAGTGGCGCAGGAACCGCCGCAGGGCGGCCTCGTCCTGCACCACCGGCATCCGCAGGAACCGGGAGTCGAACGCCAGCACGGTCTCCGGCGCGCCGAACCGCAGCGGGCAGCCGAAGATCAGGTGGTACTCGGCCGCGTGCGGCGGCTCGGGGTAGGCCAGGTCGACCGCGCGGAGCGGGATGCGCCTGCCGATCAGCCACGAGGAGAACCGGTGCCACAGCACCAGCAGCGACTCGACCAGGAACCGGTCCGGGTCGTCCACGCCCTCTGCGGACAGCGTGAACCGCGCCGCGCCGTCCCGCTCGGCCAGCGCCATGACCGGGCGCACGTCGAACAGCCCGTAGAACGCGAGGCCGCGCCGCAGCGCGTCGCCCAGCGTCGCGCAGTGCACGGCGAGCAGGCACATCGTCGGGAAGGTGCCGCGCTTGCTGCGCTGGGGTCCCAGGCCCATGAACTCGTCGTCGAGCGCTTCCCACAGCGCCTGGACCAGCTTGGTGTACTGGGCGGGCGTGACCCGCGCCCGGTCGTCGGCCACCAGCGCCTCCGGGATGCCGGCCGCGCACAGCAGGCGGGACGCGTCGTGCCCGTGCCGGACCGCGCCCCGGAGGGCGGCGGTGACGTAGTGGATCGCGATGGTCCTGGTGAGCATCGCTCACAGTGTGGCAGCAGTCGCGGGCCCGGTGGTGGGCCCGGTGGCGGGCTCAGCGGTGGGCACGGCCGGGTGCGGCGGCGCGGTGTGGGGAGAGGTGACCGCGCCGCCGCACCGGGTGGCCCACCCCAGTGAGCCGGCGCCTCGTCGATGGGGCATCCGCCCGCCCACCCACGAGGGACGATGTGGCGCCCACCACTTTAAGTGGTCTAGACCAGATGCGTCAAGGGTGTGGAAAGGACCTATCTGGTCGAGACCAATCCGGTCCTGCCGGGTACAGCTTCGCGACCGCCGCGGCGGTGCCGCGGCGAGCACGGCGGACGACCTCCCGCCGCAGCTCAGGACACCGCTCCCGATCCCGCGGCGGCACCCGCCCCGCGCGGCCGGTCGCCGCGGCGGCGGGCGATCCGGGTTCGTGAAACCGGAGTTCGGACCCGCCCCCGACGGGCCCGACCCGCGCGCACGGGTCCGGACCACCGCGCCGCCCGCCCGGCGGCGACCGACCGCGCCCGCCCAGCGTCCCGCAACCGCCTGACGGAACCCTGACGCCCCGCCGGCCCGGCGGTCCGGCGGGAGGCCGTGACCGTCGGGCCGCTCGCTCGTTGACCGCGAGGATGCGGAGATCCGTGCCGGCCGACGCCGACCGGGTGACCCGATCGGCCGAGGTGGGCCGGGTCGGGTGGAACCGGTCGATCAAGCGGTACTGTTCTGCCGCTCAACAGTTGCGCCAACAACGAGAAGGCGGAGGCAGGCCGTGCGGGTGCTGTGGGCTGCGAGCGGCTTGGCCGTGGCGGCGTCGGCGCTGACGGGCGTGTTGATCGGCGTGTACATCGACGGCGTGGACGACGGGCCGAAGGCCGAGCTGCCCGCGTCGACGTGGATCACCACGCTGCCGTCCACCACGACGAGCACGACGAGCACGACGGAGAGCCCGGCCACGACGGACCCGGTGTCGGCGCCGCGGAACTCGACCGCGGCGCGGCCGACGACCACCACCACGACACCGCCGCCGCCGGAGACGACGCAGCCGACGACGGAGGAGCCGCCGCCCCCGACGTCGACGACGGCGATCACCACCACCAAGGCGAAGAACACCGAGTGGCCCTGCGGCCCCCTCAACCCGTTCCCGCCGCCCCACTGCGACGACTGAACAGGGGCCGCGCGGACACCGGCCGCGACCCGCTGTGAGAGCGCTCCCGAGCGGGTGACCTCCCGCTATGCTGTTCGGCGAGCAGGCTCGGGTGTGGCGAGGAGTTGGTGTTCGTGTCCGTCCCATCGCACCACGCCACCCGGCCGACGCTGGAGGACGTCGCGGCGAAGGCGGGCGTCTCGCGGGCGACGGCGTCCCGCGTCCTCAACGCGTCACCGCGCGTCAGCCCGGAGGCGCACGAGGCCGTGACCGCCGCCGTCGTCGAGCTGGGCTACCAGCCGAACCGGGCCGCGCGGGCGCTCGTGACGCGGCGGACCGGCGCGGTGGCGGTGGTGTTCTCCGAGCCCGAGCCGAAGATCTTCGACGACCCGCACTTCGCGTGGCTGATCCGGGCGGCGGCCCGCTCGCTGGCCGACGCGGACGCGCAGATGGTGCTGTTGCTGGTGCACTCGCCCGAGGACGTGGCGCGGGCGGAGCGGTTCCTGGCGGGCGGGCACGTCGACGGCGCGCTGATGTTCGCGCCGCACAAGGGCGACCAGCTGCCGTCCGCGGCGCGCAAGCTGCCGCTGCCGGTGGTGTGCGCCGGGCGGCCGTGGGGCCCGCTGCGCGGCCTGCACCTGGTCGACCACGACAACGAGGGCGGCGGCGTGCTCGCGACCGAGCACCTGATCTCGTCGGGGCGGCGGCGGATCGCGACGGTCACCGGGCCGCTGGACGAGCACTCGGCGATGGACCGGCTGGCGGGGTGGCGCACGGCGACCGGCGCGTCCGACGCCGACGTCGCGCTGCTGGCCGAGGACGGCGGGTTCACCAGGGACGGCGGGAAGCGGGCGATGGCGGCGCTGCTGGAGCGGGTGCCGGACCTGGACGCGGTGTTCGTGGCGAGCGACCTGATGGCCGCCGGCGCGCTGGACGCGCTGCGCGAGGCGGGGCGGCGGGTGCCGGAGGACGTGGCGGTGGTCGGGTTCGACGACCACCCGATGATCGCGCCGCACACGTCGCCGCCCTTGACGAGCGTGCGGCAGGACACGGACGAGCAGGTGAGGCACATGGTGACCCATCTGCTGCGGCTGCTGCGCGAGGAGCCGATCAAGGCGCGGCGGGAGGTCCTGCCGACCGTGCTGGTGCGCCGGGCGTCGGCCTGACCCCGCAGCCTCACGCCGCAGCCCGACCCCGCAGCCCGATCCCGCAGCCCGATCCCGCAGCCCGATCCCGCAGCCCGACCCCGCAGCCTGACGCCGCAGGCTGATCCCGCGACCGGCCCGCTCCGGCCGTGGCACGCCCCGCCCGCGACGCGGTGCCGGCCCCGCCGCATGACCACGCCGGCCTGCCACCGACTTGGGTCGGGCGCGACTGCCCGCGCGGGAATGTCGGTGCCGGCCGGCAAGATGAGCCCCAGGGGGCGGTTTTCCGGGATTGTCGGTGGTCTCTGGCAGGATGGAGATCGGGGGCTGCTCAGCACCGGATCGCGGACTGCTCAAGGACCGCCGACGCCGGCTCGGAGGGCTGCCGGCACCGCTCACGGGCCGCCTGACGCCGCCGACACCGCCCTCGGAACCGCCCTGCACCGATCGGCCCGCCCTGCGCGCCCGCCCTGCGCGCCTGCCCTGCGCGCCCGCCCAGCGCGCCCGCCCAGCGCGCTGCCCTGCGCACCCACCCAGCGCACCCACCCAGCGCGCCCGCCCAGCGCGCTGCCCTGCGCACCCACCCAGCGCACCCGCCCAGCGCGCGTCCTGCGCGAATCCCCCGCCTACCCGCCGCCCGAGCCGGGCGCACCACCGCCGCCCGTGCCCGGACGGCCCCGACCGCGTCACACCACGTCGTACCCGCTCGCCGGCACCGCGTTCCGCCGGATCACGCCCGCCAGCGTGTGCCCGCTCCGCTTCACGGTCCGCACCTGCGTGGCGTAGTCCACGTGCACGATCCCGAAGCGCTGGCTGTACCCCGCCGCCCACTCGAAGTTGTCCAGCAGCGACCACGCGAAGTACCCCCGCACGTCCACCCCCCGCGCGATCGCCGCGTGCACGGCCCGCAGGTGGTCCACCAGGTACCGGGTCCGACCGGTGTCGAGCACCGCTCCCCCGGCCACCACGTCGACGAACGCCGACCCGTTCTCGGTCACCACCAGCGGCACGGGCACGTCGCGCCCCAGGCGCTCCAACAGATCCGTGAACGCCCGCGCGTCGACCTCCCAGCCGAACCCGGTCACCTCACCGCGCGGCGGCAGCAGCGCCACCCCCCGCAGCCCCGCGAACGGCCCGTCCGTCACCTGCCCGGCGGGCGCGGGCGCGACGCGGGTGGGGCTGTAGTAGTTGACGCCCAGCCAGTCGATCGGCGTCGCGACGGCCTCCAGGTCGCCGGCGCGGACCACGCGCGACCAGTCGCCGAGCCACGCCGTCTCCGCCAGCACGTCCTCCGGGTAGCCCCGGCCCGCCAGCGGGTCGAGGAACAGGCGGTTCTGCAAACCGTCGACCTTGTGCGCGGCGGCGCGGTGGGTCTCGTCGTCGTGGTCGACCCGCACCGAGCAGAGGTTCAGCACGAGGGAGAAGCGGTGGTCGGCGGGCGCGGCCGACCGCATCGCCCGCACGGCCAGGCCGTGGCCCAGCAGCAGGTGGTGGGCGGCTTCCAGCGCGCCGCGCGGGTCGACCAGGCCGGGCGCGTGGACGCCGGTGCCGTAGCCCAGGAACGCCGAGCACCACGGCTCGTTCAGCGTGGTCCACGTCCGCACGCGGTCGGCCAGGTGGGCGTGGGCCAGCGCCGCGTACTCGGCGAACCGGTGCGCCGTGTCCCGGTCGCGCCACCCGCCCCGGTCCTCCAGCGCCTGCGGCAGGTCCCAGTGGTAGAGGGTGGCCACCGGTTGGATGCCGTGCGCCAGCAGCTCGTCCACCAGGCGGTCGTAGAACGCCAGCCCGCGCGGCTCCACGGGGCCCGCGCCGGTCGGCTGGATGCGCGGCCACGCGAGGGAGAAGCGGTAGGCCCGGAGCCCGAGGTCGGCCATGATGCGCACGTCGGAGGCGTACCGGCGGTAGTGGTCGCACGCCGGTTCGCCGGTGTCGCCGCCCGCCACCTTGCCCGGCGTGGCGGCGAAGGTGTCCCAGATCGACGGGCCGCGGCCGTCGACGGCGGTCGCGCCCTCGATCTGGAAGGCGGCCGTCGCGGCGCCCCACAGGAAGTCCGGCGGGAAGCGCAGCAGCTCCCGGCCGACTCGGGTGTCCGGGTCGGTTGCGGTCATGTGTTCACCCCTTCACGGCCCCCTGCATGATCCCGCCGACGACGTGGCGGGCCAGCAGGAGGAAGATCCCGACGACCGGCAGCACCGCGAGGGACGCGCCGGAGAGCATGAGCGAGTAGTCCGTGTAGTAGCCACTGGCCAGAGTGGACAGTGCGACCTGCACGGTGGGGCTGTCGTTCGGGTCGAGGACGATCAGCGGCCAGAAGAAGTCGTTCCAGGCCGTCATGAACGTGAACATGCCCATGACCGCCGCCTGCGGTCGCACGGCGGGCAGCGCCACGTGCCGGAACGTGCCCAGCACCGAGCAGCCGTCGACGCGGGCGGCCTCGACCAGCTCGCGCGGCACGGCCTCCTCGCACGCCTGGCGCATCCAGAACACGGAGAACGCGCCGATCAGCGCGGGCACGATCACCGCCTGGAGGGTGCCGTACCAGTCGAGGTCCGACATCAGCAGGTACAGCGGGACGACGCCGAGCTGGGTCGGCACCAGCGACGTGCCCACGACGACCAGGAACAGCGAGTGGCTGCCCCGGAAGCGCAGGTGGGCGAAGGCGAACCCGGCGAGCGTGCCCAGGACGACGTTGCCCACCGCGACGGTGCCCGCGACGACCAGCGAGTTCTGCATGGCGAGCCAGAAGTCGACGGTGTCGAAGACGCGGCCCAGGTTCGCGAGGAGGTTGCCACCCGGCACGAGGGAGGGCACGGCGTCGCCGAGCGCCGAGTTGTCCTTGCTCGCGATCAGGAACGAGTAGTACAGCGGGAAGACCGACGCGAGCAGCACCACGACCAGCAGCGCGTAGGTGACGGGACCCGCGCGGCGCGCGGCCACGGCGCTCACCCCTTGGGCGCGATGCGCCGCGCCAGCGTGAAGTTCACCAGGGCCACCACGAGGATCAGCAGGAACAGCACCCACGCGATCGCGGCCGAGTAGCCCGCGTCGAACAGCCGGAAGCCCTTCTCGTACAGGTACATCACCAGGGTCTGGAACTGCCGGTCCGTGCCGCCGGTGCCGAGCGCGGTGCCGCCGGGGTCGAACAGCTGCGGCTCCACGAACAGCTGCAACCCGCCGATGGTGGACACGACGACGGTGAACAGGATGGTGGGGCGGATGCTCGGCAGGGTGACGGACCGGAACAGCCGCCACCGCGACGCGCCGTCCAGCAGCGCCGCCTCGTACCGGTCGCGCGGCACGGACTGCATGGCCGCCAGGTAGATCAGGGCGTTGTAGCCGGTCCACCGCCACATCACGATCGAGCTGACGGCGAGGTGCGACGCCCAGGTCTCGCCGCGCCAGTCGACCGGGTCGACGCCGACCAAGCCGAGCAGGTGGTTGACGACGCCGAAGTCGCGGCCGTAGAGCTGCGCGAACACCAGGGCGACGGCGGCGACGGAGATCACGTTGGGCAGCAGCGCGCCCGCCCGCCAGAACGCCCGGCCGCGCAGCCCGCGGTCCAGCAGCGCCGCCAGCCCCAGCGCCGCCACCAGCTGCGGCGCGGTGGACAGCACGAACAGGCTCACGGTGTTGCCCAGGGCGTTCCAGAAGTTCCGGTCCGCCAGCAGCGCGCGGAAGTTCGTCAGGCCGACGAACCGCTGCGCGCCGTCGACGAGCTGCCAGTCGTGCAGCGACACCCAGGCGGTGAACAGCAGCGGGTACAGGCCGAAGACGCCGAACACCAGGAAGAACGGCGCGACGACCAGGTACGGCGTGAGCCTGCTGTCCAGGCGTCCCAGGCGGTCGCGCCACGACGGGCGCGGCGGCGCGGTACGCCCGGTCCCGGTCGGTGCGGCCGTCACCTGACGGCGTCCCGCGCTTCCCGCACCGCCTGCTCGAACGAGTCCTTCGTGGACTGTCGTCCGCTTTCGACGCGGCCGAGGGCGTTGTTGAACACGGGCGTGACCTGTGCGTCGCCGGTGCCGCGGTAGGTCGGCTGGAGGCTTTCGGCCGCGTCGCCGAAGATCCGGCCGACCGGGGCCTGGTTGAAGTAGTCGTTGACCGCCGAGGTGACCTCGGGGTCCCGGTAGGCGGCGGGTTCGCTGGGCAGGTTCCCGGTCTCCTTGAAGATCCGCTTCTGCTGCTCGGGCGCGGTCAGCCACGCGGCCAGCTCGTAGGCTTCCCTCGGGTGCGCGCTTTGCGCGGGCACGGCGAGGAACGAGCCGCCCCAGTTGCCGCCGCCGCCGCCGGGCGCGGCGGCCACGTCCCACCTGCCCGCCGCCTCCTCGCCCGCGCCGGCCTTGATCAGCGCCAGCGCCCACGCCGGGCACGTGGTGGTCGCGAAGGAGCCCTGCTTCAGGGCCACGTTCCAGTCCTGGCTGAACGGCGTCAGCGCACCGGTCTGGCGCTTCTCGCCCAGGCTCGCGGCGAGGGTGAACGCCTCCGCGACCTTCGGGTTGGTGTCGGCGATGAAGGTGTCGTCCTTGGCGAAGTAGCCCTCCTCGGTCTGGTCGAGGACGGCCTTGTAGACGTTCTGCGCGGTGTCGACGAACTTCACGCCCGGCGTGGCGGCGGTGAACCGGTCCGCGGTGGCGAGGAAGTCGGCCCACGTCGGCCACAGCGCGCCGACCGCCTCCCGGTCGACGGGCAGGCCGGCGGCCTGGAACAGGTCGCGCCGGTAGCAGAGCGCGAGGCCGCCCATGTCGGTGCCCAGGCCCAGCACGAAGTCGCCGTCGTCGGCGGTGCCCTGCTGCCACTTCCAGGCCGTCCACCGGGATCGGAGGTCCCGCGCGCCGTGGTCGGCGAGGTTGACGAACTTGTCCTTGGAGCGGCGGAACCGGGCGATGCTGCCCTCCTCGATGGCCACGACGTCCGCCGCGCCCCGGCCGCCGGCGAGCTGGGTGGCCAACTGCGTGTGGTGCTGCTCCATCTTGACCTTGCGCTGCTCGACCCGGACGCCGGGGTGCGCCGCCTCGTACTCCTCGATCAGCCGGTCGTACCCGAAGTCGGAGAAGACGCCGATCGACAGCTTCACCGCGCCGTCACCGGCGCCGTCACCGCACGCGGCCGTCATGGTGGCCGCCACGGCGATCGCGATGGCCGCCGCCGCCCGGCCGACCGGTGTCCCGCTCATCCGTCCTCCTCGACCCGCCGATAGAGTGAGAGCGCTCTCACGTTGGAGAGCGACAAGCCCCGCTGTCAACGGAGAGCGACCGGTCGACACCGACCCGTGACTTTACTCGCGTCGGCACGCGGCTCAAGGTTCGTCGCGGCTGATGTCAGTCACTGACATCACTCGCCGGCGACATTCCACTGATGTCAGTCACTGACATCAGTGGCCGACGACATCGGCCGACAACGGCGACCGACGACAGGGGTGGCACAAGCCCGAGCGGGAAGCCGAAGCCGGGGGCGGGCACACCGGACGTCCCGAGCCGGGGAGCGGGCACACCGGACGCCCGGGGCCGGGAACGCGACGAGTGCGGGGTGGCTCGGCCCTCGCCCGAGCCACCCCGCACTCCCATAGAGGGCCGCCGTGCGCGAACGTGACGCGCGCACGGCGAAAATCTTGTGAGCCACCGCACATGGCCGGCCCGCCCCGCGCCCCGAACGCGGAACGGGCCGGCCGTGCCCCGCCTACGCCTCGGCCATCCCCGCGACGACCGAGGTGCGGGCCGCCCGCCGGGCGGGCAGCGCGGCGGCGAGCACGGCGGCCACCACCGCCGCCGCGAGCATCACGCCGATCTGTCCGAACGGGACGGTGAACGCGACCGACAGCGTGTCCGACGACAGCGACTGCGTGATCACCCAGCCGAACCCGACGCCGAGCACCAGGCCGATCGCCGCGCCCATCATCGCCATCAGGATCGATTCGACCACCAGCATCAGCCGCAGCTGGCCCCTGGTCAGGCCGAGCGCCCGCAGCAGCGCCGACTCCCGCGTCCGCTCCAGCACCGACAGCGTCAGCGTGTTCGCGATGCCGAACAGCGCGATCACCACCGCCAGGCCGATCAGCGCCCACACCAGCGCCAGCACCTTGTCGAGCTGCTCGTTCAGCTGCGCCTTGGTCTCGGCGGCCGAGTCGATGACCGCGAGCGGCGAGGCGTCGGTGACCTTCTCCACCGCCGCGCGGCCGTTCGCCGCGCCGGGCTTCAGCTTGATCATGATGCCGTGGTAGCCGTCCAGTCCGGGTTCGAGCCGCTCGGAGGTCTCCAGCGTCACGACGCCGTCCTCCAGCCGCTGCCCGGACACCAGGGCGACGACCTTCAGCTCCGTCGTCCCGCTTTCGGTCTCGACGGCGGTGGTCGAGCCGACGGCCAGGCCCTGCTCCTTGGCGTAGGCGCTGTTCAGCGCGACCGTGCCGTCCCGCAGGTCGTCCAGCGTGCCGCTCTCCACCTTGGGCCGGAACAGGTCGCCCAGCGCGTCGCGGGACACCCCGGTGAACTGGCCGTGCTCGGCGGACAGCCGGGTCGTCGGCGCGACCTTCGCCACCTCGGGCAACGCCGCGAGCTGCGCCGCCAGGTCCTTCGGCAGCGGACGGCTGTAGACCGAGGAGGTGACCGTGTAGTCGGCGGGCAGCCGCTGCTCGACCTGCTCGTTGGCGGTCTGCTTGGCGCTGTTGGCGACCACGGTCACCATGCCGACGATGGTCACGCCGATCATCAGCGCCGCCGTCGTGGCGGCCGTGCGCTTGGGGTTGCGCCCGGCGTTGGCGGCGGCCAGCTTCGCGGGCACCCCGAACAGCGCCTTGGGCACGACGCCGAGCACCCGGTTCACCGGCCCGACCAGCAGCGGTCCGAGCACCACCACCGCGCCCAGCAGCAACATCGTCCCCGCGCCGCTGACGATCATGGGGAGCTCCTCGCCCTCCATGCCCAGGCCCAGGGCGGTGGTGCCGACGCCGGCGACGCCCAGCAGCGCCGCCGACAGCAGCCGCAGCGTGCCGGTGCGCGCCACCTCCTCGCTGCTGTCGACCTGGGTGCGCAGCGCCGCGACCGGGTGCACCCGCGTGGCCTTGCGAGCGGGCAGCACGGCCGCGAGCACCGTCACCAGCACACCCACGGCGAACGCCACGAGCACCGTCGTCACCGTCACGGGCAGCCGGACCGCGACCTCGCCGCCACCGCCGAGGAACCCGCCGATCGCCTTCTGGAGCAGCGCGGACACGCCGAGCCCGCCGGCCAGCCCGATCACCGAGGCCGTGAACCCCATGACCAGCGCCTCGACCAGCACACCCCGGAACACCTGCTCCCGGCTCGCGCCGACGCACCGCATCAGCGCCAGCTCACGGGTGCGCTGCGCCACCAGGATGGTGAACGTGTTGTAGATGACCATCGCCGCGACGATCAGCGCGATCACCGCGAACACCAGCAGGAACGTGGTGAACTCGAAGGACCGCGAGCTGATCCGCTCCAGCGCCGCGGCCGTCAACTGCTCGCCGGTCTGCACGGTGTAGGCGTCGCCGCCCAGCGCCTTGCGGACGTTCTCCGCGACCTGCTCCTGGGTGAACCCCTCGGCCTTGAACCCCACCACCTGGTACGGCAGGCGCTCCGGTTCGAGCGCCGCGAACGCCTCCGTCGACAGCACGACGTGGTCGAAGCCCGACACGGACACCTCGCCGACGCCCTGCCGGTACGTGCCGACCAACGTGTACTCGCGCCGCTGCTCGCCCTCGCCCAGCAGCGTCACCGGCTTGCCGATGGACAGCTTCGCGGTCTCCGCCGTGCGGACGTCGACGGCGATCTCGTCGGGGCCGCCGGGGTAGCGCCCGTCGGCCAGGTCGTACTCGCGCAGCTCCTCGTTGTCCGCGAGGGGGAACGCGAACGCGGGCTTCGCCTTGCCGTTGGCGGCCAGCAGCGGCGCGGGCTTGGAGGTGCGGGCGTCCGCGCCGCCGACACCCGGCGCCTGCCGGATCTTCGCCAGGTCCTCCGGCGCGATGCCCTTGAGGTCGGTCCGGCCGGACAGCGTGATCGAGACGTCGACGCCGCGCGCGCCCTTGGCGAACTCGTCGCGCAGGCTCGCGTTCAGGGCGTCGCCGAGGACGAGCGTGCCGGTCACGAACGCGACGCCCAGGGCGATCGCGACCGAGGACAACACGAGCCGCGCGGTGCGGGCCTTGAGGCCCGCGATGATCGTGCGCAGCATTACCTCACGCCCCCAGGTGCTTCAGCGCCGACAGGACGGAGTCCGCGGTCGGGTTGTCGATCTCGCCGGCCAGGTGGCCGTCGGCGAGCAGGACCACGCGGTCGGCGTACGAGGCCGCGACCGGGTCGTGCGTCACCATGATCACCGTCTGCCCGAGCTTGCGCACCGACATCCGGAGGAAGTCGAGCACCTCGGCGCCGGACCGCGAGTCGAGGTTGCCGGTCGGCTCGTCCGCGAACACGACGTCCGGCTTGGCGACCAGCGCGCGGGCGCACGCGACGCGCTGCTGCTGACCGCCCGACAGCTCGGTCGGCTTGTGCTTCAAGCGGTCCCGCAACCCGAGCACGTCGACGATCCGGTCGAGCCACTCGCGGTCGGGCTTGCGCCCGGCCAGCTCCAGCCCGAGCAGGATGTTCGCCTCGGCGGTCAACGTCGGCAGCAGGTTGAACGCCTGGAACACGAACCCGATGCGGTCGCGGCGGAGCTTGGTCAGCTCCTTGTCGCCCAACGACGTGATCTCAGTGCCGGCGATCTGCACCGACCCGCCGTCGACGTTGTCCAAGCCGGCGAGGCAGTGCATCAGCGTCGACTTGCCGGACCCGGACGGGCCCATGATGGCCGTGAACTTGCCTGCCTGGAACGCGACGCTCACGCCGTCCAGCGCCCGGACAGCGGTGTCGCCCTTGCCGTAGACCTTCACCAGGCTCGCGGCGGCTACAGCGGTACGGGTCCCGACGTCGGACACCAGTGCGGACATGCTCCCTCATTCCCTCTGCTCCAGCGGACAGGGGAAACCTATGGGCACGCCACCTACCCGGTCGTCACCTCCCCGACCGAACCACCATCCACCTGCGGTATGACCCTCCCTAGTCCCCACGTCTACCACCCCGGCCGCCCACCCTCGGGCACACGACGGCCGGCTGCGTGTCATCCCCGTACGGCCTGCCCGCAGGGCGACCACAGTCGCCAGAGGGGCGCAAGCACGCTTCACCGCTTGCGCCCCTCTGGCGACTGTGGTGGTCTTTGACAGGTCGTACGGGGATGACACGCAGCCAAAGCTTTTCAAGCTTCGAAGAAGCTTGAAAAGCTTGCAAGGCTTCGAAGAAGCTTTGCCCTCATCCTTGGTGGCCTGCCTGTCCGGCGAGGACGCTTTTGTTCGGCTGAGATCCGTACGGAAGTTCTTCGGTTTTGGCGGGTCAAAGCGGAAAAGAAGGGCGCTCGCCGCTGGGCAGACCTCCGGGGAGGAAAAGCTTTAAAGGCGTCGTGTTCTCCCCGCATGGCCTGTCAAAGACCACCACAGTCGGTCAGGGGGCGCAAGCGGTGAAGCGTGCTTGCGCCCCCTGACCGACTGTGGTCGCCCTGCGGGCAGGCCATACGGGGAGAACACGAGACCACGGGTCTGTGCTGCGCGGTGCGGTGGCTTTCGGTCGGTGCGGTGGGCTCGGGTCGGTGCGGCGGCGGGCGGTGGGGTTCCCGGTCAGTTCGGTTGTTCCAGCAATCCCCGGTCGTAGGCGATGGCCACGGCCTCCGCCCGCCTGCTCGCCCCCAGCTTGGCCATGATCCGGGTGAGGTGGACGCTGACGGTCTTCTCCGAGATGTACAGCTCCTCGCCCACCTCCCGGTTCGTCCGCCCCAGCGCGACCAGGCCCAGCACCGAGCGCTCCCTCGGGGTGAACGGGTCGACGCGCGACCGCGCGGTCTCGCCGTGCAGCGCCACGCGCGCCCGTCGGGCCACCACGCGCACCGCCTCCCGCAGCGGCGTCGCCCCGAGGCGTTCCGCCACCTCGTCGGCCGCCCGCAGCTCGGCGATCGCCGCGTCCCGCCGGTCGGCGGCCAGCAGCGCCTCCGCCAGCCGCCACCGGCAGCAGGCTTCCTCGAACACCGACCCGTACCCGAACCCGTCGGCCGCCGCGCGCCACAGGTCCGGGTCGCCCACGCCGCCCAGCCTGCTCTCCTCGGCCGCCGCCCGCGCCAGCCACGCGCGCCCCTCGGGGCCGAGCGTCCCGGTGCGCGGCGCGCCGAGTTCGGCGGTGGTCCGCGCGTACTCCGCCAGCCCGCGGCCCGCGGTCAGCGCGGCCTGTTCCGCCTCGCCGTCGCGTCGTCGTCGGGCGCTGGCCGCGAGTTCCGCGTGCGCCGCGATGCCCAGCGCGGCCAGCCGGATGCCGGCCAACACCCAGGTGCCGCCCTCCCGCCGGGACCAGTCGATGGCGTCGGAGGCGCGCGCCGCCGCCAGTTCCGGCTGGCCGCGCCACAGCGCCAGTTCGGTGCCGGTGCCGCCGGTGATCAGCGCGATCTGGAAATCGCGGTGCCAGTCGGAGCGCAGTTCGCCGATCAGGCGCTCGGCCTGCTCGAACTCGCCGCGGCTGACCGCCACGTGGGTGCCCGCCGCCGCGAGGCGCGCCGACACGGTGCTCGACACGCGCAGGCCGGGCGGTTCGGCGGCGACGGCCGCGTCGTCCCAGTCGCCGAGGTAGTACCGGGTCAGCACCTGGAGGATGCGCAGTTCCAGGCCGAACGTGCTCCAGGCCAGGCCGGTTTCCTTGGCGCGGGCCATGCCCTCGTCGAACGCGCGGGCCGCGTCGGCCAGCTCGCCGAGGTCGTAGTGGTGCATGCCGAGGAAGTAGCGGGCCCGCAGCTCGGTGCTGACGGCGCCGGCCGCCATCGCGCAGGCCACGGCCTCGGCGAGGTGCCGCCGCGCGGAGGCGACGTCGGCGGCGGCCTCGTCGAGCAGCCCGAGGGTAGCCAGGGCGTCGGCCACGGCGGCCTCGGCGCCGGCGGCGCGGCCGTCGCGCACCGCCTGCTCCGCCCGGTCCCTGGCCTCGGCGTACGCGCGTCCCTGCCGCAGCGACGCGGCCCACACCGCGAGGACCCAGGCGCGGGCGGGGCTCGCGGGCCGGTCGCGCACCAGCCGCCACGCCTCCTCGACGGCCGCGACCTGCTCCTGCTCGGTGCCGTCGAGCACCTGTAGCGCCTGCGCGAACCGCCGCCACATCTCGGCGGCCTCCTCCGGCGCGTCGGGGTCGACCAGCCGGGTGCCGCCGCGGGCGAGCGCGATGGCCCGCTCCGGCTGCCCGGCCGTGCCCGCCGCCCACGACGCGCGGCGCAGCAGCGCCAGTTCGGTGACGCCGTCCGGGCGGTCCTCGGCGGGCACCGCCTGCCACAGCTGCAACGCCTGCTCCAGGTGCCGCAGCGCCTCGGCGGGCGCGCCGGCGGCCAGCGCCTCCTGCGCGGCCTCCACGGAGGCCCGCAGGGCGCGGGGCAGGTCGTGGCTCTCCAGCGAGTGGTGCGCCAGCGCCGCCACCGCGCCCCGGTCGGACGTGGCGGCGAGGCGCGCGGCGTAGGCCGAGTGCAGCCGCACCCGCTCGCCGGGCAGCAGGTCACCGTAGACGGCCTCGCGCAGCAGGGCGTGCCGGAACGTGTAGACCTCGTTGCGGTCGACCAGCAGCACGTGGTGCTGCACGGCTTCGCGCAGCGCGTCGTCCAGGGCGACGTCGTCCGCGCCGGCCACCTGCCGCAGCAGGTCGTGCCGCACCGACCGGCCGCCCACCGACGCCACGCGCACGACGTGCTGCGCGGCGCGCGACAGCCGTTCGATCCGGGCCAGCAGCACCTCCGCGAGCGTCCACGGCATGCCGGAGCCGCAGGTGGCGACCGCGATCAGCTCCTCGGCGAAGAACGGGTTGCCGTCCGAGCGCTCCGCGACCTCCAGCACGACCTCGTCGGGCAGGTCGTCGGCCAGCGCCGCCACGAACGACCGCGCGTCGATGGCGCTCAGCGGCGCCAGGTCGAGCCGCTGCACGGCGGGCAGCCGCACCAGCTCGTTGAGCAGCGGTCGCAGCGGGTGGCCGCGGTGCAGGTCGTCGGACCGGTAGGTGCCCACCACCAGCAGCCGCTGCGACCGCAGGCGGGAGAACAGGAACGACAGCAGGTGCCGGGTCGACGCGTCCGCCCAGTGCAGGTCCTCCAGCACCAGCAGGACGGGCCGCTGCTCGGCCAGGTCGCCCAGCAGCCCGTGCACGGCGTCGAACAGCTGGAGCTGGCCGACGTCCTGCTCGGACCGCCTGCCCACCAGGTGCGACGGCAGCCCGGACAGCCCGCTGTCCTGGGTCGCGGGCAGCGCCAGTCCGGGCAGCAGCCGCCCCAGCGCGGGCCGCGCGCCGACGTCGAGCAGGCCGGCCTCCCGCACCTGGCCCAGCGCTTCGGTGAACGGCAGGTAGGGCAGGCCGGTCTCGCCCACGTCCAGGCACCGCCCGGTCAGCACCAGGGTGTCGGTCGCAGCGGCGGCGAGCTCGTCCACCAGCCGCGTCTTGCCCACGCCCGCGTCGCCGGCGAGCAGCACCGCCGCCGCCCGGCCGCGGGCGGCCTCCGCCAGGGCGGCGCGCAGCCTGGTGAGCTCCCGGCCGCGCGCCACCAGGGGTATTCCGGTACCGAGGCGTGCCACGGATGGCATGTTCGCACACCTCAGGCGGCGTCGTGGTGGCCATTCCCCGGCAGCGGCACGCGCGGGGCGCGCCGGTGCACCAGCCACCACCACCACGGGTGGCGCGGCGTGCCGTCCTCCCGCTCGACGCGGGCGCGTTCCGCGTCCTCGCGCAGCGCGGCCTGCCGGTAGTCGATCTCCGCCTTCAACGCCTCGGGCGTCCACTCCATGACGACTGCTCCTCGTTCGCTCGCTGACGAGGAGAAGAGTCGTCCTGAGGTGGACGCCCGGACATCGGGTGTTCACGCGCGTCGACGCCGTTGGTCCCCTTACCCGCCGCCGTAAGGGGTGGCAGACGGCGGGTAAGGGATGCCTCAGGCGGGCCTCAGCAGGGCCCCAGGTCCTTCCACACGCCCCACTCGCCGGTGGTGCCCGGCTCGTCACCCTGGGTCCACCACTTGGCCTGCCACTTGTTGCCCTTGTGGGAGACCTGGTTGCCGCCGTTGTAGACCTTGGCGGCCTCCCAGGCGGCCACCGAGCACGACGGGGCGCTCGTGGTGGTCGTGGTCGTGGAGGTCGACGTGCTGGTGGAGGTCGACGTCGAGGTGGTGGTCGGGTTCGGGCCGCCGGTGCCGCGCGGGTGGTCCGAGGCGATCGCGTAGGACTTGCCGCCGAAGGTGATCTTGAAGTTCGACGGCGACGCGATCGGCAGCTGGTAGCTCAGCGCGACGTCGACCGACGCGCCGGGCGCGAGCGACTGCCACGACGGCAGGGTCAGCTCGACGTGCTGGAAGTCGCCCTTGAGCCCGCCGACGTTGCTGCCGCTGTGCCCCTTGGCGGTGACCCGCAGGCCGAAGCCGGACTGGTCGGACATGGTGCCGGGCGCACTGGTCCCGTAGTCGAACTCGATCTTCGTGCCGCCCGGCAGGGTGGCCGTCGAGCTGTTGGTGATCCTCAGCTTCGGGTTGATCGGGTAGTTGTTGTCGCCCAGCGCGAACCCGGACACCGTGGCGGACACGTTGAGCACCTCGGTCGGCGGCGTGCCGGGCGCCTTCCGGTTGCCGTACGGCGCGGCGCCGCGCAGGCCGTCGTTGAGCTTGGTGAGCAGGGTGTCACCGATGGTGTACTGGTTCTTGGCGGTGTCGAAGCGGTAGTCGCCCGCCAGCTCCCAGATCATCACGCCGCCGATGCCCTTGTCCGCCACGTACTTCGCCTTGGTGGCGATGGACTGCTCGTCCTCGGTGGACAGGTACACCTTCTTGTCGGCGTTCCACAGCCACGGCGTGGCCATCGTGTTGTCGTAGTGGCGGGTGTAGGAGCCGGAGATCCGGTCGGTCGGGTCGTTCTTCGGGTCCAGGCCGTACTTCTCCAGGTAGTCCGGCGTGATCTCGTTCTCCAGGTTCTTGGCGTGCCACATGGGGTTCGCGCCCGCCGGGGACTCCGCGCCGGTCTTGTCCAGGTCGTGCCACAGGTTGTCGATGCCGATCGCGCCGTTGCCGCACGGCGTGGTGGACCCGACGGTGCCGCCGGTGCCGGGCGGGCACTTCTTCTGGTCGGGCAGCGCGGCCTTGCCCCACTGGCCGTTCGTGCCGCCGGTGACGCCCTGCCAGCCGCGCGTGTAGAACGGGACGCCGACGTTGATCCGGCCGGCCTGCATCGCGCCGCGGTAGTAGTGGTACGCCCAGTCGGTGTTCAGGTAGCCCATGCCGTCGTAGGCGCCGTAGACGCCGCCGGCCTGGAGTTCGCCGTCCTTGCCGTCGTCGTACAGCGCGGCGTTGGGGCCGACGAAGTGGTTCCACGCGCCGTGCAGGTCGTAGGACATGATGTTGAGGTAGTCCAGGTACCGGGTGACCTGGTACGCCTCCTGGCCACGCAGCAGCCAGCCCGACGCGGGCACGGCGGCCGTCAGCAGGTAGTGCTTGCCGTCGGCGGCCGACGCGCGGTCCAGCTTCTCCCGCAGCGTCTTCATGATCTTCTCGTAGCCGGCCCACAGGGTGCCGCGGTTGGCGTCGGAGATCCAGTAGTCGTCCGGGTTCCCGGCGTACTTGTTGGAGGTCGCGTACTCGTAGTCGATGTCGACGCCGTTGAACCCGTAGGTGCGGATGAACTCCACGGCGGAGTCGGCGAACGTGTCGATCGACGCCTGCGACTGGCCCATCTTGTAGAAGCCGCCCGACGCGTTGCGGGTGCCGTCGGGGTTGAGGAAGCCGCCGGTCTCGGCCCAGCCGCCGACGGACACCAGCGTCTTCACGTTCGGGTACTGCTTCTTGTACTTGTTGAGCAGGTTGAAGTGCCCCTTGTAGGGCAGGCTCGGGTCGAGCTCGACGCCCGGCCAGGTCATGCCGGTGGCGGCGTTGTCCGGCCCGTCGGGGCCGACCGACACCTTGTTCGCCGTGTTGACGTGGGCGAACGCGTAGTTCAGGTGCGTGACCTTCTGCCACGGGATGTCGGAGGCGAGGTAGGAGGGCGCGCCGTTCTTGCCGGTGCGCCAGCTGGTGAAGTAGCCGATCACCCGCCGGGAGTGGTCGGGGCCCATCGTCTCCCGGCCGTCGGCGTCGTAGACCGAGCAGTAGGGGACGGCGACGCCGGGGGTCTGGTAGAGGCCGTCCGGGCGGCACTCCTCCCCCGCGGCGGCGCTGGACGTGGACGGTGACGCGACAGCGATGACGAGTCCGGCCGCCGTGGCGAGCAACGCCGTGAGCGGCAACAGCTTTCTGTGCACTAGCCGTACCTCCTGCACCAGGCGGCGGCCTCGTCGCAGAGTGGAGCGAACGCAACGTAAATAGGTCCAGACCTTTATGTCAATAGGTCCAGACCACTTCACCGATCAGGGCGTTCGCGAGAGCGCTCCCACCGCCGTCGCCGCGCCCCGCCGCACCGCGCGCGGCGTCCGGTCAGCCCACCGGCGAGGAGGCCGATCGCACGCGCGCCAACCGCGCGCGCACCTCGTCCGCCTCCGGCGCGTTCAGCTCCGTGAACAACGCGAGGGCCCGCTGCCAGTGCGCCAGCGCGCCCGCCATGCCCTGCCGGTCGAACACCGTCGCCAGCCGGTCGTGCGCCAACGCCTGGTGGTACGGGCTCATCGCCGCGGACGCCACCGACAGCGCGGTCCGCGCCGACGCCACCGCGGCGGACAGCTCACCGGACTCCAGCAGCACCAGCGCCAGGTCCGTATGGCAGGTCGACTCGCCGCACTGCTCGCCCACCTCCCGGTAGATGCGCACCGCCGCGCGCAGCCACGTCTTGGCGTCCTCGTAGCGCCGCATCGCCAGGTACAGCGGGCCCAGGTTGTGGTGCGCCGCCGCCTCCGCCCACCGCGACCCGGCGGCGCGGCTGGCCTCCAGCGCCTCCCGGTAGAACGTCTCGGCCTCCTCCATCCGCCCCAGCGTCTGGAGCATGTCGGCGACCGTCGTCAGCGCGCGGGCCTGCGCGTGCACGTCGCCGCTGGACCGCGCCACCTCCAACGCCTCGCGCAGCCGCGCCAGCGCCTCGTCCGACCGCTGGAACTGCAGCAGCGCCACCCCGAGGTTGAACAGCGTGACGAACCGCGCCTCCGGGTCGCCCAGCGAGGTCGCCGCGCGCATCGCGGCCTCCGTGGTGCGCAGCCACGTCGAGCGGTCCGTCCGCAGCCAGAAGAACCGCGACAGCGTGTACGGCAGCTGCCAGGCGTGCACCAGCCAGGCCCGTTCCGCGCCCTCGCCCGCCAGCTCCGCCGCCGCGATCAGGTTCGCCTGCTCGGCGTCCAGCCACGCCGTCGCGTCGCCCGCGCCGGTCAGCCGGGGCACCTCCGCCGGCACCAGCTCCGGCGCGACCCGCACGCTGCCGCGGCCGACCGGCAGCAGCCCGTCGGCCAGGTCGGCGCAGTGCAGGTAGTAGTCCAGCATCCGGCCGGTCGCCTCGTGCCGCCGCTCGGGGGCCAGCTCGGCGGCCAGCGTCCGGGTGTAGACGCGCACCAGGTCGTGCGCCGCGTACCGGCCGGGTTCGTTGACCGACAACAGGTTCGCCGCCGCCAGCGCGTCCAGCGCCCGCTGCGCCTCCGCCACCCGCACGCACGCCATCGCGGCCACCACGTGTGCCGTCACGTCCGGGCCGGGGTGCAGGCCCAGCAGCGCCAGCAGCCGCGCGGGCAGCGGCGACAGCGCGCGCCGCGACGCGTCCAGCGCCGCCCGCACGGTCGAGTCCTCGTCCTCCAGGCCCAGCGCGGCCAGCCTGCCGTGCTCGTCGTCCAGCTCGGCCACCAGCTCCGCGACCCGCAGCGACGGCGACACCGCCAGCCGCGCCGCCGCGATCCGCAGCGCCAGCGGCAACCCGTCGCACAGCACCGCCAGCCGGCGCAGCGGGCCGACCTCGCCCGCGTCGCGCCCGGCGACCCGGCCCAGCACCTCCACCGCCGCGTCGGTGCCGAGCATGTCCAGCTCGACCAGCCGGGCGTCGGCGTGCGCCACCAGGCCCACCAGCCGCCGCCGGGACGTCACCAGCACGCACGAGGGCGGACCGGGCAGCAGCGGCATCAGCTCGGTCGACCCGCGCGCGTTGTCCAGCACCACGACCATCCGCCGGTCCGCGACCAGCGTGCGGAACAGCGCCGAGCGCTCCTCCACGGTCACCGGGATGTCGCCCGACGGCACGCCCAGCGTCCGCAGGAACCGGTTGAGCACCTCCCCCGCGCCCAGCGGCTCCTGGTTCGGGTCGTAGCCGTGCAGGTCGACGTAGAGCTGGCCGTCCGGGAACCCCTCGCGCACACGGTGCGCCCAGTGCAGCGCCAGCGCCGTCTTGCCGACGCCCGCCGGTCCCGTGACGACGAGCACCAGCCCGCCCGCCGGGTACGACGCCAGCAGCCCGTCCAGCCGCGCCACCTCGGCGTCGCGGCCGATGAGGGCGACCGGCGCGCGCGGCAGCTGCGCGGGGATCGTCGGCAGCGCGGGCTCGGCCGCCTGCGCGGGCAGCGCGATCGGCCGCGTCGGCCGCTCCGGCTCGGGGTCCTCGCCCGCCAGCACGGCCTGCTGGAGGCGGCGCAGCTCGGGGCCCGGCTCGACGCCCAGCTCGTCGATCAGCACCCGCCGCGCCGCGCGGTACGCGCCCAGCGCCTCGGCCTGCCGCCCCGCCTGGCACAGGGCGCGCATCAGCAGGCCGTGCCCGCGTTCCCGCAGCGGGTGCTCGGCCACCAGCGCCGTCAGCTCCTGCACCAGCGCCGCGCCGCGCCCGAGCAGCAGCAGCACCTCGGCGCGCTCCTCCTGGGCCGCGAGCCGCCGCTCGCCGAGCCTGCCCCGCTCGACCTCCGCGAACAGCCCGGCGACGCCGCCGAGGGGCTCGCCGCGCCACAGCGCCAGCGCCTCGTCCAGCGCGCGGGCCGCGGCCTCCAGGTCGCCCGCCGACCGCAGCCGGCCGGCGGCCACCACCCCGCGCTCGAACGCGTCCAGGTCGACCGCCGCCGGGTCCAGGCGCAGCAGGTAGCCGTCGCCGACGGAGGTCAGCAGCTCGGCGGGCGCGCGGCGGGCGCGGCTGGGCTCCAGGGCCCGGCGCAGGCCGGCCACGTAGGTCTGGACGAGGTTGACGGCGCTGGTGGGCACCGCGTCGCCCCACACCGCCTCGATGATGTGGTCCCGGCTGACCGGGGTGTTGCGGCCCAGCAGCAGCACGGCGAGCACGGCGCGCTGCTTGGCCGCGCCGAGGTCGACCTCCCGGTCGCCGCGCCGCACCCGGAGCAGGCCGAGCACCTCGAACCGCAAGGGCTCCACGCCGTCGTACGCCACCGACCGTTCCTTCACCGCAGGGCTGAGCTGACCCGACCTCACGACGGAGCCTAGGTGATCACTTCAGTGCGGCTCCAGTCGCGCTGTAGCCGCATTCTTACGCTAAGCGTGTCCGGCCGACCACACAGGGCGAACCCGAGTGGGGCAGGTTGGACCAGACAGCGGAACATCCGCTGCTCTCCCTGAACGACGAGGGCAGGCCGGCGTGCAAGGGGCATCCAGCCCGCGGCGGCGGAACGCCGGCCCGCCCTCGTCCCCAGGCTCCCCCGGGGAGCGCCATCCGGTAGGGATGGCTCCCTCCCCCTGCCCTCCCCCCAGTCGAAGGGGCCGTCCCCGGATCCCGAACTCCGGAGGCGGCCCCTTCGGCTGCGCGCGGCCGGGCGGCGTCCCGCGGGCCCGCCCGCGACGGGCGGGAGCCCTCGGCCCCCGCGCCACCGCGGCCGGCCCGCGGGAAGCGGTCAGCCGACCTCTTCCATCTCCTGCGGCGTCGCGGTGGCCGCCGCCTTGCGCCTGCGGCGCAGGAACACCACGACCGCGACCACGACCGCCAGGCCCATCAGCACCCACATCACGCCGTTGAACACGGACTCGATGTACTTGGCCGACGCGCCCGCCGCCGAGCCGATGCCGATGTGCAGCGCCGACCAGCACACCGCGCCCGCGATCGACGCGGGCAGGAACCGCCGGTACTCCAGCTTGGACGCGCCCGCCGACGCGGGCACCAGCGTCCGCACCACGGGCATGAAACGGGCGAAGAACACCGCCCACGCGCCCCGGCGGCGCAGCAGCTCGCCGGCCTTGTCCCAGTGCTCCTGCCCGAGCTTGCGGACGACCTTGCTGTCCCGCAGCCGGTCGCCGAACCGGCGGCCCAGGTAGTACCCGATGCTGTCGCCGGCCACCGCGCACACCGACACGACCAGCCACATGACGAGGAACCTCGGCACGCTGGTCACGGTCGTCGCCGCGAGCAGCAGCGCGCTCTCCCCCGGCGCGATGAAGCCCACGCCGAGCGTGCACTCCGCCAGCGTCAGCGCGCCGGTCACCGCCAGCACCGCGGGCTGCGGCAGCCCGGCCAGCCCCTCCAGCGCGTCGGTCAGGAAAGCCATCTCTCGTCCCCCAGGTGACGATCAGGACCGCGCCCGGTGGGCCGGCCGGTGTCCGACCGCGTGAACCGGTCGCTGTCGAGCGGTGGGCCGCCGGCCCGGAGCCGGGCGCCACCGCGGTCGTGCGGGATCGTGCCACCACGCCCGGCGCACCCGGCGCACAGGCTACGGCCGGCGGGGTGCGGCGGACCCGACGCGGGGTCGACACCCGGTCACCGCCGGGTGTCGCGCGGGTGAACACCCCGGACGCCGGCGGGGCGCGCCCGAGGTGCCGGGCCGTCCCCGGCACGCGTGCCGCGGGCGGTCGGGCGGTCCGGGCCGGACGGGACCGGCGGACGACACCGCCGAGCAGCGCGCGACCCGGACCACCGACACCACCCCCTCCGGCGACGAGTCCACCGGAACGAGGGTGGTCCGCGCATCAAACCCGGGTCTGGTCGCCGATCAGACCTTGGTCGTACCCGACCCCGGCGGAAGTCAGGGGCCACCCCTGGCTCCGCCGGCCCCGACCCGACCCGCCCCGCCGACCCGCTGCCTGGTTCGCCCCGCCAGCCCTGCCGGCTCTCCCCACCTGGTTCGCCCGGCCCGATCGCCCGGCCCGACTTCCCGTGCCCGACTCGCCTTGCCTTGCCTTGCCCTGCCCGGTCCGCTCGGCCCGCTCGCCCCGCTCGACCACCCCCGGGCGACCACCCCGGCCGATGGGGTCCGCCGGCCCCGCCACCGCGCCGGGCTCAGCGCCCGTCGTACCGACCGCCCTTGGCGCCACCGACGAAGCGCGACCACTGCGCCGCGCCGAAGCTCAGCGCACCACCGGCGCGGTCCTTCGAGTCCCGCACGGCCGCGCCGACGTCCGCCAACGCGATCTCCACGCAATCCGACCCGGACGCGGACGAACGCCCGCTCCTGCGCCACCGCCGCCGCACGGCCGCCTCACCCACGGTCGGCGAGCAGCCCGCGCGCGACCCGCGCCACCAGCGCCGCCGACGCCGAGGGGTCCAGCGACGCCGCCGCGAGCCGCGCGAACAGGTCCGCGTACCGGGCGACTTCGGCGGGCTGCTCCAGGTAGACCTCGCCGCGCGTGCCCTCCAGGTACACCAGGTCGGGATCGGACTTCTCCGGGAAGGCCAGGATCACGAACGGGCCGTCCATCGCCGCGTGGCCGCCCGCCTCGAACGGGATCACCTGGAGGGTGACGTTGTCCAGTTCCGCGACCTCGGCCAGCCGCCGCAGCTGCCCGACCATCGTCGCGGGCCCGCCGACCAGCCGCCGCAGCGCGGCCTCGTCGATCACCGCGTGCAGGGCGAGCGGCTCGTCCTCGACCAGCAGCGCCTGCCGCGCCCGGCGCAGCTCCACCCGCCGGTCGACCTCGCCGGGCGGCGCGTCCGGCAGCACGTCGGCGATCAGCGCCCTGGTGTAGCCCTCGGTCTGGAGCAGTCCGGGGATCATCAGGCCCTGGTAGGTGCGCGCCGCCTCGGCGTCGGCCTCGAACCCGATGTACCGGCCGGGCGCGACGTCGCCGAACGCGTCCCACCACGCCTTGCGCCTGGCCTCGCGGGCGAGCCGGACGAGTTCGTCGAGCGTGGCCCGGTCCGCGCCGTACGCGGCGAGCATGTCCCGCACGTCGCGCGGCGTGACGCCGACCCGCCCGGTCTCGATGCGGCTGATCTTCGACGCCGAGCACTCCAGCCGCTCGCCGACGTCCTCGATGGTGAGCGCGGCCGCCTCGCGCAGCCTGCGCAACTCCCCGACGAGCCGCCGCCTGAGCAGGGTCGGGCTGCCACCGCGTGGCATCGGCACACCTCCTCCTGGTCGCGTGGACGAGTCTGTTCGCCCACGTGCGTGGAGCAAAGGGCTGTCATCCATTCGTGTACTGCAACTTGCAGATCGCCGGTGGACGGTCGCAGGCTGCTGGGGCACACCGCGTCGGACGCGATCGCCGGAGGACGGGGAAGGAGCGCTGAAGGTGTCCGTGACGGTCTTCAGCCAGCTCGACAAGTCGCTGCACGAGCACCTCGACGCGCTGGTGCGGCTGGCCTCCGACGGCGACGACGGCACGGCGGCGGCCCTCGCCCGCTCGGAGCTGCCGCGCGTGGTCGCGGCGGTGAAGGCGCTGCTGGACGAGCACGCGCCGGACGAGCACGGCCGCTGCCCCACCTGCCGGACCAGGCGGTTCAGCCGCCGGCTGCCCGCGCCGTGCCGCGCCTACCTGGGCGCGCAGCTCGCGATGACGGTCGCCGCCGAGGCGCCCGGCAGGCACCACCGGCACGTGCGCAGCGCGGTGTAGCGGCACCCCGGACGAGCGGGCACACCCCGCTCCGCGGCGGGCGACGCGCCTCCCCCCGATGATCGAGCCCCCATCCGCGCCGCCCGACCGCACCCGCGGCGGAATCGACCTCGCACCCCGACCGGGGCCGGTTCCGCCGCGGCCACACCGCCCGACCACCGACGAGCGCCCACCGACGAGCGCCCACCGGCGCCGAGCCGACCGGCACCGGGCCGCGCGCCCGCGGCCGGACCCCGCCGGCTCACCGACCGGCGAACGCGAAGAACCGGCGGGCCGCCAACGCACCGCACCCCGCCCCGATCACCGCGGCGGCCACGTGCCCGACCGCGTCGAACTCGGGCACCGCGCCGAACCACTCGGCGACCAGCAGCGGGTAGCCGACCAGCACCGCCAGCCACGGCCCGCGCAGCACCACCGGCACCAGCACCGTCACCGCGCCGCCCGCCGCGAACGCGACGTGCCCGACGCCCACGTCGACGACCTCGGACAGGTCCACCGGGTACGCGCCCAGCGCGATGACCGCGGTCGCCGCCATCGTCGCGCCCACGTGCCCGGCCAGCGCGACACCGACCGCGCGCCACGGTCCGACCACCCGCTCGAACGCGCCCAGGCACACCGCCAGGCCGAGCAGCGCGACGGCGGTGAACACCACGCCGTCACCGGGGTCCAGCACGAACGCGCTGCCGACCAGGGCGTTCACCGGGTGGTGGGCGAGGTTGCCGGTGTTGGTGCTCAGCGACTCGACGATCTGCGCCGACATCCCGTCGGCGAACACGAACCGCATGAGCAGGGCGAGCCCCGCCACGGCGAGCAGGTAGCCCGCCGTGACGGGGTTGCGCCGGAAGCGGTCACGCACCCGGCCATGATCGGGCCGGTCGGGTCAGGCGTCCACTTGGGACCGGTCACCTGACCAGAGAGTGTGAAAACTGCCGGTCCGGTCGGTGCGCCGGTAGGTGTGCGCGCCGAAGAAGTCGCGCAGCCCCTGCACCAGCGACGCGGGCAGCCGCTCGGAGCGCAGCCCGTCGTAGTACGCCAGCGCGGACACGAACCCCGGCGCGGGCACACCCGCCGCCACGGCCTTGGCCACCACCCGCCGCCACGCCGCCTCGGCGTTCCGCACGGCGTCCCGGAAGTAGTCGTCGACCAGCAGCGACGCCAGTTCGGGCCGCTTGTCGTACGCCTCGCGGATGCGGTCCAGGAACCGGGCCCGGATGATGCAGCCGCCGCGCCAGATGGTCGCCATCGCGCCCAGGTCGAGGTCCCAGCCGTACTCGGCGCTCGCCGCGCGCATCTGGTCGAAGCCCTGCGCGTACGCGACGACCTTCGACGCGTACAGCGCCTGCCGCACGTCCTCCACCAGCGACTCGTCCGGCCGTGCCACCACCTCCGACGCCCCGAACGCCTCCCGCACGGCCGCGCGCTGCTCGACCCGGCCGGACAGCGACCGCGCGAACACCGCCTCCGCGATGCCGGTGACGGGCACGCCCAGCTCCAGCGCCTCCTGCACCGTCCAGCGGCCGGTGCCCTTCTGCTCGGCCTCGTCCGCGATCACGTCGACCAGCGCCGCGCCGCTCTCGGCGTCGGTGTGGCCGAGCACCTCGGCGGTGATCTCCACCAGGTACGACTCCAGGTCGCCGCTGTTCCAGCCCCGGAACACCTCGGCGACCTCCGCGGGCGTCCGGCCGCCGACGCGGCGCAGCAGGTCGTACGCCTCCGCGATGAGCTGCATGTCGGCGTACTCGATGCCGTTGTGCACCATCTTGACGAAGTGCCCCGCGCCGTCCGGGCCGACGTGCACGCAGCACGGGACGTCGTCGACCTTCGCCGCGATGGCCTCCAGGACGGGGCCGACGTGCCGGTAGGACTCGGCGGAGCCGCCGGGCATGATCGACGGGCCGTTGAGCGCGCCCTCCTCGCCGCCGGAGATGCCCGCGCCGACGAAGTGCAGCCCGGCCTCGCGCAGGGCGGCCTCGCGGCGGCGGGTGTCGGCGTAGTGGGCGTTGCCGCCGTCGATCACCATGTCGCCGGGCTCCAGCAGCGGGACCAGCTCGTCGATGACGGCGTCGGTCGGCGCGCCCGCCTTGACCATGACGATGATCTGGCGCGGGGTCTGGAGGCTCGCGACCAGCTCTTCGAGCGTGTCGGCCGGCGCGAAGTCGCCCTCGTGGCCGTGTGCCTCGATCAGGGCCCGCGTGCGGGCGGGTGTGCGGTTGTGGACGGCGACGCGGAAGCCGTGCCGGGCGAGGTTGCGCGCCAGGTTGCTGCCCATGACGGCGAGCCCGGTGACGGCGATCCGCGCGGGTGCCTCGGAGGTGGTCATCCACCCAGCGTGCCCCAGTTCCACGGCCGCGCGCAGTGTGCGCCACCCCTCATCCAGGGCGTGCCCGCGGTGGCCGGCGGGACGCCGCCCGGACCGCGCGCACCGTCGCCGGGCAGGGCCGCACCCGGCCGGGCCGCCGCCACACCGGCCCCACCGACCGCGCCCCACCGGCCACACCGACCGCGCCACACCGACCGCGCCCCACCGATCGCGCCGGGCCGGCCACCGACACCGCCACGCCGGCCCCTGCCGGGGCCGCCGGTCAGGCCGCCAGCACCGACGCCGCCATGCCGATCAGCGCCGCGCCGCAGACGCGCTCGAACACCGGACCCACCCTCGGCCGCGTGAGCAGCCGGGCCAGGCGGCCCGCGGTGGGCACCACGAGCGCCCAGAACAGCGCGAACACCCCCACGGTCACCGCCGACAGCAGCGCCGCCTGCGGCAGCGGCGGCGCGTGCGGGTCCATCGCCTGCGGGATCAGGCTCAGGAACGTCAGCATCACCTTGGGGTTGAGCAGGTCGCAGAGCATCCCGCGCAGGAACACCGACTTCTCCGACGGCGGCGCGGGCGCGACGGCGGTCTTGCGGGCGCGCAACGTCATGACGCCCAGGTACAGCAGGTAGGCCGCCCCGATCGCCTTCACCGCCCACAGGGCCGCCGGGGCGGCCGCGACCAGGGCCGACAGCCCGAGCGTGGCGAGCACGGCGTGCACCAGCAGGCCGCTCATCACACCGAGGGCGGTCAGCGCGCCCAGCCGCACGCCGCGCACGGCGTTACCGGTGACCAGGACGAAGTCGGGGCCGGGGACGATGGTGATCACCACCAGCGCCAGCAGGAAGGAGGTCCAGGCGATGTGCACGGCCGAATGGTCGGTCGGACGTTCGGCCCAACACCAGCGTCCCGATAGGATGTTCGGTTGTGGAGGAAGCAGCCGAACTGGATTCGGTCGACTGGCGGATTCTGGAGGAGTTGCAGAACGACGCCACCCTGCCGAACCGGACCCTGGCCGACCGGGTGGGGCTCGCCCCGTCGACCTGCCTGCACCGGGTGCGGCGACTGCGTGAGCTGGGGGTGATCACCGGGTTCCACGCCGTGGTCGACCCCCGGCTGACGGGCCTGCCGCTGGAGGCGGTCGTGTCGGTGAACGTCCGACCGCACACCCGGCCGGTGGTGGCGGCGTTCCGGGCGTTCCTGATGGCCCAGCCCGAGACCAGGTCGCTGTTCCACGTGAGCGGCCAGGCCGACTTCCTCGTGCACATCGCGGTGGCCGACAGCACGCACCTCCAGTCGTTCCTGATGGACAAGATCGCCTCGCGGACCGAGGTGCGGAACCTGACCAGCTCGGTCGTCCTGGAACGGGTCGAGACGCGGGCCCTGACCCCGCCCGAAGGGCGCAGGCCCACGCACCGCAGGCGGCGGGTGCCGTAGCGCGCCGCGCCCGGTTACCGTGCGGGACATGCAGCCTGACGAGTTCCGCCGGATCGGCCACGAGGTGATCGACTGGATCGCCGACTACCGCGAACGCCTCGCCGACCTGCCCGTGCGGTCCCGCGTCGAGCCCGGCTGGGTGCGGTCGCGGCTCGCGCCGCTGCCCGAGCGCGGCGAGGGGTTCGACGGCCTGCTCGCCGACCTGGACCGGGTCGTCGTGCCGGGCACCACGCACTGGCAGCACCCCGGCTTCTACGCGTACTTCCCGTCCAACGCCTCGCTGCCGTCCGTGCTGGGCGACCTCCTGTCGTCGGGCCTCGGCGTGCAGGGGATGCTGTGGTCGACCTCGCCCGCGTGCACGGAGGTCGAGCAGCACCTGCTGGACGAGCTGGTCGGCGCGATGGGGCTGCCCGAGTCGTTCCGGGGCGGCGGCGTCATCCAGGACACGGCGTCGAGCGCGGCCCTGGTCGCGGTGCTCGCGGCGCTGCACCGGAAGTCCGACAAGTGGCGTCAGTCCGGTGTGGACGGTGGCGAGACGGTCTACGTGTCGTCGCAGACGCACTCGTCGGTCGAGCGGGCCGCGCGGATGGCCGGCCTTGGCGCGGAGTCGGTGCGCGCCATCGCGGTCTCGCCCGGCGACCAGTCGATGGACGCGGCCGAGCTGGCCGGGCAGGTCCAGTCCGATGTGGACAACGGCCGGACGCCGGTGCTGGTGTGCGCGACCGTCGGCACGACCGGGACCGGCGCGGTCGACCCGATCCGGGCCGTCGCGGAGGTCTGCGCGCGGCACGGGATCTGGCTGCACGTGGACGCGGCGTGGGCCGGCCCGGCGGCGCTGTGCCCGGAGCACCGGCACCTGTTCGACGGGCTGGAGCTGGCGGACTCGTTCTGCGCCAACGCCCACAAGTGGATGCTGACGGCGTTCGACCTGTCCCTGTTCTGGACCGCGCACCCGGACGTGCTGGTGGACGCGCTGACGATCCTGCCCGAGTACCTGCGCAACAGCGCGACCGAGTCCGGGGCGGTCGTGGACTACCGGGACTGGCAGATCCCGCTGGGCCGCCGGTTCCGGGCGCTGAAGCTGTGGTCGGTGCTGCGCTGGTACGGCCTGGAGGGCATCCGGGCGCACCTGCGGGGGCACGTGGAGCTGGCCGGGCTGCTGGAGTCGTGGGTGGCGGCGGACGAGCGGTGGGACCTCGTCGCGCCGCGCTCGCTGTCCCTGGTGACCATCGCGCACCGGGACGGCGACGCCGCCACCCGGCGTGCGCTGGACGCCGTCAACGCCGAGGGGACCGCGTTCCTGACGCACACGGTCGTCAACGGCCGCCTGGCGATCCGGGTCGCCATCGGGGCGGAGGCGACGCGGGAGCACCACGTGCGCGCGATGTGGGACGCGCTGCGGGCGGCGGGCGAGCGGGACGGCGAAGCGACCCGGCCGGGCGGCGCGGCGGTCTGAGCGGGACGGCGCGGCGGTCCAAGCGGGACGGTCGGGCGGCGCGGCGGCCTAGCGGGTCAGCAGGGCCGGGAGGTCGAGCACGACCGGGAAGGGGCTGGGCAACTCGACCTTCCCGGTACCGCCCGCCACGTGCTCGTAGTCCCCGTCCACCAGGGTGAACGCGGTCAGCGTGACCGGGTCGTCCAGGTCGAGCAGCCAGTAGTGCGGGATGCCCGCGTCGGCGTACTCGAAGAGCTTGGTGACGCGATCCGTCCGACCGGTCCCCGGCGACACGATCTCGACCGCCACCAGGATGTCCTCCGCGTCGTACCGCGTCGGGTACTCCCGCGCGCGTCCGGTCGGCACGACCACCATGTCCGGTGCACGCACCGTGATCGGCGGCACCGGGTCGACCAGGACCTCGACGCCGGGCACCGCGACCACGTCGACCGGCAGCCGGTCATCGAGCAGGGTGCCCAGGCGCATCATCGCGACCTGGTGCTTCGGCGTCGGTTTGGGCGCCGCCACCAGCACGCCCTCGACCAGTTCCACGTGGTGCGACTCGATCTCGGGGAGCGCGTCCCACTCCTCCAGCGCAAGCAGGTGGTCGGGCCAGGACAGACCGCCCACCGTCCCGCCTTCCCTCGACGCGCCGCCGACGACCGCACAGCGTAGCCGGGTCACGACACGACGCGGAGCAGGCCCTCCTGCACCACGGTCGCCACCAGGCGGCCGTCCTGCGCGTAGAACCGGCCCGTCGCCAGGCCGCGCGCCCCCGACGCCGACGGCGACTCGCAGTCGTACAGGAACCACTCGTCGGCCCGGAACCGCCGGTGGAACCACATCGCGTGGTCCAGGCTCGCGCCCAGCACCTTGTCCGTGCCCCAGTACACGCCGTGCCGCACGAGCACCGAGTCGAGCAGCGTCATGTCCGACGCGTACGCCAGCACGCACACGTGCAGCATGTCGTCGTCGGGCAGCTTGCCGTCCGCCCGCATCCACACCTGGCTGCGCGCCTCGCCCGGACCGTCCTCCCGCGCCCGCCACGGCGGCCGGGTCACGTACCGGATGTCGATCGGCCGCGGCAGCCGCGCCATCCCGACCTTCTCCAGGTACCCGGTGGCCGCCTCGGCGTAGGTCGGCAGCGAGTCCGGCGCGGGCACCGACGGCATGGGCTCGAAGTGCTCCATGCCCGGCTCGTCCAGCTGGAACGACGCGGACAGCGTGAAGATGGCCTTGCCGTGCTGCACGGCCACCACGCGCCGGGTCGTGAACGACCGCCCGTCCCGGACGCGGTCCACCTCGTACACGATCGGCACGGTCGGGTCGCCGCCCCGGATGAAGTACGAGTGCAGCGAGTGGACGCGCCGCTCCGGCGGGACGGTCCGGCCTGCGGCCACCAGGGCCTGCCCCGCGACCTGCCCGCCGAACACCCGCACGGGCGACTCGGCGGGCGACACCCCGCGGAAGATGTTCTCCTCGATGCGTTCGAGGTCCAGCAGCGCGACGAGGCGGTCGAGCACCGGCTGCCCGTGCGGCACGCCGTCGGTGTCCAGCGGCAGGTCGGCGTAGCCGGCGGCGGCTGCGGCGCGGGCGGCCTCGGTCACTTCTGTCCCCTATGCGTGGTCGTCCTCACCGAGCCGGTGGACCCGGATGAGGTTGGTGGAGCCGATGGTGCCGGGCGGGGAGCCCGCCACGACGACGACCAGGTCGCCCGGCTGGTACCGGCCGATGTGCAGCATCGACGAGTCCACCTGGCGGACCATCTCGTCCGTCGAGTCCACCTTAGGCACCAGGAACGTCTCGGTGCCCCACGTGAGAGCAAGCTGACTGCGGACGCTCTGCTCCGGCGTGAACGCCAGCAGCGGCAGGTGCGTGTGCAGCCGGGCCAGCCGGCGCACCGTGTCGCCGGACTGGGTGAACGCGACCAGCGCCTTGGCGTTCAGCCGCTCGCCGATGTCGCGCGCCGCGTAGGAGATGACGCCGCGCTTGGTGCGCGGGACGTGCGTGAGCGGCGGGACCTGCGTGGACTCGGTCTCCACCGCCTCGATGATCCGGCCCATCGTCTTGACCGACTCGATGGCGTACCGGCCGACGGACGTCTCGCCGGACAGCATCAGCGCGTCCGCGCCGTCCAGCACGGCGTTGGCGACGTCGGAGGTCTCGGCGCGGGTCGGCCGCGAGTTGGTGATCATGGAGTCGAGCATCTGGGTGGCCACGATCACCGGCTTGGCGTTCTCGCGGGCGATCTGGATCGCGCGCTTCTGCACCAGCGGCACGTGCTCCAGCGGCAGCTCGACGCCCAGGTCGCCGCGGGCGACCATGACGCCGTCGAACGCGAGCACGATCGCTTCCAGGTTGTCGACCGCCTCGGGCTTCTCGATCTTGGCGACGACCGGGCGGCGGCCGTGGCCGACGCGGTCCATCACCTGGTGCACGAGGTCGATGTCGGCGGGCGAGCGCACGAAGGACAGGGCGATGAAGTCGACGCCCAGGTTGAGCGCGAACTCCAGGTCCTCGATGTCCTTCTCGGACAGCGCGGGCACGGACACGTCCATGCCGGGCAGCGAGAGGCCCTTGTTGTTGCTGACCGGGCCGCCCTCGGTGACCTCGCACACCACGTCGGGGCCCTCGATGTCGGTGACGACGAGGCCGACCTTGCCGTCGTCGACCAGCAGCCGGTCGCCGACCTTGGCGTCCTTGGCGAGTTCCTTGTACGTGGTGGACACCCGGTCGTGCGTGCCCTCGACGTCCTCGACGGTCACCCGGACGACGTCGCCGGTGCGCCACTCGACGGGGCCGTGGGCGAACCGGCCGAGGCGGATCTTGGGACCCTGGAGGTCCGCGAGGACGCCCACCGCGCGACCGGTGCGGTCCGACGCCGCGCGCACGAGGTTGTAGACCTGCTTGTGGTCGGCATGGCTGCCGTGGCTGAAGTTCATCCTGGCCACGTCCATGCCGGCCGCCACCAGCTCGTTGACCTTCTCCTCGGTCGCGGTGGCGGGGCCCAGCGTACAGACGATCTTCGCGCGTCGACTCACGTTGGGTCAGCCTAGTCCCCTTCACTGGACCGATCAGGTTGTACCGGGAAGTAATCTGTCCGAACCAGGGAGAATCCGTCTTGTGAGTCGCAGAATCCTTCCATTCGTGACCGCGGTGTCGCTCAGCGTCATCGTGCTGTTCATGCCGCAGTCAGGTGTGCCGGACTCGCCGCCGGGCACCGACAAGGTGGTGCACCTCGTGCTGTTCGCGCTGCTGGCGGCGACCGGCCGCTACGCGCGCCTGCCGCACCGGCCGCTGCTCGCGGGCCTGGTGGCGTACGCGGTCGGGTCCGAGGTGGTGCAGGGGCTCGTCGTGGCCCTCGGGCGCGGCGGTGACGTGGTGGACGGCCTGGTCGACGTGGCGGGGATAGCCCTGGGCTGGCTGGTGGCGCGACTCGCGCTCGACCGGCGACCGGTCTCCTGACGGGCCGGCCCCACCCGCACCGGCCCCATCCGCACCGGACCCCGCCCGCACCGGCCCGCCCCACCACTCCGTCCCCGCCCACCCCTCCACCGCACCGCTCGCACCACGTCGCCGGAACACCGAACCGCTCTGATGTCAGTCACTGACATCAGAAAAAACGACATCACCCCGCGATCCACCGCAGGACCCCCCACCGCCGCCCACCACCACGGCCCACCACGGCACCGGCCGGAGGCCCGACCACTACGGCCCACCGTCGCACCGGCCCGAGACCCGACCGCTGCGGCCCGACCGCCGCGGCACGACCACCGCGGCACGACCACCGCGGCCCACCGCATGGGCCGGCCCCCGCGACCCGCCGCACCAGCCGGACCCATGACCGGCGCGGCGGGTCGCGCGGGCCCGGCGGCTCAGCGGAACCCGACCTCCGTCAGCCCGATGTGATCGGCGCACCAGTCGACGAGCGGGTTCAGCGCCCGCCACCCGTCCCGCACCCGGTCGAGGCACCCCGGCTCGTGCAGCACGTCGTCGGGCGGCCACACCTTCGCCGCGTAGAGCCGCTTGTGCTTGAGCAGGTCGATCCGCGGGTGGTCGGGGTCGACCCCGCGCGGCGCGCGCTTGAGCCGGTCGCCGCGCACCTCCCACCCGTCGCGGGTGAGCCGGTCGAGGACCTGTTCCAGCGCCCGGCCGCGCACCTCGTCCGCGACCGACTCGCGGTAGCGGGCGACCTGGTCGGACGCCATCGCGAACGACCCGCCGCCCACGAACAGCCCCTCCGGGCCGATCTGCACGTAGTGCGCGCCGCCGCCCCGCCCGAGTTCCACCACGCCGCCGCAGTGGTTCTTGTACGGCGTCTTGTCCTTGCTGAACCGCACGTCCCGGTACGGCCGGAACACCTTGCCCTTGCCGAACTCCGGTTCCAGCACCGCCAGCAGGGCCTCCATCGGCGCGCGCACGTCGGACAGGTAGGTCTGCTTGTGGCTCTCCCAGTAGGTCTTCGAGTTGTCGGCCTCCAGCCCGTCGAAGAAGTCGATGGCGTACTCGCCGAAGCCGGTGAATTCCACGGGAACAGCTTACGTTCGCCCGTCCGCCGCCCATTCGTACGCTCTATCGCGGGGAATAACCGGCCCGTCACGGCGTGTGCATAATCAGCCGGGTGGGCAGGAAATCGGCGCTGGCCAGTTGGCTGCACGAACTCGACGCTGCGGAAATCCGGGCGATCCTCGCGCTGCGCAAGGACGCGGCGGACGCCCATCCCCACTCGCTGCACGGGTTGGCCGAGGAGCTGAGCGCGCCGTCGTCGGTGCGGCTCGCGGTGGACGGCCTGGACCGGGCGTGCCGGGACGTCCTGGACGCGGTGCTGCTGCTCGGCGCGGACGCGAGCCCGGAGACCGTCGCCGAGCGCCTGCGGTGCCACGGGAAGGCGACGCGGGCCGAGCTGAAGCGGACCCTGGCGCGGCTGCGGGCGCACGCCCTGGTGTGGCCGGCGGGCGGGCGGCTGTGCGCGGCGGCGGGGCTGCGGCCGTCGGACGGCGACCCGCCGCGGCGCATCACGCCCGCGCCGCGCGCGCCGCGCCGGGTGGCGCAGCGCCGGGACTACGCGGACCGCGCGGCGATCGCGCCCGCGACGTCCACCGTGGACGGCGTTACCCGCCTGGTGGAGCTGTGTGACAACGATGTCATCACCGCGCGTGGCGGCGTGGGCGTCCGGGAGCTGCGCCGGCTCGCGGGCGTCCTGCGCACCGACGAGCCGCGGGCCAGGCTGTGGCTGGAGCTGGCGGTCGAGGCGCGGCTGCTGGCCGTCGCCGACGACGACCGGCGGGTGCTGCCGACGACCGGGTCGGACGACTGGCTCGGCGCGTCGCCCGCGGACCGGCTGGCGGCGCTGGCGACCGCGTGGCCGCGCATGGCGTGGCCGCCGGCGCGGCACCGGGCCGCGCTGACCGCCCACCCGGCCGACCGCGGCGACGCGGCCAGGGCGGGGCTGCTCGCGCGGTACGCGGCGCTGGCCGACGACGAGGCGTTCGAGCACCGGCACGAGGTGGTGGCCGACCTGGTGTGGTCGCGGCCGGCGGTGCACGACGCGTCCGGCGCGGAGGCGGCGCTGATGGAGGCGGAGGCGGTCGGCCTGGTGGCCCTGGGTGCGTTGACCGCGCTGGGCAGGGCCGCGCTGGACGGCGACGCGCGCGCGGTGGCGGGCGCGTTCGTGCCGACGGCCGCGGACCGGGCCCACCTGACGCCGGACCTGACGGCCGTGGTCGAGGGCCTGCCGAGCCGGGCGCTGGGCGCGGCGCTGGACCTCGCGGCCGACCCGGCGGAGGGCGGGTGGCGGTTCAGCGCCACGAGCGTGCGGCGGGCGCTGGACGCCGGGCACACCCCCGAGCAGGTGTTGGCGCGGCTGGCGGAGGTCGCCGAGCGGGGCGTGCCGCGGGCCTTGGCGGAGCTGGTGCACGAGGTGGCCCGGCGGCACGGGCGGCTCAGCGTCACGGCGGTGGCGTGCTGCGTGCGGGCCGACGACCCGCGCCTGCTCACCGAGATCGTGCGCCACCGGTCGCTGGCGCGGCTGCGCCTCCAGCCGCTCGGGCCGACCGTGCTGGCGTCGGCGCGGCCGGCGGACGAGACCCTCGCGCTGCTCCGGGAGGCCGGGTACGCGCCCACCGCGGCGACGGTCGACGGCGGCGCCGCGGTGCCGCGGGTGTCGCGCCGGCGCGTCGAGCCGGTGCGCAAGGTGCCCGCGTGGCGGCCGTGGCGGCCCTCGCTGACCGAGCAGGAGGTGGCGAAGCTCGCCGTGGCGCTGGTGGAGCGCGGACGGCCGCGGCCGAGGTCCGTGGCGCCGCGCGCGGAGTCGCGGCGGATGAGCGCGGTGCGGCTGCTGCGCGACCAGTCGCTGGTGCTGCGCGACTCCGAAGTCGTGTTGCTGGCCGAGGCGCTGGTGACGCGGACGTCGGTGGAGATCGACGTGGCGGACGGGCCGCGCACCACGATCCGGCACGTGATCACGCCGGTCGACCACGAGTCGGGCAGCCTGACCGCGAACGACCCGCTCGGCCGGTCCCGCGAGTTCCTGGTCTGCCACATCCGCTCGGTGCGGGCGGTGGCCACCTGAGCGCCGGGCCGTCGGCCATGACGGGCCGATGCCCCTGGACTTCGACCACTACCGGGCCGAGGTCGTCACCCGAGCCCAGCTGACGCGGCTGCACGTCGAGGGCGTCGGGCCGGGGTGGGCCGTGCCGACCTGTCCGGAGTGGACGGTCGGCCAACTGCTCCGGCACACCGCGGCGGGGTTTGCGCCGGGTGGCGGGGATCGTCCGCACGAGGGCCGCCGGCCCGCTGCCCGACCGAGAGCTGCGCGACCTGGCCGACCACCGCGACCACGACCCGGCGCCGCCGGCGGGGGACGTGGTGGCCGAGGCGCGCCGGCCGGCCGACGTGCTGGGCCAGGCCGGGCCGGACGAGTGGACGCACCTCCACCGCCTGCCGGACGTGGCGAACCACAACCCCCGCCTGCGCGAGCTGCCCGGCCCCGGCCGCACCGTGCACCTCCATGATCCGCAGCCGGAGCACCGCGGCGCTCGGGCCTTCGTCGTTCTATCGCAAACCCGCGCCCGCCCCGACCGACCGGGAACGGGCGACGGCGATCAGGCCACCGCGGTCACACCACCGCGAGCGGCAGCATGTTCGGGATCACCGGCGACGGCAGGTCCGACGAGCCGGTCAGGAAGGCGTCCACCGCGTGCGCCACCGAACGGCCCTCCGCGATCGCCCACACCACCAGCGAAGCGCCCCGGTGCGCGTCACCGCACACGAACACGCCCGGCGCGCGGGTCTGCCAGTCCGAGCCGCACGGGATGGTGCCCCGCGGCGTCAGCCCGACGCCCAGCCCGTCCAGCAGCGGCATGTGCTCGACGCCCTCGAAGCCGATCGCCAGCAGCACCAGGTCCGCCGGCAGCACCTCGACCTCCTCCGACGTCGGCACCACCACCCGCCGGCCGGAGGCATCCCGCTCCACCCGCACCTTGCGCAGCCGGATCTGCCGCACGTGGCCGTCCTCGTCGCCGATGAACCTCTCCACCGCGACGGCGAACCTCCGCTCGCCCGCCTCCTCGTGCGCGGGGTAGGTGCGCAGGACCCACGGCCACACCGGCCACGGCGAGCGCTCGTCGTCGCGCCGCGCCGGCGGACGCGGGTACTGGTCGAGTTGCAGCACCGACGCCGCGCCCTGCCGGACCGCCGTGCCGAAGCAGTCCGCTCCCGTGTCGCCGCCGCCGATGATGACGACGTGCTTGCCCGCCGCGTCGACCGACGGCGCGCCGTCGCCCTCGCACGCCCGGTTGGCGGGCACCAGGTGCTCCATCGCCAGGTGGATGCCCGCCAGGTCGCGGCCCGGCGTGGTGGTGTCGTCCCGGCCGCGCAGCGCGCCGACCGCGAGCACCACCGCGTCGAACCGCTCGCGCAGCTGCTCGACGGTCACGTCCACGCCGACCTCGCAGCCGGTGACGAACTTCGTGCCCTCCTTGCGCAGCTGGGCGAGCCGCCGGTCGAGGACCTTCTTCTCCATCTTGAACTCGGGGATGCCGTAGCGCAGCAGGCCGCCGAGCCGGTCGTCCCGCTCGTGGACGGTGACCTCGTGGCCGGCGCGGGTCAGCTGCTGCGCCGCCGCGAGGCCCGCCGGGCCGGAACCGACCACGGCGACGCGCTTCCCGGACGACACGTGCGACTGCGTCGGCCGCACGAGGCCCTGTTCCCACGACACGTCCGCGATCGCCTGCTCGACGCGCTTGATCGCGACCGCGCCGCCCGCGTCGTGGCTGATCGCCAGCACGCACGCGGCCTCGCACGGCGCGGGGCACAGCCGGCCGGTGAACTCGGGGAAGTTGTTGGTGGCGTGCAGGCGGTCCGACGCGAGGCCCCAGTCGCCGCGGCGCACCAGGTCGTTCCACTCGGGGATGAGGTTGCCCAGCGGGCAGCCCGCCGAACCCGAGTGGCAGAACGGGACGCCGCAGTCCATGCACCGCGTCGCCTGGGTCCGCACCTGCGCGTCGCGGGTCTCGGGCGGCAGGTCGCGGTAGACCTCGCGCCAGTCCGACCGCCGCTCGGCGGCGGGCCGCTTCTCGGCGTCGGCGCGGTCGTGCTGGAGAAAGCCGTACGGGTCAGCCACGGGAAGCCTCCATGATCGCCTGGTCGACGTCCCGGCCTTCCGCGCGGGCGAGCGTCATCGCCTCCAGCACGCGCTGGTAGTCGGCGGGCATGATCTTCGTGAACGACGCGGACCGCCGGGGCCAGTCGCCGAGCAGCGACGCGGCCACGGCCGAGCCGGTGAGTTCGTGGTGCCGCGCCACGACACCGCGCAGCAGGCGCAGGTCCTCCGCGTCGGGGCGCTGCAACCGGACCATGTCCTGGTTGACCGAGGCCGGGTCGAGGTCGAGCACGTACGCGATGCCGCCGGACATGCCCGCCGCGAGGTTGCGCCCGGTCGGTCCGAGCACCACGGCGTGGCCGCCGGTCATGTACTCGAAGGCGTGGTCGCCCACGCCCTCGGCGACCGCCAGCGCGCCGGAGTTGCGGACGCAGAAGCGCTCGCCGACGCGACCGCGCAGGAAGATCTCGCCGCCGGTCGCGCCGTAGCCGATGACGTTGCCCGCGATCACCTGCCGCTCGGCGGCGAACGGCGCGTCGGGGTGGGGCCGCACGACGATCCGCCCGCCGGACAGGCCCTTGCCGACGTAGTCGTTGGCGTCGCCGACCATCTCCAGCGTGATGCCGCGCGGCAGGAACGCGCCCAGCGACTGGCCGGCGGACCCGGTGAACGTGACGTGGATCGTGTCGTCGGGCAGGCCGTCGCCGCCGAACCGGCGGGTGACCTCCGCGCCGAGCAGCGTGCCGACGGTGCGGTTCACGTTGCGCAGCGGCAGTTCCAGCCGCACCGGGTGCGCGTCCTCCAGCGCCGCCTCGGCGAGCTGGATCAGCGTGCGGTCCAGCGCCCGCTCCAGGCCGTGGTCCTGCTCGCGGACGCGGCGCTTCGCCGTCCGGTAGGGGGTTTCGGGCACCTGGAAGACCGGTGTGAGGTCCAGGCCGGCCGCCTTCCAGTGCTCGACGGCCGCGTCGGTCTCCAGCAGCTCGGCGTGCCCGACGGCCTCGTCGACGGTGCGGAAACCCAGTGCCGCCAGGTGTTCCCGGACCTCCTGCGCGACGAACTCGAAGAAGTTCACCACGTGCTCGGCCTGCCCGGTGTAGCGCTTGCGCAGCTCGGGGTTCTGCGTGGCGACGCCGACCGGGCAGGTGTCGAGGTGGCAGACCCGCATCATCACGCAGCCGGCGACGATGAGCGGCGCGGTGGCGAAGCCGAACTCCTCCGCGCCAAGCAGGGCCGCCACGACGACGTCGCGGCCGGTGCGCAGCGCGCCGTCGACCTGCACGGTGATCCGGTCGCGCAACCCGTTGAGCAGCAACGTCTGCTGGGTCTCGGCGAGGCCGACCTCCCACGGCGTGCCCGCGTGCTTGAGCGAGTTCATCGGCGACGCGCCGGTGCCGCCGTCGTGGCCGGAGACCAGCACGACGTCGGCGTGCGCCTTCGCGACGCCCGCCGCGACCGTGCCGACGCCGACCTCGCTGACCAGCTTGACGTGCACGCGGGCTTGCTCGTTGGCGTTCTTCAGGTCGTGGATGAGCTGCGCCAGGTCCTCGATGGAGTAGATGTCGTGGTGCGGCGGCGGCGAGATCAGGCCGACGCCCGGCGTCGAGTGCCGGGTCCGCGCGATCCACGGGTACACCTTGTAGCCGGGCAGCTGGCCGCCTTCGCCCGGCTTCGCGCCCTGCGCCATCTTGATCTGGATGTCGGTGGCGTTGACCAGGTACTCGCTGGTCACGCCGAACCGGCCGGACGCGACCTGCTTGACCGCGCTGCGCCGCTCGGCGTCGTACAGGCGCTCCGGGTCCTCGCCGCCCTCGCCGCTGTTGGACCGGCCGCCGAGCCGGTTCATGGCGATGGCGAGGGTCTCGTGCGCCTCGGCGGAGATCGAGCCGTAGGACATGGCGCCGGTGTTGAACCGCTTGACGATCGACGACACCGGCTCGACCTCGTCGATCGGCACCGGTTCGCGGTCGGTCTTCAGGGCGAACAGGCCGCGCAGCGTCCCGCCCTGGCGCGCCAGGCGCTCCACCTCCTCGGTGTAGCGGCGGTAGACCTCCTGCCTGCCGGTCTTCGTGGCGTGCTGGAGCAGGAACACCGTCTCGGGCGTGAACAGGTGCAGTTCGCCCTCGCGGCGGTAGGCGTACTCGCCGCCGACCTCCAGCCGCCGGTGCACGCGGTCGGTCGGGTTCTCCGGGTACGCGCGGCGGTGGCGCAGCGCGACCTCCTCGGCCAGCACGTCGAGCCCGACGCCGCCGAGCTTGGACACCGTGCCGGTGAAGTACTCGTCCAGCAGGTCCTCGGACAGCCCGACGGCCTCGAAGACCTGCGCGGCGGTGTACGCGCCGACGGTCGAGATGCCCATCTTGGACATGATCTTCAGCGTGCCCTTGACCAGCGCCGACACGTAGTTGCGCACGGCCTTCCGCGGCTCCGTGCCGGTGATGGCGCCCTGCGCGATGAGGTCCTCGATGGTCTCGAACGCGAGGTAGGGGTTGACCGCCGCCGCGCCGTAGCCCAGCAGCGCGGCGATGTGGTGCACCTCGCGGGCGTCGCCGGTCTCCACGACCAGCGCGACCCGCAGGCGCTCCTTGGTGCGCACCAGGTGGTGGTGCACGGCCGAGACCAGCAGCAGCGACGGGATCGGGGCGAGCCGGTGGTCGGAGTCGCGGTCGGACAGCACGAGGATCCGCGCGCCGGCCGCGATCGCCTCGGACGCCTCCCGGCGCACCCGCTCCACGGCCCGCGCCAGCGCCGCGCCGCCACCGTCCACTTCGTACAGTCCACTGAGGACGGTGCACGCGAAGCCGGGCAGGTCGCCGTCGTCGTTGATGTGGATGAGCTTGGCCAGCTCGTCGTTGTCGATCACCGGGTAGGACAGCTTGATGTGGCGGCAGCTGACCGGTCCGGGCTCCAGCAGGTTCTGCTCCGGGCCCATCACCCGCGACACCGACGTCACGATCTCCTCGCGGATCGCGTCCAGCGGCGGGTTCGTGACCTGGGCGAAGTTCTGCACGAAGTAGTCGTAGAGCAGGCGGGAGCGCTGGGACAGCACGGCGACCGGCGTGTCGGTGCCCATCGAGCCGAGCGGTTCCGCGCCGCCGACCGCCATCGGCCCGAGCAGGACCCGCAGCTCCTCCTCGGTGTAGCCGAAGGTGAGCTGGCGGCGCACCACGGACTCGTGGCTCTGCACCACGTGCTCGCGGTCGGCGAGGTCGGCGAGGTCGAGCAGCCCGGCGTGCAGCCACTCGTCGTAGGGCAGGTCGTCGGCCAGGCGCGCCTTGATCTCGTCGTCGTCCACCAGCCGGCCGGCGACGGTGTCGACCAGGAACATCCGGCCGGGCTGGAGGCGGCCCTTGGCGACCACCCGGTCGGGCGGGACGTCCAGCACGCCGGTCTCGGACGCGAGCACCACCCGCCCGTCGGCGGTCTGCCACCACCGGGCCGGGCGGAGGCCGTTGCGGTCGAGCACCGCGCCGACCAGCTCGCCGTCGGTGAACGTGACGCACGCCGGCCCGTCCCACGGCTCCATCAGCGACGCGTGGAACTCGTAGAACGCCCGTCGCTTGGGGTCCATCGAGGCGTGGTTCTCCCACGCCTCGGGGATCATCATCAGCACGGCGTGCGGCAGCGACCGGCCGCCGAGGTGCAGCAGCTCCAGCACCTCGTCGAACGACGCCGAGTCCGAGCCCGCCGGGTCGCAGATCGGGAACAGCCGCGTCAGGTCGCCGGGGATGAGGTCGGAGGCCAGCAGCGCCTCCCGCGCCCGCATCCGGTTCCGGTTGCCGCGTACGGTGTTGATCTCGCCGTTGTGCGCCACGTAGCGGAACGGGTGCGCCAGCGGCCACGACGGGAACGTGTTCGTGGAGAACCGCGAGTGGACCAGCGCGATGGCGGTGGCCAGCCGCTCGTCGCGCAGGTCGGGGAAGAAGTCGGGCAGCTGGCCGGTGGTCAGCATCCCCTTGTAGACGAGGGTGCGCGCGGACAGCGACGGGAAGTACGTGCCCACCTGGGCGGCGACCGTCTCGTGCTCGACCCGCTTGCGCAGCACGAACGCGAGCCGGTCCAGCTCCACCCCGGACGGCTCGGACCCGGTGGCCGGGGAGCCGGGGTGCGACGGGCCGGCCGTGACGAACAGCATCGCGAAGTGCGGCATGACCGACCGCGCCGTGGGGCCGACGTCGGCGAGGTCGGGGTCCACCGGCACCTCGCGCCAGCCGAGGACCCGCAGGCCCTCCTCCTCCGCGATCCGCTCCGCGAGCGCTTGCGCCTTGCCCCGCTCGGCCTCGTCGGGCGGCAGGAACGCGATGCCCGCCGCGTACGCGCCGGCGGCGGGCAGCTCGAAGTCCACCGCGGACCGCAGGAACGCGTCCGGCAGCTGCAGGAGGATCCCCGCGCCGTCGCCGCTGGTCGGCTCGGCGCCCGCGGCGCCGCGGTGCTCGAGGTTCGCCAGCGCGGTGAGCGCGTCGACCACGATGGCGTGGGACCGCCTGCCCTCGATGTCGGCGACCATCGCCACACCGCAGGCGTCACGCTCCGCGGCGGGGTCGTAGAGCCCCTGCGGGGACGGGATGGCGGAGAAGATCACTGCGCAGACCTCCTTCGTCGTCCTTCTGGAAGAACGAATCCGTGTCCAGTTCCTGGAATCCGGCTGCTGGGCACGGGACGACGATGGCCCGCGTGTTGACGCGACTTTAACAGCCGCGAAACCAGGACACACCATCCGTGGGGTGATCCCGGTCATGGACGCGTAACGATTCAGGCGGGCGGAACGACAGTGGGGCCGGCCAGGTCACGCGCTGTCACAGCATAACGGAGCGCTGGGCGGTTCGCGCACCCCTGAGAGGTTGCCGACAGGGTCCACGCTGGTCATTCGACTCCCCGCCGCAACCGATGTTCACCCGTTCGTGCAGCCAGGACGGGGCGGCCCTGTCGGCGGGCCCGACGCGCGCGGGAGGGGGGAGCGCCGCTCCCCCCCTCCCCCGTCGACGCCCGCTCACACCTTGGCGACGGCCCTCCCGGCGTGATCGGCGCGCTCGGCGTCGTGGCCCTCCCCGCGGTCCAGCAGGGCGTCGACGTCGACGTCGGCGGGGTTGTCCAGGACCTCCTTGAGCCGCGCCCGGTCGAGCTGCCCCTGCCAGCGGGCCACCACGAGCGTGCCGACGCCGTTGCCGATGACGTTGGTGATCGCCCGCGCCTCGGACATGAACCGGTCGATGCCGACGATCAGCGCGATGCCCACCGCCGGGATGGCGCTGTTCGCCTCGAACGCCGTCAGCGACGCCGCCAGCGTCACCAGCCCCGCGCCGGTCACGCCCGCCGCGCCCTTCGACGCCAGCAGCATGAACAGCAGCAGGCCGACCTGGGTGCCGATGCCCACGTCGTGGCCGGTCGCCTGGGCGATGAAGATCGCGCCCATCGTCAGGTAGATGCACGTGCCGTCGAGGTTGAACGAGTACCCGGTCGGGATCGTCAGGCCGACCACCGACTTGTCCGCGCCCGCCGCCTCCAGCTTCACCAGCATCCGCGGCAGCACCGACTCCGACGACGACGTGCCCAGCACGATCAGCAGCTCGTCCTTGAGGTACCGGAGGAACTTGAAGATCGAGAACCCGGCGCACAGCGCCACGCCGCCCAGCACGACCAGGACGAACAGCAGGCACGTCGCGTAGAACGACCCCATCAGCCACGCCAGCTTGCCGAGGATCGTGCCGCCGAACTTGCCGATCGTGTAGGCGATGCCGCCGAACGCGCCGATCGGCGCGGCGTACATGACGATCTTGATGACGCCGAACATCACCTTGGCGACCGTGTCCAGCGCGGCCACGACCCGCTCGCCGCGCCTGCCCATCCCGGCCACCGCGACGGCCACCAGGATCGCCACCAGCAGCACCTGGATGAGCTGGCCGTCGGTGAACGCGCCGACGAACGACTTCGGCACCAGGGACAGGATGAAGCCCGTCACGCCGGTCTCGGCGGTCTTCGCCTCGGCGAGCGTCTTGGCGGCGGCGTCGTCGTTGATCGGGATCGCCGGGCCGTGGTGTCCGGGCTGCACGAGGTTCACCACGACCAGGCCGATGACCAGGGCGACCGTGGTCATCGCGGTGAAGTAGAGGATGGTCCGCAGCGCCAGGCCGCCGGCCTTGGCGAGGTTGCCCAGACCCGCGATGCCGACCACGACGGTGCAGAAGATGGTCGGCGCGATGACCACCTTCACCAGCGCCACGAACAGGTCGGCCAACCACTTCATCCCGGACGCCTGCTCCGGGAACGCGTAGCCGACGACCACGCCCAGCACGATCGACACCAGCACCCAGAAGTACAGGTGCCGGTGGATCGGCTTGCGCTCACGGGTTCCCGCGGTGACCACGTCATCCTCCAAAAGCCGGTGTTGGTCGGTGATCCTGAGCACAGGGCCGGCCCTCGACAAGGTCGTCGCCGGAAACTTCAGATCCCTCTGACGTAACGCGCCGTCCGCTCCGCCGAGGGGAGCAGGCCGCACACCGGGTCGAGGCACGGCGGGCGGCCGCACCGCGAGGGGGCGCGGGTGGCCGCACCGCACGGGCGGGACGGTGGCGGCACGGAGGGGGCCCGGCACAGGTGGATGCCGGCCGGAACCGAAAAACGAGTGATGTCAGGGACTGACATCACTCGATTTCCGTGGTCGGCCCGCCACTCGCCCGACCCGGCGGCGACCGGCGGGACGTACCCTGCTGCCGTGCAGGTGACCCGGCGCTCGCTGCTGCTCGCCGCCCTCGCGGCGGGTGCGCCCGCGTGCACGTCGTCACCACCGCCCGCGCCCGCCGAGTTGGTCCTGGCGACCGGGCCGGAGGGTGCGGTGTTCCGCGAGGTCGGCGGTGCCCTCGCGGGGGCGCTGGCCGACCGGTTGCCGGGCAGCCGGGTGGTCGCGCGGTCCACCGGCGCGTCGGTGGCGAACGTCCGCCTGCTCGCCGCCGGTGAGGTCCACCTGGGACTGTCCTCGCTGGACCCGCTGTTCGAGGCGCGGCTGAGCGCCGACGACCCCGCCGGCATCAGCGCCGTCGGGCGGCTGTACGACAGCTTCCTCCAGGTCGTCGTGCCGGCGGGCGCGCCGGTGCGGCGGATCGCGGACCTCGCCGGGGCGCGCGTGTCGTTCGGCCCGCACGAGTCCGGGACGGAGTTCACCGCCTCCCGGCTGCTCGACCTGCTCGGCGTCCGGGTCGACGTGCAGCGCATGGCGCACGCCGAGGCCGCCCGGCGGATGGCCGCGGGCGCGATCGACGCGATGGTGGCGTTGACCGGCATCCCGACACCGGCCATCAGGGACCTGCTCGGCGGGTTCCCGTTCCGGCTGCTCGACCTTCCCGAGGAGGCGGTGCGGCTGGCCGACGCGTTCCCCGGCCCCTACGCGCCGGTGACGATCCCGGCCACCACCTACGGGTCGATGGGGCCCTGCCGGACGTTCGCGGTGCCGAACCTGCTGCTGGCGCGGAGCGCGCTGGACGCGTCGGTGGTGGAGGTGGTGACGCGGACGGTGTTCACCGAGTCGGCCCGCATCGCCGCCGGGCACTCGGAAGCCGGTCGGATCAACGTGCGCACGGGCATCGCCACCGGCCGCGTGCCGCTGCACCGGGGAGCGGAACGCTGGTTCCGCTCCGTCAAGCGCTGAGCCGCGCGGCACGCCGGCCCGTCGCGTCAGTCGCGGAGCGTTCCGCCGGCGCCCGGAGCGCTCCGGTCGGGCGACCCGACGCCGAGCACGACGACCGCGTCCAACCCGTGCGGCTCGACCGGCCGCAGGTGCAGTTCGCCGCCCGCGCTCACGACCAGCTCCGCGCAGATCGACAGGCCCAGCCCGGTGCCCGCGGTGTTCTGGTGCCGCGGCGCGCGCCAGAACCGCCGCAACGCCAGGGTGCGCTCCTCCTCGGCCAGCCCCTCGCCGTCGTCGGTGACGTGCAGCTCCGCCCGTTCGCCGTGCGTGACCGCCCACACCGCGACGCGGGTGGCCCCGGACAGCCGGATCGCGTTGCCGACGAGCTCGTCCAGCACGCTGCCCAGCCCGCCGGGCGGCGCCAGCACGTGCAGGCCGCGCGGCACGCGGACCTCCAGCGCGATGTCACCGGCCAGCGCCCGCCAGCCGGGCACGTGCGTCGCCAGCAGCGAGTCCACGTCGACCGGCTCGGCGGCCGACGCGCTGTCCAGGCGGGTCGCGGCGAGCAGGGTGTCCAGCACGCGCCCCATCTCCTCGGCCTCGTCGACGGCGATGCGCTGCGCCTCCCGCCCGGCGTCGCCCACGACGTGCGGCGCGAGGTTGTCCACCGCCAGCCGCAGGCTCGCGAGCGGGTTGCGCAGCTGGTGCGAGGCGTCCGACACGAACGCCCGCTGGCGGCGCAGCGCCCGGCTGACGACGTCCACCATGACGTTGAACGAGGCCGCGAGCCTGCGCAGCTCGGGCGGGCCGCCCAGCTCGTCCGCGCGGGCGTCGAGCTTCCCGCCGGCGACGGCGGCGGTGGCGTCGTCCAGCATCCGCACCGGTCGCAGCACCCACCGCGACATCGGCCACGCGACGGCCACGACGCCCAGCATCGGCACCAGCCCGACCAGGGCGAGCAGGCCCCACTGGCGGAGGATCGCGTGGCGCAGGCCGCTGGTCGGCGAGACCGTCACGACGGCGGCCACCACCTCGCTGTCGCGGCCGACCGGCTCCACGAGCACCAGGTCGACGTCCTCCCACGGCCAGATCGACCGGTCGGGTTCGCCGCGGTACCCGCTGAACGCGGCGTCCAGGCCCGCCTCGACCGCCGGACCGGTCAGCGGGAACGGTCGGCGCGAACTCTCCAGGATCGTGCGGTCGGTGCTGACCAGGGCGGCGGCGATGCCGTAGAGCTGGTCGTACCGCTCCAGCTCCTCGCGCAGGGCGGTGCGGCGGCCCGAGGCGAGGGCGTTCTCCGCCAGCGACGCGAACCGGCCCGCGTCGCCGAGCCGGTCGAGGTAGGTCTCCTGGCTCTCGCCCTGCACCACGGCGAACGCGAGCGGCACACCGAGGGCGGCCACCAGCGCCGCGAGCAGCGGCACGATGAGGACGAGCAGTCGGCGGAGCATCACACCTCGTCAGGGGTTCGGCAGGGCCATCGTGCCCCATCGGGTCTCCCGGTCCGCGGTCCGCCGGGGTGGCGGACGGTCACAGGGGCGGACGGTCACGGGGATGGCGGGCGCGGCGGACACGGTCGGGGTCGGCGATCGGATCGGCGGTCGGCGGTGAGGGTCGGCGGTCGGCGGTCGGCGGTCGGCGGTCGGCGGTCGGCGGTCGGCGGTGAGGGTCGGCGGTCGGGGGTCGCGGGGGTCGGCGAGTAGCCCACACAGGTGGTTCCGGGCCGAATGCCACCCGGTCGTGCTACTCGGGTGCTGTGCTCTGCGTCATTCGGGGATGCCGGGGGCCTCCCGGCACGGAGAAGGGGGATGGTGCTGATGGTTCGCCGTCTTGTGCTGACGGTCTCCGCGCTGGTCGCGGCGTTGACGGTCGTCGTGGCACCCGCCGTGCCGGCCACGTCGGCCGGCTGCGGTGTCGACTGGGGTTCGCTGCCCAAGACCGCCACCCCGACCACGGCCGGGCAGCTGGTCGACATCAGGTCGGGTCGCCAGGACTGCTACGACCGGCTGGTGTTCGACTTCCGGGGTGACAACGACGGGTACTTCGTCCAGTACGTCGACCAGGTCTACGAGGACCCCACGGGGCGTCCGGTGCCGCTGCGCGGCGACGGCAAGTTGCAGGTGGTGGTCCACTCGCCGGCGTACGACGAGCACGGCAACCCGACCTACACCTACGCCGACCGGGACGAGCTGGTGAACGTGGCGGGGTACACGACGTTCCGGCAGGTCGCCTGGGCCGGTTCGTTCGAGGGGCAGACCACGGTCGGCCTCGGGGTGCGGGCGCGGCTGCCGTTCCGGGTGTTCACGCTGCCCGGCCGGCTCGTGGTGGACGTCGCCCACACCTGGTGAACACCCCCGACGCGGTGAGCGCGCACGCCCGGTGAGCAACCGCGGTGGGCGCGTCCGCCGCCGGCGGGTCCGCCTCAGGGGTGGGCTGCCACCCGGTAGCCCACCCCGCGGATCGTCTCTATCCGCACCGCGTCGCCCAGCTTCCCGCGCAACGCCGCGATGTGCGTGTCGAGCGTGCGCGAGGGCGCTTCCCAGTGCGCCTGCCACACCTGGTCCACGATCAGGTCGCGGCTGACGACCGTGCCCGCCCTCGTCACCAGCAGGGCCAGCAGGTCGAACTCCTTGCGCGTCAGCGGGACCGGCTCGCCGCCCGCCGTGGCGAGGCGGGTCGCCGGGTCGAGGGTGAGCGGGCCCAGCGCGACCCGGTGCGCCGTGTCCTCCGCCGCGCGGGCGGCCCGCGTGCGGCGCAGGACCGCCTCGATGCGCGCCAGCAGCTCCGCCGTGCCGAACGGCTTGACGACGTAGTCGTCCGCGCCCGCGCGCAGGCCGAGCACGCGTTCGCGCTCCTCGCCGCGGGCGGTCACGGTGATGACCGCCGTGCCCGGCCGGCGGCGGAGTTCGCGCAGCACGTCCAGGCCGTCGCCGTCGGGCAGGCCGAGGTCGAGCAGCACGACGTCGGCGGTCGGCGCGGTGAGCGCGGCGGCGGCCGTCGCCGCGCGGTGCACCTCGTAGCCCGCGTGCCGCAGGGCGGTCAGCAGGCCCCGCGCCACCCGGTCGTCGTCCTCGACGACGAGGATGCGCATCGGGCCTACTCGGCCGGCTTCTCGCTCGGCGTGCCGTCCGGGGCCGCGGTCGGACCGGCCTTGGCGTCCGCCTTGACGGGCTCGGTGTCGGCCTTGACGGGCTCGGCGTCGGCCCGGTCGCGTGCGCCGCCCGACCCCGGCACCCCGTCGGCCAGGTCACGACCACCGCCCGACCCGGACACCCCGCCGGCCCCGTCACGCGCGCCGTCGGAGCCGGGGGCCGCGTCGGCCCGGTCGTGCTCGCCGTCGCGCCCGGCCCCGGCGTCCGCGGCGGTCGCGCCACCGCCGTCGGGTCCCTCGCCGCCGCGCACGATGACCTCGCGGCCGCCCCGCTTCCCGGCCAGCACGAAGTAGACGACCGCGCCGAGGAACACCACCACCGAGGTGATGACGTTGATCCGCAGGCCGAACACCTCCGTCGCCGGGTCGGTCCGCATGATCTCGATCCAGAACCGGCCCGCCGTGTAGCCGGCGACGTACAGCGCGAACGCCCGGCCGTGCCCGAGCCGCAGCTTCCGGTCGACCAGCACGACCAGCAGCGCCACGCCCAGGTTCCACAGCAGCTCGTACAGGAACGTCGGGTGCACGACGTCGATCGGCGTGTGGTCCAGCGCCACGCCGCTCAGCTCGTCCCGCAGGCCGGTGGCCGGGTCGACCCGCTCGTAGATCTCCAGGCCCCACGGCAGCGTGGTGGGACCGCCGTACAGCTCCTGGTTGAAGTAGTTGCCGAGCCGGCCGATGGCCTGCGCGGTGACGATGCCCGGCGCGAGCGCGTCGGCCATCACGGGCAGCGGGATACCCCGGCGGCGGCAGGCGATCCACGCGCCGACACCGCCCAGCGCGATGGCGCCCCAGATGCCGAGGCCGCCGTTCCAGATCGCGAGCGCCTCCCACGGGTTCCTGCCCTCGCCGAAGTACTTCGGCCAGTCGGTCGCCACGTGGTAGAGCCGGCCGCCGACGAGGCCGAACGGCACCGCGAACACCGCGATGTCGGTGACCTCGCCCTTCACCCCGCCACGGGCCACCCAGCGGCGTTCGCCCCACCAGATGGCCACGATGATGCCGAGGATGATGCACAGCGCGTAGGCGCGGATCGGAATCGGCCCCAGGTGCCACACACCCCGGTCGGGGCTGGGGATCGTCGCGAGGAAAGTCGTCACCACGGCCCCCACCGTAGCCGGTGGCCCGCACCGCCCTATGGCGGCAGCTCGATTGTTACCGGGAAGGGCTTGTCGAGGGTGAGCGCGCCCGCAGCGCCGCGCGCCACTTCGACGTGCTCGCCGGCGCTCGGCTCGAACAGCGTCGCGGTGATCCCGGCGTCCTCCGGGTCGACGACGAGGTGGTGCGGCGCCCCGCCCTCCGCGCACAGCTTCCGCTTCACGCACGCCAAGGCCATCAGGCGGAAGGCCGACCGCTCGTGCCGGTGGGTGCCGCGCGGGCCCACGAGGAGCGCCCCGTCGGCCGGTTCGACTCGCTGGAGCCGGTCTCCCGGCATCGCGAGGACGTCGTCCGGGGTCCAGGGACCGGCGTGGTGTGACATGCCTTCGGGTCGGTCGTCGGACGGCCGTGCCACCGGGCACCACCTCCGGAGGTTGCCCGAGGCACGTCGGTGTGGCGCACGTCGGATCGGGTGCGGGCTTGGTCATGGGCCCAGCATCCCGACGGGCACCGACAGTTCCGCCACCTGGTCGACCCCTCGGCCGGCGGTTCACCCGAAGGTGTCGCTCAGGCCGGTGTGGGCACCTGTCGCACGCCCTCCGCCAGCTCGGCGGCCAGCGCCGCCACGCGGTCGTCGCGCACGGCCGTCACGAAGGCCGACCCGACGATGACCCCGTCCGCGAACGCCGCCAGCTCCGCCGCCTGCGCGCCGGACCGCACGCCCAGCCCCACCGCCACCGGCAGGTCCGTGTGCTCCCGCACCCGCCGCACCAGCGCCGGAGCGGCCGACGACACCACGTCGCGCGCGCCCGTCACGCCCATCACCGACGTCGCGTACAGGAAGCCCCGCGACGACCGCGCCGTCAGGTCGATGCGCTCCTCGGTGGACGACGGCGCGACGAGGAAGACCCGGTCCAGGTCGTGTGCCTCGGACGCGGCCAGCCACTCCTGCGCCTCGTCGGGCACCAGGTCGGGCGTGATGAGCCCCAGCCCGCCGGCCGCGGCCAGGTCGCGGGCGAACGCGTCCACCCCGTACCGCAGCACCGGGTTCCAGTACGTCATCACGACCGCGCGCCCGCCGTGCGCGGCCACCGACTCGACCACGCCGAACAGGTCGCGCACCCGGAACCCGCCGCGCAGCGCCTGCTCGGAGGCGAGCTGGATGGTCGAGCCGTCCATCACCGGGTCCGAGTACGGCAGGCCGACCTCGACCAGGTCGCACCCGGACGCCACCATCGTGCGCAGCACGTCCTTCGAGCCCTCGACCGTCGGGTAGCCGGCGGGCAGGTACCCGATCAGCGCGGCCCGCGACTCGGACCGGCACTCCTCGAACACACCGGCCAGCCTGCTCATGACTCCACTCCCAGCCCGAACCACTTGATCGCGGTGTCCATGTCCTTGTCGCCCCGGCCGGACAGGTTCACCACGAGCAACCCGTCCGGGCCCAGTTCGCGGCCCAGCACCAGCGCGCCGGCCAGCGCGTGCGCCGACTCGATGGCGGGGATGATGCCCTCGGTGCGGGACAGCAGCGCGAACGCCTCCATCGCCTCCGCGTCGGTCACCGGCCGGTACTCGGCGCGCCCGGTGTCCTTGAGGTGGGCGTGCTCCGGGCCGACGCCGGGGTAGTCGAGGCCGGCCGAGATGGAGTGGGCCTCGGTGATCTGGCCGTCCTCGTCCTGCATCACGTAGGACAGCGCGCCGTGCAGCGAGCCGGGCGTGCCGACGGTCAGCGTCGCGCCGTGCCGGTCGGTGTCGACGCCGTCGCCGCCGGGCTCCAGGCCGACCAGCCGCACCGACGGGTCGTCGATGAAGCCGTGGAAGATGCCGATGGCGTTCGACCCTCCGCCGACGCACGCGGCGACGGCGTCGGGCAGCCTGCCCGCCTGTTCGAGCACCTGGGCGCGGGCCTCGATGCCGATCACCCGGTGGAAGTCGCGGACCAGCACCGGGAACGGGTGGGGGCCGGCCGCCGTGCCGAGCAGGTAGTGCGTGTCGTCGACGTTGGCGACCCAGTCGCGCAGGGCCTCGTTGATCGCGTCCTTCAGCGTCCGCGACCCGGTCTTGACCGGGATGACCTCGGCGCCGAGCAGCCGCATCCGGGCCACGTTGAGCGCCTGCCGCTCGGTGTCGACCTCGCCCATGTAGACGACGCAGTCCAGGCCCATCAGCGCGCACGCCGTCGCCGTGGCCACGCCGTGCTGGCCGGCGCCGGTCTCGGCGATGACGCGCTTCTTGCCCATCCGCTTGGTGAGCAGCGCCTGGCCCAGCACGTTGTTGATCTTGTGGGAGCCGGTGTGGTTCAGGTCCTCCCGCTTGAGGAACACCCGCGCCCCACCGGCGTGCGCCGCGAACCTCGGCACCTCGGTGAGCAGCGACGGCCGCCCGGCGTACTCGCGCAGCAGCCGGAAGAACTCGTCGAGGAACTCCGGGTCGACCCTGGCCTTCTCGTAGAAGGCCGCGAGCTCGTCCACGGCGGCGATGAGCGCTTCCGGCATGTACCGGCCGCCCCACGGTCCGAAGTGGCCCCGCTCGTCGGGGTCGTGGGGCGTCGGCGCCAGGTGGCCGGGCGACATGCGCTGCTCCTTACCGGCTCGGCCGGGGACACGCGGGGTGCGACCCCGCCGTCACCAGCTTGTTCACCGCGACCTTGGGGTCGCCGCTCGTCACGAGTGATTCGCCGACCAGCACCGCGTCGGCTCCCGCGCCCGCGTAGGCCATCAGGTCGCCCGGCCCGGTCACCCCGGACTCGGCGATCTTGATCGTCTCGAAGGGCAGGCCGGGCGCGATCCGCCCGAACACGTCCTTGTCCACCTCCAGCGTGTGGAGGTTGCGCGCGTTCACGCCGATGACGCTCGCGCCGGCCTCCAGCGCGCGGTCGGCCTCCTCCGCCGTGTGGACCTCCACCAGCGCCGTCATGCCCAGCGACTCCACCCGGTCCAGCAGCGACACCAGGGCGTTCTGCTCCAGCGCCGCCACGATCAGCAGCACCAGGTCCGCGCCGTGCAGGCGCGCCTCGTGCACCTGGTACGGGCTGACGATGAAGTCCTTGCGCAGCAACGGGACGCCGACCGCGGCGCGCACCGCGTCGAAGTCGGCCAGCGACCCGCCGAACCTGCGCTGCTCGGTCAGCACGCTGATCACCCGCGCGCCGCCCGCCTCGTACTGCGCGGCCAGCTCGGCGGGCTCCGGGATCTCCGCGAGCGCGCCCTTGGACGGGCTGCGCCGCTTCACCTCCGCGATCACGCCCACGCCCGGCGACCGCAGGACCGCCATCACGTCCTGCGGCGGCGCCACCCTGGCGGCCTTCTCCCTGAGCACGTCGAAGGGCAGTTCCGCCTCGCGCGCGGCGAGGTCTTCCCGGACGCCTTCGATGATCGAGTCCAGCACGGTCATCCGAGCACCTCGCCCGGGTCCGTCAGTCCATCCGGTCCGCTCGCCAGCTCCCGCACGTCACGCTCCCCTTCCCGCCACCAGGATGCTAACCCCGGCCGGAACCCCGTCCGGCCACCGGGTGTGCCCGTTCAGGCGGATGACCGGGGCCCTTCCGAGTCGACGTGCGCAAACGTGCGGCGCCCGCGCCGCCTCGGCCGCCGGTCAGTCCCGGTCGGTGGGATCGTCACCGCGCTCCAACGCGTTCCACAGCTCGCGCTCGGGGTCGGCGGCCCGCCTGGCCGCGCCGGGCGTCCGGTAGCCGCCCCCCAGGCCGGGCATCGCCGGACCCCGCACGACCAGCACCGCTCCCGCGCCGAGCACGAGGGCGCCGGCCAGCGCGGCGAGACCGCGACCGGCCGGCGCGCCGGCCGTCGAGAGCCCGAGGAACGCCGCCGTGCCGCCCGCCGCGGCCACGAGCACGCCCAGCGCCCGCCGCAGCCGGCCGCCCAGCGCCACCACCGCGGCGATCGCGGCCAGGCACAGCAGGGCCAGCGGCCCGAGCGCGGGCACCACCTCGTCGCCCCTTCGGTCCGCCGAAGCGTCCCAGACGAGGCTCGACGACCCCCACAGCGCCGCCGCGCCGCCCAGCAGCAGCAGCACGACGATCCACAGTGGACGCCTCGCGCGCGGCTCAGACACGCGCCGGGTCCACCGCCGGGGCCATCGTCTGCGCGGTGGCGACGGCCGACAGGACGGCTCCTGCCTTGTTCAGGCACTCGTTGTCCTCGGCGACCGGGTCGGAGTCGGCCACGATCCCGCCGCCCGCCTGCACGTAGGCGACGCCGTCGCGCACCAGGGCGGTGCGGATCGCGATGGCGGTGTCCGCGTCGCCCGCGAAGTCCAGGTAGCCGACGACGCCGCCGTACAGGCCGCGCCGCGTCGGCTCCAGCTCCTCGATCAGCTCCATCGCGCGGGGCTTGGGCGCGCCGGACAGCGTGCCGGCCGGGAAGCACGCGGCCACGGCGTCGAAGGCCGTGCGGCCCTCGGCCAGCTCGCCGCTGACCGTGGACACGATGTGCATGACGTGGCTGTACCGCTCGACCTTGAAGAAGTCGACGACGGTCACCGAGCCCGGCTTGCACACCCGGCCCAGGTCGTTGCGGCCCAGGTCGACCAGCATCAGGTGCTCGGCGCGCTCCTTGTGGTCGGCGAGCAGGTCCTTCTCCAGCAGGGCGTCCTCCTCGTCGTCCACCCCCCGCCACCGGGTGCCGGCGATGGGGTGCGTGGTGGCCTTGCCGTCGCGCACGGTCACCAGGGACTCGGGGCTGCACCCGACGATGTCGAAGTCGTCCAGCCGCAGCAGGTACATGTAGGGGCTGGGGTTGGACGTGCGCAGGACGCGGTAGATGTCCAGCGCGTCCGCGGTGGTGGGCATCTCGAACCGCTGCGACAGCACCACCTGGAACGCCTCGCCCGCGCGGATGGCGGCCTTGGCCTTCTCCACGACCGCGTGGTGCTCCTGCTGCGACCGGCGGCGCGTGAACTCCGGCTTCGGCCGGGCGAACACGGCGACGGTGGGCGGCGCGGGGCTCTGGAGGTCCTCGGTCATCCGGTCCAGGCGCGCCACCGCGTCGTCGTAGGCGGCGTCGACGCGCTCCGCGGAGTCGTCCCAGTTGATCGCGTTGGCGATGAGCGTGACGGTGCCCTCGTGGTGGTCGAGCGCGGCGAGGTCGGTCGCCAGCAGCATGACCAGCTCGGGCACCCGGAGGTCGTCCTCGGCGAGGTCGGGCAGCTTCTCCAGGCGGCGCACGGCGTCGTAGCCGATGTAGCCGACCATGCCGCCGGTCAGCGGCGGCAGGCCGGGCAGCGGGTCGGTGCGCAGCACCTCGATCGTCTCGCGCAGGGCGAGCAGCGGGTCGCCGCCCTCGGGCAGGCCGACGGGGTGCGCGCCGGTCCAGTACGCCTCGCCGCCGGTCGCGGTGAGCGCGCCCGCGCTGCGCGCGCCGACGAACGACCAGCGCGACCAGGAGCGGCCGTTCTCGGCGGACTCGAACAGGAACGTGCCCGGCCGGTCGGCCGCGAGCTTGCGGTAGAGCCCGACGGGTGTCTCCGCGTCCGCGAGCAGCCGGCGCACGACCGGGATCACCCGCCGCTGCGCGGCGAGTTCGCGGAACTCCTCGCGCGTCGGGCTGACCTCGCCCAGACCCGCGCCTGCACCGATGACGCTCACCATGCCCGTCATTGTGCCGTGCCGCCCGCGCGGGCCCGCGGCTGCCGACCCGACGCGCCTGCGGGACGCCGATGGCGCTGGTGGCGGTGGTCGCGTCGCCGCCGGCCCGGATTTCATCACATGTTGAAAAAGCTGTCGGACTGCCTCATCATGGTGAGGTGACCGACGCCGCGCAACCGACCGCGCCCAAGCGCCGTGGCCGCCGCGCCGGCGGCGAGGACACCAGGGCCGCGCTGCTGCACGCCGCGCGCGAGGCGTTCGTCGAACGCGGCTACGAGGGCGCGACGGTGCGGTCCATCGCGGCCCGCGCCGGTGTCGACGCGGCGATGGTGAACCACTGGTTCGGCAGCAAGGAGGAGCTGTTCGCCAAGGCCGTGCTCCAGGTGCCGCTCGACGTGAACGCGCTCGCCGAGCGGCTGGTGACCGGTCCGCGCGAGGAGATCGGCGAGCGGATCGTGCGCAGCTTCATCGGCATCTGGGACACCACCGGCGGCGGCCACTTCGCGGCCCTGGTCCGCAGCATCACGGCGCACGACCGGGTCGCCGAGGTGATGCGCGAGTTCTTCGTGCAGACCCTGCTGCGCCGCGTGGTGGCCGCCGCCGGCGCCGATCAGCCCGACCTGCGCGCGACGCTGGCCGCCAGCCAGATCTTCGGCATGGGCATCGTCCGGTACGTCGTGTGCTTCGAGCCGCTGGCCAGCGCCGACGTGGAGACGATGGTCAAGGCCGTCGCGCCCAACCTCCAGCGCTACCTGACCGGCGACATCGGCTGACCGGCCCGCCGCGCGGTCGGCCCCGCCCCTACCCCTGTCCCGGCTCCGGCGTGAGCAGCGCGGTCGCGTCGAAGCACGTCCGGTCGCCGGTGTGGCAGGCCGGTCCGACCTGGTCCACGACCAGCAGCAGGGCGTCGCCGTCGCAGTCCAGCCGCACCTCGTGCACGTACTGGGTGTGGCCGGACGTCTCGCCCTTGACCCACAGCTGCTGGCGGCTGCGCGAGTAGTAGGTGGCGCGCCGGGTGGTGAGCGTGCGGTGCAGCGCCTCGTCGTCCATCCACGCCACCATCAGGACCTCGTTCGTGCCGCGGCGCTGCACCACCGCGCACACCAGGCCGTCCGCGGTCCGCTTGAGCCGCGCGGCGATCGCCGGGTCGAGCGCGCCGGTCACCGCGGGGCCCCGAAGTGCAGCCGGGCGGGCCGGGTGTTGAGCAGCACGAGGCCGAAGACGTGCCCCGCGGACAGCAGCCCGGACAGCACCCGCACCCACACCGGGCCCTCGTTGAGCACGGCCAGCAGCTGGATCAGGGCGACCAGCGCGTAGACCACCGCGCCGGTCAGGCGGGCGGGCCGGAGGCGGGCCAGCAGGCCGCCGACGACCAGCAGCTCCAGCACCAGCACGATGAGCGGGAATTTCACCCAGGCGGCGTCGCCGTCGGCCTGCAGGCGGATCAGCCCCTCGACCACGAACAGCAGGCCGCCCGCCGCGCCGACCAGCGTCGCGAGCCGGACCTCCACGGGTGCGTCGCGCAGCACGTCAGCGCACCTCCACGCCCGCGTCGCGCAGGCCCTTCTTGACCTCGCCGACGCGCAGCTCGCCGAAGTGGAACACGCTCGCGGCGAGCACGGCGTCCGCGCCCGCGCCGATCGCCGGCGGGAAGTGCTCGACCCGGCCCGCGCCGCCGCTGGCGATCAGCGGCACGTCGACCACCCCGCGCACCAGCCGGATCAGCTCCAGGTCGAACCCGGTCTTCGTGCCGTCGGCGTCCATCGAGTTCAGCAGGATCTCGCCGACGCCCAGCTCCTGGCCCCTGGCGGCCCACTCGACGGCGTCGAGGCCGGTGCCCCGGCGGCCGCCGTGGGTGGTGACCTCGAAGCCCGAGGGGGTCGGCCGCTCGCCCTCGGGCACCCGGCGGGCGTCGACCGACAGCACGACGCACTGCGCGCCGAACCGGCGGGACAGCTCGCCGAGCAGCTCGGGCCGGGCGATGGCGGCGGTGTTGACGCCGACCTTGTCCGCGCCGGCGCGGAGCAGCTTGTCGACGTCCTCCGCGGTGCGCACGCCGCCGCCGACGGTGAGCGGGATGAACACCTGCTCGGCCGTGCGGCGCACCACGTCGAACGTCGTCTCGCGGTCGGAGGACGACGCGGTGACGTCCAGGAAGGTCAGCTCGTCCGCGCCCTCGGCGTCGTAGGCGCGGGCCAGCTCGACCGGGTCGCCCGCGTCGACCAGGTTGGTGAAGTTGACGCCCTTCACCACCCGCCCCCGGTCGACGTCCAGACAGGGAATCACGCGCACCGCCACCGACATGGGGGAAAGCCTACGGGGAGCCCTCCGCGCGGCGCGGGACCCACCCGGCCCGCCGCCGCCCGACCCCTGCGCCGCGCCACCCGACCCCTGCGCCGCGCCGCCGCACCCCTGCGCCGCGCCACCCGACCCCTGCGCCGCGCCACCCGACCCCTGCGCCGCGCCGCCGCACCCCTGCGCCGCGCCGCCCGGCCCCGCACTGCCGCCCACGTCACACCCGCGGGCCCCCGCACCCGGCCGCGCACCCCGCCACCAGCCGATACCCGCTCGCGCACACCGGCGGCGGGACCCGCCCGGACGCCGATCCGCGCGCCTGACGACGCATTTCCGGCGCGGACGTGGTTAACTGGAAGCGGTCGTAGGTTTTGTGTCCGTGTCACCACGCTCGCGAAACGTGTTTCGAGCGTGTGATTTTCCTGCGGGTTCCTCGGGAGAGTCCCCGCCCCGAACCGGCCGCGGTGGAGCATCAGCCCGCCGGCACCCGTACGGAAAGAGATCAAGATGGCTCAGGGCACTGTGAAGTGGTTCAACTCGGAGAAGGGCTTCGGCTTCATCTCCCCCGAGGACGGCGGCGCGGACGTGTTCGTGCACTACTCGGAGATCCAGGGCAACGGCTACCGCAGCCTGGAGGAGAACCAGCGCGTCAGCTTCGACGTCGGCCAGGGCGCCAAGGGCCCCCAGGCCACGAACGTCAACCTGGTCTGAGCAAGGACCACGCCGGCCCTCACGAGGACCGCGCCGAGGGCCCCGTTCCGGTTTCCGGAGCGGGGCCCTCGGGCTTCGCCGCCGGCCGCTAGCGGCGCTCGGCCGCCGGTTCGAGCCCGAGCATCTCCAGCAGCAGCGAGCACTCCTCCGCGCTGTCCGCGCGACCCGCGACCATGCGGGCCGCCCGGACGTTCCGGATGACCGCGTGCGCGCGTTCGTCCTCACGGGCGTCCGCGAGCCGGTCGCGTTCCCTGGCCGGGCCGATCCGTCGTTCCGTGGGCATGCGTCTCCTCGCGTCGGCCCCCCGCGCATGACACTACGCCCCGCACTAGCGTTGCCCCATGGCCCTCGGTGACGACAAGTACCTGCTGCTGACGACGTTCCGGCGCGACGGGACGCCGGTGCCGACCCCGGTGTGGGCGGTCCGGCGCGACGGGGTGATCCGCGTGTGGTCGGCCGCCGACGCGGGCAAGGTCAAGCGCATCCGCAACAACCCGGAGGTCACGGTCGGGCCGTGCGACTTCCGGGGCAACCCGACCGGCGCCGGCACGCCCGCGCGGGCCCGCGTCCTCGACGAGCGGGCCGGCGCCGAGACCCGTCGCCTGATCGGGGCGAAGTACGGCCTCGTCGGCAGGCTCGCGCTGCTGGGCAGCCGCCTCCGCCGGGGCGGCGCGGGCACGGTGGGCATCGAGATCAGCACGGACTGACGCGTCGACCCGGCGTTGACGGTCCTCCGCGCGTCGACCCGGAGTTGACGGGTGGCCACCACCGACCTCGTCGTCACCGTCGCCCAGGAGCACGACCACGTGCCGGGCAGGCTCACGGCGGCCGTCGAGCCGGGTGCGCAGCTCGACGAACTCGGTGATCACCTGATCGGGCACTTCGTCGACGAGGCGCGCCGCGCGGGCGAGCCGGAGCGACATCCGCGAGCCGGACCGACATCGGCGAGGGCATCGGCGTCACGAAGCAGGCCGCGCAGAAGCGGTTCGTGCCCGGCAGTCGCCCGACCTCAAGCCGAACCTCGACCGCCGCACCGACCGCGCCCGCCGCGTCGTCGTGCCGGCCCGCCACCACGCCCGGTTCAGCGAGCGGATCGGCACCGAGCACCTGCTGCTCGGCCTGCCGGGCGAGCCGGACCGCGCCGCGGCCAAGGCGCCGGCCGCCTCGGGCGTCCGGGAGCACGCCGCCGAGGCGCACATCACCGCGGAGTTCGAGGAAGCGGTCAGCGGACAGCGGCGAGGGCCTCGGGGAGCGTGAACGCGCCCGCGTACAGCGCCTTGCCGATGATCGCGCCCTCCACCCCGTCGCAGGCCAGCGCCGACAACGCCACCAGGTCGGCCACGCCGGACACGCCGCCGGACGCGATCACCGGCGCGTCGGTGCGGGCGCAGACCTCGCGCAGCAGCTCCACGTTGGGGCCCTGGAGCGTGCCGTCCTTGCCGACGTCGGTCACCACGTAGCGGGCGCAGCCGTCCCGGTCCAACCGGTCCAGCACCTCCCACAGGTCGCCGCCGTCGCGCGTCCAGCCCCGCGCGGCCAGCCGGTGGCCGGCCTCGGTGATCCGGACGTCCAGCCCGACCGCGACCTTGTCGCCGTGCTCGGCGACGACCTTCGCGCACCACACCGGGTCCTCCAGCGCGGCGGTGCCCAGGTTCACCCGCGCGCAGCCGGTCGCGAGCGCGGCGGCCAGCGACTCGTCGTCCCGGATGCCGCCGGACAGCTCCACCCGGACGTCCAGCTCGCCGACGACGCGGGCCAGCAGCTCGCGGTTGTCGCCGCGGCCGAACGCGGCGTCGAGGTCCACCAGGTGCACCCACTCGGCGCCGTCGCGCTGCCAGGCCAGCGCGGCCTCCAGCGGCTCGCCGTAGGAGGTCTCGGTGCCGGCTTCGCCCTGCACGAGTCGGACGGCCTGGCCGTTGGCCACGTCGACGGCCGGAAGCAGCGTGAAAGTCACGCGAACAGCGTAGTTGCCGCTGGTCCGGGCGCGGCAGGGGCCCCGGCGGCGGCCTAGCGGAAGCTCTTGAGCCAGTTCTCCAGCAGGTGCGCCCCGGCGTCGCCGGACTTCTCGGGGTGGAACTGGGTGGCCCACAGCGGCCCGTTCTCGACCGCGGCGACGAAGTCGTCGCCGCCGTGGGTGGACCAGGTCACCAGCGGCGGCCGGATCACCTCCGACGCCTCCAGCGTCCACTCGCGCACGCCGTAGGAGTGGACGAAGTAGAACCGCGTGTCGGCGTCGAGCCCGGCGAACAACCGCGTCCCCTCGGGCGCGCGGACGGTGTTCCAGCCCATGTGCGGCACGACGGGCGCCCGCAGCCGCTCCACGGTGCCCGGCCACTCGCCGCAGCCCTCGGTGGTGACGCCGTGCTCGATGCCGCGATCGAACAGGATTTGCATCCCGACGCAGATGCCGAGGACGGGACGCCCGCCGGCCAGCCGCTCGCCGACGATGCGCCCGCCCTTGACCTCGTTCAGCCCGGCCATGCAGGCGGCGTACGCGCCCACGCCGGGCACCACCAGGCCGTCGGCGTCCAGCGCGGCCCGATGGTCGGAGGTCACCTCGACGGACGCGCCCACGCGCTGGAGCGCGCGTTCGGCGGAGCGGAGGTTGCCTGATCCGTAGTCCAGTACGACGACTCGTGCCACCGGTCCAGGCTAGGCCAACGGGGCGCCGCCCTGCGTCACCGGTACCACGGGCAGCACCGTGTTGATCGGCAGACCGGCCCGATCGGGCAACGCGGTGACCCACGTGTCGGCCCGCCCCTGGTCGACGAGCGCCCGCACCTCGGCGGCGTCACCCGGCAACCCCAACTCCCCGGCCACGGCCTTCAACCGCCACCAGCCGAGCACCCCGACCAACCTCCGGGCGGCCCCGCTGTACCCGGCGACCTCCCCGTCGGACCAGACGACACCGCGCGCGTCCCAGCGGACGAGGAGCGCGGACCCACCCACCTCGCGCACCCGCGCGGCGAACCGGTCGGCGGCCGGGAACGAGATCCGCCGGCGGGGCAACACCACCGTGCCGGACGCGACCGGGACCAGCGCAGCCGGGCCCGCCACCGCACGGTGCAGGGCCAACTGCAACTCCGCGGTGGGCGCGGGTGTCCAGATGAGGGTTCTCGGCACGCTCACGACCGGAGATCATGCCCCAAACACCCGGCTCCCAAACATGCGACGCACGGCCGGCACCCCCTGACTTCCACCCTCGCCGCGCCCGCGCAACACCCCGCGCGAACCGGCGCGGGCGACCGGGGCAGGACCAACCCCGCCCTCGCCCGCGCCGCGCACACGTATGGCGTCGTGTTCTCCCCGTATGGCCTGCCCGCAGGGCAACCGCGCTCGTCGAGGCAGGTCAAGCGAAGGGCGTGCTTGACCTGCCTCGACAAGGGTGTGGTCTTCGACAGGCCACACGGGGAGGACCGACGCCTTGAAGCCCTTCCCCCCGGCGGCCTGCCCAGCGGCGAGCGCCCGCTTTTACGCTTTGACACCCACCCCCACCCCCGCACCTCTCCCCGAACACTTCCAGCAAAAACCTTCACGCTGAAGCTTCCGCGGATATCCGCAGGTCAACGCCTACCACAACACCCCGACCCGACCCCGAAAACGTCAGGCGCGTTGCCTCCGGCCCCCGCGTTCCATCATCCCACGCCCCTCTGACAGTCCCCCCGAGAAACCGCCACAAACACAATCGGGTGAACTCCTACGACCAACGGCTGCCGAACCGCCGGCGCGGCGTCGGACGCTCACACCGCCGCCGAACCGAACATCCGCCGAACCGCCGCCGCGATGCCCACCACGTCCAGGTCGTGCGCGGAGTCGTGGTCCTCGGCCGTGCCGTACGCCCGCAGCTCCGCGTCCCGCCGCACGCCCAGCGACCGCAGCCGGTGCGGGACGTCGGCCAGCGCCTCACCCACCCGGAACGCCGACGTGCCCTCCAGGTACGGCTCGACCAGCAGCACGTCGGCCCGTCCCCCGGACACCGCGGCCCGCAGGCCCCGGCCGTCGAACGGGCGCACGGTGGTCGCGTACAGCACCGTCAGGTCCACCCCCGCCGTGGCCTCCAGCACCGGGTCCAGCATCGGGCCCACCGCGACCACGACACCCGCCGAACCGCGCCGCACCTCGGTGAACCCCTCCGCCACCGGGCGGGCGACCGCGTTCTGGCGCAGTGACAACCTGATGTACACGCGGTCGTCCGAGGCCAGCGCGGCGCGGACGACGGGCTCGACCTCGTCCGCGTGGCCGGGCACGTGGATCCGCCAGCCCGGCAGCGTGTCGAACAGCGCCACGTCGCCCGGCGCCTGGTGGGTCCGCCCCCACACCGGGTCGTCGTACGAGCCGCCGATGCTCACGAACACCCCGCCGACGTCCTGGTGCCCGAAGTCCAGCTTGATCTGCTCGAACGGCCGCTCGACGAGGAACGGCGCGTAGGTGTGCACCACCGGGCGCAACCCGCTCAGCGCCAGGCCGCTGCCGACGCCGACCATCGCCTGCTCGCGGATCCCGACGTTGATCACGCGCGGCCCAGGCCGGAAAGCGTCGCGGGAGATCTCCGCCAGCACGACGGCCACCCCGGGGTTGTGGGCCATCACGCCTTCCACGGTCTCCACGAACACCTGGCGCATCGTCCGCTCCGACGCACCCCCGCCCTCCGCCACGGCCGCGGCCCCTGCCGTGCCCGAACCCGACTTCGACGCCATCACTCCACCTCGCTGATCCGAGCCACCACGGCCAACGGGCGACCGGGGTGCTCCGCCGTGAACGCCTCGTACAGGGCGTCCTGATCCCGTCCGTCCACTGTGGATGTTTCCCAGCCCTCCACCGCGAACCGCGCGGCGATGCCGCCGGGCCACCCGTGCGTGCCGGACTCGTTGTCCACCACCACCACGGTGAAGTTCTCCAGGCCCATCCGCCCCGCCAGGACGATCGCCTCGTGGTTGCTGCCCTCGTCCAGCTCGGCGTCACCCACCAGCACGACCACCCGCGGCGAACGGCCCTGTAGGCGCAGCCCGAGGGCCACGCCGACCCCGATCGGCATCCCGTGCCCCAGCGAGCCGCTGCTGATCTCGACACCCGGCACCAGGACCCGGTCCGGGTGCTGGCCGAGCGGCGAGTCCCACCCCGTCCAACCATCCAATGTGGACGGATCGAGGAAGCCCTTCGCGGCGAGCACCGCGTAGTACGCCATCGGCCCGTGCCCCTTCGACAACAGGAACCGGTCGCGGTCCGGGTCGTCCACCCGGTCCGGCGACACGTTCAGCACCCGGTCGTAGAGCACCCACAGCACGTGCAGCGTGGACGCCGCCGCCCACTCGTGCTTCTCATCCCCGGTCATCCGCTGGAACAGCGCGGGGATGTCCGCGAATCCCAGCTCGTTCACCACTGCCATGAACCCACCAAACAACCTCGACTTAAGTCGAGGTCAAGGCATACCATGCGCAGGTGAGCAAGTTGCCGGAGATGTTGACCATCGGTCAGGTGGCCGAGCGGAGCGGCGTGCCGCACACCGCGCTGCGATTCTACGAGGAACGGGGCCTGATCACGTCCGAGCGCACGGCGGGCAACCAGCGGCGTTACGCGCGTTCGGTGCTGCGGCGGCTGGCGTTCATCCGCACGGCGCAGCGCGTGGGGCTGAGCCTGGAGGACGTGCACGACGCCCTGGCCACGCTGCCCGACAACCGGACGCCGACCAAGTCCGACTGGAGCAGGCTGTCCGCGTCCTGGCAGACGGAGCTGGACGCGCGGATCGACGCGCTGATCCGCCTGCGCGACCGGCTGACGTCGTGCATCGGGTGCGGCTGCCTGTCGCTGCGGAGCTGCTTCCTGCACAACTTCGAGGACGAGCAGGCCGTCGACGGTCCGGGCGCGCCCAAGCTGAAGCCGGCCTGCGAGGGCGGGACCTGACCGCGACCGCCGACACGGCGATCCGCGTCGGCTCCCGGCGGGGCGGGCCGGTCGTGCTGGAGGTGGCGGCGGGCCGGGTGCACGCCGACGGGCACGAGTCCCGCGTCAGCGCGAACGGCGTGTGGCTGACCGCCGCCGTGCCACCGCGCTACCTGCGCGCACCGATACCCTGAACCAGCACCGGCGGGACGACACCGCACCACCCCGGCCGGACAGCACCGCGCCACCCGACAGCACCGCGCCACCCGACAGCACCGCGCCACCCGACAGCACCGCGCCACCGGGCACCACCGCCCGGCAGCACCCCGGCCGGGCAGCACCCCACCGAGGCGCGCGGGCACCGCCTACTGGAGCCAGAGGATCGCGCCGCCCACCGCGACGACGGCCAGCACGCCGAGGACGACCGCGAGCCCGCGAGCCGTCTTCCACGTGCTGTACACGCCGCCGATCAGGAACCCCGCCAGGGCGAGCAGCCCGATGACGACGTACTCCTTGGGCATTACAGGACGCCCTTGGTGGACGGCACGCCGCCGACCCGAGGATCGGGTTCGACCGCCGCGCGCAGCGCCCGCGCGACCGCCTTGAACTGGGCCTCGGTGATGTGGTGCGGGTCGCGCCCGTACTCGACCCGCACGTGCAGCGCGATACCGGCGTGGAACGCCAGCGAATCGAACACGTGCCGGTTGAGCACGAACGGGTAGTTGCCGCCGATGGTGAACGTGTTGTACTCCGCCGGCTCGCCCACGTGCACGCAGTACGGCCGCCCGGAGACGTCCACCGCCGCGTGCGCCAGCGTCTCGTCCATCGGGATCCACGCGTCGCCGAACCGGCGGATGCCCGCCTTGTCCCCCAACGCCTCCCGCAGCGCCTGGCCCAGCACGATGGCCACGTCCTCGACCGTGTGGTGGGCGTCGATCTCCACGTCGCCGGTGGCCCGCACGACGAGGTCCAGCGAACCGTGCACCCCCAGCGCCGTCAGCATGTGGTCGTAGAACGGGACCCCGGTCGCGATCTCGACCCGGCCCGTGCCGTCGAGGTCCACCTCGACGTGCACCGACGACTCCTTGGTGGTCCGCTCCACCTTGCCGACCCGGCTCACCGGCCAACCTCCTTGCTCGCCGCGAGGAACGCGTCGTTCTCCTCCGGAGTGCCGACCGTCACCCGTAGGTGACCCGCGATGCCGACGTCCCTGATCAGCACGCCGTGCTCCAGGTAGGACCGCCACGTCGCGTGCGCGTCCTCGAACCGCCCGAACAGCACGAAGTTCGCGTCGCTCGGCACGACGTCGAAACCCATGCCCGCCAACGTTTCCGCGACGCGGTCGCGTTCGGCGGCGAGCAGCGCCACCGAGCCGAGGGTCTCCGCCGAGTGCCGCAGCGAGGCACGCGCCGCCGCCTGCGTCAGCGCCGACAGGTGGTAGGGCAGCCGCACCAGCAGCAGCGCGTCCACCACGGCGGGCGCGGCGGCCAGGTAGCCGAGGCGGCCGCCGGCGAACGCGAACGCCTTGCTCATGGTGCGGCTGACGATGAGCTTTTCGGGGTGGTCGGCGAGCAGCGTGACCGCGCTCTCCCGCGACGAGAACTCGGCGTACGCCTCGTCCACGACGACCATCCCCGGCGCGGCCTCGACGACGGCGCGCAGGTCCTCGGTCGGGACGCTCTGGCCGGTCGGGTTGTTCGGGCTGGTCAGGAACACCACGTCGGGGCGCCGTTCGGCGACGATCGCGGCCGCCGCCGCCGTGTCCAGCGAGAAGTCGGCGCGGCGGGGCGCGGGCGACCACTCGGTCCGCGTGCCCGACGCGATGATCGGGTGCATGGAGTAGGACGGCTCGAAGCCCAGCGCGGTGCGGCCGGGACCGCCGAACGCCTGGAGGATCTGCTGGAGCACCTCGTTGGAGCCGTTGGCGGCCCACAGGTTCCGCTCGGTCAGCGGCACGCCCGCGGCCGTCGACAGGTAGGCCGCGAGGTCGCGGCGCAGGGCGGTCGCGTCGCGGTCCGGGTAGCGGTGCAGGCCGGCCGCCGCCGCCGCGACCTCGCGCGCCACGTCGGCGACGAGTGCCGGCGTCGGCGGGTACGGGTTCTCGTTGGTGTTGAGCCGCACCGGGACGTCGAGCTGCGGCGCGCCGTAGGGCGTGCGCCCGCGCAGGTCCTCGCGCAGGGGCAGGTCGGCCAGGGCGACCCGCTCGCCGATCGGGCTCATCCGCGGAACCTCGCCGTGACGGCCTGGCCGTGCGCGGGCAGGTCCTCGGCCTCGGCCAGCGCGACCACCTTCGACGCGACCTCGCGCAGCGCGTCCTCGCTGTAGTCGACGACGTGGATGCCGCGCAGGAACGTCTGCACGGACAGCCCCGACGAGTGCCGCGCGCAGCCGCCGGTGGGCAGCACGTGGTTGGAGCCGGCGCAGTAGTCGCCCAGCGACACCGGGGAGTGCGGTCCGACGAAGATCGCGCCGGCCGCGCGGACCCGTGCGGCGACCTCGCGCGCCCGCGCGGTCTGGACCTCCAGGTGCTCGGCGGCGTACGCGTCGACCACCGCCAGGCCGTCGTCCACGGTGGACACCAGCACGGCGCCGGACTGCCTGCCGGTCAGCGCCGTGCGGACGCGCTCGGCGTGCTTGGTCGCGGCGACCTGGCGCGCCAGCTCGGCGTCCACGGCGTCGGCGAGCGCGGTGGACGTCGTCACCAGGACGCTCGCGGCGAGCGTGTCGTGCTCGGCCTGGCTGATCAGGTCGGCGGCCACGTGCACCGGGTCGGCCGTGTCGTCGGCGAGGATCGCGATCTCGGTCGGGCCGGCCTCGGAGTCGATGCCGACCAGGCCGCGCAGCAGCCGCTTGGCGGCGGTGAGGTAGATGTTGCCGGGCCCGGTGACCAGGTCGACCGGCGCGAGGTCGCCGCCGTCGGTGTCGACCCCGCCGTACGCGAGCAGCGCCACGGCCTGCGCGCCGCCGACCGCCCACACCTCGGTGACGCCGAGCAGCGCGGCGGCGGCCAGGATCGTCGGGTGCGGCAGGCCGTCGAACTCGGCCTGCGGCGGCGAGCACACCACCAGCGACGACACGCCGGCGAGCTGCGCGGGCACGACGTTCATGACCACGCTGGAGGGGTAGACGGCGAGGCCGCCGGGCGCGTAGAGGCCCACCCGCGCCACCGGCACCCAGCGCTCGGTCACCGTGCCGCCGGGCACGACGCGGGTGGTGGTGTCGGTGCGGCGCTGGTCGGCGTGCACCGCGCGGGCCCGCGCGATGGACTCCTCCAGGGCTTCGCGCACGGCCGGGTCCAGCCCCGCGAGCGCCCGGTCCAGCTCGGCCGCCGGCACGCGGACGGTCGCGGGCCGAACCTGGTCGAACCGCTCGCCGAACTCCAGGACGGCGGGCACGCCGCGCTCCCGCACGGCCGCCACGATCGGCCGCACCTGATGCAGCACCGCGTCGACGTCCACTTCGGCGCGCGGCAGCGCGGCGCGCAGTTCGGCCGGAGACGGGACTCGACCTCGCAGGTCGACGCGGTTGAGCATGGCTCAAGGGTAAGCCGTCCGGCTCACGTGGACGCAGGCCCACCCCGGAACTCCCGCGTCCCGCGAAACGCCGCGCGGAGCCACCCGACGGCAGCCCACCCGACGGCAGCCACCCGACGGCAGCCACCGGCCAGCAGCCACCCGACAACAGCCACCCCACAGCGCCGAACGTGCTCCTGCCGTGCGGCGTGTCGGCCTGGACACCAGCCCCGTGACCCGCCTCGGTGCCGCGACCACTGGTACGGGTCCACCGTCGTCGCTCGACGCGCGTGGTGTCGGTCGTGGCGGCTCGGATGTCTTTTCATCTGATGTCAGTGACTGACATCACCGCGGATCGCTTCCTCCGTCGGCAGTGGCCACGGCCCACCTCGCGCCGGCGGCCACCCGCGCCACCGACCTGCCGTCACGCCGGACACCCCCGGTACCGCGCACCGACGCCCGCTGGGCCGGACGGACGAACCGCTGGGCCGAGCAGGGGCGCTACGGGCGTGGTGTCAACTGTCAGCCGTGTCCGGTTCCGGATACCCGACAAACGGGGGCTATGCCGCCCTGTGACCCGCACGCCACCCTGCGTAGGCACAACTCCGTCGCAAACCCTGCTGATGATGGAGGCGCAATGTCATCCAAGCGGCGCGGCCTGGCGGCCGCCGTGCTCGGCGCGTGCCTGACGCTGGTGTTGCCCCTGAACACGGTGGCGGCCCAGCCGAACACGACCGGCACGCCCGAGCGGACCCTGTTCGAGGTCACCGCGAGCACCCCGGAGGCCCGGACCCGCGTGGCCCGCACGGGCGTGGACGTGCTCGGCTTGAACGGGTCGACCCTCACCGTGATCGCCCAGCCCCGGCAGCGGGCGGCGCTGCGCGCCACCGGCCTGCGGCTGAAGGACCTCGGCGACGCCGACGCCCAGCTGGGCGCGCTCGGCAAGGCCGACTTCACCGACCCGACCGGGGACGTCGGCGCGCGGGACTTCCCCTCCGGCTACGCGGGCTACCACAACCACCGGGAGATGGTCGCCGAGCTGAACCAGACCGTCGCCGACCACGGCAGCCTGGTGAAGTTGAGCAGCATCGGCAAGTCCCACGAAGGCCGGGACCTGTGGGCGTTGAAGATCAGCGACAACGTGGCGACCGACGAGAACGAGCCGGAGGTGCTGTTCACCTGCAACCAGCACGCCCGTGAGCACCTGACCGTCGAGATGTGCCTGCGCATCATCAAGCAGTACACCGACGGCTACGCCACCAACGCGAACATCAAGAACCTGGTCGACTCGCGCGAGATCTGGGTCATCCCCAGCGTCAACCCGGACGGAGCCGAGTACGACATCGCGACCGGCCAGTTCCGCGCGTGGCGGAAGAACCGCCAGGGCCAGGGCACCGACCCGAACCGCAACTGGGGCTACCAGTGGGGTTGCTGCGGCGGTTCCAGCGGCAGCCCGTCGAGCGAGACCTACCGCGGCCCGTCGGCGTTCTCCGCGCCCGAGACCCAGCGCGTCCGGGACTTCGTGAACAGCCGGGTCGTGGGCGGCACGCAGCAGATCAAGACGCACATCGACTGGCACACCTACTCCGAGCTGATCCTGTGGCCCTACGGCTACACCTACAACGACACCGCGCCCGGCCTGGACGCCACGCAGGCCAACGTGTTCGCCACGCTCGGCAGGCGGATGGCGGCGTTGAACGGCTACACCCCGGAGCAGTCGAGCGACCTCTACATCACCGACGGCAGCGTCAACGACTGGATGTGGAACGCGCACAAGATCTGGAGCTACACCTTCGAGATGTACCCCAAGACCGGCAGCGGCACGAGCGGGTTCTACCCGCGCGACACCGTCATCGCGGCGCAGACGGCCCGCAACGACAGTGCCGTGGAGCTGTTCCTGAGCTACTCGGACTGCGCGCCGCGCATCATCGGCCGCACCTGCTGACGGCCTCCACCGCCCGGTCGACCTGCGCGGGCTCGGTGAAGTAGTGCGGCGACGCCCGGACGACTTCGCCGAGCCCGCGCCGGGTCATGTCCAGCCGCGTCGAGCCGACGCGGCTGGCGGTGACCGTGACGCCGTCGTCCGCCAGCCGCGCGGCGACCTCGTCGGCGGTGCGGCCCTCGACGGTGAAGGTGACGATCCCGGCGTGCCGCCGCCCGATGTCGCGCACCTCGACGCCGGGCAGCTCGCGCAGGCCGCGCCGCAGCCGCTCGGCCCGGTCGCCGACCGCCGAGGCGATCTCGTCCAGCCCCAGGTCGAGGGCGTACCGGGCGGCGGCGACGAGGCCGAGCCGGTCGGCGACGCTGGTCTCCCACAGCTCGTGCACGCGGGCGTCCTCGCGCAGCCTGATCTCGTCCGGTCCGACCCACTGGCCGCTGTGCAGGTCGACCAGCCTGGGCCGCAGCCGGTCGCGCACGCCGCGCCGCACGACCAGGACGCCGGTGCCGCGCGGTCCGCGCAGCCACTTCCGGCCGGTGCCGGAGATCAGGTCGACGCCCAGCTCGTCGGCCCGCACGGGCAGCTGGCCGATCGACTGGCAGGCGTCCAGCAGCACCAGCGCGCCGACCCGGTGCGCCGCGTCGGCGACCTCGCGGACGGGGTTGACCAGGCCGCTGTTGGTGGGCACGTGCACCAGTGAGACCAGCTTGACGCGCTCGTCCAGCAGCCGGTCGAGGGCGTCGAGGTCGAGCTGGCCGGAGGCGTCCGACGGCACCGCCACGACCTCCGCGCCGACCTGGCGCGCGCGGTGCAGGATCGGGATGGCGTTGCCCGCGTACTCGACCTCGGTGACCAGGACCCGGTCGCCCGCGCCCAGCGGGATCGCGTCGAACGCCGCGAGCCAGGAGCGGGTGGCGCTGTCGGTGAAGGCGATCTCGTCCGGTTCCGCGCCCAGCAGCTCGGCGAGCACGCCGTAGCCGGCCTCCAGGTCGTCGGCGCGTTCGCGGGCGGCGGCGTAGCCGCCGATCTCGGCCTCGCGCTCGAGGTGGCCGATCACCTCGGCCAGCACGGGCCGGGGCGGCAGCGAGGAGCCCGCCGAGTCCAGGAAGACCCCTCGGGTCGCGCCGGGTGTGTCGGCGCGCACGGCGGCCAGGTCGATCACGTTCGTCCCCCAGTGGTGGTCTCGGGCCGGCCCGGTTCTCCGGTCGACCTGTCACCTCATCGTGTACACCATTGCGTGGGGGGACCGCGAGACGGAGGTGCGATGGTCGTCGAGCCGCCGGGAGCCGGGTCCGGGTCCGGGTCCGGGTCCGGGGACACCGCACGCGACGAGCCGGGCAGCCACAACGAGATCAACACCCCGTCGTTGACGCAGGGCGTGCAGGCCGCGCGGATCGACAACCTGTACATGTCCGCGCCGCCGGACGCCCGCCACCGGCCGTGGCCGCTCGCGGTGGCGGCCGTCGCGCTGCTGCTGGTCGGGTTCCTGGTGGCCCTCGCGTTCCGGGAGCGCACGGTGGCCGGTACGGCCGTCGGGGCCCCGCCCGCGCGGGCCACGGCGGGCGCGGACGACGGGACGCCGCGGACCTCCACGACCACCACCGACCGGACCTCCACGACCACCACGGCCACCAGCACGACCACCTCCCCGACCGCGCCGCCGGCCGGTGGGACGTGGTGGTCGGGCGACGTGGAGCTGGACGGGCTGGGCTACGGCGGTCTCGACTTCGACCAGGCGCGGCCGACCGCGCGACTGGCGCGCGCGCCCGGCAGCGACGTGGAGTTCGGCACCAGGGAACGGCTCGAAGGCCACGCGCTCGCCCTCTGGCGCGGTGACGTCCCGCCCGACCGCGCGCGGTGCGCGGAGGAGCTGAACCGCCACGTGGGGGTGCACCGCGTGCCGGTCGCGGTGGGCTCACGGGTGTGCTTCGCGACCACGGAAGGGCGCGTCGGCTACGTGGAGGTCACCCGCGTCGGCGCCGACCTGGACAACTCCATGACCTTGAGGGGCGCCGTCTGGGAAGCGCCTTAGCGCGGGGTCCACTTCTCCAGGTTCCACCACGGGCCCCAGGACAGCGCGCCGTGCGCGTAGGGGTCGACGACCTCCTCGTAGCCCGTCCAGTTGTCGCGCAGCACGTAGGTGTGCTGCGTGACCGCCAACACGACCATGCCCGGAGCGGCCAGGTAGGCGTGCTGGAACTGCCGGTACGCCGCCGCGCGCTGCGCCGGGTCGAGCTGGGTGCGCCCGGTGTGCAGGGTCGCGTCCACCCGCGGGTTGGTGTAGCCCCACGGGTTGCCGGTGTGCAGCGGCTGGTAGGCGGTCAGGTCCGGGTCGAACGGGGTGCCGCCGCCGTGCAGGAGGGCGTCGGCGGCCAGGCGCGGCGCGATGGCCTCCCGGCTCAGGCCGGCCAGCTGGACGTCGACGCCCACGGTTCTCGCGTCGGCCGCGAACGCCGTCGCCAGGTCGGCCCGCACCACGTCGCCGATGGGGTACATGAGGGTGAACCGGGCGGCCACGCCGTTGCGGGCGCGCACGCCGTCCTCGCCGCGTGCCCAGCCCGCCTGGTCGAGCAGGAGTTCCGCCTGGGTCTTGTCGTGCGGGAAGGTCGCCGCCGGGTCGTGGAACTCCGGCAGGGTGTCCGGGATCGGGGTGGCGGCCGGCGAGCCCTTGCCGCCCAGCAGGTTGTCGACGAGGCCCTTGCGGTTGACGGCGTGGTTGAGCGCCATGCGGATCGCCGGGTCGCCGGTCACCGGGCCCGCCGTGGGCAGGGTGACGGCGCGCAGGTCCGCGGAGCGGTGGGTGACCACGCGCATCCCGGCGGACGAGCCGAACGGCTGCGCCAGGCGCGGCGGCAGCTCCGCGCCGTCGAACTCGCCCGCCTGCATGCGCTGCGCGCGCGTGTTGTCGTCGGGGACGAACACCACGGTCACCTTGCGGATCGCGGGCTCGCCGCCGAAGTGCGCCGGGTTGGACTCCAGGACCAGCCGGTCGCCCTTGCGCCAGTCCGCCAGCCGGTACGGGCCGGTGCCGACCGGCTTGACGTCCTTGAGCGGCACGCCGAACGCCTCGCTCGGCAGCACGCCGAGCGTCAGCAGGTGCGGGAACGCCGCCCACGGCTCGGTCAGCGCGAACCGCACGGTGTGCACGTCGAGCTGCTCGACGCCGCCGAGGCCGGCGAACCGGGCGCGCTCGGTGGAGCCCGACGCCGGGTCCAGCAGGGCCCGGTAGGTGGCGACCACGTCCTCGGGCCCGAACGAGGAGCCGTCGGAGAACTTCACGTCGTCGCGCAGCCGCACCGTCCAGGACCGGCCGTCGGCGGACGGGCGCGGCGCTTCGGCGGCGAGGCGGGGCCGCACGGAGCGGTCCGCGCGGTGCTCGACCAGGCCGTCGTAGAGCTTGGACACGCCCTCGCCGCCGTAGCCGAGCAGCGGGTTGAGCGTGGTCGGCTCGGCGCTGTCGGCCAGCACGATCGAGCTGCCGTCGGCCGTGCCCTCCGCGTTGGGTGTCGTCCCCGTGCACCCGGCGGCGGCGAGCAGGGTGATCAGGATCAGCGGGGGCAACAGGGAGCGCACGGGACCCGACCCTACCTAGAGTGGGTGACATGCGTGTCGCGCTGTGCCAGATCACGTCGTCCACCGACCCGTCGGAGAACCTCGACCTGGTGCGCGCCGGGGTGGCGCGCGCGGCGGGCGCGCGGGTGGTGGTGTTCCCGGAGGCCACCCAGTGCCGGTTCGGCGTGCCGCTCGGCCCGGTCGCCGAGCCGCTGGACGGGCCGTGGGCGAGCGCCGTGCGGGAGGTCGCGGACGAGCACGGCGTGGTGGTCGTGGCGGGCATGTTCACGCCGTCGCCGGACGGGCGGGTGACGAACACGCTGCTGGTGACCGGCGGCGGGCGGCACCTCGGCTACGACAAGATCCACTTGTTCGACGCGTTCGGCTTCACCGAGTCGCGGACCGTCGCGCCCGGCGCGGCGCCGGTGACCGTCGAGGTCGACGGCGTGGTGCTGGGCCTGGCGACCTGCTACGACGTGCGGTTCCCCGAGCTGTTCCGGGCGTTGGCCGACCGGGGCGCGGCGGCCGTGGTGCTGGCCGCGTCGTGGGGCGCGGGTCCGGGCAAGCGGGAGCAGTGGGAGCTGCTGGTGCGGGCGCGGGCGCTGGACTGCACGTCGTGGGTGCTGGCGTGCGGGCAGGCCGACCCCGGTGAGGACCACGGCGGCGCGCCGACGGGCATCGGGCACAGCGCCGTGGTGTCGCCGCTGGGCGTCGTGGAGGGCCGGCTGGGCGGCGAGCCCGGCGTGCTGTTCGCGGACGTCGACGTCGAGGCGGTCGAGCGGGCGCGGCGGGCGCTGCCCGTGCTGGCCAATCGCCGGCTGTAGCGGCTTGCGGTCGCGGGACCCGGTCGTGCACCCGCCCCGAGGAACGTGAACTTCTTTCGGGCGAAGTGGGGCACACGGCCGTGTGGCCACCGGGTCCGTTGCCCCGTCCGGGGTAGTCCGCCTTCGCAGGTGACGAATCCCACGCGAAGGGGACACCATGATCAACCAGGCCGAGGTCGACCGGTTGTACGACTGCGACGTGCTCGACTCGCACGGCGAGCGGATCGGGACCGTCAAGCAGGTGTGGCTGGACGACCGGGACGGGCGGCCGATGTGGGCCACGGTGCACACCGGCCTGTTCGGGCTCAAGGAGACGTTCGTGCCGATCCAGGACGCCCGGATCGACAAGGGGCACATCACGGTGCCGCTGGAGAAGCAGAAGGTCAAGGACGCGCCGCGGATCGACGTCGACGACCAGCACATGACCGACGCGCAGCAGGACGAGCTGTACCGCTACTACGACATGATCCCGACCGCCAGCACCGGCGAGCACGACCGGTTGGCGGGCGGGCGCGGCGGGCAGGCGCGCGGCGGGCAGACGACCGGTGGGCAGACGACCGGCGGACAGATGCGCGGCGGGCAGATGCGCGGCGGACAGGCGACCGGCGGGCAGGCGACCGGCGGACAGATGCGCGGCGAGCAGGCGCGCGGTCAGCACGCCCGCACCGAGCACGCGCGCGGGGAGCAGGTCGGTGGTGAGCGGACCCGCGCTCGCGGCCGCGCCTCCGGTGGCGACTCGGTGACCCGCTACGAGGAGCACCTCGACGTCGGCACCCGCGAGGTGCGGGCCGGGCGCGTGCGGCTGGTCAAGCACGTCGTGACCGAGCAGCAGAACGTGAGCGTGCCGGTGACGCGCGAGGAGGTGCGCGTGGTGACCGAGCCCGCCGACGGCGCGACCGGCGAGCCGTTCGCGGAGGAGGAGGCCGAGGTGACGCTGCGGCGGCAGGAGCCCGTCGTCGAGAAGCGGGCGGAGCCGGTCGAGAAGGTGCGGTTGGACAAGAAGACCGTGACCGAGCAGCGCGAGGTCGGCGGCCAGGTGCGCAAGGAGCGCGTCGAGGTCGAACGTGACGACCGCGACTGAGCGGGGACCCGGCCCGCGCCCTCCGGCGAGGGCGCGGGCGGTCCGCCGCGGCCGGACCGCCGCCCGGTCACCCCGGACCGGTGGTCGGCGCGCCACCGGTCCGGGGTGCGGTCAGCGCAGGTCCATCCCCAGGTCCAGCGCCGGCGCGGAGTGCGTCAGCCCGCCCACGGCCAGGTAGTCCACGCCCGTCTCGGCGTACGCGCGGGCCACGTCCAGGGTCAGCCCGCCGGACGCCTCCAGCGCGACGCCACCGGCCCGCCGCACGGCCTCCGCGCACTCGGCGGCCGTGAAGTTGTCCAGCAGCACCAGTTCCGCGCCCGCGGCGACGGCCTCGTCCAGCTGCGCCAGCGAGTCCACCTCCACCTCGCACGGCAGGTGCGGGGCGTGGGCGCGCACGGCGGCCAGCGCGGCGGTGACCGAGCCGGCCGCGCGGACGTGGTTGTCCTTGATCAGCACGGCGTCGCCGAGGCCGAGCCGGTGGTTGACGCCGCCGCCGCAGCGCACCGCGTACTTCTCCAGCAGCCGCAGGCCCGGCAGCGTCTTGCGGGAGTCCCGCACCCGCGCGCGGGTGTGGGCGACCTCCGCGACCCAGGCGGCGGTGAGCGTCGCGATGCCGGACAGGTGGCACAGCAGGTTCAGCGCGGTGCGCTCCGCGGTGAGCAGGCCGCGCACCGGCCCGCGCACCACCAGCGCGGGCTCGCCGGGCACCGCCTTGTCGCCGTCCTCGCGGCGTTCCAGCACCTCGACGTCGAGCACCTCCTCGAACACCGCGAGCGCCACCGGGATGCCCGCGAGCACACCGGCCTGGCGCGGCGTCAGCTCGGCGACGGCCACGGCGTCGGCGGGCACCGTCGCCTCCGTCGTCGCGTCCGCGCCGTAGCGGAGGTCCTCGGCCAGCGCCGTCGTGATGACGCGGCGCAGGTCGTCCTGATCGGGACTCATGCCACTCCCCTCGAATCCGCCACCGGGTCGGCCAGCACGGGCTGGCCCGACGGGTTGAGCCGCACCACCTGGCTGCGCGCCCACCGCGCGTCGTCGCGCGCGGGCGCGTCGGTGCGCACGTGGCAGCCGCGCGACTCGGCGCGCTCCGCCGCCGCCGCGATCAAAGCCCGCGCCGCCACGGTGAGCGCCGCGTCCTCCACCAGTTCCCTGGTGTCCAGCTTCCGGTCCACAGTGGACAGGTCGAGCACCGAGCCGACGACGGCCAGGCCCTCGGCGTCCCGCCCGATCGCCGCGTAGCGGCTCATGACGCGCTGCAACGAGTCCCGGTCCGCCACCGGGGCGGTGGGCAGCTCCGCGTCGCCCGCGCAGCGGGCGAGCACGCCCAGCGCGAGGTCGGCCGCGACCGCCTCGGCGGCCCGCGTGCCGACCACCAGCCCTTCGAGCAGGCTGTTGGAGGCCAACCGGTTCGCGCCGTGGAGGCCGGTGCGGGCCACCTCGCCCGCCGCGTAGAGCCCGGTGACGCCGGTGCGTCCGTCCACATCGGACACCACGCCGCCGCACGCGAAGTGCGCGGCGGGCGCGACCGGGATCGGCTGCCGCGCCGGGTCGACGCCGGCCGCGGCGCACGCGGCGTGCACGGTCGGGAACCGCCGCGCGAAGTCGGCGACGCCGGTCGCGTCGAGGAACACGTGGTCGTCCACGCCGCCGGGCGCGTCCGCCACGTGCCGGGTGATCGCCGCCGCGACGACGTCGCGGGGCGCGAGGTCCTCCAGCGGGTGCACGCCGCGCATCACGCGCGCGCCGGTCGCGTCGACCAGCACCGCGCCCTCGCCGCGCACCGCCTCGGTGACCAGCGGGCACCGGCCGCGCGCGCCGCGCCCCGTGTACAGCACGGTGGGGTGGAACTGCACGAACTCCACGTCCGCCGCGACCGCGCCGGCCCGCAGCGCGAGCGCGAGCCCGTCGCCGGTCGCCACCTCCGGGTTGGACGTCGCCTGGTAGAGCTGGCCGAGGCCGCCACTGGCCAGCAGGACGGCCGGCGCGGTCAGCACGCCCGGCACGCCGTCGTCGGCGAGCACCAGCAGCCCGCACACCTGGCCGAGCGGCGTGCGCACCGCGTCCACCGCGACGTGCCGCTCCAGCACGGGGACCCGGCCGTCGCCCGCCGCCGCGAGCAGCGCCCGCTCCACCTCCGCGCCGGTCGCGTCGCCGCCCGCGTGCACCACCCGGAACGCGCTGTGCCCGCCCTCGCGGGTGCGCGCCAGCCGGCCGTCGGCGGCGGCGTCGAACACCGCGCCCCGCCGCCGCAGCGCGGTGACGGCGGCGGGACCGCCCCCGACGACGGCCCGCACGGCGTCCTCGTCGCACAGCCCCGCGCCCGCCACCAGGGTGTCGGCGACGTGCGCCTCGACCGTGTCGCCCGCGTCGTGCTCGCCGGGCAGGACGACGGCGACGCCGCCCTGTGCCCACCGCGTGTTCCCGTCGGCCTGGCCGGCCTTGGTGACGACCAGCACCCGCAGCCCCAGCTCACGCGCGCGCAGCGCCGCCGTCAGCCCCGCGACGCCGGTGCCGACGACCACCAGGTCGGCGCCCGCCTCCCACAGCGGGGTGCTCACTCCCCGCCGCCGGGCTTGCCGATCTCGATCATGCGCTGCACCGCGCCCCGCGCGCGCCGGGCGGTGTCGGGGTCGACGTGCACCTCGTCGAGGCCCTCGCGCAGGCAGCGCAGCAGCGCCGCCGGGGTGATCATCTTCATGTACCGGCAGGAGGCCCGGTCGTTGACGGCGCGGAAGTCGATCCCCGGCGCGGCGCGGCGCAGCTGGTGCAGCATCCCGACCTCGGTCGCCACGAGGACCGACCGGGCGCTCGTCGCGCGCGCGGCGGTGATCATGTCGCCGGTCGAGAGGATGCGCACCTTCTCCGCCGGGACGGTGCCCTCGCCCGCGAGGTAGAGCGCCGACGTGGCGCAGCCGCACTCGGGGTGGATGAACAGGTCGGCGTCGGGGTCGGCCGCCGCGCGCTCGGCCAGCTCGGGCCCGTTGATGCCCGCGTGGACGTGGCACTCGCCCGCCCACACGTGCAGGTTCTCCCGGCCGGTCTCGCGCTTGACGTGCGCGCCGAGGAACTGGTCCGGCAGGAACAGCACCTCGCGGTCGGCGGGGATCGACGCCACCACGTCCACCGCGTTGGACGACGTGCAGCAGATGTCCGTCTCCGCCTTCACCTCGGCGGTGGTGTTGACGTAGGACACGACGACCGCGCCGGGGTGCTCGGCCTTCCAGGCGCGCAGCTGCTCGCCGGTGATCGAGTCGGCCAGCGAGCAGCCCGCGCGCTCGTCCGGGATCAGCACGGTCTTGTGCGGCGCCAGGATCTTCGCCGTCTCGGCCATGAAGTGCACGCCGCAGAACACGATGGTCGACGCGTCGCTCGCCGCGGCGATGCGGCTGAGCGCCAGCGAGTCGCCGGTGTGGTGCGCGATGTCCTGGATCTCCGGCAACTGGTAGTTGTGCGCGAGGATCACCGCGTCCCGCGTGCGCGCCAGCTCCAGCACCTCGTCCCGCCAGGCGGCGTCCGGCGTGATGCCGTCGTACGCACCGTCCGAGGTTCGCTCCACGTAGGCGGTAGCGACCATAGGGGTTCTCCTCCTTCAGCCGAGTTTTCGCCTATCGGGCGAAAACGTGGCCGATAGTATCAGCCGGTGGGCTTGGCGGGACATGAGGTGCTGGCCGCGGTGCTCCAGGTGAGAGCCGGATCACTCCAGGTCATGCTGTGGGAACGCGCGCGGGAGCCGCACGCCCGCCGGTGGTCGCTGCCCGGCGGCGGGCTCGGCGACCACGAGGACGTCGAGGCGTCGATCCGGCGGCAGCTCGCCGAGAAGGTCGACGTGCGGCAGCTCACGCACGTCGAGCAGCTGGCCGTCTTCAGCGCGCCCGGACGCGTGCCCGGACCACGCGTGGTGGCGACGGCGTTCCTCGGCCTGGTCCCGTCCGACACGGACCCGGTGGTGCCGTCGGACACGGCGTGGCACCCGGTGGACGCGCTGCCCGCCACGGCGTTCGACCACGAGGCGATCTGCCGCCGCGCCCGGCACCGGCTGGCGTCCAAGCTGTCCTACACCAACCTGGGTTTCGCCCTGGCGCCGCCGGAGTTCACCATCTCGGCGCTGCGCAAGCTGTACTCGGCGGCGCTCGGGTACCAGGTGTCGGCGACCAACCTCCAGCGCGTGCTGTCCCGGCGTGGCCTGCTGGAGCCGACGGGCGCGGTCGCGCCGGTCGGACCGTCCGGCGGGCGGCCGGCGGCGTTGTTCCGGTTCGCGTCGCGGGAGATGCGGGTGACCGATCCGTTCGCCGTGCTGCGGCCACCGAGCAGCCGTAGCTTGGGCACGTGACCACGACGCTCCCGTTGTTCCCCCTGGGCACCGTGCTCCTGCCGGGGACGTCGATGCCCCTGCACGTGTTCGAGCCGCGCTACCGGCAGCTCACGGTGGACCTGGTGACCGAGAAGCTGCCCGGCCGCGGGTTCGGGGTGGTCGCGATCCGCCAGGGGTGGGAGGTCGGCCCCGGCAACGCGACCGCCCTGCACGACGTGGGGTGCGAGGCGCTGCTGGTCGACGCGAAACCCTTGCCGGACGGGCGTTTCGACCTCACCACCACCGGCGGGCGGCGGTTCCGGGTGCTGGGCGTCGACGCCACGAGCGCGCCCTACCTGGTGGGCGAGGTCGAGTGGGTGCCGGACGTGCCGGTGCCCGCCGACGTGGCGGAGGTGCTGCCGCTGCTGACCGACGGCGCGCTGGCGGCCTTCCGCCGCTACCGGCGGGCGGCGTTCGAGGACGACCCGGTGGTGGCGACGACACCGGGGCTGGCGTACGCGCTGGCCGGCGACTGCCTGCTGACGCTGGAGGACCGGCAGCGCCTGCTGGAGGAGCGCTCGGAGGCGCGGCGGCTGCGCCTGGTCCGCCGGGTGCTGCACCGCGAGGCGGGCATCATCTCGGCGCTGCGCGCGGTGCCCGCGCCGATCGCCGAGCTGGGCAACCTCCCCCACCGCAACTGACGACCCCGCAACCGGCGATCCCGCAACCAAGGGCCCCGCGAACGACGGCCACCGCGACCGACGACGCACTCCGCTCCGTTCCGCCATCGCCGAGCCGGGCCACGTCCGCGCGCGACGACCACCACGGCCATCGACGACGCGCCCCGCCCCGTTCCGCGATCACCGGGCGAGCCGTGCCCGCACGCGACCGGCACACCGATCCGCCATCCCGCGCCGCGACCGATCCTCGCCCGCCGCACCCGCCCGCGCGTGTTGATTCGTCCCATTGCCCTCTAGTCGGATTGTTCAACAATCCTCTACGGTGTGGTCCGGCGCACAACTCCATCGTCTGCGAGGTGAGAGATGAGCAGCAGCACCGCGGACACCACCCGCACGGACGACCGCCCGTTCGCCTGGTTCCGCACCCTCGGCCGCAACGGCAGGAAGGCGTTCATCGGGGCGTTCGGCGGGTACGGGCTGGACTCCTACGACTTCCAGGTCCTGCCCCTCGGCCTGGTCGCGATCACCGCCTACTTCGGCATCACCAAGGGCGAAGCGGGCCTGCTCACCACGGTGACGCTGGTGGTGAGCGCCATCGGCGGCGCGGTCGCGGGCATCATGGCCGACCGCATCGGCCGGGTCCGCACGCTCATGATCACGGTCGTCACCTACGCCGTGTTCACGGTGCTGTGCGGGTTCGCCACGAGCTACGAGACCCTCCTCGTCTTCCGCGCCCTCCAGGGCCTCGGGTTCGGCGGCGAGTGGGCGGCGGGCGCGATCCTCGTCGCCGAGTACTGCAAACCCCGGTACCGGGGCCGCACGGTCGCGTTCGTCCAGAGCGCGTGGGCGGCCGGCTGGGCGCTGTCGGTCCTCGTCTACACGCTGGTGTTCCACCTGTTCCCGCCGGACGTCGCCTGGCGGGTGCTGTTCTGGACCGGCGCGCTGCCCGCGGTGCTGATCATCTACCTCCGCCGGACCGTCGAGGACGCGCCGCGGGTCGACGAACGCCGTGCGCGCAGCGACCACCGGGGCTCGTTCCGGGCGATCTTCGCCGGCGACCTGACCCGCACCACGCTGTTCGCGTCGCTGCTCGCGACCGGCGTCCAGGGCGGCTACTACACGCTGGCGACGTGGCTGCCCACCTACCTGAAGTCCGAGCGCGGGCTCACCGTCATCGGCACCGGCGGGTACCTGGCGTTCCTCATCTCCGGCGCGTTCATCGGCTACGTCACCGGCGGGTACGTCACCGACTGGTGGGGGCGCAAGCGGACGTTCGCGCTGTTCTCGGTGCTGTCCGCCGGGCTGATCACGGCCTACGCGCAGATCCCGGAGGGCGCGAACACCGCGATCCTGTTCCTGGGCTTCCCGCTCGGGTTCTGCATGTCGGCGATCTTCAGCGGGTTCGGGTCTTTCCTCGCGGAGCTGTACCCGACGGCGCTGCGGGGCACCGGCCAGGGCTTCACCTACAACTTCGGCCGCGCGGTGGGCGCGCTGTTCCCCGCCCTGGTGGGGTTCATGGCCGACCGGATGGGCGTCGGCGGGGCGATGGTGTTCGGCGCGGCGGCCTACGGGATCGCCGTGCTGGCCCTGCTCGGCCTGCCCGAGACGCGAGGGAGGGAACTGCTGTGACCATCGGGGAAGCCGCACTGCGGGGCACGTCGACGCCGGCGGAGGTGCGGCGGAGCGCCACCGGCCCGACCGCGGGCCTCGCCGAGGGCTACGCCCAGGCCAACCTGATCGCCGTGCCCCGCGACTGGGCGTACGACGTGCTGCTGTTCGCCCAGCGCAACCCGAAACCGTGCCCGGTGCTGGACGTGACCGAGCCCGGCGGGCACCGCACCGTCCTCGCGGCCGACGCCGACCTGCGGTGCGACGTGCCCCGCTACCGGGTCTGGGAGCACGGCGAGCTGGTCGCCGAACCCGCCGACGCGGGCGGGCACTGGCGGGACGACCTGGTGGCGTTCCTGATCGGGTGCAGCTTCACCTTCGAGTCGGCGCTGAAGCTGGCCGGCGTGCCGCTGCGGTACGTCGAGCAGGGCCGCAACGTCCCGATGTACGTCACCGACCGCGAGTGCCGCCCGGCCGGCCGGCTGCACGGGCCGCTGGTGGTGAGCATGCGGTACGTGCCGGGGCACCTCGTCGAAACGGCCCGCGCGGTCACCGCCCGGATGCCCGCGGTCCACGGCGCGCCCGTGCACGTGGGCGACCCGGCGGCGCTGGGCGTCGCCGACCTGGACCGGCCCGACTTCGGCGACGCGACCATGCCGCACGACGGTGACGTGCCGGTGTTCTGGGCGTGCGGCGTCACCCCGCAGGCGGCGGTGATGGCGTCCCGGCCGCCGTTCGCGATCACGCACGCGCCGGGCCACATGTTCGTCACCGACGTCCGCGACGACACCTACCGCGTGTGCTGACCGACCGGCGCTCCCCCCGCCGTTCGGTCCGGCCGCCGTGTCGACGCCGGGTGGACCGGCCGCCGCCGACCGGACCGGCGGCCGGTCCGCCCGAGCCGGTGACCCGTCCACGGGGAGCCGGAGGTCGATCCGCGCGAGCAGACCGCCGACCGGGCGGGCCGGCAGCCGCCGGCCGAGCCCGCAACACGCCGGCCGAGCCCGCAGCCGCCGGCCGAGCCCGCAACCGCGAGCCGAGCCCGCAACCGCGAGCCGAGCCCGCAACCGCGAGCCGAGCCGGCGGCCGTCAGCCGAGCCGGCGGCCGAGGTCGTCCATGCCGTTCCACGCCGCCAGGCAGCCGTAGGCCAGCGCCGTGCCCAGCGGCCACGCCAGCACGCCCCACCACGTCTCCAGCACGGGCGCGAGGGCGAGCACGTCACCCACCGAGGGCGCGGCGCCGGGCGCGTACCGGCCGGCGGCCGACCCGACACCGGTGCGCTGCGCCAGGTAGGCCGCCACCCCGCTGCCCAGCGCGGCGGCGAGCAGCACCACCGGGCCGCGCCGCTCCCGCAGCAGCCACACCGCGACACCGGTGAGCAGGCCAGCGCCGACCCCGATGAGCACGAACAGCATCAGCCCGTCGAGCCGGTGGTAGCTCTCCCCCGTCACCGGCACCAGCGACGCGTCCTGCGCGACCACCACGTTCTGCGGCGGCGCGAGCCACGCCCACAGCCACCCGGCGGGCAGCCCGAACAGCGCGATCGTGGACAGCACGGCGAACGCGGGCAGCAGGTCGCGCTTCACCACCACCCTCGGGCGCGCGGGCGCGTAGCGGTAGACGAAGGCAGGCGGCACCCGGACGGGTTCGGCCCGCTCGTCAACCGGTTGTTCCGCCACCACGCGCGACCTCCCTGCCCGACTACCGACGCACCGCAGGCTACCGCGCGGAGTCGAGCGCGCCGTGCCGGCTGCACGTCGCCGTCCAGCCCGCCGGGGTCACCTGGACCACCATGCGGCGGGCGCAGGCCGCGCAGAACCGGGGCGGGTCGACCACGCCGAGCCGCCGCGCGCACGCGGCGTGGTCCGACCCGTCGAGCCCCTGCCCGCAGTACCCGCAGTACACCGCCTGCCCGGTCGCGGTCACAGGGCCTTGCCCAGTTCCTTGATCGGCATGGACAGGTCCCGGAGCATGTCCAGGTCGTCCTGCGCGGGGCGGCCCAGGTTGGTGAGGTAGTTGCCGACGATGATGGCGTTGACGCCGCCCAGCATGCCCTGCTTGGCGCCCAGGTCGCCCAGCGTCACCTCGCGCCCGCCCGCGAACCTCAGGATGGTGCGCGGCAGCGCCAGGCGGAACGCGCCGACGACGCGCAGCGCGTCCGGGCCCTCGACGACGGGGTAGTCCTCGTACGGCGTGCCGGGGTTGGGGATGAGGAAGTTCAGCGGCACCTCGTCGGGCTCCAGCGACGCGAGCTGGACGGCGAACTCGGCGCGCTGGGCCAGGGTCTCGCCCATGCCGATGATGCCGCCGCAGCACACCTCCATGCCCGCCGCGCGGACCATCCGCAACGTCTCCCACCGCTCCTCCCAGGAGTGGGTGGTGACGACGTTCGGGAAGTGGGAGCGGGCGGTCTCCAGGTTGTGGTTGTAGCGGTGGACGCCCATCGCGACCAGCTCGTCCACCTGCTCCTGGGTCAGCATCCCGAGCGAGCACGCGATCTGGATGTCGTTGCCGTCGTCCCGGATGGCCTTGATGCCGTCCCGGACCTGCGACAGCAGCCGCTTGTCGGGGCCGCGCACGGCGGCGACGATGCAGAACTCGGTGGCGCCGGTGTCGGCGGTCTGCCGGGCGGCCCGCACCAGGCCGGGGATGTCCAGCCACGCCGAGCGGACCGGCGAGGGGAACTGGCCGGACTGCGAGCAGAAGTGGCAGTCCTCGGGGCAGCCGCCGGTCTTGAGCGAGACGATGCCCTCGACCTCGACCTCGGGGCCGCACCACCGCATCCGCACCTGGTGCGCGAGCTCCAGCAGCTCGGGGATGCGGTCGTCGGGCAGCCGGAGCACGTCGAGCACCTGCTCCTCGGACAGGCCGACGCCGCCCTCCAGCACCTGCTCGCGGGCAACGCCGAGGACATCGACCTGTTCGGGGGCTGCGGTCACGGCTACTCCAGTGGGTTCGGCCGGCGGCGGTCCGACGGTGGTCCGACCGCGATCCGGCAGCGGTCCGGCGATGGTCCGGCGGTCAGTCTGCCGCACCACCGGGCCGACGCCCCAGCGATGTGCGTCACTGCCCACCCCCGGGGCGGGGGGTCAACAGGTGTGCGGAGCGGCGAACTTCTCCGGGTCGAACGTGCCACCGAACCACGGCGACAGCGCGCCGCGCGCCATCTCCACGAACTCGGCCCGCCCCAGGCCCGCCGCGCCGTCGGGCAGCACGCCCAGCAGCGGGGCGCCGGCCGCCTCGGGGAGGTCCACCAGGTTGCACCGGGCGGCGAGGTCGGGCTCGGCGGGCCAGCGGCCCACCACGACGCCCACCGACTCCAGGCCGCGCCGCAGCAGGGCCTCGGCGGTCAGGGCGGTGGTGTTCAACGTGCCGAGCCCGGCGTGCGCGACGACCAGCACGGGAGCGTTGAGCGCCCACGCGGCGTCGGCGATGGTCGTGCCGTCGTCGTCGAACCGCACCAGCAACCCGCCCGCGCCCTCGACCAGCACCAGGTCGTGCTCGCGGTCCAGCGCGGACGCGGCGGCGGCCACCTCGCTCGGGTGCACGGTGGGCGCGCCCGACCGGCGGGCCGCCGTCGCCGGGGCCAGCGGGTCCGGGTAGCGGCGCAGCTCACGGGTGGTGACCGGGCCCGCCAGGCGGACCACCTCGGCCAGGTCACCCGGCTCGTCGGCGGCGATGCCGGTCTGCGCGGGCTTCAGCACGGCGACCCGACGGCCGTCGGCCGCCGCGAGGGCGGCCAGCGCGGCGACGACCACCGTCTTGCCGACCTCGGTACCCGTTCCGGTGATCACGAGGACGCTCACGGCCACTCACCCTACGACTACCCGGAGGGTCGCGGCCGGCCACGTTCTAGCATCACGCGTATGGGTGAGATCGTTCTGTACGGTGCGGACTGGTGCGGCGACTGCCGGCGGGCCAAGGCTTGGCTGCGGGAGCACGAAGTGCCGTTCACCGAGGTCGACGTGGAACACGACGACGCCGCACGCGACCGCGCCGTGGAGATCGCCGGTGGCCGCCGCAACATCCCGGTGATCGTGCTGCCCGACGGGCAGGTGCTGGTCGAGCCGACGAACGTGCAGCTCGCGGCGGCCGTCAACGGCTGATCCGAGGGGACGGAACGCGCTGATGTCAGTCACTGACATCAGCGCGAAGAGTTCAACCGCAAGAACACGCAGTCGGTCGAAGGGCCCCGTTGCGACGGCATCGGGCGTGAGCGGGGCGTAGGCGGCGGGACAGCCGCGCGGTCGGACGCGACGGAGCCGAGCAGGCTCGGCGAGGAGCCGGAACGCCGCGAAGAGACGTCGGCCGGAACCCCGGGGAGCCGGCGCATCAGGCGACCGCCGCCCGCGCAACCGCCGACTTCCGGCCGCCGAGCCTGGCCACCCAGCCACCGACCGGCCAATCCCGCCTGGCCGCCTGGAGTTAAGCGTACGCCATACGCTTACCGCTTGGCCAGCCCTCGCGCGTTTGTTTGCGTACGGCATACGCTTACCAGATGTCATCCCGACACCTTGTTTGGGTACAGTGTACGCTTTCGTGGGCGGGACGCCGGTCCGGTGCGAGCCGAGGTGGGGCGATCGAGGCGGGGCGGAAGGTGGCCGGTCAGGGTTGGGTCGCGTGTGATGCGTGTGCCGCCGCCACCACGGCCGACGAGATCGCCGCTACGTCGTCGTCGGTGCTGATGAACGGCGGCATGGTGTAGATCAGGTCGCGGAACGGCCGCAACCACACCCCGTGTTCGACCGCCGCCGCCGTCGCCGCCGCCATGTCGACCTGGTGGTCCACCTGCACCACCCCGATCGCGCCCAGCACCCGCACCTCCCCCGGCGCGCCCGCCAGCCCCGCCCGCAACCCGTCCGAGATGCGCGCCACGGACGCTCGCCAGTCCTGCGACAGCAGCAGGTCGATGGACGCCGACGACACCGCCGCCGCCAACGGGTTCCCCATGAACGTCGGCCCGTGCGCCAGCACCGGCACCTCGCCGCGCGAGATCCCGTCCGCCACCCGCTCCGTGCACAGCGTCGCGGCCATCGACAGGTACCCACCGGTCAACGCCTTGCCCACGCACATCACGTCCGGGCTGACCGAGGCGTGGTCCGCCGCGAACAGCTCGCCCGTCCGCCCGAACCCGGTCGCGATCTCGTCGAAGATCAGCAGCACGTCGTGCGTCAACGTCAACTCCCGCAACACGTGCAGGTACCGGGGGTCGTGGAAGCGCATGCCCCCCGCGCCCTGCACGACCGGCTCCACGATCACCGCCGCCAGCTCGTCGGCGTGCTCCTCGACGAGCCGCGCCAACTCCTCCACGTACGCCGTCTCCAGCGCGGCCGGCGGCGCGGACGCGAACACCTGGTCTGGCAGCACCCCCCGCCACAGCGAGTGCATCCCGCCCTCCGGGTCGCACACCGACATCGGCTGGAACGTGTCGCCGTGGTACCCGCCGCGCCACGTCAGCAGCCGCCGCTTCCCCGGCCTGCCCCGCGAACGCCAGTACTGGAGCGCCATCTTCACGGCGACCTCGACCGACACCGAGCCCGAGTCGCACAGGAAGACGTGCCGCAGCGGCTCGGGCGTGATCTCGACCAGCCTGGCCGCGAGCGCGACGGCGGGCTCGTGGGTGAGGCCGCCGAACATGACGTGGCTCATCCGCCCGAGCTGGTCGCGCACCGCCGCGTCGAGCACGGGGTGGCGGTAGCCGTGGATCGCGGCCCACCACGACGACATGCCGTCGACGAGTTCCCGGCCGTCGTCGAGCCGGAGCCGGACACCCTCCGCCGCCTCGACCACGAGCGGCTGGTGGGTGCCCGGCATCGGGCCGTACGGGTGCCAGACGTGCGCCTGGTCCAGTTTCAGCAGCTCATCGCGATCCACGAGCCGAGAGGCTAATCGGCAGCGTGTACAGCCCGCGCATGAGCGTGGAGGACCGCCACCGCAGCGTCTCCGGCGCCGCGGCGAGCCCGATGTCGTACCGGTCGAGCAGGGCGCCCACGGCGATCTGCCCTTCGAGGCGGGCCAGCGGCGCGCCCACGCAGTAGTGCACGCCGTGCCCGAACGCGAGGTGCCCGCCGGAGGGCCGGGTGATGTCGAACGACTCCGCGTCGGGGAACCGCCGCTCGTCGCGGTTCGCCGCGATCAGCGACGCCAGGACGATCTCCCCGGCCGGGATGGTGACGTCGCCGACCACCACGTCCTCGGTGGTGTACCGGAAGGTGGCCTGGTTGACGGGTCCCTCGTAGCGCAGGAACTCCTCGATCGCCCCCGGCAGCAGCGTCGGGTCGGAGCGCAGCTTGTCGAGCTGCTCGGGGTGCAGCAGCAGGTTGTGGACGCCGTTGGCGATGAGGTTGACGGTCGTCTCGTGGCCGGCGATCAGCAGCAGGAACGCCATCGACACCAGCTCGGTGTGGTCGAGCCGGTCGTTGTCGTCGGTGGCGTGCACCAGGGCGGAGAAGATGTCGTCGCCGGGGTTGGCGCGCTTGTGCTCCACCAGGCGGGAGAGGAACGCGGCCATCGCGCCGCCCGCCTCCTCGACGGCCGCGGGCTCGTCGCCGCCCACGAGGATGTTGGACCAGCGCCGGAAGTCGTCCCGGTCGTCCATCGGCACGTCGAGCAGCTCGCAGATGACGGTGATGGGCAGCGGGAACGCGAGCGCGTCCACCAGGTCGACCTCGGCCTGCCCGGCGACGGCGTCGAGCAGCTCGTCGGTGATCTGCTGGATGCGCGGGCGCAGCTGCTCGACCCGCCGCGCGGTGAACGCCTTGCTGACGAGCTTGCGCAGGCGGGTGTGGTTGGGCGGGTCGCTGTTGAGCATGTGCTGCACGAGCGACTGGTCGAACCGGGCCCGGTCGCCCTCGCCGACGTGGTGCTTGTCGAACAGCTCCTCGAAGCCGCTGAACTCCTTGCTGAACCTCGGGTCCGCGAGCACGAACCGGGCTTCGTCGTACCGGCCGACGAGCCAGACCTTGAGGCCGCGGTGCAGCACGACCTGGCGCGCGGCGGACTGCTCGCGCAGCTCCGCGTGGAACCGGTGCGGGTCCTGGAAGTACTCGTCGTCGAGCACTTCCAGGGCGGTGGCGCCTTCCCCCATGACAGACCCCTTCTGATCAGTTAACCCTGTTTACTCAACGTTCGACGAATGCGAGACGTCCCCGTTCGGCCCAAATGTCACTCGAACGGAGCAAGGGTTGTACTCAGGGTGTCGGAAAAAGCCGGTTCGCGCCACCGGGACCGGCCCGCGCACGCACCGGAACCGGCCCGCGCACGGCACCACCGCCGCCCGCGTGCGCGGACGGCGGCGGCCACGAACCGGGATCAGCCCAGGGGATCAGCCCAGGCAGCCCGGACCCAGCAGCGCCTTCAGGTCGCCCATCAGCGACGGCGTCGGGCTGACCCGCAGCGCGTCGTCCAGCTTCAGCAGCGTGTTCCGCCCGGCGTTGATGATCAGGTTCAGGTGCACCTCGGTCGTGCCGGGGTGCGCCCGCAGCACTTCCTTCAGCGACGTCACCAGCTTCGGGTCGCAGCGCGACGCCGACACCTTCAGCTTCAACGCCTGCGCGCCCAGCTCCGACAGGTCCGGCACCACGAGGTCGTTGGCGATCAGCGAGATCCGGTCCTCGCGCTTGGCCACGCGCGCCTTCACCAGCACGATCGCGTCCTCGGCCACCGACATGCCGTGGACGACGTAGCTCTTGGGGAAGAACAGGACCTCGATGCCACCGGCCAGGTCCTCCAGCTGCGCCGACGCCCACGGCTCGCCGTTCTTGTTCACCCGCCGCGTCACCGACGCCAGGATGCCGCCCAGCGTCACCTGCGTCCCGTCCGGCACGTCGCCCTCCAGGATGCGGGCGATGGAAGCGTCCGAATAGGACTCCAGCACGTGCTCCACGCCGTTGAGCGGGTGCCCGGACACGTACAGGCCGAGCATCTCCCGCTCCAGCGTCAGCTGGTGCTTGGGCTCCCAGTGCTCGTCCGGGATCTTCACGTCGAAGACGCTGCCCACGCCGTCGTCGCCGCCGCCGTCGCCGAACAGGTCGAACTGGCCGCGCGCCTCCTCCTTCTTGGTCAGCATGATCGCGTCGACCGCCTCGACGTGGACCATGTGGAGGCCCTTGCGCGGGTGGCCGAGCGAGTCGAACGCGCCCGCCTTGATCAGCGATTCCACGACCTTCTTGTTGCACACCGTGGCGTCGACCTTGCGCAGGAAGTCGGAGAAGTCGACGAACCTCCCCTTCTCCTTGCGCGCCTTGATGATCGCCTCCACCACGTTCGCGCCGACGTTGCGGATCGCGCCGAGGCCGAACCGGATGTCGTCGCCGACCGCGACGAACTCGCGCTCGGACTCGTTGACGTCCGGCGGCAACACGGTGATGCCCATGCGCCGGCACTCGGCCAGGTAGATCGCCGACTTGTCCTTGTTGTCGGAGTTCGTGGTGAGCAGCGCGGCCATGTACTCGCCGGGGTAGTTCGCCTTGAGGTAGGCGGTCCAGTACGCGATCAGGCCGTAGGCGGCGGAGTGCGCCTTGTTGAACGCGTAGTCGGCGAACGGGACCAGGATGTCCCACAGGGTCTTGATGGCCTCGGGCGAGTAGCCGTTGTCCAGCATGCCCTTCTCGAAGCCCTCGAACTCCTTGTCGAGGATCTCCTTCTTCTTCTTGCCCATCGCGCGGCGCAGCAGGTCCGCCTGGGCCAGCGAGTAGCCCGCGACCTTCCGCGCGATCGCCATGACCTGCTCCTGGTACACGATCAGGCCGTAGGTCGTGTCCAGGATCTCGGCGAGCGACTCCTCCAGCTCCGGGTGGATCGGCACGATCTCCTGCTGCTTGTTCTTGCGCAGCGCGTAGTTCGTGTGCGAGTTCGCGCCCATCGGACCCGGCCGGTACAGGGCGATGACGGCCGAGACGTCCTCGAAGTTGTCCGGCCGCATCAGCCGCAGCAGGTCGCGCAGCGCGCCGCCGTCGAGCTGGAACACGCCCAGCGTGTCGCCGCGCCCCAGCAGCTCGTAGGTCTTCTTGTCCTCCAGCGTGACCGACGTGATGTCGACCTGGCCCTTGCCGTTCAGCTCGATGTTCTTCAGGGCGTCGTCGATCGTGGTCAGGTTGCTCAGGCCGAGGAAGTCCATCTTCAGCAGGCCGAGCGTCTCGCAGGTCGGGTAGTCGAACTGCGTGATGATCGAGCCGTCCTGGGGACGCCGCCACACCGGGATGTGGTCCGTCAGCGGCTCCGCGGACATGATCACCGCGCAGGCGTGCACGCCCGCGTTGCGGATCAGGCCCTCCAGGCCGCGGCCGGTGTCGATGATCTCCTTGACCTGCGGGTCCGTCTCGTACAGGGCGCGGACCTCGGCGGCCTCCGAGTACCGCTTGTGCGACGCGTCGAACACGCCCGCCAGCGGGATGTCCTTGCCCATCACCGCGGGCGGCATCGCCTTGGAGATCCGGTCGGCCACCGCGTAGCCGGGCTGCCCGTACAGCACGCGGGCGGAGTCCTTGATCGCCGCCTTCGCCTTGATGGTGCCGAACGTGATGACCTGGGCCACCTTGTCCGAGCCCCACTTCTCCGTCACGTACCGGATCACGTCGCCGCGCCGGCGCTCGTCGAAGTCGATGTCGATGTCGGGCGGGCTGACGCGGTCCGGGTTCAGGAACCGCTCGAAGATCAGGCCGTGCGCCAGCGGGTCCAGGTCGGTGATGCCCATCGCGTACGCGATCAGCGCGCCCGCCGCCGAGCCGCGGCCGGGGCCGACGCGGATGCCGTTCTCCTTGGCCCAGTTGATGAAGTCGGCCACCACCAGGAAGTACGACGGGAAGCCCATCTGGAGGATGACGTCGATCTCGAACTCGACCTGCTTGCGGTGCACCTCGTCGACGCCTTCCGGGAAGCGGCGGCGCATGCCCGCCCACACCTCGTCGCGGAAGTACTCGGCCTCGGTCTTGCCCTCCGGCACGGGGTAGCGCGGCATCAGGTTCTGGAACGCGAACATGCCGGTGGTGTCGACCTTCTCCGCCACCAGCAGGGTGTTCCGGCACCCCTCCTGCCACGCGTCGGACGAGTCGATCGCCCGCATCTCCTCCGGCGACTTCAGGTAGTAGCCCTGGCCGTCGAACTTGAACCGGCTCGGGTCCTGGAGCGTCTTGCCGGTCTGCACGCACAGCAGCGCGTCGTGCGCCTCGCGGTCCTCGGCGTAGGTGTAGTGCGAGTCGTTGGTGACCACGAACGGGATGGCGAGCTTCTTCGCGATCTCCAGCAGCCCGCCGCGCACCCGGCGCTCGATCTCGATGCCGTGGTCCATCAGCTCCACGAAGAAGTTGTCCGCGCCGTAGATGTCGCGCCACTTCGCGGCGGCCTCCAGGGCCTCCTTCTCGTGCCCGAGCCGCAGCCGCGTCTGCACCTCGCCGGACGGGCAGCCGGTGGTCGCCATCAGCCCCGCCGAGTGCTCGGCGACGAGTTCGGCGTCCATCCGCGCCCACTTGCCCAGCTGCCCCTCGGTGGAGGCGCGGCTGGACAGCTTCATCAGGTTGTGCAGGCCCTCGTTGGTGCGCGCCCAGATCGTCTGGTGCGTGTACGCGCCGGACGCCGACACGTCGTCGGACTTCTGGCCGGGGTCGCCCCACAGCACGCGCTTCTTGTTGAACCGGGAGTCGGGCGCCATGTACGCCTCGATGCCGATCACGGGCTTGATGCCGGCCGCGGTCGCCTGCCGGTAGAAGTCGTACGCGCCGTACATGTTGCCGTGGTCGGTGATCGCGGCGGCCGCCATGCCGAGGCGCTCGCACTCGCCGAACATGTCCTTCAACTTCGCCGCGCCGTCGAGCATCGAGTACTCGGTGTGCACGTGGAGGTGCACAAACGAGTCCGCCACCATGCCTCCTCGGAGATCGACTTCTGCCCGGTGGGAAGGCACCGGCAAGAGGCCACCGACCCTATAACCTCGCGGCCGGCGGGGTGAACCCGACACGGGACCTCGCGCCGCGCTCCCCGGCGGGGCGATGGCGCGGAGATCGCCGCAGGCGGGTAGCGTTCGAGGTGTGGTAGCGCCGGACCCCGTCGACGCCCGTCTCCTGGCCATGCTCGCCGAGATGGGCCGTGCCGCCGTGCACGAGATCGCCGCGAGACTCGGCATGGACCCGCGCGAGGCCGCGACCCGGCTGATCAGCCTGTCCGGGAGCGGGTTGCCGCTGCTGGTCGGCGTCGAGTGCGACCCGAACGGCATCCGCAAGGCCCTCGCCAACAGCGTGGCGTGGGGCAACTACACGGGCCCGCAGGGCCAGGCCGCGCGGGGCACGCCCAGCGGGCCGTACCAGCCCGCGCCGGGCACCGTGCGCGGCACGCCGTCCGGCGCGTACCGGCAGGGCCCGCCCAGCGGCCCGTTCCCGGCTCCTCCGCCGTCCGGCTCGTTCCCGGTCAAGCCGCCGACCGGGCCGGTGCCGTCGCAATCGCCGTCGCCCTCGCAATCGCCGTCGGCGGAGCCGATGAGCACGTGGGGCCCGCCGCAGTCGTCCGGGTGGGCGCGCGGCGACCAGGCCCCCGCGCCGAAGTCGCGCACCGGCAAGATCGGCAGCACGCTGGAGACCGAGGGGCTGGAGGGCGCGCGGTTCACCATCCAGCTCGTCGAGGTCGTCGACCCGGCCGACTTCCTGTTCACCGCCGCCGGCTACAAGCTCGCCGACGGCGAGCGGGCCGTCGTGGTGCACACCGAGCTGGCGAACATCGGCACGGTGACGTTCAACGCGCTGCCCGACATGTACCTGGTGCTGATGACGAACACCGGCGAGGTCATCGGCAAGGCCCCGGTGTCGCTGTCGTCCAGGCCGCCGCACAAGATCGGCGTCCAGCCGGGCGAGACGGCCGGCGGGCACACCGTGTACGTGCTGCCCGAGCACACGACCGTGACGTCGATCCGCTGGAGCGCCCGACCGGAAACGGACCTGAACACCCTGGTCTGGACGGTCGAGGACTAGGGCTCGTCGCGTCGGCGGTCGCGCCCGAACAGCTTCGCGAAGAACGAGCGCCCGGCGGGCCGCGGCTCGTCCGGTGATCGCTCCGCCCGCCCCGACGACCGCGACGACGGCGGTGGCTGCGACGACTGCGACGACGACTGCGGTGGCGGCTCGGTCGCCTCGGGCTGGTCGCCCCCGATCACGGCGGGCGCGACGCTCCAGCCGCCGCCACCGGTCGCCGCCCGGTCACCGCCGACGTCGACGGGCCGGTGCACGACCGTGTCGTCCGCGCGCGGGTCCACCGACCGCGCCCGCCGGTGCTGCGCCTCGGCCGCGTTCCAGGCGGCCACGTCCGCCGGGCGGCGACGTCGGCCCGGTGTGACCGGGATGCCCCGCGGTGGCGTGCGGTCCGGGTCGTCGTAGTGCGTGGACACCACACGTACCTCCCATACGAGCGTGCCGTTGATCCAAACGTTACGCGAACGCGACCCGTCCGTGGGAGGAATGTGCGAGTCGGCGCGGCACGCGCGCGGTATCCGGCGGTCAGCCCTCGGAACGCAGCAGTTCCAACGCCTTCGCGAGGTCGTCCGGGTAGGGGCTGGTGAACTCCACCCACTGGCCGTCCGCCGGGTGGTGGAACCCGAGGGTGCGGGCGTGCAGCCACTGCCGCGTCACGCCCAGCCGCTTGGCCAGCACCGGGTCCGCGCCGTAGGTCAGGTCGCCGACGCACGGGTGCCGCAGCGCCGAGAAGTGCACCCGGATCTGGTGCGTGCGCCCGGTTTCCAGGTGCACGTCCAGCAGCGACGCCGCCCGGAACGCCTCCACCACCTCGTAGTGGGTGATGCTCGGCTTGCCGTTGGCCATGACGGCGAACTTGTAGTCGTGCTTGGGGTGCCGGTCGATCGGCGCGTCGATGGTGCCCTTGATCGGGTCCGGGTGGCCCTGCACCAGCGCGTGGTACAGCTTGTCGACGGTGCGCTCCTTGAACGCCTGCTTGAGCACCGAGTACGCGTGCTCGCTCTTGGCGACGACCATCACACCCGTGGTGCCGACGTCCAGCCGGTGCACGACGCCCTGCCGCTCGGCCGCGCCGGACGTGGCGATCCGCACACCCGCCGCCGCGAGCCCGCCGACCACCGTCGGCCCCGTCCAGCCGGGGCTGGGGTGCACGGCCACGCCGACCGGCTTGTCGACCACGATGACGTCGTCGTCCTCGTGCAGGATCGCGAGCCCTTCGACGGCGATCGCCTGCACCCGCACCGGGTTCTCCGGCTCGGGCAGCGTGACCTCCAGCCACGCGCCGGCCACCAGCCGGTCGGACTTGCCCGCGGGCTGCCCGTCCAGCACCACGTCGCCGGACTCGGTCAGCGCCGCCACCGCCGTGCGGGACAGGCCGAGCAGCTTGGCCAGCCCGGCGTCCACGCGCATCCCGTCCAGCCCGTCGGGCACGGGCAGCGTCCGGTAGCCGCTCACGCGCCCGCCCCCGACCCGGAGGGACCCGACCCCGGAGAACCGGACGCCGGAGAACCGGACGCCGGGGAACCCTGTCCCGAAGAACCGGACGCCGGGGTGCCGGACGCGCCGGCCTTCGCCGGCCGCGTGCCGTCGTAGTCGCGCTGGAGCAGCGCCATCAGCACGATCACCGCGCCGCCGACGCAGATGCCCGAGTCGGCGACGTTGAACACCGGGAAGAACGCGCCGTAGGGCTCGATCACGGAGATGAAGTCCACCACGTGGCCGCGCAGCGGTCCGGGACCGCGGAACACCCGGTCCGCCAGGTTACCCAGCGCGCCGCCCAGCACGAGGCCGAGCCCGACGGCCCAGCCGACGGACCGGAGCTTGCGGGCGATCCACAGGATGAACCCGACGACGCCGAACGCCACCAGCGCGAGGATCAGCGTGAACCCCTCGGCCAGGCCGAACGCGGCGCCGGAGTTGCGCAGGAACGAGAGGTAGACCAAGCCGCCGAACAGCTCGACGGGCTCCTGGCCCTCCAGCGTCCGCACGGCGATCACCTTGGTGACGACGTCCAGCGCCAGCACCACGGGCGCGATCGCCGCCAGCAGCGCCACCCGCCGCTTGGGCAGCGGCCGTGCCCCGGTCGCCGCCGCGCCGTCCGGCCCGGTGCCCGGTTCGCTGTTGGACTCAGTGCTCACCGGCCCATTGTCCAGCATCGCCTCAGCGCAGGAACGGCGGGAGCGCCCGGCGGTCGTCCACCGGCACCCAGCGGCCCTCGACGACCTCGTAGTCCCACCGCGCGCCGTCGAGCACCAGCGACCGCAGCGCGGCCACGAGCCGGTCCACGTGCTCGACCGTCGTGCCCAGCCCCAGCGACGCCCGCAGCGCCCGGTCGCCGTCGGTCAGCCGGTGCACGGCCACGTGCGCGCAGAACGCGCCGTCGCGGACGCCGACGCCGTGCTCGGCGGACAGCGCGGCGGCGAGGTACCCGGCGTCCTGCCCGGCGACGACGAAGCTCACCACGCCCACCCGGTCGTGCTCCGGGCCGAACAGCGACAGCTCGCGCAGGCCGGGCACGGTCGCCAGCCCGGCGCGGAGCCTGGCCAGCAGCTCCCGCTCGTGCGCGACGGTCTGCGCCCAGTTGCGGCCGAGCAGGTCGCACGCCTCGGCGAGGGCGTGCACGCCGACCACGTTCGGCGAACCGGCCTCGTGCCGCTCGGGCACCGCCGACCACGCCACGCCGAGCCGGTCGCCGCGGTCGGTGACGCGCGCGGTCGCGCCGCCGCCGACCAGGTACGGCTCGGCCGCCTGGAGCCAGTCCGCCCGCCCGACCAGCACGCCCGCGCCGAACGGCGCGTACACCTTGTGCCCGGACAGCACGGCGTAGTCGACGTCGAGCGCCTTGAGGTCGACGGGCCGGTGGGGTGCGAGCTGGGCGGCGTCGAGCGCGACCCTGGCGCCGTGCCGGCGGGCCACCGCCGCGAGTTCGGCCACCGGCCACACCTCGCCGGTCACGTTCGACGCGCCGGTCACCACGACCAGGCGCGGCCCCTCGGGCGCGGCGGCCAGCGCCCGGTCCAGCTCGGCGACCGCGGCGGACGGCGAGGCGGGCGTGCGCAGCCGCCGGACGTGCGGCCCGCGCCACGGCAGCAGCGCGGCGTGGTGCTCGGTGTCGAACAGCAGCACGGCCGTGTGCCGGGGCAGCGAGCGGGCCAGCAGGTTCAGCGAGTCGGTCGTGTTGCGCGTGAACACCACGGTGTCGCCCGGTCGCGCGCCGAGGAACCGGCGCACCGCGTCACGGGCCTGCTCGTAGACGCGGGTGGACACCCGCGAGGCGAACCCCGCTCCCCGGTGGACGCTGGCGTACCAGGGCAGCAGCTCGTCGACGGCGTCGCGCACCTGCTCCAGGCAGGGCGCGCTGGCGGCGTGGTCGAGGTTGGCGTACTCGACGCGTTCGCCGGTGACCAGCGGCACGCGCAGCGCGGCGCCCACGACGCGGGGCAGGGCGGCGATCGATCCGGGAACTGCGACGGTCATGTCAACCTCCGACGGGTCCGGCGGACTCCGCTGGGGAAGGCCCGCGCTTGCCCGACGCCCTGCGCGCCGAGCCAGGTCCTCATCGGGGGCACCCCACCGCGGTAGGAGGGTTGCCGGCCAGCTAGCCCGAGCTTCGCGCTGGCACTCATGACCTCGACGCCGAAGTTAGCCGACACCGGCCCGCCGAGTCGAGCCGGGTTCACATCCTGGGAGCACGCTGATCACGGGTGCCGCGCCGGCGCGCCGACCCGGTCGCGGCGGTCCCGCCGCCGCGCGAGGACGACCGCGCCGGGCCGGCGTCGCCCGCCGACCGCGCCGGTCACGGCAGTCCCGCGTCGCCCTTCCACCGCGCGAACCGGCCCGCCCGGTCGACCGCCCGGATGCGCCGCTCGGTGGCGGTGCGGGCGTGCTCGGTGCACACGACGAGGAGCTGGTCGTGCTCCTGGAGCCGGGTGGTGGCCTGCGGCGTGAAGCCCTGGTCCTCGCGCACCACGAGGCTGACCGTCGCGCCCGGCGGCAGCCGCAGCTCCGACAGGTACACGCCGTGCAGCTTGGACCCGCGCTGGATGCGCACCTGCAACAGCTCCGCGCCCAGCTCGTCCAGCGCGGACGAGTCGACCTCGATCTCCCGCGCCTCGCCGGAGCGCACCAGCCCGAGCCAGCGCGCCAGCCACGGCAGCGACGTCCCCTGCACGATCGTGAGCACGATGACCAGCACGAACACCACGTCGACCAGCCGGCCCGCGTCGGGCACGCCCTGGATGAGCGGGATCAGCGCGAACACGATCGGCACCGCGCCGCGCAGCCCGGACCACGAGATGAACGCCTGCTCCCGCCAGGGCACCCGGAAGGGCAGCGCCGCGACCAGCACCGACACCGGCCGGGCGAGCAGCACCAGCACCGCGCCCGCCACGAGCGCGGGCACCAGCGCCTCCGGCAGCCGCTCGGGCGAGGCGTACAGGCCGAGCAGGACGAACAGGCCGATCTGCGCGATCCAGCCGAGCCCCTCGGCGAACGACAGCGTGTCCGACCGGTGCGGCAGCCGGGCGTTGCCCAGGACCAGCGCGGCGGTGTAGACGGCGAGGAAGCCGGACGCGTGCGCCAGGTCGCCCGCCGTGTACGCGAGCAGGCACACCGCGACCGTCGCCAGCGGGTACAGGCCGGTGGAGGGCAGCGCGGCCCGCCGCAGCGCGACACCGCCGAGCCAGCCCAGCCCGACGCCGATCGCCGCGCCCGCGAGGAGTTCGTAGACCAGCAGCAGCGGCGTGGTCCAGGTGATCGCGTCGGACGAGGCGAGCAGCACGACCGCGATGTACACGGGCGCGTCGTTGATGCCGGACTCCAGTTCCAGCGCGCCGATCAGCCGCTTGCCGACCCCGACGCCGCGCAGCACGCTGAACACCGCCGCCGCGTCCGTGGACGACAGCACCGCGCCCCACAGCAGTGCGGTGCGCCAGTCCAGGCCCAGCAGGTGGTGCAGCGCCAGCCCGGTCACGCCGATGCTGACCGCCACGGACACTGTGGACAGTGCGATGCCGAGGCCCAGCGCGGGTTTCACCGCCGACCACCGCGTGGTCAGGCCGCCTTCGGTGAGGATCAGCACGAGCGCGACCGTGCCCAGCGAGCGGGTCAGGTCGGCGTCCTCGAACTGGATGCCCAGCACCGCTTCCCCGAGCAGGACGCCGATGCCCAGGTACAGCAGGAGCGAGGGCAGACCGAGCCGGATCGACACCCGCACCGCGATGACCGAGAGCAGCAGGACCGCGGCGCCGATGCCGAGGAAGGCCGTCACACCACCCACTCGACCTCCTGGTTGTTCACGCTGTGGGTGTCATTCTCCCCGGTGAAGCCGGTTTGGACTAATCCGGCGCGGTCGCGACGTCGCTAACCGGACGCCGGCACCGCTCCCAGGAGCCGGTCGGCCGGGGTGCCGCCCGACCCGTCCGGCTCGCCGGAAAGCCTTGCAGGGCAATCGATTCAAGACACCCGGCCCGGCATGTCCACAAAGGACTGGTCAAGTTCGGCGGACCCGCCCGCGCCGACTTCGGCGAGACCGGCGGCACCCGCCCGCGCCCGCCCGGCCAGACCGGCGGGAGCCCGCCCGCGCCGGCCCCGGCCAGACCGCACAGGCCCCGGCCCGCCCGCGCCGGCCTCAGCCCGGACCGAGCAGGCGCGCCAACCGCTCGGGCGCGTCGGGCGGCGCGGGCTCGATCTCCACGACCTTGTCCCGGCCGCGTTCGCCCCGCACGACGCGGACGTCCTGCCGGCGCACGCCGAACGCCTCGGCCAGCGCCCTGCGCACCGCCTCGTTCGCCTTGCCCTCCACGGCGGGCGCGGCGACCGCGACGACCAGCGCCGTCGCGTCCCAGCGCCCGCCGACGGCGGTGCGCTTCGCGCCCGGCTTCACCCGGACGCCCAGGCGGAAGGCGTCAGCCACGGCTGGTCACCGCCGCCAGCGTGTCGTCCAGCAGGGCCCGGTGGGCGGTGACGACGTGGGGCGCGGCGGTCAGCAGCCGCGCGTGCCCGAGGTAGACCGAGTACGCGAGGACGGCCCGGTGCCGGGCGGTCGGCGCGGGGAAGCCGATGTCGCGGAACAGCCCCTCCAGGTAGTCGACGCGCCGGTCGGTCACGCGGCGCAGCACGGGCACGACCGCCGGGTCGTCCTTGGCGGCGAGCAGGGCCAGTTCGACCGCGCTGTCGCGGCCGTCCTCCAGGACCGTGCGGAACAGCCGCCGGAGCCGGTCGAGCGGGGCGGCCTCGGCCGCCACCCGCTCGATGACCGCCTCGGTGTGCTCGCGCTCCCACCGTTCGAGGGTGGCGGTGAGCAGCGCCTCGCGGTTCGGGAAGTGCCAGTAGGCGCTGCCCTTCGTCGCGCCGAGCCGGGCGGCCAGCGGTTCGACCGCCACCCCCGCCACGCCGTGCTCGGCCAGCGCCAGCAGCGCCACCGCGGTCCAGTCGTCTTTGGTCAGGCGCCTCTTCACTGCCCATACGCTACCGTATGGTGAGGGCCGTCACACGATCGGGTGGTACGCCCCGATTGCGCCACGCGCGGTGCGGCGCCTGCCCGAGGCTCTGGTCGAGCACCCCGCCGCACACCCGCACACCCGCCCAGCCGGGCACGCACCCCGTCCACACCCTGCCCGACCCCGGTCCCCCGGACCACACCGCGCCACCCGACCCCTCCCGCGCACCGGCCCCGCCGGCCCCCGCCGACCGGCTCCCGCGACACCCGGCATCCACAACTCCCCGCGGCACCCGTCTTCCGGTTGCCGGGCGCTGACCAGAGGGAGGGTTCGTGACACCGGAAGACTCCGATGACCACGCGGCCACCTTCAGCGACTTCTACCACCGCGAGCGCACCCGCCTGTTCCGGTTCGCCGCCGTGATGTCACCGCACCTGGACCACGAGTCCGCGGTGCAGGAGGCGTTCGTCCGGGCCTGGCGCGACTGGCCCTCGATCAGCCCGCACGCCCGCCGCGCGTGGCTGGTCAAGGCCATCCGCAACCTGCTGGTCGACCAGGCCCGGCGGCTGGAGCGGCCCAGCGAGGTCACCGACGAGGTCATCGCGCGGTCCCGCGTCCTGGTGCAGCGGCACCGCGAGGCCGAGGAGTGGCACGAGTTGACCACCACGCTCGCCGCCATCGCCCGGCTGCCCGACCAGCTCCGCACGGCCCTGGCGCTGCGGTTCTGGGACTTCGACGACCACGAGATCGCCGACGTGCTGGGATGCAGGCGCGAGTCCGTGCGCCGGTACGTGTCCGAGGCGCGGGCCAGGGTCAGCGCGGTCGTCGGCAACCCCGAACGCCGGGCCCGTGGTCCGCGGCGCGGGAAGGAGACGCCATGACCGACAACAACCTCGATCCGCGCGGGGACCTGGGCGTGCGGTCTGACCTCGAACCCAGGCTGGCCGAGCTGCGCACCGAGCTGGCCGAGGCCATCCCCGACGACCCCGGCTCCGACGACCTCGGCGTGGCCGCGATCATCGCGCAGGCGTCCCCGGAACCGTCCGGCCCGGAACGGCACGCCGCGCTGCTCACCGCCGCGCGCGACGGCGACCGGACCGCGCTGGACCGGTTGGTGACCGAGCTGACGCCGCTGGTCTGGCACGTGGCGCGGGGCAACGGGCTGGACCAGGCCACGGCGGAGGACGTCGTGCAGACCGTGTGGCTGAGCCTGCTCCGCCACCTGGACCGGATCGCCGAGCCGCGCGCCCTGGCCGGGTGGTTGATCGTCACCACCCGGCGGGAGGCGCAGCGGGCGTGGCGGGAGGCCAACGGGCGCGCCGCGCTCTCGACGGACTCGGCGCTCGACGTGCCGGACACGCGCTGGCTGCCGGAGACGGAAGCCGTCCGCGACGACCGCGACCGCCGCCTGTGGCGGGCATTCGCGGCGCTGCCGCGCCGCTGCCAGGAGCTGCTGCGGCTCACCGTGCTCGCCGGACGGGCCGAGTACCGGGCGGTGGCGGAAGCCCTGTCCATGCCGCGGGGCAGCATCGGCCCGACGAGGGGCCGCTGCCTGTCCGCCCTGCGCACCCGGTTGGAGCGGGAGGGAGGTGTCTGACGTGCCCGACGACCTGATGGGGTGGCTGACCGACCTGGTCCACACCCTTGACCCGCCTCCGCCGCACCTGGCGGAGAGGGTCCACCTGCTGCTGCTGATCGCCCGCCGGTTCGACGTGGCGTGACGGGGCGCGGCACGGCGGTCCGGCCATGCCCCACCAGGGTGATCAACGGGTGACCTGATCGCCCTTCCCGAAACCAGGAATACCTGGTCACCACGACCCGACCCGACAATCATTGGTTGGATTTCCGGAATAACGCGGCGGCGCGCCCGTTCGGTCGACGGGCGCGGCGCCGTCCACTCCCGTGGCACGCCGCCGCGCCCGCGTCACCGGACCACCAGGTCCACTATTCCGCCGGCCAGGGCGACGACCTGCACCAGCAGGGCGAGGATCGCGACGACCCGGCCGGAGCACCGGCTCCGCTCGGGACGTCGCCCCTGGTCACGCCGATCGTCACCCTCGGCGCGCTCGCCTTCCTCCATCGGTTCCCTCCACCGACCGTTCACCGCGGGGGGCGTCGGCATTCCCGGCCCGTACGGCGTCGGGAAACCGACCGCGGGAACCGTCGGCGCGACGTCGAAAAACGACGCCACGTGGCGGACTCTATCGGGTGATAACGACTCATCGAGCCACTCGCGACGGGCCGCGGCGCGACAAGAAACGCGCGCCGAGTCCATTCAGGGGCGATTTCTCCAGGTCAACGGTACCGGTGTTGCGCCGGCACAACACCGACCTGCCGACGAAACTTCCACCGATGAGGTGAACGTAGCATCCAGGTCTTGCGCACGCAACATGCGCAGCGCGCGAACAACACGATCGGGTGGCGAACGACGGGCGGCCGGGAGCAATCGCCCCCGGCCGCCCGCCCCACCACGTCGGACGCCTACACCCGCCGCACCGCGACCTTCACCTTCGCCCCGTCGCCGACGACGCCCTCCGCGCCGTCCTCGACGGGCGCGTAGACCACCTCGTCGGCCAGCGTCTCGGTCGCCACGAACGACTCGAACCGCCGCACCGCCCCGTCGACCTCGCCGTCGGGCAGCTCCAGCGCGAGCGCGATCCGGTCGGACACGTCCAGGTCCGCGTCCTTGCGCGCCTGCTGCACCACCCGCACCAGGTCGCGCGCGACGCCCTCCGCCGCCAGCTCCGGCGTCACGGCGGTGTCGAGCACCACCAGCCCGCTGTTGTCCGGCAGCGCCGCCGTCGCGCCCCGGTCGGTGGCGACCAGCCGCTGCTCGTACTCCTCGGGGAACAGCTCGACGCCCGCGGCCAGGACCTTCCCGTCGACCTCGGTCCAGTCGCCCGCCTTGACGGCCTTGATCACCTTCTGCACGTCCGGGCCCAGGCGCGGGCCCGCCACGCGCGCGTTGACCGCGAGCTGGAAGTGCCCGTGCGCGTCGACGTCGGTGGTCAGCTCGACCTCCTTGACGTTCACCTCGTCCCGCAGGATGCCGGTGAAGTCCGCCAGCCGCGCCGCGCCGCCCGCCGCGATGACGAGCTTCGCCAGCGGCAGCCGCACCCGCAGCTTGTTCGCCTTGCGCAGGGACAGCGCGGTCGACGCCACCTGCCGCACCTGGTCCATCGCGGCCACCAGCGCGTCGTCGGCGGGCAGGTCCGCCGCCGACGGGTAGTCGGTCAGGTGCACCGAGCGCCCGCCGGTCAGCCCGCGCCACACGGCCTCCGCCGTCAGCGGCAGCAGCGGCGCGGTCACCCGGCTCACCACCTCCAGCACGGTGTGCAGGGTGTCCACCGCGTCCTGGTCGCCCGCCCAGAACCGGTCGCGGGACCGGCGGACGTACCAGTTGGTCAGCACCTCCAGGAACTCCCGGACCGCCGCGCACGCGCCCGAGATGTCGTAGGTGTCCAGCCGCGCCGTCACGTCCGCGACCAGGTCGTGCGTCTTCGCCAGCGCGTACCGGTCGAGCACGTGCGGCGAGTCCGTCCGCCACCGGCCCTCCACGCCCTCCGCGTTCGCGTACAGGGCGAGGAAGTACCACGAGTTCCACAGCGGCAGCACGGCCTGGCGCACCGCGTCGCGGATGCCGCGCTCGGTGACGACCAGGTCGCCGCCGCGCAGGATCGGCGACGCCATGAGGAACCACCGCATGGCGTCCGAGCCGTCCCGCTCGAACACCTCGTTCACGTCCGGGTAGTTCTTGCGGGACTTGGACATCTTCTGGCCGTCGTCGCCGAGGACGATCCCGTGCGCCACGCAGTTCTTGAACGCGGGCCGGTCGAACAGCGCCGTGGCCAGCACGTGCATGGTGTAGAACCAGCCGCGGGTCTGGCCGTTGTACTCGACGATGAAGTCGCCCGGATAGTGGTCGTCGAACCACTCCTGGTTCTCGAACGGGTAGTGCACCTGGGCGAACGACATCGAGCCCGACTCGAACCAGCAGTCCAGCACCTCGGGCACCCGGCGCATGGTGGCGCGCCCGGTCGGGTCGTCCGGGTTGGGCCTGGTGAGCTGGTCGATGTTCGGCCGGTGCAGGTCGGTGGGGCGCACGCCGAAGTCGCGCTCCAGCTCGTCCAGCGAGCCGTACACGTCCACCCGCGGGTGGGCGGGGTCGTCGGACACCCACACCGGGATCGGGGAGCCCCAGAACCGGTTGCGCGAGATGTTCCAGTCGCGGGCGTTCTCCAGCCACTTGCCGAACTGGCCGTCCCGGATGTGCTCGGGCACCCAGTTGATCTGCCGGTTCAGCTCGACCATCCGGTCCTTGAACTTCGACACGGCCACGAACCACGACGACACGGCCCGCTGGATCAGCGGGTTGTCGCACCGCCAGCAGTGCGGGTACGGGTGGTCGTAGGTCTCGTGGCGCAGCAGCAGGCCGGTGTCGCGCAGGTCGCGGATGATCGCCTTGTTCGCGTCGAAGACGTGCTGCCCCTCGTACGGCGGCACCTCGGCCGTGAACCGGCCGTGCGGGTCCACCGGCACGACGACCTCGATGCCCGCCGCGTCGGTGACGGCCTTGTCCTCCTCGCCGAACGCGGGCGCGATGTGCACGATGCCCGTGCCGTCCTCGGTGGTGACGTAGTCGGCGGCGAGCACCCGGTGGGCGTTCTCGCGGCCGGCGAAGAAGTCGAACGGCGGCGTGTAGCGGCGGCCCACCAGGTCGGAGCCCTTGCAGCGGGCCACGACCGGGGGTTCCTCGCCGAGTTCGCGGGCGTACGCGGGCACGCGCGCCTCGGCCAGCACGTAGCGCTCGCCGTTCGCCTCGACGGTCACGTAGTCGACGTCCGGGTGGACGGCGGCGGCGAGGTTGGACGGGAGGGTCCACGGCGTGGTCGTCCACACCAGGGCCAGCTCACCGGTCTCCAGCCGCAGCCCGACCGTCACCGCCGGGTCCTGCCGGTCCCGGTAGGTGTCGTCCATCTTGGTCTCGGTGTTGGACAGCGGCGTCTCGCAGCGCCAGCAGTACCAGAGCACCCGGAAGCCCTCGTACACCAAGCCCTTGTCCCACAAGGTCTTGAAGGCCCACATGACGCTTTCCATGTAGTCCAGGTCGAGGGTCTTGTAGTCGTTGTCGAAGTCGACCCAGCGCGCCTGGCGGGTCACGTAGTCGCGCCACTGGTCGGTGTAGCGGAGCACCGACGTCCGGCACGCCTCGTTGAACTTCTCGATGCCGAACGCCTCGATCTCGGACTTCGACGAGAACCCGAGCTGCTTCTCGGCCTCGACCTCGGCGGGCAGGCCGTGCGTGTCCCAGCCGAACCGGCGCTCGACGTGCTTGCCGCGCATCGTCTGGTAGCGCGGGACGACGTCCTTGACGTAGCCGGTCAGCAGGTGGCCGTAGTGCGGCAGGCCGTTGGCGAACGGCGGGCCGTCGTAGAAGACGAACTCGTTGGCGCCCCCGTCGCCCGCCGGGCGGGCGGCGACCGAGTCCCGGAACGTCCGGTCGGACTTCCAGAAGTCGAGGACGTCCTGTTCCAGGGCGGGGAAGGACGGCTGGGAGGGCACCGAGCCCTCGCCTGCCTTCGGGTAGGCCATCGTGCTGCTCCTCGCGTGCTGCTGTGCGTCCGGCACGCGGGGACGACACGCCCGTTCGGGCGCACCGCGGTACCACCCCGCTTGCCGACGCGACGCGCGCGACGGCCTCTCGTCGACGGCTGTGACGGGCCGCACCCGTCCGGTTCTACTGGGGCTCGCGCCCGTTCTTCCGGAGGCTCCCCGGTGATGGCCGGATCAACGCCGTTCTAAGTCAAGCGTAACCGTTCTAAGTCAAGCGTAACCCGTTGGGCAAACCGGCTCACGCGTTGTGCCGACGGGGCGTCGTCAACCGCCCGCGAACCGCCACACGTGGAGGCCGTCGTTCAGCCCTGCCACGAGGTAGCGACCGTCGGGGCTGAACACCGGCACGCAGCCGTAGCCGACCTCGGCGAGGACTTGCACCGGCTTCCCCGTCGCCGCGTCGAGGACCCGCAGACCACGCGTGCTGCTGGTCACGAGGTAGCGGTTGTCCGGGCTGAACGCGCACCGCCGGGTGTGCCCGCCGTCGTGGCGGAACTCCACGAGCGTCGTCCAGTCCTCCAGGTCCAGCACCACGGTGTCGCGCATGCGGTGGAACGCGCCCAGGCGCCCGTCCGGGCTGAACCTCTCGAAGGTCAGCTCCGCACCACCGCGCACAAGTGACGCGTTCCAACCGGGAAGGTCGAACAGCGTCAGCTGCACCAGTGACGAGTCCACCACCACCAGCGGCGACATCGGGTTGAACACGACGGAACTCGCATCCGTCAGCACTCCCGGCAGCAGCCCGACGGCCGTCCAGTCCCGGCAGTCCCAGACCGTGGGAGCGCCGTCGCCCGACAGCGCCAGCATCGTGTCGTCGTGACTGAAGCTCAATCTCGTCCCCCAGGGGACGCTCCCTCCCGCCACGACGATCTCCTGCCAGGTGTCCGGATGGCCTTCCGTTTCCCAGATGGCGACCTCGTCGTCGCCGCCGCCGGCCGCGAGCAGGGTGCCCGCCCGGTTGACGGCGTGGGGCCCGTGCGCCTGGACGCGTGCCTCCTCCGACCAGGCCCCGACCCGCCAGATCCGCCCCTGCCACACCAGGAAGTCCCGCACGAAGGCTGCTTCACCGAGATCCGGTTCGGTCGTCAGGCGGACCTCCGGCACGAACACCCCGGCGGACCGGTTCGCCGCTCGCGCGACGGCCAAGGTCCCGACCACCGAGTCGTTGCTGGTCGGCGTCTGCCCCGGCATCGACCGGCGAACGTGGTCGTGGACGTATCCGTAAAGTTCGCGCGTGGTGATCTCGCCGTCACCGTCCAGGTCGGCCGCCCCGCTGCGCAGACCTTCGATGAGCGCCCGGGTGAACAGCGACGTCCGGGTCCCGCCTCGGACGTCACCGCTCGGCTCGTAGGCGAACTGGATCGCGGTCGAGGCGGTCATGATCGAGCGACCCCGGCCGTCGGAGAGCCGCGCGACCACGTCCACGTCTTCGCCCTTGGCCGACAGGTCGACCGGAAACGCGCCGCCGAAGCAGCAGTCCAGCCACAGGACGACCCGACCCGCGAGGCTGTCGTCCATCAGCTGCCGGACGAACTCCGCGGAGAGCGCGGTCGACGGCAGCCGGTCGGCCCTGGTGTCCTCGGTGGCGAAGTACAGGCGGCCGGTGCGGTCCTTCACGCCGTGACCCGAGAGGTAGAGCAGGACCATGTCGTCGTCGACGGCCTCCGCGAAGAGACCGTCGAGGCGTTCACGCAGGCGTTGGACCGGCTGGTTGAGCAGCAGCTCGGCGGCGAACGCGCCGATCGCGGGATCCGACAGCACGGTGGCCAGCTCCGCCGCGTCGCGGTGTGGCGCGCGCAGTGCGCCGAACGTCTCGTCGTGGTAGGTGTCCGTCGCGATCAACAATGCCGTCCGCACGACCGCGATTGTCGACGGGCCTCGGCGACCGCGGTCCGCAGCCCACCCCCAGCCCGCCCGCACCGCGGGGCGGTCGAGCAGCCGGCCACCGCGGCACCCGCACCTGTCTGTCGGGCGGGGCGGCGATGATCACCATGAATCACCTGGTCGAGTGATCACCGTGGATCGTCGGGAAGGCCGGCCCCTCACGCCGACACGACCGCTCGGGGATCGCCACCCGGCACGGCTCGTCAGCGGCCCGAGGAGCGCTTCCTCGCCGCCAGGGTCGAGTCCGGCGCGCAGACCGCGCACGGCGTGAAGCCGAGCTGCCGCGCCTCGGTCACCGGCAGCCCCAGCGAGGCACGCCCCGCCAGCCACGTGCACGCCGCCAGGTGGTAGCGCGGGCGCTCGTCCAGGACCCGCACCTCGTCGGTCAGGTCCGCCACCACGAGCGCGTCGGCGGCGTCCGTGTCCTCCTCGCCCGGCTCGGCGTCCTCCCCGGCGGGCTCGGCGGCCTCGCCGCCGGCCCCCGGCGGGGCCGCTCCGCCGACCTCCCGGTCGGCTCGTCCCGCCGCGGCGCCGGCCGCCGCCGGGACCGGACCCGGTCGGCGGCGCCGCCACCAGTCCCAGCACAGGACCAGGGCGGCGGCCGCGCTGGCACCCACGGAGAGCCACGCCCACCAGGTGTCGGACGTGGTCAGCGCGGGCACCAGCAGCCCGAGGGCGGCCAGCACCAGCAGCAGGACGATGAAGAGCACGTGCGCAGACTAGATCACCGGCCACGCCGGGATCAGGACCTCGCTCAGCCCGCCTCGGCGCGCGCCCCGAACGAGTAGCCCTGCTGACGCCCGTCGGACGGCGCGGCCGGGCCGCGGTCCTGCAGGTCGCGCAGCGACGACTCCAGCATCGTCTTGAGCCTGGTCCGGTACTCGCGCTCGAACGTCTGGAGCTTGTCGATCTGCTTCTCCAGCGTGTTCTTCTCCTGGGTGATGTTGCCCATCACCTCGGCGTGCTTGCGCTGCGCGTCGCGGTCGAGCGCGCTGGCCTTCTCACGGGCCTGCCGCTCCAGCGTGTCGGCGCGGGTGCGCGCGTCGTTCAGCATGGTCTCGGCGCGGGTGCGCGCCTCGTTGACCATCGTGTCGGCCTTCGCACGGGCCTCGGAGAGCAGCTGCTCGGACTTCGTCCGCGCCTCCGACAGCATGCCGTCGGCCTCGGCCTTGGCCTCGCCGGTGAGCCGGTCGGCCATCTCCTGGGCCAACCCGAGCACCTTCGCGGCCTGCACGTGGTGGTCCCCACCACCACCGGGCGAGGTCTGCTCCAGGGCCGAGGGGGGAGGCACCGGGGCGAGCCTGCGCGGCTCGTCGACGACGCGGCTCGGACCGACGCCCGCGGCGACCTTGGCCCGCGCGTCCTCCAGGTCGGCGCGTGCGGTCTCGACCTGCTGGTCGAGCTGCTCGACCTGCTGGCGCAGGTCGTTGTTCTCCTCGATCAGGCGGGCCAGCTCGCCCTCAACCAGGTCGAGGAACGCGTCCACCTCGTCCTCGTTGTAGCCCCGCTTGCCAATCGGCGGCTTGCTGAACGCGACGTTGTGCACGTCCGCGGGGGTCAACGGCATCAGATCACCTCACGCACTCCTGGGCTGTGGACATCCCTGGTCCCCTCACCTGGGATCGGCTACTCGCATCAGAATGATAACGACCAGCAACAGCACAATAATGGACAAGTCCAGACCGACGCCTCCGATCCGCACCGTCGGGATGAGCCGGCGGAGGAGTCGGACCGGGGGGTCGGTCACTGTGTAGACGGTCTCCAGGGCCACCGCCACACCGCCCGCCGGCCGCCACTCCCTGGCAAAGGACCGGACGAGCTCCACCACGACACGGGCCGTGAGCAGCAGCCAGAACGAGAACAGCACGTAGTAGAGCACGAGCGCGAGGGCATACACACCGTCAACTGTGCCATCACTCACCCGTGGTTGAGGAACCCGCCCTCCGCGAGTCGCCGCCGGTCCTCCGCCGTCACGTCGATGTTCGGCGGTGAGAGCAGGAACACCTTATTGGTCACCTTGTCGATGGACCCCCGAAGGGCGAACGCCAGGCCGGCCGCGAAGTCGACCAGCCGCTTGGCGTCCGCGTCGTCCATGTCGGTGAGGTTCATGATCACCGGGGTGCCGTCGCGGTAGTGCTCGCCGATGGTCCGCGCCTCGTTGTAGCTCCTCGGGTTGAGCGTCGTGATTCGCCCGAGTGGCTGACGCGCGGGCTCGGGCGCCGGGCGGACCCGGCTGACCGGCTCCCGCGTCGGCTCCACGGCCAGCGCGCCGTGCGTGGCCTCGGCGCTCCACGCCCGCCGCGGTGTGCGGGCGCGTGTGTCGGGCTCGTAGTCCTCCGCCTCGTCCGGCTCGCCGCGGTAGCGGCCCACCGCCCGGCGGCCGTTGCGCTGCTCGGGGTAGGTCTCGTAGTCGTCGGACTCGGCGTACTCGGCGCGGTAGTCGTAGCGGCCCGGCCGCTCACCGTCGTAGTCGGGGTCGTCGGCGTACTCGGCGGGAACCATCCCGAAGTAAGCCTTCAGCTTGTGAAACCCGCTCATGCTCGAGCCCTTCCTCCGCCGATCCCTACCCGCAAGGACGTCGCGGCCGTCCCAGAGGTTCCAGACAGTTACGGCGAGGCTAGTCTCCGGCTGCCCAGCAACGCTGTTCCGACACGCACGCACGTCGATCCGCACGCGATGGCATCTTCCAGGTCACCGGACATCCCCGCCGAGATCACGCTGGCATCGGGATGATCGACGTGCAAGCGGGTTACCGCACCTTGTAGAGCGTCAAACGCCTGTGCTGGAGACATTCCGAGGGGTGCGACGGTCATCACACCGCGCAGGACAAGTTCATCCTTACGAGCGACGTGATCGGCGAGCCGGGGCAGCTCGGGCAGCGGGCACCCGCCGCGCTTCGGGTCGCCGTCCACGCTGACCTGGACCAACACGTCCAGGGGCGCGGGCGCGGCCTTGGCGAGCGCGTCCGCCAACCGCTCGGAGTCGACCGAGTCGACGCGGTCGGCCCACCGCACGACGGACCGGGCCTTGTTCCGCTGGAGGCTGCCGACCATGTGCCACCGCGCCGCCGCGCCCGGTCGCAGCTCGGCGAAGGCGGCGACCTTCGGCCCGGCCTCCTGGTCGCGGTTCTCGGCGAACCCGGTGAGGCCCAGGTCGCTCAGCAGCGCCACGTCGCGCGCGGGGAACGTCTTGGTGACCGCGAGCAACGCGACCTCGGCGGGATCGCGACCGACCGCCGCGCACGCCCGCTCGATCCGCCGGCGCACGTCGGCGAGGTTCGCGGCCAACTCGGCGCGCCGCGCCTCGACCTCGACCGGGTCCGCATCACGACCGACCCCCACCGGGCCCGCGCTTCGATCCGCCTCGACCGGGTCCGCGCCGCGACCACCCCCGAGCCGGCCCACGCCCGGCTCCCGACCTGCCTCCGCCCGGTCCACGCCCGACTCCTCCCGCCGGTTCACGAGTCGATCCAGATCACGCCGGCGATCCGCCCCGTACCCGGATCGCGCCGGTGGCTGAACAGGTCCCGCTCCTCCACCGTGCAGCGCGGGTCGACGCCGATCCGCGCGACCCCCGCGTCCGCCAGCTGCTGCCACAGCCCGGCCCGCAGGTCCAGCGACGGCTTGCCGGCGCGGGACTCGGCCGCGCTGCCGGGCAGGTGCCGCTCGACGTCGGCCCGCATCGCGGCGGGCACCTCGTAGCACTGCCCGCACACCGCCGGCCCGAGCAGCACCTCGACCCGGCCGACCTCAGCGCCCAGGCCGCGCATCGCCTCCAGCGCCGCGGGCACCACCCCGACCCGCGCACCGACCCGCCCGGCGTGGACGGCCGCGACCACGCCGGCCTCCGGGTCGCCGAGCAGCACGGGCACGCAGTCGGCGGTGAGCACCACCAGCGCCAGCCGCTCCGCCCTGGTGACGACCGCGTCGGTCGCCTCCAGCGGCCCGTCCTGCGGGCCGTCGACCACGGCGACCGTGCGGCCGTGCACCTGTTCCATCCACACCAGGCGGTCGGGGGTCAGGCCGATGCCCTCGGCCAGGCGGCGGCGGTTCGCGGCCACGGCCGCCGGGTCGTCGCCGACATGGTCACCGAGGTTGAACGACTCGTAGGGCGGCTCGGACACCCCGCCCGAGCGGGTGGTCACGACACGACGGATGCGCACCGGCACAGCCTGCCATGCACGGGAAAGGGGAGACCCGCCGTACCCTCCGGCGACTCTCCCCTCGCACGTCCCGCGGATGCCGACGCCGCCCGCGACGTCCTCCACTGCCCGACGCCGCGCCGGCCACCCGATCCGGCCCGGCTCAGCGGCGCATGAACGGCGGCACGTCGACCTCGTCGTCCGGGTCGTCGGTCACCGGCACCGGCCGGCCGGGCAGCGAGCCCTGCGACAGCGGCCGGGGGATCGTCGTGGGCGGCGGCGGCGTCTGCGGCTGCACGGGCGCCGGCTGCACCGGCTGCGGCGCCGGCGCGACCGGCGGCGGGGGCGGCGGCGTGATGGTCCCCTGGTAGACCGGGTGCGAGCCGTTGGTCGGCGCGGGCTGCGGCGTCGTGGCGGGCCGCGGCGGCTGGTCCTCCGGCGGCGCGCTCACCACCCCCGACTGACCGGGTGCGACCGCGCCGGCGCGGGTCGAGCCGGACAGCGCCTGCGGTTCGAGCTTCTTGTGCGTCGGTCCGCCGCTGTCGAACCCGGCGGCGATCACCGTCACCCGCACCTCGTCGCCGAGGGAGTCGTCGATCACCGTGCCGAAGATGATGTTCGCGTCGGGGTGCGCGGCCTCCTGCACGAGCGACGCCGACTCGTTGATCTCGAACAGCCCGAGGTCCGAACCGCCCGCGATGGACAGCAGCACGCCGTGCGCGCCCTCCATCGACGCTTCCAGCAGCGGCGAGTTGATGGCCTTCTGCGCGGCCTGCACCGCGCGGCCCTCGCCGCGCGCCGACCCGATGCCCATCAGCGCCGACCCCGCGCCGGACATCACCGACTTGACGTCCGCGAAGTCCAGGTTGATCAGACCGGGCGTGGTGATCAGGTCGGTGATGCCCTGGACACCGGACAGCAGCACCTCGTCCGCCGAGCGGAACGCGTCCATCAGGCTGACGCCGATGTCGCCGAGCTGGAGCAGCCGGTCGTTCGGGATGACGATCAGCGTGTCGCACTCGTTGCGCAGCGCCTGGATGCCCTCCTCGGCCTGCTTGGCGCGCCGCTTGCCCTCGAAGGAGAACGGCCGCGTCACGACGCCGATGGTGAGCGCGCCGAGCTTGCGGGCGATGGACGCGACGACCGGCGCGCCGCCGGTGCCCGTGCCGCCGCCCTCGCCGGCCGTCACGAACACCATGTCCGCGCCCTTGAGGACTTCCTCGATCTCCTCGCGGTGGTCCTCGGCGGCCTTGTGGCCGACCTCGGGGTTCGCGCCCGCGCCGAGGCCGCGGGTCAGTTCACGGCCGATGTCGAGCTTCACGTCGGCGTCGGACATCAGCAGAGCCTGCGCGTCGGTGTTCACCGCGATGAACTCGACGCCCTTGAGCCCGACCTCGATCATCCGGTTCACGGCGTTCACACCGCCGCCGCCGATGCCGACGACCTTTATCACCGCGAGGTAGTTGTGCGGGGGCGTCATCGGAATCCGCCTTCCTGATCGTGTCCGTGCTCATGTGCTGGAGTGGATGACCACCGGTGTCACACCCGGACGGAGCTCCACCCGGATTGAAACCCTCAACCACAGAGGTCGAAGGTGTTGTCAACCCCGTATGTTCCCACCGGACGTTATGCACCAAAAATGCCTCGGTCCAGCAGCCACGCCGTAGTTGTGTCCTGACCGGGTGAGCCGGGACTACTCGCCGGTCACCCCGTCGAGCAGCCCGCGCACCGCGCCCAGGCGCCCCGCGTGCCGACCCTCCCCTGGATCGGTGGATCGGCACCCAGCGTACGGAAAGCCGCCGTCCCGCGCGGGACTCCACCTCCACTGCCGAGGTGGGTGCCCGCGACGAGTCGCGACTCACCGCGTCCTGCGCAGCGTAGTCGGCCGCCGATCCGGAGATCGTCCCGCCCGGCCCGATCCGCCGGTCGGCGGGCGGTTCGGCCGCGACCGGGCGACCGGATCGGGCAGCCGGCGGACGACAGCGGGGCGGCGGACGACGGCAGCGCGGCGGAGGACAGCGGCGGCGGGCGACAGCGGCGGTGAGCGGCGGCGGAGGCCGGCGGTCGCGGGAGCCGTGCGGGTTGCGCGTCCTCTTCGGACAGAGCGACGTGGCGATCGTCACCGCCCCGGCCGCCGGCAGTCGTCACGTGGTGTTCATGTGCCGCTACCGCTCGGACACGGTCCGGACGTCGTCCGGCGAGGTCGGACGGGCGGTTGCCCGGTGCCGGTGTGGGCGGGATCCCATTACGGCGGTGCGGGGTTCCGCGCGGTCGTCGGCACGTGGACCTCGCGATACGGACATTGCGGCACGGCGTGCGGGGTGGCCCGCCACGACGCCGCGACGTGCGCGGAGGTCGGTCGTCGCGACGGGGCGCACGTGTGGTGGTTCGTCGGGGGATGTTCGTTCGGAGTGTGTCAGTGACTGACATCAGGGTGGTCCCCCGGCACCGGCCACCCGCGCCGCGCGTCAGGACACCGTCGGCAGCTCCGGGCTCGACACGTCGAACACCGTGCCCTCGCGGGTCATCAGCACCTGCACGATCGCGGCCTTCCGGGCCGTGTCCGCCGACGAGCCCCAGCGCACCTCGCGGCCCGCCGTCAACGTCAACGTCACGTCCGCGCCCGTCGTCGCCGCCACCACCAGCACCTCCCGCCGCAACGCCTCGGGCAGGCCGTTCAGCACCGTGACCGCCGCGGTCATCGCCCCGCGCTCCGCCTTCAGCTCCGGCAGGCCGGCCGGCGGCTGCGCCAGGATCGCGTAGTCCTTGCCGGTCGCGTCCACGAGGTGCGCCCCGTCACCCAGCAGCGCCACGCCGACGGGCGCGCGCTCCCGCACGGTGAGCCGCACGGTGCCGGGCAGGGCGCGTTCCAACTCCACGGCCGCCACGCGGGGCACCGCGCGCACCCGTCCCTTGACGTCCTCGACGTCCAGCCGGGCCAGCGGCGTGCCCTGCTCGATCCCGGCCGCCGCGCGCACTTCGTCCGGCGTCAGCTCGACGGTGCCCCGCACCTGCACCTCGCGCACGCCGAACACCGGCGTGAACCACACCGCGACCACCACGCCGGTCACGACCAGCAGGGACAGGACCGCGACGAGCCGGCGGCGCAGCACCGCCCGCCGCGACGGCCCGCCCCGCCGGGACGGCCGCCGCCGCGACGCGGGCGCGGCGCGGCGCGGCGCCGTCCGGGTGCTCATCGCCGGTCCAGTTCCCCGACGATCTCGGGGCCGAGCATGGTCACGTCGCCCGCGCCCATCGTGACCACCACGTCGCCCTCGCCGACCAGGCCCGTCACCAGCGCGGGCACCCGGTCGAACGACGGCTCGTAGTGCACCTTCCCGCCGGCCAGCGGCACCTTGCCCGCCACCAGCGCGCCGGTCACCCCCGGCTCGGGGTCCTCGCGCGCGCCGTAGACGTCGAGCACCACGACCTCGTCGGCGAGGCCGAGCGCCGTGCCGAACTCCTCCGCGAACAGCCGCGTCCGCGAGTACAGGTGGGGCTGGAACACCACGACGAGCTTGCCGTCGCCGGCGACCGGCCGGGCGGCGGTGAGCTGCGCGGCGACCTCCGTCGGGTGGTGGGCGTAGTCGTCGTAGACCCGCACGCCGGACGCGCGGCCCTTGAACTCGAACCGCCGCCGCACACCGCCGAACGCGGCCAGGCCCTCCAGCACGCAGTCCTGCCGCGCGCCCAGTTCCAGCGCCGCGACGAGGGCCGCGATCGCGTTGCCCGCCATGTGCTCGCCGGGCACCGCGACGCGGACCCGGAGGGTGTCGCCGTCGACCTCGACGACCGCGAGCCCGCCGCCGTCGTCGGGCCGGTAGTCGACGAGCCGGGCCGCGCCCGGCCCGGTGGCGGTGCGGCCGTAGGTCCGGACCCGGATGCCGCGCGCCGCCGCCCGCCCGGCCAGCGCCGCCGCGCCGGGGTCGTCCGCGCACGCGACGAGCACGCCGTCGGGCCGGATGCGCTCCAGGAACGAGTCGAACACGGCGACGTAGGCGTCGACGGTGCCGTGGTGGTCGAGGTGGTCGGCCTCGACGTTCGTCACGACCGCCACGGACGGCGCGAAGAACAGGAACGACCCGTCGCTCTCGTCGGCCTCGGCGACGAACACGCCGCCCGTGCCGTGGTGGGCGTTCGCGCCGGACTCGTTGAGGTCGCCGCCGATCGCGAACGACGGGTCCATGCGGCAGTGCTGGAGGGCGACGGTGAGCATCGACGTCGTGGACGTCTTGCCGTGGGTGCCGGCGACGCAGGCCACGCGGTGGTCGAGCATCAGCGCGGCCAGGGCCTCGGCCCGCCGCAGCACGACCACGCCGCGTTCGCGGGCGGCGACGAGTTCGGGGTTGTCCTCGCGGATCGCGGTCGACACCACGACGGCGGTCGGCCCGCCGTCGAGCTGGTCGAGGTGCGCGCCGTCGTGGCCGAGCGCGATGGCCGCGCCCTGGGCGCGCAGCGCCAGCACGGTGCGCGAGTCCTTGGCGTCCGAGCCGGACACCTTCGCGCCGCGCGCGAGGAGGATGCGGGCGATGCCGCTCATGCCCGCGCCGCCGATGCCGACGAGGTGGACCCGTTCGAGCACGTTCACTTCCCGATCACTTCCAGCACGATGCGCGCCAGCACCTCGTCGGCCTCGCGGTGCCCGGTGCCCAGCGTCGCCGCGGTCATCGCCGCGAGCCGCGCCCGGTCCGCCACGAGCGGCACCACGTTCTGCGCGACCCACTGCGGCGTGAGCTGCTCGTCGGGCACCAGGATCCCGCCGCCCGCGTTCACCACCGGACCGGCGTTGAGCGCCTGCTCGCCGTTGCCGATGGGCAGCGGCACGAACACCGCGGGCAGGCCGACGGCCGACACCTCGGCGACGGTCATCGCGCCGGACCGGCACAGCACCGCGTCGGCCGCCGCGTAGGCGAGGTCCATGCGCTCCAGGTACGGCACCGGCACGTACGCGGGCGCGCCCGGCACGGCCTGCACCGCGACGGTGTTCTTCGGCCCGTGCGCGTGCAGCACGCCCACGCCGGCCTGCGCGAACGCCGACGCCGCGCCGGACACCGCGTTGTTGATCGACCGCGCGCCCTGCGACCCGCCGAACACCAGCAGCGTGGGCGCGTCGGGGTGGAGCCCGAAGTGCGCCCGCGCCTGCGCCCGCAGCGCCGCCCGGTCCAGCGCGGTGATCGACTGCCTCAGCGGGATGCCGATGACCTCCGCGCCGGCCAGCCCCGAGTCGGGCACGGCGGCGGCGACGCGCTCGGCGAACTTCGCGCCCACCTTGTTCGCGAGGCCGGTCTTCGCGTTGGCCTCGTGCACGACGATGGGCACCCGGCCGCGCGCCGCGAGGTAGGCGGGCAGCGACACGTAGCCGCCGAACCCGACCACCACGTCCGCGCGGACCCGGTCGAGCACCTCGCGGGTGCGCTTGACCGACTCGCGGACCCGCAGCGGCAGCTTGAGCAGGTCGGGCGACGGCTTGCGCGGCATCGGCACCGGCGGGATCAGCTCCAGCGGGTAGCCGCGCGCGGGCACGATCTTGTTCTCCAACCCGCGTTCGGTGCCGAGCGCGACGACGCGCGCGTCGGGCCGCAGCCGCATGACGGCGTCGGCCAGGGCCAGTGCGGGCTCGATGTGCCCGGCGGTGCCGCCTCCGGCGACCACCACGCACGGTCCGGCCTGCTGGGGAATCCCGGTCACGCACTTCCTCCTTGTTCGGTACTGCGTCTCGGTACTGCGTTCGGTTCTGCGTCTCGGCACTGCCGGGCTCGGTGTACCGCCGGGCCCGGTGCCGCCGGCGTCGCCCGGTGCCGCCGGGATCGACTACCTCCCGTCGCGACGCCGGGAGCGGTCCTGCGTCGCCCTGCGGGAGTCGCGCCGACGGTACTCCGACGGTGGAGCGTGCCGGCCGGCCATCCTCCGCTCGTCGACGGGTGGCGGCGCGGCCTTGCGGCTGCGCGGCGGCGCGGACGGCCGGACGGGCTTGCGCTTGGGCGGCGGCTTGTACGCCTCGGGCGCGGGCAGCCGCAGGACGCCACCGACCCGGCCCGGTCCGAGGGACCGCAGCGCGGACACCGCCTCGGGCTCGTGCCGCGCGCAGTTGGCCAGGATGCCGAACACCACCATCGTCGTGACGATCGACGTGCCGCCGGAGGAGATCATCGGCAGCGTGATCCCGGTGACCGGCAGCAGCTGCACCACGTAGCCGATGTTGATCGCGGCCTGCGCGACCAGCCACATGGTCAGCGTCGCGGACACCATGCGGATCCACGGGTCGGTGTTGCGCGCGGCGATGCGCAGCCCCACGACCGCCAGCAGCGCGAACAGCCCCAGCACCAGCAGGCACCCGATGAAGCCCAGCTCCTCGCCGATGACGGCGAAGATGAAGTCGCTGTGCACGTTGGGCAGGTAGCGCCACTTGGAGCTGCCGTTGGTCAGGCCCTTGCCGAAGATGCCGCCCTCGGCCAGCGCGAACAGCGCCTGCCGCGCCTGGAGGCCCGAGCCGAACGGGTCCTCGTCCGGGTTCAGGAACGACGTCACCCGGTCCAGCCGGTAGGGCGCGCCGATCGCCAGCACCACCGCGCCGGCCACCGCGGCGGCCATGACGAGCCCGAACAGCCGCAGCGGCGCGCCCACGAACCACAGCAGGCTGATCAGCACCACGCCGAGCGTGATCGTGCCGCCGAGGTCGGGTTGCAGCATCACCAGCGCGAACACGATCAGCGCCACCGGCACGACCGGCACCAGCAGGTGCCGGTACTGGTCGAGCAGCGCCCGCTTGGTGACCAGCACGTGCGCGCCCCACAGCGCCAGCGCCAGCTTGGCCGCCTCGATGGGCTGGAACGAGATCGAGCCGAGCCGGAACCACGACTGCGCGCCGTAGTCCTCGGTGCCCAGCGGCGTGAGGACCAGGCCGAGCAGGACGACGCACACCAGCATCGCCATCGTGCTCAGGTGCCGGATCGTGCGGAGCGGGATGCGCAGCACGACCAGGAACAGCACCCCGCCCACGGCCACGTACAGCAACTGCTTCTGGAACACGCTGTAGGCCGACGCGCCGTCGGCGACCTCGCCCGGCGCGGACGCCGAGAGCACCATGATGAGCCCGATGGCGGTCAGCAGGCCGAAGACGGCGAGCAGCAGGTGGAAGTCGGCGAGCGGACGGCCGAGCCAGGCGGTGAGCGCGCTGCGGGAGACGACCGCCTTCCGCTTGCGCGCGGGCCTCGCCGGCCGGTCCACGATCGCTCTGTCCGCCGCTGTCATGCGCTCATCGTCTCCCGCCTCGCGCGGGGTTGGGGTGGAAATCGGCCGCGTGTCGCGCAGACGCGACCCCGATCACGCCGTGCGACCCACCGGAGGACGTCCGAAATCCGTTGACGGTTGCCCCCTCCCGCGATCCGATCATCCCGTGCACCCCGACGAGCCCGTCATCGACCCGCCCCTCGTCCGCCGGCTGCTGGCGGAGTGCTTCCCGCGCTGGGCGGACCTGCCGGCGCGCCGGGTCGCGTCGGCGGGCACGGACAACGCCATGTTCCGCCTCGGCGAGGACCTGGTGGCGCGGCTGCCCCGGATAGGCTGGGCGGTGGAGGGCATCGCGCACGAGTGCGCCTGGCTGCCCCGCCTCGCGCCGCACCTGCCGGTCGCCGTGCCGGAGCCGCTGGGCCTCGGCCGGCCCGCCGCCGGGTACCCGTGGCCGTGGGCGGTGCTGCGCTGGCTGGACGGCGAGAACCCGGTGGAGGCGCCGCCGGGGCTCGCCGGCGACCTGGCCGGCTTCGTGTCGGCGCTGCGCCGGGTCGAGCTGCCGGACCCGCCGGCCGCCGGTCGCGGCCGGCCGTTGGCGACCAGGGACGCGCCCACCCGCGAGGCGATCGCGGCGCTGGGCGACGAGGTCGACGCGGCGGCCGTCACGGCGGTGTGGGAGTCCGCGCTGGCCGCGCCGCCGTGGGAGGGCGACCCGGTGTGGGTGCACGGCGACCTGTCACCGGGCAACGTGCTGGTGGCGGGCGGGAGGCTGAGCGCCGTGATCGACTTCTCGTCGTGCGGCGTCGGCGACCCGGCCGCCGACCTGCCGGTCGCGTGGAACCTGCTGCCGGCGGCCCAGCGCGACGAGTTCCGCGCCGCGCTGGGCGTCGACGACGCGACCTGGGCACGCGGTCGCGGTCTCGCGCTGTCGATCGCGCTCATCCAGTTGCCGTACTACCGGGACACCAACCCGATGCTGGTGGCCAACTCCCGGCACGTCATCGGCGAGGTCCTGGCTAGCGCTTGAGCCCGGCCAGGAACGCCGCCATCGCGCGGTCGGAGAACCCGAGCACCGCGCCACCGGAGTTCTTGCTGTCCCGCACCCGCACGGCGGTGGCCGAACGCGCCACCTCGACGCAGTTCCCCGACCCGTTGCTGCGGCTGCTCTTGCGCCACTCAGACCACATGACCCGCTCCCTCGACATCGTTGATCACCTGCTTGACGAACGACGCGGATTCCTTGGGGTCCAAGGCCGCCGCCCGCAGGTGGTCCATCGCCAGGCTATACCGCTCGGCTTCGGCGTCGTCGTCCAAGTAGAGGCCGCCGGTCAGGTTGTCTATGTAGACGACACTGGGAAAATCGGTGAACTTCAGCAACGTGAACGCGATGCCCATCGACATGTGCGCGCCCTTGCCGAACGGCAGCACCTGCAAGGTCACGTTCGGCAGCGCGGCCAGCTTGAGCAGGTGCCGCAACTGCTTCTCGTGGCTGTCCGGACTGCCCACCACCCGGCGCAGCGCGGCTTCGTCGAGGATCGCCCAGATCGACAGCGAACCGTCCTCCAGCCGCTGCTGACGGGTCTGGCGCAGCTCGGCCCGCTTGTTGATCACCTCGTCGGCGGCGTGCGGCGCGTAGGCACGGATCACCCACCGCGCGTACTCGGGCGTCTGGAGCAGGCCGGGGATCAGGTCGATCTCGAACGACTCCAGGGCGACCGCTTCCGATTCCAGGACCACGTACTCGGAGAACCAGTCGAACAGGACGTCGCCGTAGACGTGCCACCAACCGCGTTTCTTCGCCACCTTCGCCAGGCGTAGGAGCCACTGGATCTTCTCGGGGTCGGCCCCGTAGAGTTCGGCCAGCGCCTTGGTGTCTACTATGGACACCCCGGTGACCGCCGATTCGATGCGGCTGATCTTCGACTTGGAGTAGCCCAGTTCGCGGGTCACGTCGTCGAAGCCGAGCCCGGCTTCCTCGCGGAGTTGGACCAGCGCGCTGGCCAGGACGCGTCGGCGGACCCCCGGACCTTGGTTCTGCGGCATGGCTGCGACATTAGCGGCAAAGCGACCCACTGATCGGGTGAACTTTAGCAACACGGCCTTATGCTGTGTTGCAGAAAAATCGTGCCAGGTGGATGTTTCCGGCATGACCCCCATCACGTCCGCGCCGGTCGGCCCCGCGCTGGCCCGCGCACACCACCTGCTCCGCCAGGACATGCTCGGCTACCTCGACTCCGTCGAGCACCTGACCAGCGAGCACGACGTCGAGGACGACACGATCCTGACCGTCGCGCGCACCGAGGTCCCCCGCCTGATCGCCGTGCTGCGGGCGACCGTCGCCGACCACCGGGCCGACCGCGACGGCCGGTGCCTCGGCTGCCCACCCACCCCGGTCGACGGCCGGATGGTCAGGCGGGGCTGGCCGTGCCCGGTGCTCGACCGCGCCCAGGGCTTCCTCAACGACCCCGACAGCGTCTACGACGCCGTGCCCTACGAGCGGCGGTGACCGGTCTCCCCGACCAGCTCCAGCACCGCCTCGGCGAACGCCCGGCCCCGGTGCGCGTAGTCGGCGAACATGTCGATCGACGCCGCCGCCGGGGCCAGCACGACCGCGTCGCCGGGCCGGGCCAGCGACCGGGCCGCGCGCACCGCCTCCGCCATGCCCGCGTCGGCCCCGCCCGCGTCGGCCCCGCCCTCGGGGGCCAGCACGGTCACCGGCACCGAGGGCGCGTGCCGGGCCAGGGCGTCGGCGATGACGCCGCGGTCCGCGCCGATCAGCACCGCGCCGCGCAGCCGGTGGCCCTCGGCGCGCACCAGGTCGTCCACCGACGCGCCCTTGAGCAGCCCGCCGGCCACCCACACGACGCTCTCGTGCGAGCGCAGCGACGCGATCGCCGCGTGCGGGTTGGTCGCCTTGGAGTCGTTGACGTAGGTGACGCCGCCGGCCTCGGCGACGACCTCGGCGCGGTGCGCGCCGGGCCGGAAGTCGCGCAGGCCCCGCCGCACCGCCTCGGGCGACACGCCGTGCGCGCGGGCCAGGGCGGCGGCGGCCAGCGCGTCGGCGACACCGGGCGGCCCGGCGGGTCGGACCTCCGCGACGTCGGCCAGCACCGCGTCGGCGCCGAACGCCCGGTCGACCAGCCGCCCGTCGACCACGCCGAGCTGGCCGTCCTCGGGCGCGCCCAGGGTGAACCCGACGTGCGCGGCGGCCGGGGACACCGACAGCAGCGCGGCCACGCGGGAGTCGTCGACGCCGGCCACGGCGACCTCGCCGGAGAGCACGCCCGCCTTGGCGGCGGCGTACTCCTCGAACGAGCCGTGCCAGTCGAGGTGGTCCTCCGCGAGGTTCAGCAGCACGCCCGCCGCCGGCCGCACCGACGGCGACCAGTGCAGCTGGAAGCTCGACAGCTCCACCGCCAGCGCGCGGTGGCCGGCCAGCAGGGCGTCCACCACGGGCAGGCCGACGTTCCCGCACGCCACCGCGTCGATGCCGGCGGCCCGCAGGATCGACTCCAGCATCCCGACCGTCGTGGTCTTGCCGTTGGTGCCGGTCACCGCGAGCCACGCGGGCGGGTCGGCCAGCTCCAGCCCCATCCGCCAGGCCAGCTCGACCTCGCCGATCACCTCGACGCCCGCCGCCTGCGCCGCGACCAGCAGCGGGCTGTCGGGCCGCCAGCCGGGGCTGGTCACCACCAGCTCCACACCGGCCGGCGGCGCGGTGAGGCCGGGCGCCAGGGCGACGCCCGGCAGCAGCGGCTCCAGCGCCGCCAGCCGGTCGGCGCTGCCGTCGGTGACGGTCACCGCCGCGCCCGCGGCCAGCAGCGCCTCCGCGGCGGACCGGCCGGTCACGCCCGCTCCGGCGACCAGGACGTCGCGACCGGCCAGGAATCCCATGCGTCAGCTCCCCGCCGCCGTCAGCCACTCGCTGTAGAACAGGCCGAGGCCCAGCATGCAGCACATGCCGGCCAGCAGCCAGAACCGGATGATGACCGTGGTTTCCGCCCACCCGGCCAGCTCGAAGTGGTGGTGGAACGGCGCCATGCGGAACAGCCGTCGCCGGGAGGTCCGGAACACCGCGACCTGGAGCGCCACCGACAGCGCCTCGACCACGAACAGGCCGCCGATCACGATCATCAGCAGCTCGGTGCGGGTCGTGATGGACAGGCCCGCGACCAGGCCGCCCAGCGCGAGGGAGCCGGTGTCGCCCATGAAGATCTTGGCGGGCGCGGCGTTCCACCACAGGAAGCCGATGCAGCCCGCCATCGCGGCGGCGGCCACCAGCGCCAGGTCCAGCGGGTCGCGCACGTCGTAGCAGCCGGCCACCGACAGGTTCGAGCAGTTGTAGCGGAACTGCCAGAAGCTGATCACCACGTAGGTGCCGAGCACCATCGCCGAGGTGCCGCCGGCGAGGCCGTCGAGGCCGTCGGTGAGGTTCACGGCGTTGGACCAGGCGCTGATCGCGGCGTAGCTGAACACCACGAACCCGACCACGCCGAACGACACCACGGCGATGTCGCGCACGAACGACAGGTTCACCGAGGCGGGCGTCAGGCCGTCCTTGTTCGGGAACTGGATGACCAGGACGGCGAAGATGATGGTGGCGATGAACTGCCCGACCAGCTTGGCGGTCTTGTTCAGGCCGAGGTTGCGCTGCTTGCGGATCTTGATGAAGTCGTCCAGGAAGCCGACGACGCCCAGCGACGTGGTCAGCATCAGCACCAGCAGGCCGGACGCGCTGGGCGTCTGGTCGGCGGCGGACGCGGACATGGAGTTCACCAGGTGCGCGCCGAGGTAGCCCGCCCACATCGCGACCAGGATCGCGACGCCGCCCATCGTGGGCGTGCCGCGCTTGGTCTTGTGGCTCTGCGGTCCCTCTTCGCGGATCTCCTGGCCGAAGCCCTGCCGCGAGAAGATCTTGATCAGGTAGGGCGTCAGCATGATCGACGCGATCAGCGCGATGGCCGCCGCGATGAGGATGCTCTTCACTTGCTGACCGCCTCCAGGAGAGCCTCGGCAACCCGCCACAGGCCGTATGAGTTGGATGCCTTCACCAGCACGACGTCACCCGGCCGGACCTGGTCGCGCAGCAGCTCCACGGCCGCGGCGACGTCGGGCACCAGCACCGCTTCTTCGCCCCATGATCCTTCCAGGTGCGCGCCCTGGTGCATCGGGCGGGCGTCCGGTCCGACCACGACCAGCTTGTTGATGTCCAGGCGGACCGCGAGGCGGCCGATCTCGTCGTGCGCGCGGACGTGGTCCGCGCCGAGTTCCGCCATCGGGCCCAGCACGGCCCAGCTCCGCCGGGCGGGCGTCGTGGCGCGGGAGATCGTGGCGAGCGACTTCAGCGCCGCCCGCACGGACTCCGGGTTCGCGTTGTACGCGTCGTTGACGATGGTCACGCCGTCAGGGCGTTCGGTGACGGCCATGCGGTGCGCCGAGACCCGTTCGGCCTGCCCGAGCGCGTCGGCGACCTGCTGCGGCGTCGCGCCGAGTTCGAGGCCGATCGCGGCGGCGGTGAGGGCGTTGCCGACCTGGTGCGGTCCGTGCACGGCGAGCCGCACGCGCGCCTCGCCGCGCGGGGTGATCAGCCGGAACCCGGCGCGGGCCTGCGCGTCCAGCTCGACGTCGGCGGCGCGGACCTGCGCGTCGGGGTGCTCGCCGACCAGCACGACCTTGGCGCGGGTGCGGTCGGCCATGCCGGCGACGAGCGGGTCGTCGGCGTTGAGGATCGCGACGCCGTCCTCGGGCAGGGCTTCGACCAGTTCGCCCTTTGCGCGCGCGATGCCCTCGCGGGAGCCGAACTCGCCCAGGTGGGCGCTGCCGACGTTGAGCACCGCGCCGACCTTGGGCGGCGCGACCCGGCACAGCTCGGCGATGTGGCCGACGCCCCGCGCGGACAGCTCCAGCACCAGGAAGCGGGTGTCCGCGTCGGCGCGCAGGGCCGTCCACGGGTGGCCCAGCTCGTTGTTGAACGAGCCGGGCGGCGCGATGGTCTCGCCCAGGGGTGCGAGGACGCCGGCGATCAGGTCCTTGGTCGACGTCTTGCCGGACGAGCCGGTGACGCCGATGACCGTGAGCCCGGTGAGCCGGTCGGTGACGTGCCGGGCGAGCCGCGCCAGCGCCGCGAGGACCGCCGCGCCCGCGCCGTCGGTGTCGCCGGACAGCACGTAGGCGTTGCCGGAGCCGGCCTCGACCGGGGGCGCGACGACGGCGGGCACGCCCACCGGGCGGCCCGCGAGGACGCCCGCCGCGCCCGCCGCGACGGCGCGGGCGGCGAAGTCGTGGCCGTCGACCCGTTCGCCGGGCAGCGCCAGGAACAGGCCGCCGTCGCCGAGTTTCCGGGTGTCGAACTCGACGGTGCCGGTGACGACCGGCGAGCCGTCGGTGTCGTGCAGGGTGCCGCCGACGACGTCGGCGATCTCGGCCAGGGTGAGCGGGATCAACGGTGCGCCTCTCTGATGGCCGCGGTGAGCGTGTCGACATCCGAGAACGGGTGCACGACCCCGGCGACCTCCTGCCCGGTCTCGTGCCCCTTGCCCGCCACCACGACCACGTCGCCGGTGCGGGCCAGCGACACGGCGTGGCGGATGGCGCTGGCCCGGTCGCCGATCTCCAGCACCTCGCCGCGCTCGTGCTCGGGCAGGTCGAGCGCGCCGCGCAGCATCGCGGCGCGGATCGCCGCCGGGTCCTCGCTGCGGGGGTTGTCGTCGGTGACGATGAGGACGTCGCTGCGGCGCGCGGCCTCCTCGCCCATCAGGGGTCGCTTGGCGGTGTCCCGGTCGCCGCCGCACCCGAGGACGGTGATGATCCGGCCGGCGGAGCGGGCGCGCACGGCGTCCAGCGCGAGCGCGACCGCCTGCGGCTTGTGCGAGTAGTCGACGACGGCGGCGTAGTCCTGCCCCTCGTCGACGCGCTGCATCCGGCCCGGCACGCGCACGCCGGCCAGGCCGCGGCGGATGGCGTCCGGGTCGATGCCGCGCTCGTGCAGGCAGGCGATGGCGAGCAGGGCGTTGGCGACGTTGAACTCGCCGGGCAGCCGCAGGTCGACCGGGATCGCCAGGCCGTCCGGGCCGTGCGCGACGAACGCCTGCTCGCCGGTGGCCGACACCCGCAGGTCCGACGCCGTCCAGGCCGCGTCGCCGGTGGTCGACACGGTGATCGTGGCCGGCGTCACCAGCCGGCGGCCCCACCCGGTGTCGACGCAGACGACCTCGGTCGCGGCGCGCCCGTCGAACAGCCGCGCCTTGGTGCGGAAGTAGTCCTCCATGTCGGGGTGGAAGTCGAGGTGGTCCTGCGACAGGTTGGTGAACCCGGCCACCGCGAACCGGACACCGCCGACCCGGCCGAGGCGCAGGGCGTGGCTGGAGACCTCCATCGCCACGTCGGTGACGCCGCGCTCGGCCATGACGGCGAGCAGGGCGTGCAGGTCCGGCGCTTCCGGTGTGGTGAGGGCGCTGTCGAGGCGCTGCCCGGCGATGCGGGTCTCGACGGTGCCGATGAGGCCGGTCACCCGGCCGGCGGCGCGCAGCACGGCGTCGACGAGGTAGCTGGTCGTCGTCTTGCCCGACGTGCCGGTGATCCCGAACAGCGCGAGCCGCGTCGACGGGTCGCCGTACACGCGGGAGGCGAGGACGCCCAGCACCTCGCGCGGGTCCGGGTGGACGAGCACCGGGACGTCGCCGGCCTTCGCCGCGCCCGCCTCGTCGGTCAGCACGGCGACCGCGCCCCTCGCGACGGCCTGGGCGGCGAAGTCCGCGCCGTGCGCGCGGGCGCCGGGCAGCGCGGCGAACAGGTCGCCGGGTTGGACGTGCTGGGCCCGCAGCGTCACGCCGCTGACGGGGACGTGGGCGCGGTCGGGCGCGGTGAGGTGCGCGTCCACGGTCGAGGCGAGCTCGGACACGGCGACGGGCTGGACGCGGGAAGGGCGGGGCGGGGCGGTCGCGACCTTGCCCTCAAGCTTGGCAGGCACGCGCGGAAGGCTACCGGCGCACGGAGAGTGGCTGCCCACCACGTCCACTCGCGACACGAACCGCCCGGTCAAGCCGACGCGCCAAGGCGCCGCGGGCGGTGCACGCCGTCCGCGGTGACCGTCGTCGCGAGTGGTGGACGCATTCTCCCGCACGCGGCGGGATTCCGCACGGCGAACGGTGATCCGGGCGGTGGCGCCCCGCGTTGCCCCCGCGGCGCGCGCCGTCCCCGCGCGGGTCCGTCAGAGCGTGAGCGGCACGACGGGGCTCTGCTCGGCCGACATCGGCACCTGGTAGCGCTGGGCCAGGTAGGAGGCGATGTCGTGGAACAGCGGCGCGGCCGACTGGCTGTACTGCCCGCCGCCCGACGGCGCGTCGAGCATGATCCCGACCACGTAGCGCGGGTTGTCCGCCGGGAACATGCCGGCGAACGTGATCCAGTGCGTGGTGAGGCTGTAGCAGCCGCAGTTCTTGTCGACCTGCTGCGCCGTGCCGGTCTTGCCGGACACCTGGTAGCCCGGCAGCGCCGCCGACGGGCCCGTGCCGGTCTGCCCCGGCTCCTTCTGCACCACGGCGCGGAACATGTCCCGCACCGTCTTCGCCGTCTGCGGGCTCACCACCCGCGTCCCCTCCGGGCGCGGCGTCTCCTTGCGCACGCCGTTCTGGTCCACTTCGGCCCGGATGACGCGCGGCGGGACGCGGAGGCCGTCGTTCGCGATCGCCTGGTACATGCCGGTCATCTGGAGGAGCGTCATGCTGAGGCCCTGCCCGATCGGCAGGTTGCCGAACGTCGAGCCGGACCACTGGTTGCGCGGCGGCACCGAACCCGCCTCCTCGCCGGGCAGGCCGGACTCGGTGCGCTGGCCGAGGCCGAACTTGCGCAGCATCTCCGCGAACCGGTCCTCGCCGATCTTCTGCGCGGTCATGAGCGTGCCCACGTTGGACGACTTCGCGAACACGCCGGTGAACGTCATGTCCTGCCTCGGGTGCTCGACCGAGTCCCGGATGACGCGGTCGGCGACCTTGATCCGGTCGTCCACCGACAGCACGCTGGTCGGCTGGTAGACGCCGTCCTCGATGGCGGTGGCGGCGGTGACGACCTTGTTCACCGAGCCCGGCTCGAACAGCGACGACACGGCGTGGTTGCGCGTCTGCTCCTCGGTGGCCTTGCCGAAGTCCGCCGGGTCGAACGTCTTGTCGTTGGCCAGGGCCAGGATCTCGCTGCTGCGCGTGTCGAGCACGACCGCCGAGCCGGTCTTCGCGCCGGACTTGGCGGTGTACTCGGTGACCATGCGCTGCACCGCGTACTGCGTGTCCACGTCGAGCGTCAGCTCGATGCTGCGGCCCGGTGTCGCGGCGGCCAGCTCGCGGGACCGGTCCGGGCCGGGGATCACCACGTTGCTGTTGCCCTGCATGGTGTCCACCTCGCGCCTGCCGTTGCGGCCGGCGAGCAGGTTGTCCTGCGAGTTCTCCAGGCCGAGCACGCCGTGCGTCGCGGGCGGCTTCTGGTCCTTGCGCCAGTTCGCCGCGCCGATGATGTTCGAGGCCAGCTCACCGTTGGGGTAGACGCGGACCGCGCGGTACTCCGAGCCGATGTCGGCGTACTTGGCGGTGATGGCGGCGGCCTTGCCGGGGTCGACGTTGTCCGCCAGCTCGATGTAGGTGGTGTCCCTGGTGAGCATGTCGAACATGGTCTGCTCGTCGGTCTTCCGGCCGCCGACCTCCGTGCCCAGGGTGTCCTGGATGAACCTGGCGACCTTCCGCGCCCAGTCCTCGTAGCTGCCGATGTCCGGGTCGGTCTCCCGGTGCGCCTCCCACTTCTCGCGCGTCAGCTGCGGCACGGCGTACAGGGCGCGTGCCTCCACGCTGAACGCGAGCTGGTTGCCGTTGCGGTCGGTGATGGAGCCGCGCGCGGCGGGGATGTCGATCAGCGTGGCCCGCTGCTTCTTGGCCTGCTCCGACAGCGCCTCCGCCTGGAAGCCCTGCACCTGCACCAGCTTGACGCCGGCCGCGAGCAGCGCGGCGACCAGCAGCAGCCGCCCGACCACGAGGCGGACCCGGCTGTTGCCGCGCCGCCGCCGCTTGGCCAGGGCCGCACCGCGCACCGACAACGGCCGCCGTGCGGGCCTGCCCCGACTGGGCCCTGGCATCACAAACCTCCACTGACCGGTTCACTCCACGGGCCGATCGCGCCGCCGGTCCGGCGAGGCGACGGTCCCGATGCCGACGCGGGCGTCACCGGCTGCCGGGCGGCCCGCCCGCGCCGGGCGAGCGGCCGGCGGGCGGCCCGTGCGGGCCGGCCGGTGGCTGCTGCGCGTTCGGGTCGGCGGGCGGCTGCTGCGCGTTCGGGTCGGCCGGCGGCTGCCCCTGCTGGTTGGCCGGTGGCTGCTGGGCGTTGGCGTCCGCCGGCGGCTGCTGGGCGTTCGGGTCGGCGGGCGGCTGCTGCCCCTCCTGGCCGGCCGGCTGCTGCCCGTTCTGCCCGGCGGGCGGCTGCTGCGCGTTCGGGTCCGCCGGCTGCCGGGCGTTCGGGTCGGCCGGTGGCTGCTCCCGCGCGGGCGGTTCCGGGGCCTTGGCCTCCGAGGGCTTCCCGTACAGCTCGACGGTGCCGTCCGGGAGCTGCCGCAGCCGGGCCGGGTCGCCCGCCGGCACCAGGCCCAGCTTCGCCGCCGCCTCCGCGAGCTTCAGCGGCGACTCGGCGAGCGCCACGTCCTGCCGCAGCTGCTCGACCTGGCGCGCCAGCCGCGTCTCTTCGGCCCGCGCGTCCTGGAGCCGGTACGAGTCCGCCGTCGCCTGCGTCGACAGCCACATGATCGCGGCGATGCCGACGACCAGCACCACCATCACCATCGCCACGAACGGGCCGCGCGGCGCGGGCGCCTGCCGGCGCGTCACCGCCTTGCCGCGCGCGGAACCGCCGCGCTGCGCCCGACGCGCGTAGGCCCGTTCGACCGCGGCCGAGCGGGTGCGGGCGGGCACCGACTTCAGGGCCCGCTCGCGCGGCTTCGACCGGGTCGACGGCGCGCCGTTCGCCCGTGCGGGTGCGGTCACGTCGCCTCCCGGATGCGTTCCGCCGCGCGGAGTCGAACCGACGCGGCCCTGGGGTTCTCCTCGACCTCCCGCTCGTCGGCCACCTCCGCGCCGCGGGTGACCAGCTTCAGCTCGGGGCCGTGGCCGGGCAGCTCCACCGGCAGGCCCTCGGGCGTGCGGGAGACGGCCAGCGCGGCGAGCGCGCGCTTGACCATCCGGTCCTCCAGCGACTGGTAGGACTCCACGACGATCCGGCCGCCCACGGCCAGCACCGACAGCGCGGCGGGCAGCGCCTGCCGCAACGACTCCAGCTCGCCGTTGACCTCGATCCGCAGCGCCTGGAACGTCCGCTTCGCCGGGTGGCCGCCGGTGCGCCGGGTGGCCGCCGGCACCACGTCGTAGAGCAGCTCCACCAGCCGGCCGCTGGTCGTGAACGGCTCGCGCGCGCGTTCCCGCGCCACCGCCGCGGCGATCTTGCGGGCGAAGCGCTCCTCGCCGTAGTCGCGCAGGATGCGGGTCAGGTCGTCCACCGGGTACTCGTTGAGCACGTCGGCCGCCGTCATGCCGGTGCCCGCGCTCATCCGCATGTCCAGCGGCGCGTCGCGGGAGTACGCGAAACCGCGCTCCTCCGCGTCCAGCTGCAACGACGAGACGCCCAGGTCCATCAGCACGCCGTCCACCGGCCCGTCGACCGCGTCGGCGATCCGGTCGTAGGTGGCCTGCACGAACGTGACCCGGTCGGCGAACGGCGCGAGCCGCTCCCGCGACAGCGCGATGGCCTGCGGGTCGCGGTCCAGGCCGACCAGCCGCACCCGCGGGTGCGCCCGCAGCACGGCCTCGGAGTGCCCGCCCAGGCCGAGCGTGCAGTCCACGAACACCGCGTCCCGGTCCGCCAGCGCGGGGGCCAGCAGTTCGAGGACGCGGTCGAGCAACACCGGCACGTGCCGCGCCCGCTCCACCACGTCCCCTCCCAAGCATCCCCCCGACCGGCAAAGAAATTCGGGTGTCGTCAGGTCCCCGCCCGCCCGTCGGACCTGGCGCCGGGGAAGGTGCGCCAGGGCCGAAAGCCGAGCGGACCGAGGCCTCACGGCACCCGAAACCTCAAGCGTTCTCGAACCCGTACTCAGAAGACGCCGGGCAGCACCTCCTCGCGAGCCTCGGCGTAGGCGGCCTCGTGCTCCTCCAGGTAGCGCTGCCACGCCTGCGCGTCCCAGATCTCCAGCCGGCTGATCGCGCCGATGACCACGCACTCCTTGGTCAGCCCCGCGTACCGGCGCAGGTCCGGTGCGATGGACACCCGGCCCTGGCCGTCCGGCCGCTGCTCGTCGGTCCCCGCGAACAGGTAGCGCTGGTAGGCGCGGACGGCCTCGTTGGTGAACGGCGCCTCCGCGACCTTGCGCGCCATCTGCTCGAACTCGGCCCGAGGGAACACGTAGAGGCAGTGGTCCTGGCCCTTGGTGACCATGAGACCCCCCGCTAGCGCGTCCCGGAACTTCGCAGGCAGCGTCAACCGGCCCTTGTCGTCCAGCTTGGGGTGGTGGGTGCCCAGGAACACGGCAAGCCACCTCCCGCCGCCGGAGAACCGGCAGTGGAGCCCCCGTCTGCCCCACCGGCCGCCACAGTACCCCACTTTTCTCCACAGTCAACGCGGAAACGGGTGGTCGCACGCCACCCGGTCGAGCGTTTCCGCAGGTAGAGCGAAGATGGCCGGCGTGACGCGAGGTGGGGGACGAACGACACCTCCACCTCCGCGGGTGAGCCGAACCGGCCCGAAACCCACTCGAACGGCCCAACGAAATCGGGCAAAACCGGTCTGCCGACGGCCGGGGTGGGGAATCGTGGCGGGGCGTGCGAACCGGGCGCCGACCTGCGGCCGTGGAACCCGCGGCCACGAAACTGTTCAATCGGTGTAGGGCGCTTAGCCCTGGTTTGACACACTGCGTGAAACGCTCACCGCCTCCGCGAACCGGTCGCGGGTGGGCCCTCTTCAGGAGGTCGAGTGACTCCGAGTACCCAGCCGGCCGCGCTGCCCGACCACTCGTACGGGGGCGGTGGGCCCGACCACGCGACCAACGCGGCCCGCCCGCACGGCCGGCCCGACGAGGTGCTCGCCGAGCTGCACGCCGTGGTGGGGCGCATCGCGGCCAACGTCGAGAAGGTCATCGTCGGCAAGCCCGACGTCGTGCGCATCGCGCTGGTGACGCTGCTGGCCGAGGGGCACCTGCTGGTGGAGGACGTGCCGGGGGTCGGCAAGACGTCGCTGGCCAAGGCGCTGGCCCGGTCCATCGACTGCTCGGTGAGCCGCATCCAGTTCACGCCGGACCTGCTGCCCAGCGACATCACCGGGGTGTCCATCTACAACCGGCAGGACAACGACTTCGAGTTCCGCCCCGGCCCGGTGTTCGCGAACATCGTGGTGGGCGACGAGATCAACCGCGCGTCGCCGAAGACGCAGTCGGCGCTGCTGGAGTGCATGGAAGAGCGCCAGGTGACCGTCGACGGGAACACCTACCCGCTGAGCGCGCCGTTCATGGTGATCGCCACGCAGAACCCGATCGAGATGGAGGGCACCTACGCGCTGCCCGAGGCGCAGCGCGACCGGTTCACCGCGCGCGTCTCGATCGGCTACCCGGACCCGGCGGCCGAGCTGGCGATGGTCGACGAGCACGCGGGCCACGACCCGCTGGCCCAGCTGCGGCCGGTGTCCGACGCCGACCAGGTGCTCAAGCTGGTGCACGCCGTGCGGCGGGTGCACCTGTCCACGGAGGTCCGCCGGTACGCGGTGGAGCTGGTCGGCGCGACGCGGCGGCTGCCGGAGCTGCGGCTGGGCGCGTCGCCGCGGTCGACGTTGCAGTTGGTGCGTGCGGCGCGTGCGCAGGCGGCGCTGGCCGGCCGGGACTTCGTGGTGCCCGACGACATCCACGCGGTGGCGGTGCCCGTGCTGGCGCACCGGCTGGTGCCGACGGCCGAGGCGCAGGCCGCGCGGCGCTCGTCCGCCGACCTGGTCCGCAACCTGCTCCAGCGGGTGCCCGTGCCGCACGGGGCGCTGGACCCGACGGGCCAGTTCCTGCACCACGTCAACCCGAACCGCTGACATGCGCGGAGCCCTGTCCGGACTGACCACCAGGGGCCGCTGCCTGCTCGCCGCCGGGTTCGCCGCCGGCCTGTGCGCGATCGTGCTCAACGAGCGCGACCTGCTGCGGGTGGCGGCGTTCGTGGTGGCGCTGCCGCTGCTCGCGGCGTGGCTGGCGCAGCGGGCGCGGGTCGGGCTGCACGCGGCCCGGTTCCTGTTCCCCGGCCGCGTCCAGGTGGGCTCGGCGAGCGAGGTGCGGGTGGAGCTGCGGTCGACGGGCCGGCTGCCGACCGGTGGCCTGCTGCTGGAGGACGCGGTGCCGTACGCGCTCGGGTCGCGGCCGCGGTTCGTGGTGGAGCGCCTGCCGCGCAACACGGTCACGGCGCTGCGCTACCCGCTCAAGCCGGTGGTGCGCGGCGTCCAGCAGGTCGGTCCGCTGCTGGCGCGCGTCACCGACCCGTTCGGGCTGGCCGAGTTCGACCGCGAGCTGGCGGGCCGGTCGCGACTGGTCGTCGTGCCGCGGGTGGTGGGCCTGGTCGGGCTGCCGGGCGGGTCGGGGATGGGCGCGGGGGACGACGGCTCGATCCGGTTGCGGGCGGGGCAGGGTGAGGACGACGCGGTGGTGCGGCCGTACCGGCACGGTGACGACCTGCGGAAGGTGCACTGGCGGTCGACGGCGCGGCGGGACGAGCTGATGGTGCGGGTCGAGGAGCGGCCGTGGCGGGGCGGCACGACCGTCCTGCTGGACCACAGGCAGAGCGCGCACCGGGGCGCGGGTCCCGGTGCGTCGCTGGAGTGGGCGGTGTCGTTCGCGGCGTCGGTGTGCCTGCACCTGCACCGGTTCGGCCACCAGGTGCGGCTGGTCGGTGACGACGGGCGGGTGCTGGCGGGCGGGTCGGGCGACGGTGGGCACAGCGACGCGGTGGTGCTGGACGCGCTGGCGGCGTTGCAGCCTTCGCACCGGCGGGAGCCGGCGGTCGGCCTGGACCCCGGTGCGGGCCAGGAGGTGATCGCGATCCTGGGCGGCTCGACGCCCGGGGTGGTGGACGCGCTGGTGCGCAACCGGCCGCGCGGGATGCGCAGCCTGGCCGTGCTGCTGGACGTGCGGGCGTGGGCGGCGGCGGGCGAGGACCCGGCGCCGGACCCGGAGGAGGGGCGGCGCCTGCTGGAGGCGGCGGGCTGGGGCGTCGTGGTGGCCCGGCCGTCGGCCGCGATGGGTCAGGTCTGGCGGGAACTGTGCCACAGCGCGGGCAACCGCGGCCCCGTGGTGCGCACGGAGGTGGGCTAGGTGATCGACAGCACCGCCACAGGCCGAACAAGACAAGACACCACGCTCACCCCTCACCCCACTCCCCGCAGTCCGAACCCAGAAAAAACCCACCCCTCCCCACCCCCCGTACGCGTACACCACACGCCTACCACCGTAGGCGCACACCCCACGCCCACCGCCCCACACGCCCAGCCTCGGCCAACCACCCCACGCGTACACCGCACGCTCACCCCTCTACGCGTACACCGCACGCTCATCCTCCAGCGCGTACACCGCACGCCCACCGCCCCGTACACACACCGCACGCCCACCACCCCGCGCGCACACCGCACGCCCACCTTCCCGCGCGTACACCGCACGCTCACCTTCCCGCGCGTACACCGCATGCTCAGCACCAGACCGGTCGCCAGCCCCTACGCCACCCCGGTACGGACCGACTGCGACACCGCAGGCGACAGCAGCGCCGCGAGCAGCACCCCATCACGCGTACACCGCACGCTCATCCCCCAGCGCATACACCGCACGCTCACCACCCGAGGCGTACACCGCACGCCTTCCGTCCTACCCGCACACCGAGCACCCACCACCCCACGCGTACACCGCACGCCCACCGTCTCAGGCATACGTCGCGCGCCTTTCGCCCTGCGCGCACGCCGCACGCTTTCCGCCCCACGCGCACACCGCACGCCCACCACGCCAGACGCGCGCCCTACGCCTTCTGCTCCACGCGCACACCGCACGCCCACCGCCCCAGGCGTACGCCCTACGCTTTCTGCTCCACGCGCACACCGCACGCCCACCGCCCCATGCCTACGCCACACACCTTCAGCCCTGCGCGCACGCCGTACGCGTTCCGACCTGCGCGCACGCCGTACGCCCACCACTCCGGGCGCACGCCCTACGCCTTCTGCCCTGCGCGCACACCGCACGCCCACCACCCCATGCCTACGCCGCGCGCTTTCCGCCCCAGGCGTACGCCGCGCGCCCACCGCTCCAGGCGCACGCCGCGCGCTTTCCGCCCTTCGCGCGCGCCCTACGCTTGCTGGCGCACGCGTACATCGCACGCTTATCACCGCCCTACGCGTACACCGTGCGCTTGCCGTCATATGCGTGTGCCGTACGCCCATTGCCCTCTGCGTGCGGTGTACGCCTAACTTTGTATGCGTATGCTGTACGCTTACGGCGGTGGGTGATCTGTGGGCGCCGTGTCGCGTCGGCCCGTTGTGCGCGGATGTCGTCGGTGGCGCTTCGCGTGCCGTTCCCTGCCTGGAGGTGGCTTGATGGCCGGCCGTACCGCCACCGGCAACCGGGTGGTGAACGCGACGCCCGTGCTGGCGGGCCTGGCGACGCTTTGCGCCGCGACCGCCCTGTCGAGCGTCATCTCCGGCTTGCTGTGGCTGGTGAACCTGGCCGTGGCGATCGTCGTCGTCGCGGGTGCCGGCGTGCTGCTGCGCGCGACCCGCCTGCCCATCCCCCTGGTCGGGCTGGGCCAGGTGCTCGCGCTGCTGTGCCTGTTGGTGACGATCTTCACCCGGACCGGCGTGCTGGTGATCCTCCCCGGACCGCAGTCGGTCACCGACCTGTTCGAGGTGCTGGGCGCTGCGATCGCCGAGGTGCAGGGCGGCGTGCCGCCGGTCGACGACAGCGACGCCATGCGGTGCCTGGTGATGCTCGCCATCGGTCTCGTCGCGGTGCTCGTGGACCTGCTGGCGGTCAGCGCGTCCGCGCCCGCCGCGTCCGGGCTGGTGCTGCTGTGCGTGTTCGCCGTGCCCGCGTCGCTGGCCGACGAGATGCTGCCGCTGTGGACGTTCGTGCTCGGCGCGGCGGCGTTCGCGCTGCTGCTGGCGGTCGACGGGCAGCACCGCCACGAGGCGTGGCGCGGCAGGCTGTCGGGTTCCGGTCCGGGCGGCTCCGGTCCGGCCGCCACCGCCGTCGCCGGGCTGGCGGTGGTGGTCGCGCTGCTCGCGGGCGTGGGGTTCACCCCGATCGGCACGGTCGGGCGGTTGCCCGGCAGTGGTGACAGCGTCGGCGGCGGCGCGGACAAGCTGGGCCTCGACCCGATGACCGAGCTGCGCGGGATGCTCAACCAGGGCGCGACCCGCGAGCTGTTCCGGGTGCGCGGCCTGCCCGAGTCGGCGTACCTGCGGGCGATGACGCTGCGCGAGTACGTGCCCTCCCAGGGTTGGCGCATCGGCGAGGACCTGCCGCCGGGCGTGGCGGCCAACGGCGACCTGCCCGCGCAGCCCGGCGACCCCGGCGACGGCGAGACCGTCGAGGTCAGCGTCGAGCCGGTGAACTGGCTGGACAACTGGCTGCCGGTGTACGGCAGGCCGCGCCGCCTCGACGACGTGGACGACAACTGGCGCTACGACCCGGTGCGCGGCATGGTCTACAGCGTCCGGGCCAGGCAGGCCGGGACTTACAAGATCACGACGGTGCTCAAGTCGCCGGGTGCGGACACGCTGCGCCGGGCGAGCGGCGCGCTGGACGTGGAGGACACGTACCTGGAGGCGGAGGGCGTCAGCCAGGAGGTCGTGGATTTGGCGCGGCGGATCACGCGCGGCGAGAGCACGACGTTCGACAAGGCCACCGCGCTGCACCGGTACTTCACCGACGGCACGCAGGGCTTCACGTACACCACGGAGACCAGCGGCGCGCAGACCAACGACGCCCTGCGCGACTTCCTGTTCACGGGCAAGCGGGGCTTCTGCGAGCAGTACGCGTCGGCGATGGCCATCATGGCGCGGTCGATCGGCCTGCCGTCCCGCGTGGCGATGGGCTTCACCGCAGGGTTCCCGACCGGTGACGCCCAGAGCATCACGACGCAGGACGCGCACGCGTGGGTGGAGATCTACTTCCCCGGCCACGGCTGGATGGTCTTCGACCCGACGCCGCTGTCCGACGGGCGCGGCGTCGTGCCCCCGTACATCGCCGGGCAGAACCCGGACGGCGAGGAGACCGACACCACCGCCACGACCACCACGACGACCACCACGACCACCGCGCCGACGACCGGGCCTACGACCACGGCACCCGGCACGACGGGTCAGGGCGACCGGTCGGACGCCTCGCAAGGGGTGCCGACGTGGCACCTGGTGACGTTGCTGGCGGCGATCGGCGTGGGCGTGCTGCTGACGGCGTTGCTGTTCGTGCGGTGGCGCAGGCGGCCCGGCGGGTCGCCGTCCTGGTTGGCCCCCGTGCTGGCCGGCGGGGCCGGCGTGGCGTGGCTGACGGTGCTGACGTGCGCCGTGGGGCTGCTGTCGTGGTGGCTGGCGGCGCCGTTGCCGGTCTTGCTGACGGCGGCGATCCCGGCGGTCGTGCGGGCGGTGCGGCGGCGGACACGGGTCCAGGCCGTGGCGGGCCTGGGTCCGGACGCGGCGGACGCGGCTTGGCGGGAACTGCTCGCCGAGTCCGTCGACCGGGGAACGCGGGTGCCACCGACCGAGACCGTGCGCGTCGCGGCCCGACGCCTGGTGCGGGCGCACAACCTGGACGAGCAGGGCCGTGACGGGTTGCGCGCGGTGGTCGGCGCGGTGGAGCGCTCCTGGTACAGCACCCAGGTCGGGGCGGACCCCGCGCTGCCGCGGGCGTTCGAGGAGGTGCGCCGCAGCCTCCACCGCAACGCTCCGCTGGCGTTGCGGGCAAAGATGTTGCCGCGCTCCGTGCTCAAGCCGAACACGCCGGCCGACGACGCGGACTGACCCTGGCTCTCCCCGCCCGATGCCCGTGGCCGACCTGTGTCCGCCGCCGGGTTCGGGTGGCTGGCACGCGGCGACGACCGGCGGGTGACGACGAGCCACCCGCACAGGCTCCACCCGCGCAGGATCACGGCCGGTGGGGTGGTGACCGCAGGGGCGTGGTGACGGCGGCGGCACGTGGTGGCGGCAGCAGCAGATGGTGACCGGCAGCGGTGGGCACGCGGCTACTGCGGGCTCAAGGGCTCATGGCGGCGGGCGGGACCGGCGGGGCGGGACCGGCCGGGCGGGCGGCATCCTACAGCGGGCAGGCAGCGGCTTCAGGGTGGCGACGGCAGGTGCCTGTGCGGGCTCGTGGAGGGGCGGCGGTGCCGGGGCGCGCATAGGGCACGGCCCGCTCCCCTTTGTCGGGAGGCGGGCCGTGTACGACGGATGGTTCGCTACTCGTCCTCTAGGCGTCGACGGAAACGTTCTTCCATCTTCTGGGAGAACGAGCTGCGGCTCGGCCGACTTCCTTCTTCGGCGGGTTCCTCGGCACCCTGATCACCACGACGCAACGTCGTCACGGTGAGCAGCACGCCGAAGAACATCACCAGGAAGCCGACCACGCTCACCACCGGGATACCAGCGAGCTTCGGCAACATCACACCCGTCACCAGCAGGGCCACACCCACGGCGAACAGCACGATGCCCTGGATGCGACGCCGTCGGGACGGCTTGCGCAGCTTGGCGCCGCGCACGGTGGATGCGAACTTCGGGTCCTCGGCGTAGAGCGCACGCTCGATCTGGTCGAGCAGTCGCTGCTCGTGCTCGGAGAGTGGCATGGCTCCTCCTCCGGCACAGCGGTCGCGGGCGCCGGGTGTTCACGGTTTGCCGCCGGTCCCGGCGGACGCCCCGTCCTGGGGGCGTCACAACCAGGATACGATTCGCGGGCCTCTCCGACTACCCAGTCCGCGCCCCTAAGCGGTTCGTTCGGTCACCATCATCCTCACGGGTCAACGGTCAGACCTTCGTGAGGTCGCGAAAACCGCCCCGACGGTCAGTTGTCAAGCCGCCACCCACACTCAGACGACCACCATGTGATGTAACTAACACCCGGTCGGGGCCGTCTGTCACCCTCCCCCGTGGTTCGGGATGGCGAAGCCTTCACCTACCGACACGCCGGGCTCAGTCCGATCCCCCGACGAGGCCAACCAGCCGTCCCACCCGGTCAGGAACGCCACACCGCTCTCCGCGGGACCCATACCGGGCTGCACCCATACCGGGCAGGAGTCAGGTCGGGCAGGAGTCAGGTCGGGCAGGAGTCGGGCGCGCAGGAGTCAGACCGGTTCGGGGGCGGTCCGGTGCATTGGCCCGCGCCGGGTGCCACATCTCCGGTGCCCGGTGCGCGGTGTCGATGCCCGGTGCCCGGTGGTGGGACATGCCGATGGGCGTCGGGAGTGCCGGTCGGTGTGGCGGAAGTACTGGTCGGTGTGGCGGTCGGGCAGTCGGCAGTCGGCAGTCGGCGGGCGGTGGGCGGTGGAGGCGGGTTGGCCGGCCGCGCCGACGGAGGTCGAGGGCCGGGCCGACGGCCGAGGCGGGCCGGTGGAGGAGGCGGAGCCGCCGGAAGCCGAGGCGGACCGACGGTGAAGGCGGAGCCGCCGGAAGCCGAGGCGGACGACGGAGGTGGAGGTTGGGCAGCGCGGTCGAGGCCGGGGCGGTCGAGGCGGGGCGGACGGGTTTGTTGGTGGGTGGCCTTCTGGTCGGTGTGGCTTCAGGGGTGGGCGCGTTGGGGCGGTAGGTGCGGGGGTTGGGGGGTGGTCGGGTCGGGGGGAGCTGGGGTTGTCGACACCGGTGGGCGGGGGCGGGATTGGGCCTGGGTGGCGGCTTCGCTCAAGGCTTGGGCCACGGTGTGGGGCGCGTGGCGCAGTTCCTGGGGTGTGGTTCGGAGCACGACCACGCCTGCCGCGGTGAGCCGGTGGTCCGGGTGGCTGCTCAGTTGCCACGCCAGGCCGAGGCGGGCCCACCAGGCGTCCGCCCGCCCCAGCGGGACGCCCTCGGGGGTGCGCACCTCGACGTTCCACCTCGGCGGTGGCAGCGGCAGGTCGGCCAGGACGGCCCTCGCCCACGCCTGCGGAACGCTCCGGACGCCTTCCGCCAGCTCCCGCAGGATCTGCTTCACCGGCTCGGCATCGCGCGACTGCGCCCTGGCCAGCTCCGCCACCCGGACGCCCCCTCGGCACACCGCCCCCGTCAGCACGGCGCGCGCGGCCTCCTCATCCGGCGACGCCCTCGCCGCGTCGACCGCCGCACGGGCCAGCGGCGCGGTCAGGAAGCCCTTTCTCAGCACCGGCGGCGGGAGCCTGCGGACCCGTGCCGCCCGCACCCTCGGGGTCGGCTCGACCGGCTTGGTGGTCAGCACCTGCACCGGGCCGGCGGCGGGCACCGCGCGCATCCCGTGCAGTTGCAGCGCGTCCGCGCCGGTCAGCTGCGCTCCGGGGCCGGCGTAGCGGAGGGCCGCCTGCACGAGCTGCGGGCGGCTCGGTGGTTTACCGGTCAGCAGCAGGATGCCGGGCAGCACGCGCTGCCAGGGACCGCCCGGACGGCACCGGGCGGACAGTTCTTCCTGCGGCAGGCCCAGGCCGAGCAGGTCGGAGGCCGTGGCCACGTGGTGCGGGAACAGGGCGGCCAGGGCGTCCAGGCTGATGGTGGTGCGGTTCGTGGTGTGCATGGGTCCACGATCTTCGGGTTGAGGGTGGGAGGGCCAGTGGGGGTTGGCGGATTGTGGACAACTCGGGGGCTGTGGACAAGCGGCGGACCGGCTCGGCAGCCAGGCTCGCCGCCCAGGCCCGGCACCCACCCAGGCCCGGCACCCACCCAGGCCCGCCGCCAGACCCGCCACCGAAGCCCGGCATCGGGGTTCGGCGCCCAGGCCCGACACAGAGGCTCGGCATCGGAGCCCGGCATCGGAGCCCGGCGCAGAGGGAGGCCCTTCGCGGACCCGACCGTCCGCGAAGGGCCTCAGGGAAACGACGGCCACCCCTCGTTGAGCCGCCGCGTGGACCTAGAGCCGAGCGAGTTCCTCTTCGATGCCGGCCTCCAGCTCGCGCCGGTCGGACCGCACCACGCGCCACGCGTCGTGCACGGCCACCAGGCCGCCCGCCAGCACCAGCGCCACGGCCAGCGAGACGATCACGCTCGTGTCCAACTGCGTGACGATGACGACCGCGGACCAGAGCTGGACGGCGGTGAAGACCAGCGTGCAGGCGAGGCGTTCGGTGAACCGGCGGCGGGATTTGGCGGGTTCCTCGTGGTGGTTCATGACTCCCCCTCTGAACTCGGCGTGGTTCATTTGTAGGGGGGATCTCGACGATGTTCTGCGTCAGATGACGCACAAGCGGGAATCGGGTCCGAGCAGGTGAACCGGGGTGCGGGTCACGTCGTCAGGTCGTAGAGCCGTTCCACCGCGAGTATTTCGATCTTCCGCCGGCCGGTGCTGATGACACCTTCCTCGCGCAGCGACCGCAGGACCCGCACGAGCGATTCGCGGGACGTGCCGGCGATGCCCGCCAACTCCTCCTGGCTCAGCGACACCGCGCCCTGGTCGGCGATCCCGCGCTCCAGCGCCACGTCGATCAGCACGGCCGCCACGCGCTGGGTCGCCGTGCCGCTGATCTGGAGGCGCTGGCGGTCCGCGTCGCGCTGGCGGGCCACCACGACGGTCAGCACGGCCCACGCGATGCGCGGGTGGCGCTGGCACAGCGACGCGAACGCGGAGGCGGACAGGATGAGCGCCCGGACCGCGCCCAGGGCGCGGACGGTGGCCGACCGGGGCAGCCCGTCGATGGCCGAGCGCTCGCCGACGATGTCGCCCGCGCCCCGCACGGCCAGCACCTTTTCCCCGCCGCCCGCCTTCGTGGCGGTGACCCGCAGCAGGCCGCGGCGCACCACCAGCACGTGCCGGGTGACCTCGCCCTCGTGGCAGATCACCGCGCCGGAGGTGTACTCGCGCTCCGTGCCCGCCGCGCCGAGCACGGCGTGCTCGGCCGGGGTGAGGAGCCCCCAGAACCGGTCCACCCCGCCAGGGTGCACGGTGATCGTCGCGGCCGTGCGGTTCACGCGCCGCGACCACCCGATCGGCCCGCCGGCGGACGTCGGAAGGCCGAAGATCAGGACCGGGCCGGCCCGCCCGCGGTGCGGGGCGCGGCCCCGCGGTCCTGGGCTGCGCGGTCGGAATCCGGGCTCGGCGGTCCGGGCCCAGTGGTCCGCGCTCGGCGGTCCGGGCTCGGGGTTTCCGGCTCAGCGGCCCTCGGCTCAGTGGTCCCGGATCGGCGGTCCGGGCTCGGCGGCCCGGTCCGGGCCGGGCTGCGGCGCGTTGGGCCGGACCGGCGCGCTCGTGAGCAGGGAGGCCGGCCGCACCGCCGCCGTGCCGAACCGCGTCCTCGCCTGGTCGGCGGCCTGCTCGGCGTCCCGCCAGCCGCGCTCGGGCGCGTCGAACATCAGCTGCTCGCCGCCGTCGCCCTCGACCAGCTGCTCGACCCGCACGCCGATCAGCCGCACCGCGCCGGGCGGCACCTGCTCGTCCAGCAGGGCCGACGCCGTCCGGTAGACCTCCTGCGCCACGTCCGTCGGCACCCGCAACGTCTTCGACCGGGTGATCGTGGTGAAGTCGGCGAACCGGACCTTGATCGACACCGTCCGACCGCGCAGGCCGCGCGCCCGCAGGGTGGCGGTCGAGCGCTCGGACAGCCTCAGCAGCTCCCGCCTGAGCAGGGCGCGATCGAAGTGGTCGACCTCGAAGGTCTCCTCGGCCCCGATCGACTTCTCCCTGGTGGACGGCACCACGGGCCGGTCGTCCAGGCCCTGCGCCAGGGCGTGCAGGTGCTCCGCCAGCGCCGCGCCGACGACCCGCCGCAGCCTCGGCAGCGGGGTGGCGGCCACGTCCGCGATCGTCTCCAGCCCCACCCGGTCGAGCTGCTCGGCGGTGCGCTTGCCCACGCCCCACAGCGCCGACACCGGCAGCGGGTGCAGGAACTCCAGCACGGCCGCCTTCGGCACCACCATCATGCCGTCCGGCTTGCACAGGCCCGACGCCAGCTTCGCCAGGAACTTCGTGGGCGCCACGCCGACCGAGCAGGTGATGCCGTGCGCCTGCTCGACCTGCCGCCGGATCTCCTGCGCGACGGCGCCGGGACTCGACCGCAGCCGGCGCAGCGCGCCGCCGACGTCGAGGAACGCCTCGTCCAGGCTCAACGGCTCCACCAGCGGCGTGATGTCGCGGAAGATCGCCATCACCCCGCGCGAGACCTCCTGGTAGCGGGCGAAGTTCGGCGGCACGAACACCGCGTGCGGCGCGAGCCTGCGGGCGTGGGACGTGGGCATCGCCGACCGCACGCCGTACTCGCGGGCCAGGTAGTTCGCGGACGCCACCACGCCCCGGTGCGCCGTGCCGCCCACGACCACCGGCTTGCCGGCCAGCTCCGGGTGGTCGCGGATCTCCACGGACGCGTAGAAGGCGTCCATGTCGACGTGCAGCAGCGCGCAGCCGGTGTCGTCCGGCCACGTGCCGCCCCGCGCCCGGAAGCGCTCGACCAGACCGCGCGGGAGGTTGGCGCTGCGGCCCACGACCACTCCCCCCGGACACCCTTGATCACAGCTCGAACGCGTGTTCGACAGTCTAGTCCAACCGGTAGGCCCGGCGCGCGTTCTCCGACCCGATCAGGTGAGCGACGCGCACCGCGTCCGCCTCGGCGAAGGCGTGCCGCCGCAGGCCGGCCAGCAGGAAGTCCGACAGCGCCCGCCGGAAGAACAGCGCGCCCAGGTGGTAGAACTCGGCCAGGCCGAAGGCGTCCGTCGAGAACAGGAACTTCCCGAACGGCACGATCTCCAGCGCCTCGGCCAGCAGCCGGCTCGCCTGGTGGCCCACGCTGTGCGTCGCGAGCCCGAGGTCGACGAACACGTGCGGGAACACCTGCGCCAGGTAGCCCGCGCCCCGGTGGAACGGGTAGTTGTGCAGCAGCATGACCGGCACGCCGAGCGGCTCGGTGGCCCGCAGCAGGTCGCTCAGCAGCGACGGGTCGGCCCGGTGCAGCGCCAGGTCGCGGTCGCCGTAGCCGACGTGGAACTGCACCGGCAGCCCGCGCTCCAGCGCCTCCCACACCAGGAACCGCGACAGCACCTCGTCGGCGCACCGCCCGCCGCCGGCCGCCAGCCACCGCTCGCCCGCCGCGACGACCTCCGCGTCGGTCGGGCGCCGCCCGGACAGCGCCAACCCGACCCGGTACGCCGCGATCGACTTCGCCGCCACGGCCGGTGCGCGCTCCAACGCCCGGCGCACGCGATCCGGAAAGCCCGTGGCGCCTTCGATGATCACCTCTTCGGCGAGCCGTTCCAAGCGGATCACGCCGTGTTCACGCGATCCGGTGAAAACCGAGGGCCCGACGAGGCGCTCCGGCACCAGCCCGTCGTCTACCAGGAACGTCGTGATCCCGGAGGCCACGAGAAACGCCCGGTTGACCTCCGCCGCGCCCAGCGACCGCCGCCGCGCCACGTACTCGTCGGCCGGCGCGTGCGGCGGCAGGTCCAGCAAAGGCGCACACCAGCGCCGCACCGCGAGCCCCACCGACGAGTCGAACAGGGACGTGCCCCAGGGGCTCACGACGTCCGCCTGGGTCAACATCTCCTCGAACCCGGTCCGGTCCACGTCGTCCCGCAGCACCCCGTGGCAGTGGTGGTCCACGAGGTTCAACTCCGCGACGTAAGGCAGCAGCGGCTCCACTTGTTGAAGACTATGACCTGGTGTAACCACGCACCTCATGGACACCGCGGAACGCGACCACCGGCACGCCCGAGCGACCGACCTGCTGGAGGGCCTCGCCGAGCGCGACGTCGTGGCGGTCGCGATCACCTGGGTCGACCACAGCGGCATCACCAGGGTGAAGTCCGTGCCGCTGCACCGGTTCCCGGACGCCGCCGCGCACGGGGTGGGCTCGTCCCCGGTGTTCGACGCGTTCCTGCTGGACGACTCGATCGTCGCCGGGCGGCACGCCGGCGGCCCGGTCGGCGACCTGCGGCTGCACCCGGACCTGGACCGGCTCACCGTGCTCGCGGGCCAGCCGGGCTGGGCGTGGGCCCCTGGCGACCGCCTCGACCAGCACGGCGACCCGCACCCGCAGGACGAGCGCGGCCTGGCCCGCACCGTCGTCGACCGCCTCGCCGGGCACGGCTACGAGGTGCAAGCCGGGTTCGAGGTGGAGTGGGTGGTCGGCCAGGCCGGCACCGACCTGTTCCGCCCCGCCACGACCGGCCCCGCCTACGGCCACGTCCGCCAGGTCGAGCTGTCGGACTACTGCGCGGACCTGATCGCCGCGCTGGTCGAGCAGGGGGTCGACGCGCTCCAGTTCCACCCCGAGTACGCGCCGGGCCAGTTCGAGGTCTCCACCGCGCCCGAGGACCCGGTGCACGCCGCCGACACCGCCGTGCTGGTCCGCGAGACGGTCCGCGCGGTCAGCGCCCGGCACGGCCTGCGCGCGTCGTTCTCGCCCAAGGTGGTCGCGGACGGCGTCGGCAACGGCGGCCACCTGCACGTGAGCCTGTGGCGGGACGGCCGCAACCTGTTCGCGGCCGACGCGCCGCACCACCTGGCCCCCGAGGCCGAGTCGTTCGCCGCGGGCGTCCTGCGCCGCCTGCCCGCGCTGTGCGCGATCGGCAGCCCCTCGGTGGCCAGCTACCTGCGGCTGGTGCCGTCGCACTGGGCGGGCGCGTTCGCGGTGTGGGGCGTGGAGAACCGGGAGGCGGCGCTGCGCCTGGTCGAGGGCCGCGACCTGGAGGTCAAGTGCTACGACCTGTCGGCCAACCCGTACCTGGTGGTGGCGGCGACGCTGGCGGCGGGGCTGGCCGGGGTCGTGGACGGCGCGCGCCTGCCGCCGCCGGTCGGGGTGAACCCGTCCCTGGCGGGCGCGACCAGGCTGCCCACCTCGCTGGCGGAGGCGGTGGACGCGTTCGAGCGCGACGAGGTGCTGGCCGAGGCGTTCGGCGAGGAGTTCGCGGACACCATCGTCGACGTGCGGCGCGGCGAGATCGCCCGGTTCGCCGACTCCACACCCGAGGAGGTCGCCCACGTGACCCGCTGGCGGCACTGAGCACCGCCCGGTCGGGGCAGCACCCTCAGGGGCTCGCGACGCGCCCGCGCCGCCGCCGGCGCGGGGTGATCTCGCGGCGCAGCCTGGACAGCGCCCGGTGCTGCGCCACCCGCACCGCGCCGGGCGACGACCCGACGACCGCGGCGGTCTGCTCGGCCGTCAGCCCCACCACGACCCGCAGCAGCAGGATCTCCTGCTGCTTGTCCGGCAGGACCTTCAGCAGGGCGGCCACGTGGCGGGACAGCTCGACCCGCAACGCGACCTGCTCGGGGCCGTCCTCCTCGCTGGGCGCGTCGGGCAGGTCCGGCACGGGCTCGGCCCGGTTGCGCAGCGCCGCGCGGTGCGCGTCGGCCACCTTGTGCGCCGCGATGCCGTACACGAACGCCAGGAACGGCCGCCCGTGGTCCTTGTACGTCGGCAACGCCGTCAGCACGGCGAGGCACACCTCCTGCGCCACGTCGTCGGCCGACGTGAACGAGCGCTCGTGACGCCCGACCCTGGCCCGGCAGTAGCGGACCACGAGCGGCCGGATCGAGGCCAGCAACCACGCCGTGGCGAGGCGGTCGCCCGCGACGGCCCGGCGCACCTCGCCCTCCAACGACCCGGACGGCGGTTCCGGGGCCATCAGCGGGCCTCGGCTAAGTGCGGATCTCCCACGCGGGACTCCTGGCGGTCGGCGGCAGCTGCCGACCAAGGTTCTACCGCAAACTCAGGCCGGGCGGCGGGCCAACACGTGCAAGCGGGCCGCCACGTCGCGCAGCGGCGACAGGCTCGCGGCGGCCAGCTCCAGCTCGGCCAGCGCCTCGGCCGCGCCGGGGTTGCCCTCCAGCACCGCGCCGGGCACCAGGTCGGACACCACGCCGTGGCCCTGGAGCAGCTCCACCTCCAGGCCGACGGCACGCACCGCCGCCTCCAGCCCGGCCACGTCGAACCGCCGCTGCCCCTGCTCGCGCACGCCGGCGGGCTGCCCCGCCCCGTCGTCGAGCAGCCGGCGCGCGTCGACCAGCCTGCCCGCGATCGCCCGGTGCAGCACGGCCGCGAACCGGTTCGCCACCAGCACCGACACCGCGCCGCCTGGCGCGGCGGCGCGCGCGAGGGCGGCCAGCGCGACCTTCACGTCGTCCACGACCTCCAGCAGCCCGTGCCCGAGGACGAGGTCGGCGGACGCGTCGGCGTCCAGCGCGTCGGCGTCGCCCTGGACGGCCGTGACGCGGTCGAGCACGCCCGCCTCCGCCGCCCGGCGGTGCAGCGTCGCCAGGGCGTTCGGGCTGGGCTCGACGACGGTCACCGCGCACCCGGCCACGGCGAGCGGCACGGCCCACACGCCGCTGCCGCCGCCGACGTCCAGCACCCTGGGCGGTTCCCCGCCCCGGCGCTCCCGCGCGGCGGCCAGCTCGGCGTCGAGCACCCTGTGTACGGCGTCCGGTCGCATGGCACTAGAGCCTAGAGACCGTAGGCTGCACATCGTGCATACGGTGGCGGTGCTCAGCCTCAAGGGTGGCGTAGGTAAGACGACGGTCGCGTTGGGTCTCGCGTCGGCCGCGTTGCGGCGCGGTGTCCGGACGCTGGTCATCGACCTCGATCCGCAGTGCAACGCCACCTCGACGCTGGAGCCCGACGACACCGACGCCAGCATCTACGACGTGCTCCAGGAGCCCACGCTGGAGAAGGTCCGCGCGGCGATCAGGCCCAGCACCTGGGGCGCGGGCGTGGACGTGCTGTCGGGCTCGGAGGACGCCGAGCTGCTCAACCACCCCGATCCGGGCGAGTCGCGGCTGGGCAGGCTGCGCGAGGCGCTGCGCGCGCTGGCGGAGGAGGACGACGCGGAGCCCTACCAACTCGTGCTGCTGGACTGCCCGCCGTCGCTGGGCCAGCTGACCAGATCGGCGCTGGTGGCGGCGGATCGGGCGTTATTGGTGACGGAGCCCACCATGTTCGCGGTGGCGGGCGTGCAGCGGGCGTTCGAGGCGGTGCAGGCCGAACGGGAGCACAACGCGCGGCTCCAGCCGTTGGGCGTGGTGGTGAACCGGGTGCGACCGCGGTCGCACGAGCACCAGTTCCGCATCGACGAGCTGCGTGACATCTTCGGTCCGTTGGTGATGCCTGTCGCACTTCCGGACCGGTTGGCGGTGCAGCAGGCGCAGGGCGCGTGCATGCCGATCCACGAGTGGGGCACGCCGGGCGCCCGTGAGGTCGCGTTGGCGTTCAACCTGCTGCTGGCGCGCATACTGCGGCTGAGCCGCAGCCGGCGTCGTCCGGTGCACGAGGACTTCGACGACGAGGAGATCCAGGAGGCGGTGGAGGCGTGAGCACGACCGCGCTCCTGGCGTTCGCCCTCGCCGCGCTGCTGATGACGATCACCCCCGGTCTCGACACCATGATGCTGCTGCGCATGGTGCTCGGCGGTGGCCGCAAGGCCGGTTTCGTGTGCGGCCTCGGCACGACGCTGGGGTGCCTGGTGTGGGGCGCGGCGAGCGTCGTCGGGCTGACGGCGCTGCTGGTGGCGTCCCGGTTCGCCTACGACGTGGTGCGGTACGCGGGCGCGGTGTACCTGCTGTGGCTCGGCGGGTCGGCGCTGTGGCGGTCGTGGCGCGGCACGCGGGCCGAGCGGCCCGCCCGCGCCCCGGTGATCACGCCCGCGCAGGCGCTGCGGGTCGGGTTCACGACGAACCTGCTGAACCCCAAGATCGGCGTGTTCTACCTGAGCCTGCTGCCGCAGTTCCTGCCGACCTCGGGCGACTCGGCGGGCTGGGCGGCGCTGCTGGTGGGCGTCCACGTCGGCTTCGGGCAGGTGTGGCAGGTCGCCGTGGTGTGGCTCGCGGGCCGGGCGGCGGTGGTGCTGGCCAGGCCGCGCGTGCGGCGGTGGACCGAGCGGCTGACCGCGTCGGTGCTGGTGGGTTTCGGTCTCCGGTTGGCGTTCGACAGCGGTGCCCGAGGGTGACACGGTCTTCCTGACCGGGCGGCGGCTGGACGAGGCGCTGGCCGGGCGGACGCTGCTGCGCGCGGAGCTGCGCCACCCGCGGCTGGCCACCGTCGACCTCGCCGGGCGGGACGTGCTCGGGGTGGCCACGGCGGGCAAGCACATCCTCACCCGGTTCGCCGGCGGGCTGACGCTGCACAGCCACCTGCGGATGGACGGCTCCTGGCACCTCTACCGGCCGGGTGAGCGGTGGCGGCGGCCCGCCCACCAGGCGCGGGTGGTGCTGGCGGTGCCCGAGCGGGTGGCCGTGGGGTTCGCCCTGCACGACCTGGAGCTGGTCCCGACCGCCGAGGAGGCGCGGCTGGTGGGGCACCTGGGCCCGGACCTGCTGGGCGCGTGGACCGCCGAGGACGAGGCGGAGGCGGTCGCCCGCCTCACCGCCGACCCGGACCGCGAGATCGGCCTCGCGCTGCTCGACCAGCGGGTGCTGGCGGGCGTGGGCAACGTCTACAAGTCCGAGGTGTGCTTCCTGCTCGGGGTGTCGCCGTGGACACCGGTCTCCGGGGTGGACGCCGCCCGCGCGGTGCGCCTGTCCCGGAAGCTGCTGCTGGCCAACGCCACCCGGCCGGTCCGCAACACCACGGGGCTGATGGGGCGCGGCCAGGAGTCCTGGGTGTACGAGCGGGCGGGCCGGCCGTGCCGCCGGTGCGGCACGCGGGTCCGCGTCGCCGGGCAGGGCGCGGGCGTTCAGGAGCGGACGTCCTACTGGTGCCCGCGCTGCCAGCCAGGGCCGATCGCTTAGGGTTACCGCCGTGGTCTACAAGAGCGTGGTGCGCAAGGCGTTGTTCCGGATGCACGGCGGGGACGCGGAGCGGGTCCACGAGACCACGCTCGCCGCCCTGTCCGCGCTGAGCCCGCTGGCGCGGTTCGTGCGCCGCGCGCCGGCCGGCGAGCGCACCGTGTTCGGGGTCCGCTTCCCCAACCCGGTCGGGCTCGCGGCGGGGCTGGACAAGAACGGCCGCGCGCTGCCCGCGTGGGGCGCGCTCGGGTTCGGTTTCATCGAGGTCGGCACGGTGACCAGGCACGCCCAGCCGGGCAACCCCCGGCCGCGGCTGTTCCGGCTGCGCGCCAGCGAGGCGATCATCAACCGGATGGGCTTCAACAACGACGGCGCGCTGGAGCTGGCGAACCGGCTGGACCGGCTGGGCCCGCCTGCGGTGCCGCTGGGCATCAGCCTGGGCAAGTCGAAGGTGACGCCCGTCGAGGAGGCCCTGGAGGACTACCAGGCGTCGCTGCGGGCCCTGCACCGGCACGGCGACTACTTCGCGGTGAACATCAGCTCGCCCAACACGCCGGGCCTGCGCAGCCTCCAGGACCGCGCGGCGCTGACGTCGCTGCTGTCGGGGCTGACCGCGACCGCGCGGGAGCTGGCCGGGTCCGGCACGCCCAAGCCGCTGCTGGTGAAGATCGCGCCCGACCTGACCGACTCGGCGATCGGCGAGGTGCTGGAGGTGTGCGCGGAGCACGGCGTGGCCGGGCTGATCGCGACCAACACCACCCTGGCGCGGGACGGGCTGGCACCGGCGGACCGGGCGCTGGCGGGTGAGGCGGGCGGGTTGAGCGGCCGGCCGCTGGCGGCGCGGGCGCGGGAGGTCGTGCGGTTCGTGAGCCGGGAGACCGACGGGAAGCTGCCGATCATCGGCGTGGGCGGCATCGCGAGCGCGGACGACGCCAAGCGGATGCTGGACGCCGGGGCGAGCCTGCTCCAGATCTACACCGGCTTCATCTACGAGGGTCCGGGGCTGGTGCGGCGGATCGTGAAGAGTGTTTGAGGTTGTGTTGGATTGGCCCGACTCCGTCGGGCGGCTCGGCCGCCGGCAAGTCGGCGGCACACGGGGCGAGTTCCGCCGATCGAAAAGCGTGATCGGAGAAACACGCGCCGCGAACCACCGACGCGGCCTCGCGGGAGCGGCTGCGGGTGTTCGTGAGGGCTACCGTCGCGCGGCGCGTAGGGAGCGCAGCACCGGGTGCAGGATGACGACCAGCAGCGAGCCCCACACCAGGCCGCCGAGTTCCATGTCGCCCAGCCGGAGCGTGAGGTCGCCGACGCCCGCGACCAGCGCCGTGCCGCCGACCAGGGCGTTGGCGGGGTTGGCGAGGTCGACGCGGTTGTCCGTCCAGATGCGCACGCCGACCAGTGTGATCAGCCCGAGCAGCACCAGCGTCGCGCCGCCGACGACACCGGGCGGGATGGTGCCCAGCGCCGCGGTCGCCTTCGGCGAGAACGCCAGCAGCACCGCCATCCCGCCGGTCACCGCGTAGGCGGCCGTCGAGTACACCCTCGTCACGCCCATCACGCCGATGTTCTCGGAGTAGGTCGTGGTGCCGGTACCGCCGCCGAACCCGGCCAGGGTCGTGGACAAACCGTTGGCGATGATCGAGTCGCCGACGCTGCCGTCCAGGTTGCGGCCGGTCAGCCCGCCGACGGCCTTGACGTGGCCCACGTTCTCGGCCACCAGCACGATCACGACCGGCAGGACCAGCAGCGTGACCGACGGGCGCAGCTCCGGCGCGTGCAGGTCGGGCAGGCCCAGCCAGGCGGCCTCGGCTACGGCCGTCGTGTCGACGACGTCGAGCGCGAACCCGAGCACCCACCCGACGACCACGCCGAGCAGCACCGACAGCCGGAAGAACAGCTTCCGCCCGAGCACGCCGCACAGCAGGATGATCCCCAGCGTGACGACGGCGAGCAGCGGCTGCACGGAGAACGACGTCGCCGCGCGGTGCGACAGGTTCAGCCCGATGAGGATGACGACGGCCCCGGTCACGACCGGTGGCATGACGGACTCCAGGAGCCGCACGCCGAGCGCCTTCACCGCCACGCCGATGATGATCACCAGCAGGCCGGCGGCGACGACGCCGCCGAGCTGGGCGGCGACGCCCTCGCTGCGGGCGGCGGCCAGCGGCGCGACGAACGCGAACGAGGCGCCCAGGTAGCTGGGCACCCGGTTGCGCGTGATGACGAGGAACAGCAGCGTGCCGACGCCGGAGAACAGCAGGGTGGTGCCGACGGGCAGACCGGTGGCGGCGGGCACGAGGATCGTGGCGCCGACCATGACGACCAGGTGCTGGGCCCCGAACCCCACGGTGAGCGGCCAGCTGAGCCGCTCCTGGGGGCTGACGGCGTCACCGTCGGTGGTGCGCCCATCGCCGTGCACGGTCCACAACGCCACTCAATGCCCTCCCCGGCGACCAGGCCGGACGTCACTGTCCGACCACGGAATCCTGCCACGCCATGTAGTGGCCGCGACCAGATAACGGTCTGATAATCACACGATTGACGTAGGAAAAACCAGGCTGCCGGGTACTTCAGCGCAACTCGACTACGCGCAGTGATGCAATGGGTGTTCGTGCGGATGGCCCTGCCCCCGACCGCGGGCCACCGCCCACAGCGGCCCCCGAGCGTGCCAGATTGGGGCGCGACGTGGTCATCCGGTGCACCCGCGCCGGACGCGCGGACCGGTGTCCCGGCGTGACGCCGCCCGACCCGCCTCACCCGGATGGGGGACGGAAGCACGGCGCGGCACCACCCGGTTCAAATCACCCGGATGAGTGATGGAAGCACGGCGCGGGGCGGGCGCGGCGGTCAGGCCCACCGCGACAGGTCGCGCAGCGCCGACGCCAGGCCGGCCAGGTGGTCGGTCGCCTCGCCCAGCACCTGGCGCGGGTTCGACGCGGTGCTCTCCGCCAGCACGCGGCCGGCCGCCGCGACCAGGCCGCAGTAGCCCTCCACGCCCTCGTCCAGCTGCGCCCGCAGCCGGCGCACGCCCTCCACCAGCGGACCACGGTCCAGCGGCGGCGCCGTGTCGCGGGCGCGCTCGACCGCCTGGAGCTGGTGGGACACCGCCCGGATCGCCGACGCCGCCTCCGCGCCCGTCTCGCGGGCCTGGACCACCGACTCCGCCGGCACCGACGTCAACGCCGCCGAGTCGAGCTGGCGCAGCAGCTCGCGCAGGGTGTCCTCCGCCTCCTCCAGGCGCTCCATCGGCAGGCGGGCCGCCGAGGCGCGCGCGGGCAGCGGCGGCCGCACGGGCGCGGGTGCGAGGCGGCGGCGCTCCGCGTCGATGCCCCGCATCCTCGCGTTCGTGCGCAGCGCCAGGACGCCGGTGCCGGCGAACCCGACACCCGCGCCGACGCCCACCACCGCCGGCAGCGCGCCCAGCAGCGCGGACACGCCGACGACGGCCATGATCGCGAGCACGACCAGCCAGAACGTGAGCACGCGGCTCGACCGGCGGTAGCGCCGGTCGAGTTTCGCGCGCGGGTCGTTCCAGGCCGCGATCCGTCGTTTCACCTGGTCCGCGAGGTGACCTTGGAGCCGGCCCGGCAGGTCGCCCTGGAGCCGGCCCTGGAGCTGACCACCGACGAGCCGCGCGATCTCGCCGGCCGCCTTCCGGGGGTCCATCCTCGGCTGATCCATCGCGGACACCGCTCTCAGCCCTGGCTCGCGGGCGGGTTCTGCTGGGGCTGGGCCTGCGCCTGCTGGACGCGCTGCTGGATCTCCTGCTGGATGCTCGCCGACGCGCTGCCCGGCTTGCCCGCCGTCACCTCGCCGGCGACCTTGCCGCCCTGCATGGACGCGCGGATCTGCTCCAGCCGCGACGCGCCCGCCATCTGGGTGGTCGACTGCTGCACCTCCAGCATCCGGCCCTGCACGGAGTTCTGCGCCAGCTCCGCCGAGCCGAGCGCGGTGGTGTACCGCTTCTCGATCTTGTCGCGGACCTCTTCCAGGGACGGCGTGTTGCTCGGCGCGGCCAGCTCGGTCATCTGGCGCAGCGAGGAGGAGACCTGCTCCTGCATCTTCGCCTGCTCCAGCTGGCTGAGCAGCTTGGTCCGCTCGGCGAGCTTCTGCTGCAGCACCATCGCGTTGCGCTCGACGGCCTGCTTGGCCTGCGTGGCCGCCTGGAGCGACTGGTCGTGCAGGGTCTTCAGGTCCTCGATGCCCTGCTCGGCGGTGACGAGCTGGGTGGCGAACGACGTCGCGGCGTTCTCGAACTCGGTCGCCCGCTGCTCGTCGCCCTTCGCCCGCGCCTCGTCGGCGAGCACGAGCGCCTGGCGCGCGGACGCCTGGAGCTTCTCGACCTCACCGAGCTGCCGGTTGAGCTTCATCTCCAGCTGGCGCTGGTTGCCGATCACCGCGGCGGCCTGCTGGGACAGCGCCTGGTGCTGCCGCTGCGCCTCCTCGATGGCCTGCTGGATCTGCACCTTCGGGTCGGCGTGCTCGTCGATCTTGGACGAAAAAGCCGCCATGAAGTACTTCCATGCCTTCACGAAAGGGTTGGCCATCTCCTACGCCTGCCTTCTCCGCACTTCCCTGGCTCGCGCTCGTGATCGGCAACGACCCGGTGCCGGTGTTGGTTCCATCGTGTCAGTTGTCCGGTGCTGCTTCCACCGACCCGGGGAGATATCCGGGTTCACCCTGAGTCACCCCTGAAACTTCGGTGGACACGGCCATCCTGCCTGGTCCGCGCCGGGCCGGACGCGCCGACCCCGCGGCGTGCCGACTCGTCGCGGCGCGACCGCCGCCCGCGCCGGGCGTCCACGACGAGAAGCCGAGCCGGTGTCCCGGCTCGGCTTCGGCTGTGGGTGCCGCTGGGGCTATGCCGCCACCACGGCGCCGCGCGGCTCGCCGATCGACGTGGCCAGCCGGTGCGTGAGCATCGGCTGGATGCGCAGGTCGGACAGGTCGTTGCCGATGACGGCGGGCAGCAGGGAGCCGCCCTCCAGGCTCGGCGCGGCGGGCTGCGCGCGCTCGGCCAGCTCGGCGGGGCTGGGCACCGGCCGCTGGACCGCGCCGATGTCCGAGGCGACCAGGTGGAGCAGCTCCGACAGGGGCAGGTCCAACGCCTCGCAGATCGCGGCCAGCAGCTCGCTGGACGCCTCCTTGCGGCCACGCTCCACCTCGGACAGGTACCCCAGGCTGACGCGGGCGGTCCTGGAGACCTCGCGCAGCGTGCGGCGTTGGGTGGTGCGGGCATGGCGGAGCCGATCACCGATCGCCTCGCGTAGCAGCACGGTCATCGCGCGCCTCCTTCCGGCCGGCCGTGCCACCACGTTACCGACCCGTCCCGTCGACGGGCAGTGACTTACGGGCACGTCCGCCCAAAGCGAACGAGCGAACCCGCCGGGGAGTTCCCGCGCCCGCCCGCCGGTGTGACCGGGATTGCCCTGCTCACCGGTCCCGGCCGGGGATCTTGACGTGGTCGAGGAGTAGGTCGAGGGCGGTGTCGACGGCCGCCTCGCGCACCGCGGCGCGATCGCCACCGACCGTGATCGAGCGGACCGACGAACCGGGCGGACCGGACAAACCGATGTGGACGGTGCCCGCGGTGACGCCGTCCTGGGGGTCCGGGCCCGCCACGCCGGTGAGCCCGAGGCCCCACGTGGCCCCGCAGCGGCTCCGCGCGCCCTCGGCGAGCTGCCGGGCCACCTCGGGGTGCACCGCGCCGCGCTCGGCCAGCAGGGCGGCGTCCACGCCCGCGAGGGACGCCTTCAGGTCCGTCGCGTAGACCACGAGCCCGCCGCGCAGCACGGCGCTCGCGCCCGCGACGCCCGTGATCCGCGCCGCCACCAGCCCGGCGGTCAGCGACTCGGCCGTGGCGACCGTCTCGCCGCGCGCCCGCAGCGCCGCGACCACCTCGGCGGCCGTCACGCGCCCGCCACGGCCCGCTTGCCGCGCGCCCGCAGCCGGATCGCGCGGACCACGTAGTCGACGCCCGTGACGACGGTCAGCGCCACCGCCGCGTACATGGCGACCACCGCCACCACCTCGACGCCCGCCGGCAGCGGCAGCAGGTACAGCCCGATGGCGAGGATCTGCACGAGCGTCTTGGCCTTGCCGCCCCGGCTGGCCGGTATCACGCCGTGCCGGATCACCCAGAACCGCAGCAGCGTGACACCGAGCTCGCGCGCCGCGATCACGACCGTGACCCACCACGGCAGCTCGCCCAGCGCGCTCAGCCCGACCAGGGCGGCCCCGGTCAGCGCCTTGTCCGCGATCGGGTCGGCGATCTTGCCGAAGTCGGTGACCAGGCCGTGCTTGCGGGCGAGGTTGCCGTCGACGTGGTCGGTCACCGACGCGACGACGAACACCGCGAACGCCGCCAGCCGCCAGCGGTGGTCGCGGCCGTCCTCGGCGAACAGCAGGTAGAGGAACACCGGCACGAGCACCAGCCGGGACATCGTCAGCACGTTGGCGATGTTCAGCACCGGCACGCGCGCGGGCTCGGTCACCTCGGGAGCACCTCCAGCGCGGTGACCACCAGGTTCACGCCCTCGGCCGCGTCGACCCGGCAGCGCACCAGGTCGCCGGCGCGGAGCCCGCCGCCGTCGGCGACCACGCACTCGCCGTCGACCTCGGGCGCCTGGTGGGCGGCGCGGCCGACGCAGTCGTTCTCGTCGTCCTCCTCGGTCTCGACCAGGACGACCACCTCCTCGCCGACGCGGTCCTCGGCGCGCTGGGCGGTCAGCTCCTCGACCAGGTTCGAGATCCGGTTCACGCGCTCGGCGACGGTGTCGGCGTCGAGCTTGCCCGGCAGCCCCTCGGCCTCCGTGCCGTCCTCGTCGGAGTAGCCGAACACGCCGACCGCGTCCAGCCGCGCCCCGGTGAGGAAGCGCTCCAGCTCGGCCACGTCGGCCTCGGTCTCGCCGGGGAAGCCGACGATGACGTTGCTGCGGATGCCCGCCCGCGGCGCGAGGTCGCGGATCCGCTCGATCAGGCCCAGGAACGACTCGGTGGACCCGAACCGGCGCATCCGCCGCAGGACGGCCTCGCTGGAGTGCTGGAAGGACATGTCGAAGTACTGGGCGACGTTCGGGGTGGTCGCGATCGCCTTCACCAGGCTGGGCTTGGTCTCGGCGGGCTGGAGGTAGGACACCCGCACCCGGTCGACCACCTGCGCCAGGCGCTCCAGCAGGTTCTCCAGGCCGCCCAGCTCGCGCGGCAGGTCCTTGGCGTAGGAGGTGGAGTTCTCGCTGACCAGGAACAGCTCGCGGACGCCCTGCTCGGCCAGCCACCGCGCCTCGGCGACCACCTCGTCGGGGTGGCGGGACACGAACGCGCCCCGGAAGCTCGGGATGGCGCAGAACGAGCAGCGCCGGTCGCAGCCGGACGCGATCTTCAGCGGCGCGACCGGCGTGTCCGCCAGGCGGGTGCGCAGCACGCGCGGGCCCCAGCCGTGGCCGGGCACCTGGACGTCCTCGGCGGCCTTGGGCCGCTGCACGGGCGTCAGCGGGAGCAGGGTGCGCCGGTCGACCGGCTGGTGGGACTCGACGCGGCGACCGGCGAGGACGTCGTCCAGGCGGTCGGCCAGGCGGTCGTAGTGGTCGAACCCGAGCACGGCGTCCGCCTCGGGCAGGCTGTCGGCCAGCTCCGCCCCGTACCGCTCGGCCATGCACCCGACGGCGACGACCTTCGCGCCGCTGTCCGAGGCGGCCAGCAGCATGTCGACGGAGTCCTTCTTGGCCGACTCGACGAAACCGCAGGTGTTGACCACGATCACGTCGGGCTCGTCGTCCACGAGCTGCCAGCCGCCGGCGTCGAGCCGACCGGCCAGCTCCTCGGAGTCGACTTCGTTGCGGGCGCACCCGAGGGTCAGCATGGCGACGCGCTTGGACGTGGTGGGGGAAGGCACGGTGCTCAGGGTAACCGGCGGTCCGTACCGCGCTTGACGTCAGCGGGGCGGAGCGCGGCCCGCGCCGGAGGTCGGACGTGGCGGAGGGCACGGCCGTGACTTCGGTCCCGGGTTCGGCGTCGGGCGCGGCGCGGTCGCGCGGGCGGGGTGCGGGCGGGGTGCGGCGGGGTGCGGGCGGGTGCGCGGGCGGGTGCGCGGGCCGGTGACGAGCGCCCGTCGGCCGCGGGCCGGCCCGGGGGGTTACGTTGGCACCGTGAACGACCCGATCAACGTCCGGCGGGCCCGGACCGGTGATGTGCGGGCCATGAAGGCCGTCATCGACCAGTACGCGGGCAAGGTGCTGTTGGCCAAGCCGCTGGTCACGCTCTTCGAGGACATCCAGGAGTTCTGGGTGGCCGAGGAGGGCGGCGAGCTGCTGGGCTGCGGCGCGCTGCACGTGCTCTGGGAGGACCTGGCGGAGATCCGCACGGTCGCCGTCGCGCCGCGCGCCCTCGGCCGGGGCATCGGCCACCGGCTGGTGCACCGGCTGCTCGAAACCGCCCGCGAGTTGCAGCTGTCCCGGGTGTTCGTGCTGACCTTCGAGACGGAGTTCTTCGGTCGCCACGGGTTCGTGGAGATCGACGGCACCCCGGTCTCCCCCGAGGTCTACGAGGAGATCATGCGGTCGGCCGACGAAGGCGTCGCCGAGTTCCTCGACCTGTCCTACGTCAAGCCGAACACGCTCGGGAACTCCCGGATGCTGCTCCACCTGTGACTGTTCGAGTTCCGACTCGCACAGTCTTGACTCCACCAGCGCGGACCGAGCAGGATCACCCGGGTGGAGCAGTTGACGGTGGACGAACTCGCGGTCCGGGTGGGGCTGCCGGGCAGCACCATCCGGATGTACCAGACCAAGGGCGTGCTCCACCCGCCCAAGCGGCAGGGCCGCCTGGCGTTCTACGACGCGTCCCACGTCGAGCGGCTCACGCTGGTCCAGCGGTTGCAGGCGCGCGGTTTCTCGCTGTCCGCCATCGCCGAGCTGGTGAAGGCCCGCGAGCAGGGCGCGAGCGTCGCCGCCGTGCTGGGCGTCGGCGACACCGAGGGCCCGGACGACTGGGTCCGGGTCCGGGTGCGCGACATGCGCCGGCTGGTGCCGACCGGCGACGTGCGGCCGGCCGTGCTGCGCCGGGCCATCGAACTCGGGCTGGTGCGGTGGCGGCGCGGCTGGCCGCACACCCGGCGCTGGGCGCTGGAGGCGGGCAACCGGCTCGCGCTGCTGGCCGTGCCCGCCGACGACGTGCTGGACAGCTTCGCGAACCTGCGCGCCGCCACGGACGGCATCGCCGCCGACTTCGTCGAGGTGTTCGAGCGCCGCCTGTGGCCGCAGCTCGCCGAGAAGTCCGAGCAGGAGGACCAGCTCGACCGCATCCGGGCGCTGCTGGTCGAGCTGACCTACACCGCCGAGACCGTGGTCGTGGGCACGCTGCGCGAGTCGATCCGCGAGGCGGCCGAGGAGTTCGCCCGCCGGCACGGTCTGCTGCCCGGCGACGACTTCCGGCCGGCGTGGGCGGAGGAACCGCTGCCCATCGCCGAACGTCTCATCGACCACGAGAACGAGATCCCGGACGAGCCCGCGATCCGGCGATTCCTCGACCAGGGCGACGACTCCTGACGCCCTGCCAGCTGTGCCCGACGCCGGTGGCGCCGGGGTGGTCCGAGCCGGTGCGGAGGGGTTCGGCTCGCCCACCCGACGCCGCCGGCCGCCGGGCCTCCCCGTGCCCGGCGGGCCGCGCGGCCCGCCGGGCACGCATCCCGCCCGGCACCCGGCCCTTCGCATCCCACCGGGACGCGTGCGAGCAGGGCGAACCGCCCTCGACTTCGGCGCCCGCAAGCCCGCCCCCGACTTCGGCGCCCGCGGGCCCGCCGCCGTCGCGGCGGACAGGGGCCTGCCGTTCGGCGCTCACGCGCGGCGATCCGCCGTTCGGCGTTCCGGCGCGGATATGAGCTTCTTCACACCGTCCAGCCGGTGGCCCCGCGCGTCGGTACCGCGTCCTCAGCCCTCCGCCGCGTCGTCGGGCGCGGAGCCGCCCCGGATCAGGTGCACCACGGAGTCCAGCTCGTCCGGCTTGATCAGCACCTCGCGCGCCTTGGAGCCCTCCGACGGCCCGACCACGCCGCGCGTCTCCAGCAGGTCCATCAGCCGCCCGGCCTTCGCGAACCCGACCCGCAGCTTGCGCTGGAGCATCGACGTCGACCCGAACTGCGACGTGACGATCAGCTCCGCCGCCTGGAGCAGCAGCTCCAGGTCGTCGCCGATGTCGGCGTCGATCTCCTTCTTCTCGCCCGCCTTCGCCGCCGTGACGCCGTCGGTGTACTCCGGCTGCGCCTGCGCCTTGGTGAACTCGACGATCTCGGCGATCTCCTCGTCGCCGACGAACGCGCCCTGCACGCGCACCGGCTTGGACGCGCCCATCGGCAGGTACAGGCCGTCGCCCATGCCGATCAGCTTCTCTGCGCCCGGCTGGTCGAGGATGACCCGCGAGTCCGTCAGCGACGACGTGGCGAACGCCAGCCGCGACGGCACGTTCGTCTTGATCAGACCGGTCACCACGTCCACCGACGGCCGCTGCGTCGCCAGCACCAGGTGGATGCCCGCCGCGCGGGCCTTCTGCGTGATCCGCACGATCGCGTCCTCGACGTCGCGCGGCGCGGTCATCATCAGGTCGGCCAGCTCGTCGACGATCGCCATGATGTACGGGTACGGCCGGTACTCGCGCTCGCTGCCGGGCGGCGCGGTGATCTCGCCCGAGCGCACCTTGCGGTTGAAGTCGTCGATGTGGCGCACCCGGTTGACCTGCATGTCCTGGTAGCGCTGCTCCATCTCCTCCACCAGCCAGGCCAGCGCGGCGGCGGCCTTCTTCGGCTGGGTAATGATGGGCGTGATCAGGTGCGGGATGCCCTCGTACGGCGTCAGCTCGACCATCTTCGGGTCGATCAGGATCATCCGGACCTCGTCCGGCGTGGCCCGCGCCAGCAGCGACACCAGCATCGAGTTCACGAAGCTCGACTTGCCGGAACCCGTGGAGCCGGCCACCAGCAGGTGCGGCATCTTGGTCAGGTTCGCGGTGACGAAGTGGCCCTCGATGTCCTTGCCCAGCCCGATGACCATCGGGTGGTTGTCGCCGACCGTGGACGGCGAGCGCAGCACGTCGCCCAGCCGCACCATCTCGCGGTCGCTGTTGGGCACCTCGATCCCGACCGCCGACTTGCCGGGGATGGGCGCGAGCAGCCGCACGTTGTCCGTCGCCACCGCGTAGGCGATGTTCTTGGTCAGCGCGGTGATCTTCTCGACCTTCACGCCGTGGCCCAGCTCGACCTCGTACCGGGTCACCGTCGGGCCGCGGGTGAACCCGGTCACCTTGGCGTCGATGGAGAACTGGTCGAGCACGCCGGTGATGGCGTCGATCATCTGGTCGTTGGCCCTGCTGCGGGTCTTGGGCGCGTCGCCGTCCTTGAGGATGGTGGGCGGCGGCAGCTTGTAGTCGCCCTCCACCGCGCGGACCACCATGTCGGCCACCGGCTGCTCGGCGGGTTCGGCCGCCTTCGGCTTCGGCGTGGCGCGCGGCCTGGGCGGCGCGGGCGCGGGCGGCGGCTCCTCCTCGGCGTCCAGCGGCAGCTCGGGCTGGTCGGGCCGCTCGTCGGGCGCGGTCGACCGCCGCCGGGAGGACCGCCTGGGCCGGGTCGGCTCGGGCTCGGCGGCCTGCGCGTCGAGCGCGTCGCCCGCGTCGGCTTCGCGGCCGAACCCCTCCTCGTCGTACTCGTCGTACCCGGCGTCGTCGCGGCGGCCGGGCAGCAGCGCGCCCAGCCGCGCGGGCACGTCGCGGATCGGCAGGTGCGCCAGCACCAGCACCCCGTAGCCGAAGATCAGCACCAGCAGCGGGCCGGCGACCCACGGCGTCAGGCCCTGCGCGAGGAACCCGCCCGCCAGGTACCCGAGCGCGCCGCCCGCCTCGCGCCGCGCCACCGGGTCGGTGGGCAGGCCGCCGACGAGGTGGAACATGCCGAGGAAGCCGACGGTGACGAGCAGGCCGCCGATCACCAGGCGGGGCCGTGCCTCCGGCGCCGGGTCGGTGCGCATCAGCGTGACGCCGACCACCAGCAGCACCAGCGGGACGATCAGCGCGGGCGCGCCGACCGAGCTGCGCACGGCGACGTCGACCCACTGCCCCACCGGGCCGCCCGCCTGCCACCACACGCCCGCGCCGGTGATCACGGCCAGCGCGATCAGCACCAGCGCCAGGCCGTCCCGGCGGTGCGCGGGGTCGAGGTCCTTGCCCCGGCCGACCGCGCGCACGACGCCGCCGACACCGCGGCCGAGCAGGCCCCAGACCCTCGTGACGGAGCCCGACGACCGCTTGGCCGCCGGTTTGCGGGCGGTGCCGCGGGACCGGGGTTTCGCCGGGGTGGACCGGGAACGCGGTTTCGCCGCGGCGGCGCGCGGCTTCGACCCGGCGGCCCTGGAGCCGCGGGTCGTGCCCTTGCCGCGCGAGGTTCCGGTTCGGCCAGCCATGTGTCTACGGTAGTCCCTGGAGCCACACCAGCCACAGCCGTCACGGCGGACGTGACGTGCGGCGCTTCCGCCCATGCTCGCCGGTAATCGACTACACCGACGCGTCGACACGCCGTAGCCTTCCCCGCTGTGTCCACACCACTGCTGTGGCGCGTGCTGACGGCCGTCGACCGCGGGTTCGTCGGCCTCAGCGGACGGCTCCGAGTCACCGGCGACATCCCGGCGCACCTCAAGGGCCGCCCCCTGCTGCTCGCGTCCAACCACATCGGCAACCTCGACCCGTTCGTCCTGATCGCCGCCTGCCGGACCATCGGCGTGGCGCCGCGGTTCCTGCTCGCGGGCGGGCTGCTCGACGCGCCGATCATGGGTCCCGCGCTGAAGGCGTCCGGCCACCTGCGGGTGGACCGGGCGGCGGCCGACGTCGGCGAGGCGTACCACCGGACCGTCGAGGCGCTGCGGCGCGGCGGCGACCCGATCGCCCTGTACCCGGAGGGCAGGATCAGCCTGGACCCCGGCCTGTGGCCGGAGCGCGGCAAGACCGGCGCGGCCCGGCTCGCGCTCAGCGGCGGGGTGCCGGTGATCCCGGTCAGCCAGTGGGGCGCGCACGAGGCCGTCTACTGGGGCAACACGCGCGTCGCGGGCTGGGCCGACTTCAAGCCCTACCTCACGTCGTACCTGCGCGGGCTGCGGCGGCGGCCGACGTTCCGGGTGCACTTCGGCGCGCCGGTCGACCTGTCGGACCTGCGCGACGGGCGGGCGGGCGACGCGCGGCGGGCGCACGAGCGGATCATGCGGGCCATCACGGCGGGCCTGGCGCCGCTGCGCGCCGACGAGCCGGACCGGCCGCGGTTCCACGACCCGACGCGGCCCACCACGGGCCACAGCCCCTGGCGACCGGAAGCCGCGTGAACACCAGGGGTCTGTCGCTCGCGCTGCTGTCGTCGTTGACGTTCGGGGTGTCCGGTGTGCTGGCCAAGCCGGTGATGGCGGCCGGTGTCACGCCGACCCAGGTCACCAGCGCGCGGATCGGCATCGCGGCCGTGCTGCTGGTGGCGTTCGTGGCGCTGGTCCGGCCGCGGGCGCTGCGGTTCGCCCGCGGGGACTGGGGCCTGCTGGTCGGCTACGGGCTGTTCGGGGTGATCGGCGCGCCGCTGCTGTTCTTCGTGTCGGCGGCGCGCGTGCCCGTCGGCATCGCGATGTTGCTGGAGTTCACCGCGCCGGTCCTGGTGGCGCTGTGGGTGCGGTTCGTGCGGGGTACCCGGCTCTCGGGCGCCGTCTGGTGGGGCATCGGCGTGGCGCTGCTGGGGTTGGCGGTGGTCGGCGAGGTGTGGCAGTCGCCGCGGCTGGACACCGTCGGCGTGCTGGCCGGGCTGGGTTCGGCGGTGTGCACGGCCGCGTACTACCTGCTGGGCGAGCGGGCGGCGGGCAGGCACGACCCGTTCGGCGTGCTGGCGGTCGGGATGGTGGTCGGGGCGGTGGTGCTGGCGGTGATCAGCCCGCCTTGGCTGGCGCCGGTGGGGCGGGACACCGAGCTGGGGCCGGCGTGGTTGCTGCTGGTCGGTTTGGCGTTCGTGGCGACGGCGGTGGCTTATCTGGCGGGGATCGTGTCGCTGCGGCACCTGCCTTCTTCGGCGGCGAGCGTGATCGGCCTGCTGGAGCCCGTGGTGGCGACGGTGCTGGCGTGGTGGTTGCTCGGCGAGGCGCTGGGTGTGGTCCAGGTCGTCGGGGCGGTGGTGCTGCTGGGCGGGGCGGCGGTCGTGCAGGTGGCGAGCAGCCGCACCGTCCCCGTGGTGGAGCCGGTGCCCACGCCGGGGTGACGTCGGGCGAATCGCCAGTGCTCGCACCGTGACCGCTCCGGCGGACCGCACCGGCGTGACCGCACCGGCGTGACCGCACCAGGGCAGCCGCACCAGGGCAGCCGCACCGGGGCGACCGCGCCTGGGTGGCAGCAGGGGCGGATGACCGCCGGTGTTTCCATCGCGATGATCGCCGGCTGGTCGCGTTCGGATCGACGAGCACGTCGGGCTCGGCCGCTGTGTCCGGGCCCCGATACGGATACGGCGTACGCGCTCATTTAAGCGTACAACCTACGCCAATAAATAAGCGTAGGCTGTACGCTTAACTTACGCGTACAAGATACGCGCAATCTTGCGCGTATGACATACGCGCAAACTCGCATGAGGTTAGCGTATGCCATACGCGTACCAATAGGCGTATGTCGTACGCTTAAGCGGTGCGTGGAATGGCTGCGGCTAGGACTGGGCTGGGGCTGGGGCTGGAGGCCACTGGAGATGCGCTGGACGTCTTCAGGGCGGGTGGGCGGTCGTGGCGAACGCGTCCGGCCCGGCTGGTGTAGCCGGGCCGGACGCGGTGTCACTGTGCCGGTTCGCTGTCGGTGTCGCCGTCCCGGTGTCGCCGTCCCGCGGTGTCGCTGTTTCAGGGGCCGACGTCCTACAGGGTCGCCGTCCTGTGATGCCCTACGGTGTCGCCGTCTTGTGACGTGACCCGGTCGTCGGGCGAGGGCGTACCTCGGTCAGGCGGCGGGCAGGTGTGGTCACACCGGGATGATCGTCGGCACGATCATCGGCCGCCGGCGGTAGGTCTCGGCCACCCAGCGGCCCACCACGCGGCGCACGGCCTGCGCGATGCGGTGCGAGTCGGTGATGCCCTCGGCCTCGGTGCGGGACAGCTCCATCTCCACCAGGGAGATCGCCTGGTCCAGTGCCTTGGGGTCGTCGGAGAAGCCGCGGCCCGACACGGTCGGCGGCGCCACCGCCCGGCCCGTGCTGGAGTCCACGGCCACCGTGATGGCGATGAAGCCGCCCTCGCCCAGCACCAGCCGGTCGGACAGGGTCGACTCGCCCACGTCGCCGACGGACAGGCCGTCGACGTACACGTGGCCGACCTCGACCCGCCCGCTGATCGCCGCCTCGCCGTCGACCAGGTCCACCACCACGCCGTCCTCGGCGATCACGACCCGGTCCTCCGCCACGCCCGTCGCGACCGCGAGCGCCGCGTTGGCGCGCAGGTGCCGCCACTCGCCGTGCACGGGCATGACGTTCGACGGCCGCACCGCGTTGTACAGGAACAGCAGCTCGCCGGCCGGCGAGTGGCCGGACACGTGCACGTTGGCGTTGCCCTGGTGGACGACCGTCGCGCCCAGCCGCGCCAGGCCGTTGACCACGCCGAAGACGGCGTTCTCGTTGCCGGGGATCAGCGACGACGCCAGCACGATGGTGTCGCCCGGCCGGATCGAGATCTGCCGGTGCTCGCCGCGCGCCATGCGGGACAGCGCCGACAGCGGCTCGCCCTGCGACCCGGTCGACACGAACAGGACCTCGTTGGCGGGCATCTCCATCGCCTCGTTGAGGTCGACGAACAGCCCGTCCGGCACGTGCAGGAAGCCCAGCTCGGCCGCGATGCCCATGTTCCGGACCATCGACCGGCCGACCAGCGCCACCCGCCGGTGGTACTGCGCGGCCACGTCGAGCACCTGCTGCACGCGGTGCACGTGCGAGGCGAAGCACGCCACGATGACCCGCTGGTCGGCCTTGCGGATCACGTTCTCCAGCACCGGGCCGATCTCCCGCTCCGGCGCCACGAAACCGGGCACCTCGGCGTTGGTGGAGTCGACCAGGAACAGGTCCACGCCCTCGTCGCCCAGCCGGGAGAACCCGGCCAGGTCGGTCAGCCGCCCGTCCAGGGGCAGCTGGTCCAGCTTGATGTCGCCGGTGTGCAGCACCAGGCCGGCCAACGTGCGGATGGCGACCGCCACCGCGTCCGGGATGGAGTGGTTGACCGCGAAGAACTCCAGCTCGTACGGCCCGAACGCGCGCCGCTCGCCGTCGGAGATCTCGACCAGCGTCGGGTTCTGCCGGTGCTCCTTGCACTTGGCCGACAGCAGCGCCAGCGTGAACCGCGAACCCACCACGGGCAGGTCCGGGCGCAGCTTGAGCAGGAACGGCACCGCGCCGATGTGGTCCTCGTGCCCGTGGGTCAGGACCAGCGCGTCGATGTCGTCCAGGCGCTGCTCGATGGCGCGGAAGTCCGGCAGGATCAGGTCCACGCCGGGCTGGTCGTCCTCGGGGAACAGCACGCCGCAGTCCACGACCAGCAGGCGGCCGGCGTGCTCGAAGACGGTCATGTTGCGGCCGACCTCGCCGATACCGCCCAGTGCGACGACGCGCAGACCTCCGTCGGGCAGTGCGGGCGGGGGTGAGTTCGGGTTGATCACGCGTTGACTCCCAGTTCGGCCGTGATGGCCTCGATGTCCTCGGATGTTGCGGGTACCAGCGGCAGCCGGGGGTCGCCCACGTCCACGCCGCGCAGGCGCAGCGCGGCCTTGGTGTAGGTGACGCCGGGCATCCGGTCGAACGGCCGCAGCAGCGGCAGCAGGTCCTGGTGGATCGCGGTGGCGCGGGCGACGTCGCCGCCCTCGAACGCGTCCAGCATGTCGCGCAGCCGGTCGCCCACCAGGTGCGAGACGACGCTGACCACGCCGACCGCGCCAACGGCCAACCAGGGCAGGGTGAGCGGGTCGTCGCCGGAGTAGTAGGCGAGGTCCGTGGCCGCCATGACCCTGCTGCCCGCGAGCAGGTCGCCCTTGGCGTCCTTGACCGCGACGACGCGCGGGTGCTCGGCGAGCCGCAGCAGGGTCTCCACCTCGATCGGGATCACCGAGCGAGGCGGGATGTCGTACAGCATCACGGGCACCCCGACGGCGTCCGCCACGGCGCGGAAGTGCGCCTCGACGCCCGCCTGGGACGGTCGCGAGTAGTAGGGCGTGACCACGAGCAGGCCGTGCGCGCCGGCGGCCTCCGCCTGCCGGGCCAGCTCGACGCTGTGCGCGGTGTCGTACGTGCCGGCGCCGCCGACCACGGTCGCGCGGTCGCCGACGGCCTCCACGACGGCGCGGACCAGGTCCGCCTTCTCGGCGTCGGTGGTGGTCGGGCTCTCACCGGTGGTTCCGTTCAACACGAGACCGTCGCTGCCGAGCTCGACCAGGTGCTTCGCGAGCTGCTGCGCCTTGTCCAGGTCCAACGTCCCCGAGGCGTCGAACGGGGTCACCATCGCGGTGAGCACGCGGCCGAAGGGGCGGCCGGGCGAGGCGGTAGGGCATCCGGTCATGGCCAAACGCTACCGCCTGACCTGCGCGCGGGCCGTGATGGGCCCGGTGTTCACAGGCTCCGGTCGAGCGTCCTGACCGCCGTGACGGCGTCCTCGTCGCCGTCGTATTCCACTTCGGCGCGCTTCCGGCCGAACGCGTGCAGCAGCAATTCCGAGACCTGTCCGGTCAGCACCACGGGGTTCGGGCCCGCCTTGGCCGTGACCGACTCGCCGTCGGGACGGCGCAGCACCACGCCCACCGGGCTGCGGCGATGGGTGAGGCGGGCGGCGGCGCGCAGGCCGCGCCACAGCACGGCGTCCCGCGCCGGCTCCGGCGACCGGGGCCGCCAGTCGTCGCGGGCGCGGCGGACGTCCTCGTGGTGGACGAAGTACTCGACGCCGTTCACCAGCTCGTCCAGCAGGGCGTGCGGCGACCACTTCGGTGGTCCGGAGCGCACGAGGTCGACCAGCTCGGGCCACGGCCGGGCCGCGTAGCCGTCCTGGACCTTCCGCGTGTGGGCGGCGAGCGGTGCGAGCAGGATGCCCGCCGCCGCGTCCGGGCGGCGTTCGCGCAGCACGAGGTGGGCGGCCAGGTCCCTGGTCCGCCACGGGTCGCACAGGGTCGGCGCGTCCGGCCCGACCTCGGTGAACAGCCTGGTCAGCAGCCTGCGTTCGTCCTGCGCGACACCCATGTGCCCAGGCTACTTCCCGACGCGGGTCGCGCCCTCCCGACGGGCGGGCCCCCGGCCGGTCCGCGCGCCGCCGGGAGGGCGCGCCGGGGTGCCGACGACCCGCCGGCCGGCGGACCGGGGTGCGTGGGGCGCCGGCCGGTCCGGAGCCGGGCGCGACGCGTCTCGACCGGGGCCGGGCGCCGGCCGGGCGCGGGTCACTTCTCCGCGTAGACCTGCTCGGTGAGCAGCGCGCGGTCCTTGTTCCACAGCACGCAGGACACCTCCCTGGTGCCCTTGGACGACGCGGCGTCCTGCCGCCACTCGGCCTGCGTCGGCACCACCGCCGCGTACCGCAGGGTCGCGGACTTGCCCTCCAGCGGCACCCGCGGCGACTGGAACACCAGCGTGCAGTAGTCCTCGGCGAACTCCCGCAGGGCCTCCTCGCCCGGGTACGGCGCGGACGCCAGCGAGCCGAACGCGTCGCCCTGCGCGAACACCTCGATGTTGTGCGCCTCGTCGCAGTCCGCGCTGGCCACGCGCACCGAGTCGGCCAGGAAGTCGTCGCCGCACTGGTTCGCGCCGAGCTTGAACTCGGGCAGCTGCCCACCGCCGCCGAAGGTCAGCGTCCGGGCCATCGCGCCGGGCGGCCGGTCGGCGAACAGCCACCGGTCGACCGCGACACCGCCCAGGAAGAACGCCACCGCGCCCACCACGACACCCGCCGTGGCCAGCTTCTTCAGCCACGGCTTCCGCTGCCGCGGCGGTGCCGGCGGCGGCGCGTACCGCGCGGTCGGCGAAGGCCCGGCGAAGCCCTGCGGCGGCGTCGGCTGGGTGGCGGCCCGCTCCAGCATGGCGCGGGCCTGCGGTCCGGTGAGCCGGGCGTTCGGGTCGGGCATCAGCAGCCCGGTGATCACCGCGCCGAGCACGCCGTGCGCCCTGGTCAGCCGCGGCATCTCGTTCATGATCGCGTGCAGGGTGGACGCGGTGGTGGAGCGCTCGTAGGGGTTGGCGCCCTCCACGGCGTAGCAGAGCGTCGCGCCCAGCGCCCACAGGTCGGCGGCGGGCGACGCCTCGTGGCCGTGGATGCGCTCGGGCGACATGTAGGCGGGTGACCCGATCAGGCTGCCGCTCGTGGTCAGCCGGGGGTCGTCCACCGCCTGCGCGATCCCGAAGTCGGTGAGCTTCACCCGTCCGTTGGGCTGCACCATCAGGTTGCCCGGCTTGACGTCCCGGTGGACGATCCCGGCCTGGTGCGCGGTGTCCAGCGCGGACAGCGCCTGCACCGCGATGGGGATCACCCGTTCCTGCGGCAGCGGGCCGCCTTGGGCGACGATCGCGGACAGCGTCGCCGCCTCCACCAGCTCCATCACGATGTAGGTGGCGCCGTGCTCGGCGACCACGTCGAACACCGTGACCACGCCGGGGTCGTTGAGCCGGCCCGCGGTGCGCGCCTCGCGCAGCACCCGCTCCTCCAGCACCCGGCGCTCCTCGTGCGCGATGCCGTCGGGCAGGTGCAGCTCCTTGATCGCGACCTGGCGGCCGATCACGTTGTCCTGTGCGCGCCACACGACACCCATGCCGCCCCGGCCCAGCTCGCCGAGCAGCGCGTACCTGCCCGCGATGACCCGTGGCTGGACGCTCACACCTTGTGGACCTGTCACCGTCGTACTCCTCAGCCGTGGACGGCGGAACGCTACTTCAGACCACCGGCGGCACCACGCGGTTTCCGCGATTTCGGACCGGGTGGCGAAACGCCCGGCTCAGACCGGCAGGTGCACCTCGTGGCCCGACGCGCGGAGCGCGGTGACGGCGCGGCCCAGGTCGGCGGCCTTCACCAGCAGGTGGTCGGTGTCGTAGGTGGACAGCGCGAACAGGCCGACCCCGGCCGCGGCGAGCTCGCCGGACAGCGCCGCCATGATCCCGGTGAGGGTGAACTCCAGCGGCCCGCGCACGGTCAGCAGCCGCCAGCCCGCCTGGACGAGGTCGCTGTCCGGGGCGTGCGCGCTCGGGCACACGATCGACAGCTCGTCGGGCGTCCGGGTCACCGACACCAGCTCGTGGTCGAGCAGCCCGGCCGGGACGGGCGCGTCGGCGGGCAGCCGCGCGACGGTGTACTCCCCCGGCCGGACGTCGACGATGAGCCGCCTCACGCTCAGCCCTCGGTGACCAGCGGGCTGGAGGCGACCTCCGTGCCGTCGGGCAGCGTGGAGATCGTGAAGTCGGCGAACACGTTGGCCGCCGCCTTCTGGAGCTGGCGCAGGCACTCGACGGCGAGCGCGCGGATCTCGACGTCGGCGTGCTCGGTGGCGCGCATGGCGATGAAGTGCCGCCACGCGCGGTAGTTGCCGGTGACCACGATCCGGGTCTCGGTGGCGTTGGGCAGGATCGCGCGGGCCGCCTGCCTGGCCTGCTTGCGGCGCAGGGTGGCGCTCGGCACGTCGGAGAACTTCTCCTCCAGGCCCTTGAGCAGCTCGTTGTAGGCGTCGACGCTGGCCTGGGCCGCCGCGACGAACTTCGCGTGCAGCTCGGGGTCGTCGGCGATGACGTCCGGCTCCACCATCGCGGCGTTGCGCTCGGGCACGTACCGCTGGGACAGCTGCGAGTACGAGAAGTGGCGGTGCCGGATCAACTCGTGGGTGAGCGACCGCGAGATGCCCGTCAGGTAGAAGCTGACCGAGCCGTGTTCGAGCACGGAGAGGTGGCCGACCTCGATGATGTGCTTGAGGTAGCCGGCGTTGGTGGCGGTGGCCGGGTTGGGCTTGGTCCACGACTGGTAGCAGGCGCGGCCGGCGAACTCGGCGAGCGCCTCGCCGCCGTCGGAGTCGGTGGACCACGGTACGTCCGCCGGGGGGAAGAACTCCGTCTTCGCGATCAACTGCACCTTCGGCGACACCGTCTCAGCCATGCCGGAACCCTAACCGATCCGCGCGGTCGTCCACTTGCGACGGGCACCTGCTCGCGGAGGGTGTCGAGGCCGCGCCGCAGCGCTCGACGCACGACGTGACGGAAGTCGCGATCGAAGTCATGTCAGTCACTGACATCAGAGTGGAATCACATCCGCGACTCCGCCGACGACACCGCTCGACACCGCTCGGCCCCGTGCCGCGACGGTAAGCCCGCCGCGTCCGCCTGCGGCCCGCACAGGACCCGCATCCCTTTTGCGCACCGCGCCCGACGAGGTCGGACACCACCCGGCCACCCGTGCCGTGCACCCGGTGCCGCAGTGGTGACACCACCCTGGCGTCACTGACCTCTTGACTGGTGTCGGAAATGGAGTCATTGTGGTGTCATGGATCTGTCGCCGTACATCGCACAACTGCGCGAGGACCTCGCGACAGCCGCGTCCGCCGGGGATGACGACACCCGGCGCACCGCGGCCGTGCTGTCCGCCGCGCTGGAGCCCGCCGCCCGGCTGGCACTCATGAACGCCCTGTCCGACCTGGCCGCGGAGGTGACCGTGGCGCTCGACGGCCCGGTCGTCGAGGTCCGGCTGGACGGCCGGGACGTCCAGGTGGTCGTCACCGGCGCGTCACCCGCGCCCGAGGACCCCGAACCGGAGCCGAGCGAGGTCCCCCGGCCCACCGCCGGTGACGTCACGCGGATCACCCTGCGGCTGCTCGACGAGCTGAAGTCGAAGGCCGAGCAGGCCGCGGCGTCGCAGGGCATGTCGCTCAACACGTTCGTCGCCCACGCCGTGCAGGGCGCGGTGGGTGGGCGGCGCGGCCGGCAGTCGGCGCAGGGGCCGCAGGCCGGGCACGCCAAGCCACCCAAGGACGACGGTTCCCGCGTCCGCGGCTGGGTCCAGGGCTGAGGGGGGATCGTGGAGTCGTCGGAGGTCGTGAGGCGGCAGAGCTTCGAGGTGGAGGGCGTGGTCGAGGTCGACGTCGCCATCCTGTCCGGGCGGGTGCGGGTGCACCTCGTGGACGAGCCGGGCGTGCACGTGGAGGTGCGGCACCAGGAGTCCTCGGGCGAGTCGTGGACCGCGGGCTTGACCAGCCTGCTGAGCTGGGTGAACGACCAGTTCGGCGCCGGGCAGGGCCAGCCGGCCGGGCCCGCCGAGGCGGTGCGCGACGCGCGGCTGGAGCTGACCGGGCAGCGGTTGCGGGTCCAGTCGTCCAAGTCGCTGCCGCTGCGGGCGGTGCCGCTGGACGTGACGGTGCGCGCGCCGAGCGGGTCGCACGTGCTCGCGAAGGCGGGCGCGGCCGACGTGACGGTGACCGGCACGGCCGGGCGGCTGGAGATCCGGACCGGCACGGGCGACGTCACGGCGGACCGCGCGGACGCGCCGTCCCACGTGCACTCCGGCTCGGGGAAGGTGCGGCTGGGCCCGATGCTGGGCGGGCTGCGCGCGAAGACCGGCAGCGGCGACGTCGAGGTGTCGTCCGTCGGCGGCAACACCGTCGTGTACACCGGGACGGGTGACGTGTGGTTGGGCGCGGTGCAGCACGACGTGCAGGTGCGCACCGGCAGCGGTGACGTCACCGTCGCGGACGCGGCGGCGGGCCGACTCCAACTGGGCACCGGTTCGGGTGATCTGCGGGTCGGCGTCCGGCCGGGGGTGGCCGCGCGGATCGACCTGGCGTCGACCGGTGGCACGGCGCGCAGCGAGCTGGACGTGTCGGACACCCCGCCGGAGGGCGGCGAGGCGCCGCTGTCCGTCACGGGCCGCACCGGCAGCGGTCACGCGCTGGTGACCGCGTCGTCGAGCTGACCGACCGCTCGCGCGGTCCGACCGGCCGACCGCTCACCGAGTCGGGCTGACCGGCTTCCCGCGGCGCGCTTCGCACCCGCGCGCCGCGGGGTCGGCGACCGCGATGCCGTTCACCGCGCCAAGCCACACCGCGCCAAGCCCGACCCCGCCGCGCCGGCCCGCAACCGCACCGCGACCGCACCGGACCGCACCCGACCGGACCGGACTGCACCGCACCGCGACTGCACCGCGACTGCACCGGACCGCGACCGCCGTGCGCGTGCCCCCGAAAGTCGCCCTACCGCACCACCGCCTTCAGCGCCGGCGCGAGGTCGCCGCGCGGGACCACCCGGACGTCGTCCAGCTCCAACCAGTCCGCCATGTGCCGCAGCTCGGCGGCCAGCTCCACCGCCACGCGGCCGTGGTCGACGCCCGCCTCCGCGTGCGCCGCCTGCACCCGCAACACCCCCGCCGCCCGGTCCGCCTTGAGGTCCACCCGCCCCACCAGCCGGCCGTCCAGCAGGAACGGGAACACGTAGTAGCCGTGCACCCGCTTGGCCTCCGGCACGTAGATCTCGATCCGGTAGTGGAAGCCGAAGACCCGTTCGGTGCGGGCGCGCTCCCAGATCAGCGGGTCGAACGGGCACAGCAGGGCCCGCCCCGGCACCGCCCTCGGCACGCGCGCCGCCACGTGCCGGTACCCGACGGCCGGCCAGCCCTCCACCTCGACCGGCGTCAGCACGCCCTCCTCCACCAGCTCCGCGACCGCCTGCCGGCTGCGGGCGGGCGCGAGGCGGTAGTAGTCGCGCAGGTCCGGCTCCGTGGCCACGCCCAGCGCCGCGGCCGCGCGGGACACCAGCTCCCGCGCGCCCTCCTCCGGCGCGACGCGGCGCGCCAGCACCTCGGGCGGCAGCACCCGCTCGGTCAGGTCGTAGAGGCGCTCGAACCCCCGCCGCGTGCCCGTGGTCAGCGCGCCCACGCCGAACAGGTACTCGCAGACCTTCTTGACCTCGGACCAGTTCCAGCCCCAGTGGTCCTTGGCGCGCGGTCCGCCGCCCGCCAGCGCCTTCTCGATCGCGCCCGCGCCGATCGGCCCCAGCTCCTTCACCACCGCCAGGATGTCCTCCACCAGCCGCGGCTCCCGCTCGGCGACGGCGGTGTGGTGGTGCCACCAGCCCCGCCGCTTCGCGCCCGAGTGGAACAGCGGCCAGTCCTCCACCGGCACCAGGCTCGCCTCGTGCGCCCAGTACTCGACCAGCAGCCTCGGTCTGCGGGGCCCGTGCGACCACGCCGCGTCGTCCACCAGGGAGGGCGCGTACGCGCCGAGGCGGCTGAAGACCGGCATGTAGTGCGCGCGCACGGCGACGTTGACCGAGTCGAGCTGGAGCAGCCGCACGCGCGACAGCACCCGCTGGAGGTGCCGCCTGGTGGGCGGCGAGGCGGGCCGCGGGTCGGCGAAACCCTGGGCGCCCAGCGCGATCCGGCGGGCGACGTCTGCGCTCATCTTCTGCACGCCGGGATACTCCCACTCAGGTACGACATCTCCGCTCGGCCCGGACGACGAGCCCCACGGCCAGCACCACCAGGACACCGCCGGCGAGCTGGTACGCCCCGAACCGCTCGTCCGCCAGCCACACGCCGAGCAGGACGGCGATCACCGGGTTCACGTAGGCGTAGGTCGCCACCGTCGACACGGGCAGCTTGCCCAGCACATACACGTACGAGCTGAACGCGAGCAGCGACCCGAACACGACCAGGTAGCCCCACGCCCACCACGACGCCGGGGACACCGCCGCCGGCGCGAAGCGCTCCCCCGCGACCAGGCCGCCGAGGGTGAGCACCAGGCCGCCGACGATCATCTCCACCGACGACATCGCGAACGGGTCGCCGGACGGCAGGCGGCCGTTCAGGTACGACCCGAGCGCCCACCCGAACGCGGCCAGCAGCACCAGCCACGGGCCCCACCACGTCGAGCCGCCGACGTCGTGCAGCAGCAGCACGCCGAGCCCCACGAGCCCCAGCGCCACGCCCGCGTAGGTCACGCGGGGCGGCCGTTCGCCGCCCAGGCGCCGGAACAGCACGACGTACAGGGGCACCGACGCCACCAGCAGCGCCGCGAGGCCCGACGACACGGACTGCTCGGCCACGACGACGAGCCCGTTGCCCCACACCGGCAGCAGCAGTCCGACCAGGACCGCGGTGCGCAACTGGGGTCCGGTCATGCGCATCCGCCCGCGCAGGACCAGCGCCAGGACCAGCCCGGCCGCCAGGAACCTCGTGCCGGCCGACAGCAGCGGCGGGATGGTCTCGATGGTGAATCGGATGGCGACGTAGGTGGAGCCCCACACCACGTACACAACGCCCAAAGCAGCCCAACGCATGATCCGCACGCTGCCACGACCGACGACCACTAGGGTGCTCCTATGGCAGACGCCACTGTGCGCACCGCGAAGCCCGAAGACGTGCCGGAGATCGCCCGCGTCCACCGCGACACCTGGCGTACCGCGTACGCGCGTCTGGTGCCGGAGGAGGTGCTGGCCGGTCTGGGCGACACCGCGCAGGCGTGGGCGGAGGCCGTCGAGGAGGGGCAGGTGCTCGTCGCGACGGAGGGCCGCTTCCTGGTGGGCTTCTGCGTGTCCGGCAGCGCGCCGCGCGAGGAGGTGGCCCGCGCCGACGGCACGCTGCCCGCCGACGCCGGGACCACGGCGCTGGTCAGCGTGCTGGTCGAGCCACGGTGGGCGCGGCGCGGCCACGGCGGGCGGCTGCTCGCGACCGCCGCGCAGGCGTTGCGCGCCAACGGGAGCACGCGCGGGATCGCCTGGATACCCGAGGCGGACCGGGTTTCCGCGAACTTCTACGAGAAGGCGGGCTGGGCCGGTGACGGCACCGTGCGCACGCTGGACGCGGGCGGGCGTCCACTGCGCGAAATCAGGGTTTCCGGGGGGTTGACCCTACTGTTGACGGGCTGATCCGTTGCTAGCCTCGATCGGGTGTGGGCATTGCTGGGGTGGCTGGGACTGACGTTCGGGGTGGCCTTCGGGTCCGCGATCGTCCCGCTCATCAGCATCGAGGTCTTCGTCATCGGCCTGGTGGCGCACCAGCCGCACATCTCCTGGTGGGGCATCGGGCTGGCGGTCGCGGTCGGCCAGGTGCTGGGCAAGATGTTCTACTTCCTGGCCGCGCGCGGCGACTGGCACCTGCCGGCGTGGCTGCGGCGCAAGGAGAAGCCGGAGAAGCCGCCCACGGCGTGGCGCGCGCGGTGGAAGGCCCGGCTGGAGTGGGTCCGGGAGCGCTGCCACCGGCACCCGCACTGGATGTTCGGCACGCACGCGGTGAGCTCCGTGGTCGGTCTGCCGCCGTTCATGTTCACGACGGTGCTGGCGGGTCTCGCGGGCATGTCGTCGTGGCTGTTCATCACGACCGGGATGATCGGGCGGTTCGCCCGGTTCAGCGTGCTCGCGGCCGCGCCGGGGCTCATGGCGGGCTGGCTGGTGCACTGAAGTCCGGCGCGTCCGGTGGCGTCGACGGCGAGCCGCGCGCTTGCCGGGGCTCCTCCGCCGTGCGACGTCTCCGGTGCGCCGGGCGCGTGCCGCGGCAGTCGTTGCGCGCCAAGGCGATCGGGCGGCGCCTCATCAGGGTGTGCGTTGCCGGCTCGGCGTCCCGGAGTGCCGCACGTGGCGCACCAGGCGTTGCGCGGGCACGCTGAGCCCGTAGTGGTCGTGCAGTTCCACGTGCTCCACTTCGGACAGTTCCGCGCCCACGCGGGGTGCTTCCGCGATTTCCTGCCTCGCCACCGGCACGACGAGCCTGCGGTCCCGGACCTGCGCGCCCCGGATCGGCACGAGCGTCGTCACGCCGTCGACGCGCACGGCCGCCCACAGCGGACGACCGTCGTCCAGCCACAGTTCCACGACCGGACCGATGGGTTCGCCGTGCCGGTCCAGCAGCTCGCAGTCGTACAGGAGGTCCACCGCTGTTCGGTCCATGCCTTCGCGGCTACCCGAACGGCGCACCACCGGCACCTGGAAACACCCGGTCAGGTGAGGCGGTTCGCCTAGGTGAGGGCGAGGGCGGCACCGAGCGCAGTGACGATGACGAGGCAGGCGAAGGTCAGGCGGAGGTGGTGGCAGGCGTTCGTCACGCCTCCACGGTATCGAGGTGCCACCGGACGAACCAAGGCAAAAGACCGTTAAGGCCGGATGAACTGAATCTCACCCGGATGCCTCACAGGCGATTGTTCGGCACCTGGAAGAGTTCGATGGCCTTCCGCATGGTCTCCCGCGCCCGGCCGCGGTCACCCGCCAGGTCGTACGCCTGCGCCAGCAGGAACCAGCTCCGCCAGTCCTCCGGCGCGGCCACCACCTCGGCGCGCCGCCGCTCGAACCAACCGTCCGCCGCGTCCCGGTCGACCCGCCCCGACGGGCGGCGCGGCAGGTCGGACGTGTCGAGCAGCCCGCCCTCCCGCCGCAACTGCCGCGCCATCCGCTCGGTGACGAACCCGAACCGCAGGTTCGTCCAGGCGATCCACGCCCCGATCAGCGGCAGCACCAGCACGCCGACGCCCAGCCCGACGCCCACCGGGTCGCCCGTGCCGATCAACACCACCGCCCGCCCGCCGAGCAGCACGAAGTACACCGCGAGCGCGGCGGTGATGAGGAACGCGGTGGTGCGGGCCTTCACAGGTCCATGTACTCGTCGAGCCCCACCGACAGGCCGGGGTGGGCGGACACCGAGCGCACCGCCAGCAGCACGCCCGGCATGAACGACGTGCGGTCCAGCGAGTCGTGCCGCAGGGTCAGCGTCTCGCCCTCCGTGCCGAACACGACCTCCTGGTGCGCGACCAGGCCCGCGATCCGCAGCGCGTGCACCCGCACGTCGCCGACGAGCGCGCCGCGCGCGCCGGGGGCCTCCTGCGTGGTCGCGTCGGGCATCGGCGCCAGCCCGGCCGCCTCGCGCGCCCGCGTGATCAGCCGGGCCGTGTGCGCCGCCGTGCCCGACGGCGCGTCCACCTTGCGCGGGTGGTGCAGCTCGACGACCTCGGCCGAGTCGTAGTAGCGGGCCGCGATCTCCGCGAACCGCATCGACAGCACCGCGCCGATCGCGAAGTTCGGCGCGACCAGCACGCCCACCGCCGGCTTGGCCGCCAGCCAGCCCTCCACGGTCGACAGCCGCTCCGCGTCGAAGCCGGACGTGCCGACCACCGCGTGGAGGTCGTGCTCCACGCAGAACCGGAGGTTGTCCATCACGACGTCGGGGTTGGTGAAGTCGACCACGACCTCGGCGCCCGCGTCGGTCAGCGCGGACAGCTCGTCGGCCGCGTCCAGCGCGGCCACGACCACCGCGTCGTCGGCCGCGGTCACCGCGCGGACGACCTCCGCGCCCATGCGGCCGTGCGCGCCGAGCACGCCCACGCGGATCGGTTCGTCGGGGGAACGCCTGCTCAAGAGATCACCTCGTGCACCTGGGACGGCAAGTCGTCGGCGTGAGCGTAGGGGCCGACGACGGACGCGGCGACGGGACGCCGCAACAGCTCTCGGGCCAGCGCGGCCACGTCGGTCGCGGTGACCTCGTCGATGCGCGCCAGGGTCTGCTCCACCGACAGGTGGTCGCCGTAGTTCAGCTCGCCCTTGCCGATGCGGGACATGCGGGAGCTGGTGTCCTCCAGCCCGAGCACGAGCGCGCCGCGCAGCTGGCCCTTGCCGCGCGCGACCTCCGCGTCGTCCAGGCCGCCCGAGGCGACCTCGGTGAGCACGTCGCGCACGACGCCCGCCACGTCGCCGAGGCGGTCCGGCTGGCAGCCCGCGTACACCGACCACGTGCCGGTGTCCGCGTACATGCCCACCGACGAGTACACCTGGTAGGCCAGGCCGCGCCGCTCGCGGACCTCCTGGAACAGCCGGGAGCTCATGCCGCCGCCCAGCGCCGCGTTGAGCACGTTCAGCGCGAAGCGGCGCTCGTCGTGCCGGTCCAGCGCGCGGACGCCCAGCATCAGGTGCGCCTGCTCGGTGTCGTCGGTGTGCAGCACCAGCTTCCGCGCGGCCGGCACGCGGGCCCGGCCCACGCGGGGCGCGACGGGCGTGCCGGCGCGGTGCAGCCGATCGCCGATCTGCTTGCGCGCCAACCGCATCACGTGCGCGTGCTCCACGTTGCCCGCGACCGCCAGCACCATCCGGGGCAGCGTGTAGCGGCGCTTGTAGAACCCGAACAGCGCGGCGCGGTCCATGTCCCGGATGGACCGCTCGGTGCCCAGCACCGAGCGCCCCAGCGGGTGCTCGCCGAGGAGGGCGTCGAGGAACGCGTCGTGCAGCAGGTCTTCCGGGTCGTCGTCGCGCATGGCGATCTCTTCGAGGACGACGCCGCGCTCGGTCTCGAAGTCGCGCGGCTCGCACAGCGCCTCGAACACCACGTCGCACACCAGGTCCACCGCCAGCGGCAGGTCCTCGTCCAGGACGTGCGCGTAGTAGCAGGTGTGCTCCTTGGCGGTGAACGCGTTCAGCTCGCCGCCGACCGCGTCGATCTCCTCGGCGATGGCCGCCGCCGACCGGTTCGCGGTGCCCTTGAACAGCAGGTGCTCCAGGTAGTGCGCGGCGCCCGCGACCTCGGCGCGCTCGTCGCGCGAGCCGACCTGCACCCACAGCCCGACCGACGCGGACCGCACGCCCGGTATCTGCTCGGTGATCACCCGCAGCCCGGACGGGAGCACGCTGCGGCGCACCGTCACGCCCGTCGCGCCGCGCTCCAGCACGCGGGTGGTGCCGGGCCGCTGGAGGTGCCCGAGCCTCGTGGCGAGCGGACGGCCGCGGGTGCCGGTGGCACCCGCGGCCGTCCCGTTGACGCTCGTGGTCACCGTGCCGTCACTGCGCCGCGGAGTCGGCCGGCACCGCGTCCCCGGCCTGTTCCGGCGCGGCGGCGGTCGGCGCGGCGGCCTCGTCCTCGTCGACCAGGACCAGGCTGATCTTGCCGCGCTGGTCGATGTCGGCGATCTCCACGCGGAGCTTGTCGCCGACCTTGACGACGTCCTCGACCTTGCCGACGCGCTTGCCGTTGCCCAGCTTGGAGATGTGGATCAGGCCGTCCTTGCCCGGCAGCAGCGAGACGAACGCGCCGAACGCCGCGGTCTTCACCACGGTGCCGAGGAACCGCTCGCCCACCTTCGGCAGCTGCGGGTTGGCGATGGCGTTGATCAGGCCGATCGCGGCCTCGGCCGACGGGCCGTCCGCCGCGCCGACGTAGATCGTGCCGTCGTCCTCGATGGAGATGTCGGCGCCGGTCTGCTCGGTGATCGAGTTGATCATCTTGCCCTTGGGCCCGATCACCTCGCCGATCTTGTCGGTCGGGATCTTCACCGACGTGACGCGCGGCGCGAACGGGCTCATCTCGTCCGGGCGGTCGATGGCCTCGGCCATGACCTCCAGGATGGTCAGGCGGGCGTCGCGGGCCTGGCCCAGCGCCGCGCCCAGCACCTCGGACGGGATGCCGTCGAGCTTGGTGTCGAGCTGGAGCGCGGTCACGAACTCCTTGGTGCCGGCGACCTTGAAGTCCATGTCGCCGAACGCGTCCTCCGCGCCGAGGATGTCGGTCAGCGCGACGTACTCCGTCTTGCCGTCGACCTCGTCGGACACCAGGCCCATCGCGATGCCCGACACCGGCGCCTTGAGCGGCACGCCCGCGTTGAGCAGCGACATGGTGGACGCGCAGACCGAGCCCATCGAGGTGGAGCCGTTGGAGCCCAGCGCCTCGGAGACCTGGCGGATCGCGTAGGGGAACTCGTCGCGCTTGGGCAGCACGGGCACCAGGGCCCGCTCGGCCAGCGCGCCGTGGCCGATCTCGCGCCGCTTGGGCGAGCCGACGCGGCCGGTCTCACCGGTGGAGAACGGCGGGAAGTTGTAGTGGTGCAGGTAGCGCTTGTGCGTCTCCGGGGACAGCGAGTCGATCTGCTGCTCCATGCGCAGCATGTTCAGCGTGGTGACGCCCAGGATCTGGGTCTCGCCGCGCTCGAACAGCGCCGAGCCGTGCGCCCGCGGGATCAGCTCGACCTCGGCCGACAGCGACCGGATCTCGGTGAGGCCGCGGCCGTCGATGCGGACCTTGTCGCGCAGGATGCGCTGCCGCACCAGCTTCTTGGTCAGCGAGCGGAACGCCGCGCCGATCTCCTTCTCCCGGCCCTCGAACCGCTCGGCCAGGCCCTCCAGCACCGACGCCTTGACCTCGTCGATGCGGGACTCGCGCTCCTGCTTGCCCGCGATGGTCAGCGCCTGCGCCAGGTCGGCCGCGCCGGCCTCCTCGACGGCCGCGAACGCGTCGTCCTGGTAGGCCGGGTAGGTCGGGAACTCGGCGGTCTCCTTCGCGGCGCGCGCCGCGAGCTCGGCCTGCGCGTCGCACAGCACCTTGATGAACGGCTTGGCCGCCTCCAGGCCCGCCGCCACGACCTCCTCGGTCGGCGCCTGCGCGCCCTCGGCGACCAGGTCGACGACCTGCTCGGTCGCCTCGGCCTCGACCATCATGATGGCGACGTCGTCACCGACCACCCGGCCGGCGACGACCATGTCGAACACGGCCTTCTCCAGCTGCTCGTGGGTGGGGAACGCCACCCACTGGCCCTCGACCAGCGCCACCCGGACGCCGCCGATGGGGCCGGAGAACGGCAGGCCGGCGAGCTGCGTGGACGCGGACGCGGCGTTGATGGCCACGACGTCGTACAGGTCGGCGGGGTTCAGGCTCATCACCGTGATGACGACCTGGATCTCGTTGCGCAGACCGTCCACGAAGGACGGGCGCAGCGGCCGGTCGATCAGGCGGCAGGTCAGGATCGCGTCGGTCGACGGGCGACCCTCGCGGCGGAAGAACGAGCCGGGGATGCGGCCCGCGGCGTACATGCGCTCCTCGACGTCCACCGTGAGGGGGAAGAAGTCGAAGTGCTCCTTGGGGTGCTTCGACGCCGTCGTCGCCGACAGCAGCATCGTCTCGTCGTCCAGGTAGGCGACGACCGAGCCGGCCGCCTGGCGGGCCAGCCGGCCCGTCTCGAAGCGGATGGTGCGCGTGCCGAACCGACCGTTGTCGATCACGGCCGAAGTCTCGTGGACCTCGAGTTCCGTCATGTGTTCCTACTCCTCGTCACACGGGACGCCGCGGGTACGGGCGCGGGGTCGCGGTACGGACGAGGCCGGTCTTCGATCGAAGTCCCCTGGGAGGCGAATCGGCCAGGGGGCCACTACCGAGGACCGGCGGACTGTCGTCCCGTTGCGCCGCGCGCGTGCGCGTCCCTCTTCTTTGTCGCGTTGCGTCGCGCCGAGGGGGAGCGACCGGCCGGTCACTCCCCCTCGGCGGCTGTCACCTGCGCAGGCCCAGTCGCGAGATGAGCGACCGGTAGCGCTGGATGTCCACCTTCTGGAGGTAGTTGAGCAGCCGGCGGCGACGGCCGACCAGCAGCAGCAGGCCACGACGCGAGTGGTGGTCGTGCTTGTGCTGCTTCAGGTGCTCGGTCAGGTCCGCGATCCGCTTGCTCAGCAGCGCGACCTGCGCCTCGGCCGAACCGGTGTCCGTGTCGTGGACGCCGTACTCGGCGAGGATGGTCTTCTTTTCCTGGGTGGTCAGTGCCACGTTCCCGCTACTCCTCGGTACCTCGGTGTGTGTTCCGTGCGGCCCCCGTCGCCGGGGGTAGCCGGTCATGGCCGCCACGGACCGCAGCCAGACCCAACTGTCGAGGCTACCAGTAGTCGCCGCGCTCAGTCGTTTGGCGTGGTCAAGGGCACCCGCTGGAGCACCTCGTACCCCCCGCCCGGCCGGCTGCGCACCAGCGCCACCTCCGCGACGGTCCACTCGCGACCGGTGAACTCCACGCGCGGCCAGCGCGGCCGGCGGTGGCGCGAGCGGGCGACCGTCAGGTGTGGACGCCAGTCCGGGTCCGCCCCCGCCGCCTCGGCCAGCGGGCGCAGCGGGCCCTCGACCCCGACCCACAGGACGCCGGGGAACGCGCCGCTGCCGGCCAGCCGCACGGTCGGCGCGGGCAGGCCGCGCAGCCCGTCGAGCAGCCCCGCGGGCTCCGCGTGGTCGCCGTGGAAGCGGAGCGTGACGTGCCAGCGCTCGGGGTCGCTCCACCTCAGGTCCGGGCGCGCGGCGCGCAGCGGGCGCAGGGCGCCTGCCAGCTCGGCGACCACCGGCCCCGGCGGGAAGACGCCCGTGAACAGCCTCAGGGGACGCGGCCCTTGCCCGCGCGGCGCAGCAGGTCCGCCAGCGCCGGGAAGTCCTCGCGCAGCACGTCGGCCGCCTGGGACAGCTCGCGCTGGTCGGCGATGCGGCGCAGGAACGGGAACACCACGGCCTCGTCGTCCGCGCCGTTGACCGGCAGCGAGTCGCGGCTGACCGTGGGCTTGGACTCGCGCACCTCGTCCAGCGCCCGCTGGAGCGCGTCCGGCGCGCCGGTGGCCACGTCCGGGGTGAGGACCTTGCGCTCCAGCATGATCATCCGGGCCAGCACGGACGGGTTGCCGATCTTCGCGCGGCGTCCGCTCATCACCTGGCTGAGCATGGGCGCGCTGATGCCCAGGACGTCCGCCAGCTGCGCCTGCGACACGTTGAAAGCGACCACCAACCGGCGCACCCGGTCCCCCAAGGGCTCCCCGTACCACTCGCGCTGCAACGCGAGGTTGCGCTGGACGATCTTGTGGTCCTCCACCTTCGCCTCTCCCCTGCCCGGCCGACGTGACCGGCATCTTGCCAGGTAAGCAGCACCCGCATGACGCGTTCCACCCAGCTGGTGCAACGCGTCACGCGCCGTCCGCCGGCAGGATGCCCCGCGTTTCCGCGACGTCCCGGCGCATCTGCTCCAGCAGCGCCTCGACGGTGTCGAACCGCTCCATGCCGCGCAGCCGGGCCACGAAGTCCAGGGCGACCCGCTGGCCGTAGAAGTCCTCGTCGACGTCGAGCACGAACGCCTCGACCCGCCGCTCCCGCCCGGAGAACGTCGGGTTGGTGCCGACGGACACGGCCGCCCTCAGCCGGCGCCCGTCGGAGTGCACGAACCAGCAGGCGTAGACGCCGTCGGCGGGCACCGCCGCGAACCGCGCGGTGGACAGGTTCGCCGTGGGGAAGCCCAGCTCCCGGCCCCGTCCGTCGCCGCGCACGACGATCCCCTCCAGCCGGTGCGGGCGGCCCAGCGCCTGCGCGGCGGCCCCCACGTCGCCGGCGTCGATGCACGCCCTGATGTAGGTGGACGAGTACGTCACCCCGTCGTCGGTCACCAGATCCGCCCCCTCGGTACCGAACCCGAACCGCTGTCCCAACGCGCGCAGCAGGTCGACGTTGCCCGCGGCCCGGCTGCCGAACGTGAAGTTCTGGCCGACCACCACGGAGGCGACGTGCAGGCGCTCCACCAGCACCTCGTGCACGAACTCGGCGGCGGGCATCCGCGACAGCTCGACGGTGAACGGCAGGACGCAGAACACGTCCACGCCGAGGCGCTCCACCAGTTCGGCGCGCCGCCGCAGGCTGGTCAGCTGGGCCGGGTGGCTGCCGGGCCGCACGACCTCCGACGGGTGCGGGTCGAACGTCATGACGACGGACGGGACGTCCCTGGCGGAGGCCGACTCGACGGCCCGGCCGATGAGCGCCTGGTGCCCCCGGTGCACGCCGTCGAACACCCCGATCGTCACGACGCACCGACCCCAGCCACCGGGGAGGTGCTCCAACCCACGCCACCGCTGCACGGTGAGCAGCCTACGTGGCCGGGAGAGGACCGGTCCCCGGCGGGCGAGGGGCCCGGCGGCGGCGCGCGGGCGCCCGCCGGAACCGCGCGGCACGGCCGGTCCGGCGCGCCGCGGGCCCGCGCCTCACCGGCCCCGCTCGTGGCGGACGTCGCGGCCCGCCTGGTGGACGGTGCCGCCGTCGCGGGCGGTGGCGTTCTGGTTGACCGTCGACCCGGAGTCGATCGTCACGGAGCCCAGCGAGCCCGCCTGCACCACCCCGCCGTGCACCGTGCCGCTGACGATGTTGCGCACGTCCGCGGGCCGGTCCGGCGGGTGCTGCCGCTGCCGCTCGGAGCGCCGCGCCGCGAGGCCGACGCCGACGCCCGCCGCGGTGAGCAGCACGACGCCGCCCCAGGTCCAGGGGTTGTCCCCGTGGTCGGTGGCCAGGTTGACCACGACCCCGGTGGCCGAGGCCACGACGCCGGCCGCGGTCGGCCACACCCATCTCGCCATGCCCACCACGGTAGGGCTATCCGGCCGGCGTGAGAACCACCAGCGGCTTGGCGATCGGGCCCTCGTCCCTCGCCAGCGCCACCACGTGCCCGTCGGGGCCGAAGACGCCGTAGGTGCCGTCCAGGCCGCCCGCCGCCAGGCGCTGCCCGTGGGACAGGGCGACGGCCTCGCGGGGCGCGATCTCGCGGCGCGGGAACGCCTTCGCGACCGCCGCGTCCAGGTCCAGCGACAGGCCGGGCGACTCCTCCAGCCGCGCCAGCGTCCGCGCCACCCGCAGGTCGAACGGGCCGACGCGGGTGCGGCGCAGCGCCGCCAGGTGGCCGCCCACGCCGAGGTCCGCCCCCAGGTCGCGGGCCAGCGCCCGCACGTAGGTGCCGGACGAGCACTCCACCATCACGTCCAGCTCGGTGGCGTCGCCCTCGCGGCGGATCGACAGCACGTCGAACCGGTGCACCGTCACCGGCCGCGCCGGGATCTCCACCACCTCGCCGTCGCGGACCCGCGCGTAGGCGCGCTTGCCGCCGATCTTGACCGCGCTGACCGCGCTGGGCACCTGCTGGATGGGGCCGGTGAGCTTCGCCACGGCCGCCCGGATGGCGTCCTCGGGCACCCCGGAGGCGTCCGCGGTGGACAGCACCTCGCCCTCGGCGTCGTCGGTGGTGGTGGCCGAGCCGAGGCGGATGGTCGACAGGTACGCCTTGCTGTCCAGCGCCAGGTGGCCGAGCAGCTTCGTCGCCCGCTCCACGCCGAGCACCAGCACGCCGGTCGCCATCGGGTCGAGCGTGCCCGCGTGCCCGACCTTCCGGGTGCCGAGGATGCGGCGGACCCTCGCCACCACGTCGTGGGAAGTCATGCCGTCCGGTTTGTCGACGACGACGAGACCTGGCTGCACAGCGGAAGATGATGCGGACACGACCGGTCATCTTAAGCATCGGCCAGGACGTCCCACCGGCGGCGACGCAACTGCACCGGCACGCGCTCCCCGCGCCGCTCGGCGGCGAACACCGCGGCCCGCGCCCGCCGCCACCACACGACCGTGCGCCACACACCCGCCACCAGCACGGCAACCACGGCCAGGAAGGCGATCCGGTACGCCTGCGGCGCGTCCGCGCCGCGCGCCAGGTCGAGCACCACGCCGACCGCGAGGGCGTAGAACGTGATCGCCGCGAACCCGCCGACGTTCGCCACGCCGGTGGCCGTGCTCACGCGGTGCAGCGGGTTGTAGTCCCGCACCAGCGCGAACGCCACCCCCGACGCCGGGCCGCCGACGGCGAGCACCCCGAACACCGCGTACAGCACGCCCGGCGGCAGCACCCCGCCCGGCCACCCCAGCAGCACCGCCCAGCACACCAGCGCCGCGGCGAGGTAGCAGCCGACGATCGGCATCCGCCACTCGGGACGGCGCGCCATCACCGCGCCGGACACCGGGCCGGCCACGATGCCCACCACGACCAGCAGGCTCAGCACCGCCGACGCCTCCGGCCGGCTCATGCCCTGCGCCTCGACCAGGTACGGGAAACCCCACAGCAGGCCCAGCAGCGCGGGCGTCGACATGCACGTGAAGTGCACCCAGAACCCGAGCCGGGTGCTGGGTTCGCGCCACGCCGCCGAGACCCGCTTGGCGACCGTGCGCAGCGGCACGCTCTCCGGTGGCGGCGGCGGCACGCCGTCGGGCGCCTCCCGCACCCGCCAGGCGACGACCAGCGCGTAGCCGGCCGTCGCCGCGCCCGCGACGAGGAACGCCACCGTCCACCCGGCGCTCTGGAGCAGCAGCGTCAGCGGCAGCGTGGCCAGGAGGTTGCCCGCGCCGCCCAGCGCGGCGGACAGCGACATCACGACGGTGAACCGGCGCGGCGGGAAGTGCGCGGCGGCCAGGCGCAGCACGCTGACCCACGTCATGGCGTCGCCGACGCCGAGCACGGCCCGCGCCGCGAGCCCCACCGGGTACGAGGTCGCCAGCGCGAACAGCAGCTGGCCGACGCCCATCAGCAGCGCGGCGGCGGTGAGCACCCGGCGCGGCCCGAAGCGGTCCACCAGCAGGCCCGTCGGCACCTGCATCACCGCGTACAGGCCGATCTGGAGCACGGTGAACGTGCCGAGCGCGGCGGGGCCGACGGCGAAGCGGTCGGCGGCTTCCAGCCCGGCGACGCCGAGCGACGTGCGGTGGAACAGGGCGGCGACGTAGACGACGACGGCGGTTGACCAGACCAGCCACGCGCGTCGCGTGGCGCGATCGACCGGCAAGGCGGGCTCCTCGGGTCTCCGTGCGGCGGCACTACCTCCACCGGAAACACTTGCCCATTGTTAACAATTTCGGTAGGTGCGCCTCACCACACCGCGCCCACCCGCGCCCACCTGCCGGAACGCGTCCGCACCAGCAGCGTCGCCAAGCGCAGCGCCATGAACGCCGACAGCCCGGACCAGACGCCCACCAGCCCCCAGTCGAACGCCAGCGACGCCCACACCAGCGGCAGGAACCCGACCGCCGCCGCCAGCAGCGTGGCGCTGCGCAGGAACTTCGCGTCGCCCGCGCCGAGCAGCACACCGTCCAGCGCGAACACGACACCGGCGATCGGCTGCAACGCCACGAAGAACCACCACGCGTGCGGCACCTCGCCCAGCACCTGCGGGTCACCGGTGAACAGCGGCGGCACGACTCCCGACAGCGCGGCGAACACCGCGCCGAGCACGAGCCCGAACCCGAGGCCGTAACCGGTGACCTGCCACGCGAACCGCTTCGCCTCGTCCTGCCGGTGCGCGCCCAGCGCCTGCCCGACGATGGCCTGCGCGGCGATCGCCAGCGAGTCCAGCACCAGCGCCAGGAACGTCCACAGCTGGAGCACGATCTGGTGCGCGCCCACCGCGCCGACCGACGTCCGGGCGGCCACCGACGCGGCCGAGACGAAGCACGCCTGGAACGCGAGGCTGCGCAGCACCAGGTCGCGGCCGAGCCCGAGCTGGGCCCGCATCGCCGCCGGCCGCGGGCGCAGCGGCACGCCCTCGGCGAACAGCGCGCGGAAGAACAGGCACGCCGACACGACCTGCGCCACGACGTTCGCGACCGCGCTGCCTTCCAGCCCCCACCCGGCGACGTGCACCAGCAGCGGGCACAGCACGGCCGACAACCCGTTGCCGAACAACACGTAGCGCAACGGCCGAACCGTGTCCTCGACCCCGCGCATCCACCCGTTGCCGGCCATCGTCACCAGCACGAACGGAGCGCCGAACAACGCGATCCGCAGCCAGGAGACGGCCTCGGCGGCCACCTCGCCACCGGCCAGCACCCGCGCGGCGGGCGCGGCGAGCACCTGCCCCAACCCGATCACCAGCACACCGACGGCCAGGGCCAGCCAGGTCGCCTGGACGCCCTCCTGCACCGCGTCGGCCCGGCGGCCCGCGCCGAACAAGCGGGCGGCGCGCGCCGTCGTGCCGTAGGAGAGGAAGGTGAGCTGCGAGGCGACCTGTGTGAACAACACGCCGCCCAGCGCAAGCCCGGCCAACGGCAACGCGCCGAGGTGCCCGACGACGGCCGTGTCCACCAACACGTACAACGGCTCGGCGGCCAACACACCCAACGCGGGCACGGCCAACCCCAGAACCCGCCGCGCGGGCACGCGCTCGCTCACACCCACTCCTCCCAGACGCCCGGAGCAAACCCCGAACCGTTCAGAGCAGCCCCCGATCCACCCTCTCACGGGCCACCGACAATTCCGGCATACGCTCAGGTCAGCCCCTGTGCGACCCAGCACACACCGACCCCACCCCGACACCCACCACCACTCGCCTTCACCGCCCCCGCCCCGACCACTCACCCACCCGACCGATCCACCCGACCGATCCACCCGACCGATCCACCCGACCGATCCACCCGAGCGATCCACCCGAGCGATCCACCCGACCCACCGACCCGACCCACCGACCCGACCCACCGACCCGGCCGCCTGACCCGGCCGCCCCAGGCACACCACGGCCGGCTGCGTGTCATCCCCGTACGGCCTGCCCGCAGGGCGACCACATTTTTCACAGGGGCGCAAGCACGCTTTTCGCTTGCGCCCCTGTGAAAAATGTGGTGGTCTTTGACAGGTCGTACGGGGATGACACGCAGCCAAAGCTTTTCAAGCGCAGCGTGAAAAGCTTGCAAAGCTTCGAAGAAGCTTTGCCCCCATCCTTGGTGGCCTGCCCAGCGGCGAGCGCCCTTCTTTAAGCTTTGACCCGCTAAAACCGAAGAACTTCCGCACGGAAGGCGCCCGCACAAGCTTTAAAGAAGCGCTCGCCGCTGGGCAGACCTCCGGGGAGGAAAAACAAAGACAAGGGCGTCGTGTTCTCCCCGCATGGCCTGTCAAAGACCACCACAGTCGGTCAGGGGGCGCAAGCGGTGAAGCGTGCTTGCGCCCCCTGACCGACTGTGGTTGCCCTGCGGGCAGGCCATACGGGGAGAACACGAGACCAGAAGTCTGTGCTGCGCGGTGCTGTGTGCCCGGATCTGTGCTGCGCGGTGCAGTGGGCCCAGGTCGGTGCGGCGGCGTGCGGCGTCGGTGCGCGTGCGGTTCGGTCAGTTCGTCGCGACCGATTCCAGTGCGGTTCTCAGGTCGGCGAGCACGGACGAGGCTTCGCCCGTCGCCGTGAAGCCGGCCGCGAGTCGGTGCCCTCCGCCGCCGAGCCGTTGCGCCACCTCGCCCACGTCGACCCGGCTCACGGCCCGCAGCGACACCGACCAGTACGACGGGCGCAGTTCCTTCAGCACCGCCGCCACCTCGGCCTCCGACGTGGTGCGCACGAGGTCCACGACGCTCTCGACCTCCTCCGGGCGCAGGCCCTCCGAGTCCGCCAGCGTGACGACCGCGTGCACGAAGCCGAGGCCGCCGGCCGCCGAGCGGTCCAGCACCGCGCGGGCCAGCACCTTCGACAGCATCCCCAGGTAGCCGAACGGGTGGGAGTCCATCAGCGGCCGCGCCACCGCTTCCGCGTCGACGCCGGTCGCCAGCAGGCGCGCCGCCACCCGGTGGGTCTCCGGGCCGGCGTGGCGGAACGACCGGGTGTCGGTCACCAGGCCGGCGTAGAGGCACCGGGCGACGGGCTCGTCCAGCTCCACGCCGAGTTCGTCCAGCAGCCGCAGGACGACCAGCGCGGTCGCCTCGGCGGTCGCGTCCACCACGTTCACGGTCCCGTACCCGGGGTTGGACACGTGGTGGTCCAGCACGACGACCGTCCCCGCGCGCCCGACGCGATCCCCGAGCGGGCCGAGCCTGGCCACCGAGCCGGTGTCCAGGGCGACCAGCACCTCGGGCTCGGCGGGCACCTCGGCGGCCGGGACCAGCAGGCCCGCCGCGTCGAGGTCCCGCAGGGTCTCCGGCACCGAGTCCGGCGCGCCGAAGGACACCCGCACCGCCTTCCCCCGCCGGTGCAGGGCGAGGCCCAGGGCCAGCGCGCTGCCCAGCGCGTCCGCGTCCGGGTTGACGTGCGCGAGCAGCGTCACGTCGGAGGCGTCGGTCAGGGCGGCGGCTGCGGCCCGCAGGGGGGCGCTCAGGTCGTTGGACACACCGGGAACGCTAGTCGGCTTCGTCGGCCTCACGCGGAGGCTTGTACGGGTCCGCCTCGCCGGCGGGTTCGGCGCCGGACGCGATCCGGGCCACCTCCGCGTCCGCCTCGCGGGCGCGGGCCAGCAGCTCGTCCATCCGCCGCGCCTCGTCGGGCACGGTGTCGGTGACGAACGACAGGGTCGGCGTGAACCGCACGCCGGTCTGCTGGCCGACCATCGTGCGCAGCACGCCCTTGGCCTTCTCCAGCGCCGCGGCGGCGCCCGCGAAGTCCGGCTCGGCGTCCAGCTTCTCGCCCAGCACCGTGTAGTAGACCGTCGCGTCGTGCAGGTCGCCCGTCACGCGCGTGTCGGTGATCGTCACCCGCGCCAGGCGCGGGTCCTTCACCTCGTGTTCCAGCGCGGAGGCCACGATCTGCGAGATCCGCTTGGCCAGCTTGCGCGCCCGTGCCTGGTCGGCCACGGCGCTCCCTCCTCCATCTGCACAGCCGCCGTGAACGGCGGCTCAGTCGTCCTCCGGCCCGACCAGCCTGTGGCGGGCGGAGAGCAGTTCCAGTTCGGGCCGTCCGGCCACCAGCCGCTCGCACGCGGCCAGGACGTCCCTGACATGCTCGGCGTCGGCCGCGACGGCCGCCACTCCGATCAGCGCGCGGCGGTGCAGGTCGAGGTGACCGGCTTCCGCCACGGCCACCTCGAACCTGCGGCGCAGTTCGGCCACCACGGGCCGCACCGCGGACCGCTTCTGCTTGAGCGAGTGGACGTCGCCGAGCAGCACGTCCAGCTCCAGGGCACCCACGTACAAGTGTCGTCACCACGAGGTAGGAGGGGGCCGCCGCCACGACAGCGACGGCCCCCGGTGTCCGAAGACGTCCTAGACGCGCGGCTTCTCGCGCATCTCGAAGGTCTCGATGACGTCGCCGACCTTCAGGTCGGCGTAGTTGCCGAGCGTCAGACCGCACTCGAAGCCCTCGCGGACCTCGGTCGCGTCGTCCTTGAACCGCCGCAGCGAGCTGACCGGCAGGTTCTCCTGGACGACGTTGTTGTCGCGCAGCAGGCGGGCCCGCGCGTTGCGGCGGATCTCGCCCGACAGCACCATGCAGCCCGCGATCGTGCCGACCTTGGAGGACTTGAAGACCTCGCGGATCTCCGCGCGACCCAGCTGGACCTCTTCGTACTCCGGCTTGAGCATGCCCTTGAGGGCCTGCTCGATCTCGTCGATCGCCTGGTAGATCACGGTGTAGTAGCGGACGTCCACGCCCTCGCGGTTGGCGAGCTCGGTCGCCTTGCCCTCGGCCCGGACGTTGAAGCCCAGGACGATGGCGCTACCCGCGACGGCGAGGTTGATGTCGCCCTCGGTGATGCCGCCGACGCCGCGGTGGATGACCCGCAGCTCGACGTCGTCGCCGACCTCGATCTTCATCAGCGCGTCTTCCAGCGCCTCGACGGTACCGGAGTTGTCGCCCTTGATGATCAGCGTGAGGGAGCTGGTCTCCTTCAGGGCGGCGTCCAGGTCCTCCAGGCTGACGCGCTTGCGCCGCGCCGCGTTGGCGGCGTTGCGGGTGCGGGCCTGGCGGCGCTCGGCGATCTGCCGCGCGACGCGGTCCTCGTCGACGACGAGGAACGAGTCGCCCGCGCCCGGCACCGACGTCAGGCCGATGACCTGCACCGGGCGGGACGGCGTCGCCTCGGTGACGTCGTCGCCGTGCTCGTCCACCATGCGGCGGACGCGGCCGTAGGCGTCGCCGGCGACGATCGAGTCGCCGACCCGCAGCGTGCCGCGCTGCACCAGCACCGTGGCGACCGGGCCGCGGCCGCGGTCGAGGTGGGCCTCGATCGCGACGCCCTGGGCCTCCATCGCCGGGTTGGCGCGCAGGTCCAGCGACGCGTCGGCGGTCAGCAGGATCGCCTCCAGCAGGCCGTCGATGTTGATGGCCTCCCGCGCCGAGATGTCGACGAACATCGTGTCGCCGCCGTACTCCTCGGCGACCAGCCCGTACTCGGTGAGCTGCTGGCGGATCTTGGCGGGGTTGGCCCCCTCCTTGTCGATCTTGTTGACCGCGACCACGATCGGCGCGTTGGCCGCCTGGGCGTGGTTGATCGCCTCCACCGTCTGCGGCATCACGCCGTCGTCGGCCGCCACCACGATGACCGCGATGTCGGTCGAGTTCGCGCCGCGGGCACGCATGGCGGTGAACGCCTCGTGACCCGGCGTGTCGATGAAGGTGATGAGGCGCGGGTCGCCCTCCAGCTCGGTGCGCACCTGGTACGCGCCGATGTGCTGGGTGATGCCGCCGGCCTCGCCCTCCGCGACCTTCGCCTTGCGGATGGTGTCCAACAGGCGCGTCTTGCCGTGGTCGACGTGACCCATGACGGTCACGACCGGCGGCCGGACCTCCAGGTCCTCCTCGTCGCCCGCGTCCTCGCCGTAGGTGATGTCGAACGTGCCGAGCAGCTCGCGGTCCTCTTCCTCCGGGGACACGACCTGCACGTTGTAGTTCATCTCGGAGCCGAGCAGCTCCAGGATCTCGTCCGACACCGACTGGGTCGCGGTGACCATCTCGCCGAGGTGGAACAACACCTGCACCAGCGAGGCCGGGTTGGCGTTGATCTTGTCGGCGAAGTCGGTCAGCGAGGCGCCGCGCGGCAGCCGGATGGTCTCGCCGTTGCCCTTGGGCAGGCGGACGCCGCCGACCGACGGCGCCTGCATGTTGTCCATGTACTCCTGGCGCTTCTGGCGCTTGGACTTGCGCCCGCGACGCGCCGGGCCGCCGGGGCGGCCGAACGCGCCCGCCGCGCCACCGCGACCGCCGGGGCCACCGGGACGACCGCCGCCGCCGCGGAAACCGCCGCCGCCGGCCGGTGCGCCACCGCCGCCACCGGGGCCACCGCGGAAGCCACCGCCACCGCCGCCACCACCGCCGGGACCGCCGCGGAAGCCACCGCCACCGCCGCCGCCACCGGGACCGCCGCGGAAGCCGCCACCGCCGCCACCGGGACGACCGCCGCCGCCACCGGGACCGCGACCGCCGCCGCCGGGACCACCGCCCGGACGGCCGCCGCCGCCGGGACCGGGCCGGTTGCCGGCCGGACGGCCCGGCATCATGCCGGGGTTCGGCCGGGGCGGCATGTTGCCGGGGTTGGGGCGCGGGCCGCCGGAGCCGGCGGAGCCGCCCGGACGGGGACCGGCCGGGCGCGGGTCGCCGGGCTTGGGCGCGTTGCCCCGGTCACCGCGGTCGCCGCGCTCGGGGCGGTCGCCCGGAGCGGACGGGCGCGGCGCCTGCGGGCGCGGCGCGGGAGCGCCGCCGCCGACGCCGAACGGGTTGTTGCCCGGACGCGGCGGACGCGGGCCGGCGGGCTTGGGCGCCTGCGGCCTGGGCGGCACGACGGACGGGCTCTGCTGGGCCGCCGCGGGCTGCTGCGGCGACGGGCGGGGACCCGGCCGAGGACCGGCGGGCTTGGGCGCCTGCTGCGGCTGCTGCGGCGCGGGCGCCGGGGTCTGCTTCGCGGCGGGCGCGACCGGCTGCTGCGGCGCGGCCGGGGCCGCCGGGGCGGGCTTCGGCGCGGGCTGCTGCTGCTGCGGTGCGGGCTTGGGCGCCTGCGGCTTCGGGCCGGGCACCGGGCGCGGGCCGGGCTTGCCCACCGGTGCGGCGGGCCGGGGCGCCTGCTTCGCGTCGGCCGACGGCGCGGGCGCCTGCGGCTTCGGCGGCGCCGGGCGGGCGCCGGGCGGCTTGGGCTTGGCGTCGGACTTCGACGCGTAGGCGTCGCGGAGCCGCCGGGCCACGGGGGCCTCGACGGTGCTGGACGCGGACTTCACGTACTCGCCCTGGTCGGCGAGCTTGCTCAACAGTTCCTTGCTCGTGACGCCGAGCTCCTTGGCGAGCTCGTGCACGCGGGCCTTGCCTGCCACTGCACTCCTCTGGATGATGAGGCCGGCGGCAGTCCCGTCGACCTCGTCTTAACGTCGCGCGTTCATGTCTTCAGCTTCACGGCTGACTCATGACGGGTCGACCTGCTTCCTTGCTTCCTGCGGGTCGCGGGGCGATCCCGCGACCTGTGTCCCCTGCTGCTCCAGGTGCCCGCGCACCGGTTCCGCGTCGAGCGGCCCCCGGACCCGGAAGGCCCTGGGGAACGCCCTTCGCTTCTCGGCCTCGCGGAGACAGCCCGGATCGGGGTGCAGCCATGCACCCCGGCCGGGCAGCCGTCGGCGGGTGTCCGGGACCACGGCCCCGTCCACGACCACCACGCGCAGCAGCTCGGAAGGCGACGTCCGGGCGCGGCACCCGATGCACGTGCGAACCGGGCCGTTGTGCCCAGGAACCGATCCCCGACGTCGAACCACTGAGAAGTCTATCCCCTGATGCTCAATCAGCCGAACCGGATGTCGCCGCACCCGCCGGCGCGGCCCCACCCGGGTCCGCGTCGCTGCGGATGTCGATGCGCCAGCCGGTGAGCCGCGCGGCCAGCCGGGCGTTCTGGCCCTCCTTGCCGATGGCGAGGGAGAGCTGGAAGTCCGGCACGACCACGCGCGCCGTCTTGGCGCGTTCGTCGAGCACCCGTACGGACACAACCTTGGCAGGTGACAGGGCATTCCCGACGAACGTGGCCGGGTCGTCGGAGTGGTCGATGATGTCGATCTTCTCACCGGCCAGCTCGCTCATCACGTTCCGGACCCGCGCGCCCATCGGGCCGATGCACGCGCCCTTGGCGTTCACGCCGGCGACCGTCGAGCGGACCGCGATCTTCGAGCGGTGACCTGCCTCACGTGCCACCGCGGGGATCTCCACGGTGCCGTCCGCGATCTCCGGCACCTCCAGCGCGAACAGCCTGCGCACGAGGTTCGGGTGCGTCCGGGACAGCGTGATCTGGGGGCCGCGCGCGCCGCGCGACACGCCCACGACGTAGCACTTGATCCGCGAGCCGTGCTCGTACGACTCGCCGGGCACCTGCTCGGCGGGCGGCAGGACGCCCTCGGTGTCGCCGATCTGCACCACGACCATGCCGCGCGCGTTGGCGCGGGCGTCGCGCTGCACGACACCGCCGATGATCTCGCCCTCCTTGGCGGCGAACTCGCCGAAGGTGCGCTCGTGCTCGGCGTCGCGCAGGCGCTGGAGGATCACCTGGCGCGCCGTGGTGGCCGCGATCCGGCCGAACCCCTCGGGCGTGTCGTCCCACTCCTCGGCCACGGAGCCGTCCGGGCCCAGCTCCTGGGCCAGCACGCGCACGACCCCGGTCTTGCGGTCGATCTCCACCCGCGAGTGCGGGTGGTGCCCCTCGGTGTGCTTGTACGCGGTGAGCAACGCGGTCTCGATGGCTTCCAGCACGGTGTCGAAGGGGATGTCCTTGTCCCGCTCGATCGCCCGCAGTGCGGCGATGTCGACGTTCACTCCGACTCCTCCTCCGGGTGCGTGCCCTCCAGGAGCGCGAGCTCCTCGACGGGCGGCTGCTTGAACTCGACTTCGACCACGGCGCGCTCGATCGAGTCGTACTCGACGCGGCGCAGCTCGCCCTTGACCAGCAGCACGACCCCGCTGTCGTCGGCCTCGCCGACGCGGCCGAACCACTCGACCCGGTCCGGCTGCTTGACCTTGACCAGGCGCAGCCTCGCGCGCTTCCAGTGGCGCGGCCTGGTCAGCGGCCGGTCGGCGCCCGGCGAGGTGACCTCAAGCGTGTACGGGCCCGCGATGAGGTGCTCGTGCGCGTCGAGCGCGGCGGACACGGCGCGGCTGGCGTCGGCGACCTCGTCGAGCCCGATGCCGTCGTCGCCGTCCACGACCACCTTCACCAGCCTGCGACGCCCAGCCTGGTTCACGTCGAGCGATTCGAGGTCGAAGCCGATGGCCTCCACCGCTGCCCGCACGACGGGTGCTAGCTGCGCGGCGAGTTCTCCGCGCGGCGGGCTGGACACGTGGTGACTCCTTTCGGGTGCAGAAGGGCACGGCAACCCCGGCCGACGCTGCACTCGCCGGCCGTTGGTCGCCCAGACTATCCCCTCCCGGACACGCCGCACGCCCCAGAGGCGGTCGGGGCGGCTCTGGCAGGATCGGCACCCGTGATCGGAAGAACGGCGCTCAGCAGGCGCGGCGTGCTGTTGGCGGTGGCCACCGCGCCACTGGCGGCGGCGTGCACCACACCACCGCCCGCACCGCCGCCACCGGACCCGCTGGCGGACCTCGTCGTCGCGGCGCGGGCCGACGCGGCGCTGGCCACCGCCGTCGGCGCGGCCGAGACCGCGGCGGCGCGGTCGGAGCACGCCGCCCGGCTCCAGGCCGAGGTGGAGCGGGCGACGCCGAGGGTGCCCGGCGCGTCCTCGTCGCCCGCGCCGACGCCGTCCGCCGCGCCACCGCCCGCAGGCGCGACGCGGGAGGCGCTCGTCGCGGCGTTGCAGGCGGCGCGGAAGCAGGCGGGCGACCTGGCGGTGACGGTCCCGGCGCACCGCGCCGGGCTGGTGGCCGCGGTGTCGGCCGGGTGCGCGAGCCTGGTGGAGGCGTTGTCGTGAACGTGGACGCGGTGCAGTCGGCGCTGGCCGCCGAGCACGCGGCGGTGTGGACGTACGGGCTGGTCAGCGCGTTCGTGGCGCAGCAGGCGTCCGCCGTGGCGGAGGGGGCGAACGCCCACCGGGCGCGGCGCGACACGACCGAGCGGTGGCTGCGCGACCAGGGCGCGGTGCCCTCGCCGCCCGCGCCCGCCTACCTGCCGCCCCAGCCGGTGGACAGCGCGGCGTCGGCGATCGCGGCGCTGATCTCGGTGGAGACGGACGCGTGCGCCGCCTGGCACGGCGTGCTGGAGCGGACCGACGACCAGGCGCTGCGGAAGTCGGCGCTGGACGCCCTGACGACCTCGGCCGTCCGCGCGACCCGGTGGCGCAAGGCCGCCGGCGCGAGCCCGCTGCCCATCACCCTGCCGGGCAGGGCCGGCGGCTGAGCCCACCCGCCGACCGCGCGGGCCGGGTGCCCGCCGCGCAGGACGGCCTCCTGCGCGGATCTCCCGCCGCAGGACCGACGCCCGCGCAGGACCGACACCCGTGCAGGGCGGCGTCCGGGCTGGGCCGACACCCGCGCAGGGCGAGCGGGCGTCGGCCCAGCGGTCGGGCGCGACGTCCCCGTGCGCCGGCTGTGCGGGCGTGTGCCGGGTGGTGCGGCCGGGCGCTGTCGGGCGACCGGGCGCACCGGCGTGGGCGGGCTCACCCCAGTTCGGGCACCAGCCGGAACGCGTCGGCGGAGATCCGCTTCATCAGCGCGACGTGCTCCTCCTCGGTGGGCGAGCGCTGCGCGGCGTCCGACTCGATGATGATCACGTCGCGGTCCTGCTGCCGCGCCGCGAAGCCCCCGGACCCCAGCGACCGCAGGCCGGGCACCTGCACCGCGCCGTCGCGGACCAGGTCGTTGACGTTGCCGGTGCCGTCCCGCGTGGTGAGGTCCTTCAGCTTGTTCGCGTCCGCGATCGTCTTCATCCGCACCACTGACACGGACGTGTAGACAGTTCGCCCGTCCGGGGTCTTGGTGGTGAAGAGCCCGCGCGTGAGCTGCTGGCACGGCGTCGACGTCAGGAACGTCTTCGTCTCGCCGTACGCGTGCGCCGCGCACTGGCTGTCCTTCAGCGCCTCGGGCACCTGCGGCGCCCGCTCGAAGGCGAACTCGCCGACCGGGGCCGACGTGGGCGACGGCGTGGGCTTCGGGTCGTCCTTGGGCATGACGACCAGCCACACCAGCCCCGACACGACGGCCACCCCGAGCAGGCCCAGACCGCGCAGGAGCCAGCTGCGCGACCCGTCGCGCACCCCGCCGCGCGACGGCGGGGTGCGCGGCGGTGGGGTGCGCGGCGGCGAGTTCAGCAGCGCGTCGAGTTGGCCGATCTCCGACGGCCGCATGCGGGCGGTGTCGGTGAGCCCCGGCGGCCCCGGAGGACGTCCGCCCAAGGCGCCCGACGGCGGCCCGACCGGAGCGCCCGTCGGCGGCTGTCCCGCCGGCGGGCCCGCCGGGAACCCGGCCGGCTGGACCGCCTGGGGTCCCGTGTGCGGACCGGTCCGCGCCCCGGCCGGTTGCCCCGCCGGGGAACCGGCCTGCGGGACCCCGTTCGGACCTGCCTGCGGACCCGCTTGCGCGACCTCGTGCGGACCCGCCTGCGGGACCCCGTTCGGGCCTGCCTGTGCGACGTGCGGACCCGCCTGCGGCATCCCGTGCGGACCGGTCCGCGGTCCTGTCGGCGAGCCCGTCGGGGGCCACACCGGAGGTCCCGCCGGCGGCTGCGCCGGGGGCGGGGCCGGGACGCGGGGTAACCGCTGCGTCACCTCTTCGGGTGTTTCGGGAGGAACCGACACAACCCGTCACGGTAACGGACCGCCGTCAGGCGAGCGCTTCCAGCACGCGCTCGACGTCCTCCGCCGTGTTGTAGAGGTGGAACGCGACGCGCACCCGGCCGGCGCGCACCGACGACCGCACCCCGGCCGCAGCCAGCCTCTCCCCCGACCCCGGCGGCAGCTCCAGCGACACGATGGCCGACCCCCGCGCGGGCAGCCCCAGGCCGGCCAGCAGCGAGTCGGCCAGCCCCACGTTGTGGTCGCGCACCGCCGCCAGGTCCAGCGACGCCAGGTAGGGCAGGGACACCGCCGCGCCGTGGTGCGCCAGCCACACCGGCGAGATGTCGAACCGGCGGGCGTCGGACGCGAGGCGCAGCGGCAGCCCGTACACCGCGGTCCAGGGGTCCTCGCCGGCCCACCAGTTGGCCGACACGGGCACGGCGCGCTCGACGCCGGCGGGCGAGCAGGCGAGCCACGCGGACCCGCGCGGGGCCATCAGCCACTTGTACCCGGCGGCGACGACCCAGTCCGCCCACTCCAGCGACAGCGGCAGCCACCCGACGGCCTGCGTGGCGTCCAGCAGCACCGGCACGCCGGTCTCCCGCAGCCCGTCCAGGTCGGCGATCCGCCCGTCGGCGGACTGCACGACGCTCACGGCGACGAAGTCGTGGTCCGCCGCCGCCGACACGAGCGAGTCCAGCTCGACCTCGGTGACGCGCAGGCCGCGGGCCGCGAAGGGGAACGTGAGGGAGGTGAACTCGCCGCCGGCGACGAGGACCCGCGCGTCCGCCGGCAGCCCGGCCGCGACCTGCGCGACGAGCTGGGACACCGAGGCGCCGAGGGCGACCCGGTCGGTGGGCACGCCCACGAGCCTGCCGAACGCCTCGCGGGCGGTGGTGACCGCCGGGTCGGCCGTGGTCGGGGTGTCCTGGCCGGCGGCCCACCTCCGCACGGCCTCCGCGACGGCGGTCGCGGCGGGCGTGGGCGGGACACCGATGCTCGCCGTGTTGAGGTAGCCGGGGGGCACGTCGAACGATGATCCGAATGCAGTGCGCATGGACCCATCAGACATGTCCGAAACCCGCCAGGTCCACCGAGTTGCCGACGATCCTCAGGCAGTGGCGGTCGTCGACGCCTTTTCGTCCGGCGTGGTCGCCTTGCGGCGGGCGTAGACCTGCTTGCGGACGCGGGCCACCACCGACCCGTCCTCGGCGAGCACGTCCACGGGGAACCAGCGGAGCGCCTTGCCCCCGTCGGCGGCCTGGGCGCGCAGGTCGGCGAGGTGCTCGTCGGTGAGCCGGAACTCGGCGTGCACGGTGCCGCGGCCCGGCCGCACGAAGTCGATCTCGCCCGCCCGGTCCCAGACGACGTGGTCGCGCCCGAGGTGGTGCAGCACGAGCAGCATCCAGAACGGGTCGGTCATCGCGAACAGCGAGCCGCCGAAGTGCGTGCCCACGTAGTTGCGGTTGTACCAGCGCAGCCGCATCCGGACCCTGGCGTACCGGTAGTCGTCGGAGATCTCCACGACCCGGATGCCCGCGAACAGGAACGGCGGCCACAGGTTCATGCCCAACCGCAGACGTGATGCCTTCATGCGCGTCATGTTACCCGCCGGTAATGACGGGTCCGAGAGGTGTCAGCGCAGCACCACGACGTTACCCGTCACCCTGGCGGCGGCGGGCGAGCACAGGAACGCGATCACCGACGCGACCTCCTCCGGCCGGGCCACCGGGAACCGCTCCCGCACCGCGTCGTTGACCCAGCCGGTGTCGGTCACCCCCGGCTTGACCATGTTCGCGGTGACGCCGTGCGGCGCGAGTTCCGCCGCCGCCGAGAGCGTGTAGTTGTCCAGCGCCGCCTTGGCCGCGCCGTAGGACACCTCGCCGGGGAACCCGCCCGGACCGCCCGAGGTGAGGCCGACGATGCGGCCCCAGTTGCCGCCGCGCGCCAGGTGCCTGCGGGCGAACTCGGCGATCAGCAGCGCGCCCGCCCGCGCGTCCACCGCGAACTGCGCGTCGAACGTCTGCGGCGTGACGGCCCGCTGCACCCGGCCGAAGTGGTCGGTCCGGTCGGCCAGGAACGTGTCCTGCACCCACCCGGACGCGTTGTTGACCAGCACGTCCACCGGGCCGAAGAGCCGTTCGGCGGTGTCGAACAGCAGCGCGGGCGCGCCGACGTCGGTCAGGTCGACCTCCAGGGCGTGCGCCTGGCCGCCCGACTCGGCGATCGCCTCGACCACGGCGTCCGCGCCGCTCTCGCGGCTGGTGAAGTACTCGGGGGGCAGGCTCGGGTCCGGCGGGGGCGCGTAGCGCAGGAACGACAGGAGCACCCGGACCCCCTGCGCGGCGAGCGCCTTGGCCGTGGCGGCCCCGATGCCCTGGTTCGCCCCGGTGACGATGGCGGTGTGCGACACGGTCCGGATACTGCCCGACCGCCCCCGACGAGGGCAGCCGGTTTCCGGCCGGTACGACGCGGGCCACCTAAGCTGATGGTCCATGCGCAGTGAAGAGATCGAGGTGCACACCGGCTCGGACGAGGTCGTGCGCGACCTGACCCGCGCGTGCGAGCGGTTCCTGGAGGGCGTCGACGGCGACGGCCTGCTGCACGTCTGGGTGCCGCACGCCACGGCCGGCCTCGCGGTGCTGGAGACCGGCGCGGGCAGCGACGAGGACCTGCTGGCCGCCCTGGGCGACCTGCTGCCGCGCGACGACCGCTGGCGGCACCGGCACGGGTCGCCGGGCCACGGCCGCGACCACGTGCTGCCCGCGCTGCTGCCGCCGTACGCGACGATCCCGGTGCTGGGCGGTGTGCTCGCGCTGGGCACCTGGCAGTCGGTGTGCCTGGTCGACACCAACGTCGACAACCCCGTCCGCAAGGTCCGGTTGAGCTTCCTGGCGGGCTAGCGGGCGGTGCGGCCGTCGGGCCCGGTCGAATTCCTCGGCGCGGCCCGTCGAGCGGAACCGGCGGGGTACGGTTTGGCCGTGACATACCCAGGTGACGGGCAGAGCGGTTGGGGCGGCCGGCCCGGCCAGGGCGACCGGGGGCCGCACAACCAGGGCCACCCCCCGCAGGGACCTCGGGGCTACGGCCCGCAGCAGCCCGGATACGGGCAACCGGAGTACGGCCCGCAGCCGGAGTACGGCCCGCAACCGGGCTACGGCTACGGCACGCCGTCCGGCCACGGCGACCAGCCGGGGTGGGGCACTCAGCCCGGTTACGGTGACCAGGCCGGGCACGGCGCCCCCGGTTACGGCGACCAGACCGGGTACGGCACGCCCGGTTACGGCGACCAGGCCGGGTACGGCGGCGGGTACGGCGGCCTCGGCGTGTTCTCCGGCGGCGACGAGCCACCGCCCCCGAAGCGCGCCGGCCGGATCTGGCCGGCCGTCGGCCTCGTCGTCCTGCTGCTCGTCGGCGGGGGCCTGACCGCGTTCTTCGTCACCCGCCCCGACGACGCGCGGCCCGCCGCCGACAGCGGCGCGCCGGACCCGAGCACCACGACCAGCGCCGCGAAGCCCACGACCACCACGAAGGCGGGCGGCCCGTCCTGCAAGCCGGGCAAGGCCGACTGGAACTGCCTGCCCGTGGAGAACCTGTCCTACAGCTACGACGTGCCCAAGGGCTGGTCGCCCAACCCCGGCGCGGCGGACGTCGAGGGCATGGACGGCGTCCGGCTCACCGGCCTCACCATCTACGGCGTGTACGAGTGCGGTGGCGCGCGGTACAACCGGGGCAGCACCGGCGGTGTGGTCGTGCCACAGGGCGACCTGACCGCGGTGGCCAAGGACTTCGCGCAGAAGCTCGGCACCCAGTACTACCGCGGCGGCAAGACGTTCGACGTCAAGCTCGGCGAGCCCAAGCCCGTCAAGGTGCCCAACGGCGCCAAGGCGCAGATCGAGGGCGTGCAGGTGGACGCCGCGGTCACCACCGCGGGCAACGACTGCCTGGCCGCCAAGGGCATGGTCAAGGTCCTCGTCCTCAAGGGCGATCCGGGCCTGCACGTGTTCATGGCCAACGGCGACCTGGAAGGCGGCCCGGCCACGCCCAAGCCGGTCGCCGAGGCCGACCTCCAGGCGATGGTGGACTCCGTGAAGCCGCTGGCGGGCTGATCGGGTGGCGTGCGCCGCCCCCGCCGCGCGAGTCCACTGTGGACCGGATCGCGGCGCGGTTCGGCGCGGCCGAGCGGGAAGCGACCGACCCAACCGAGGAGAGCGTGCGACTGCCGTGAACACGTTGGTGCTGTGGGACATCGACCTGACCCTGATCGACGCGCGCGGCCTCGGCCACAGCTGGTACCGCACGGCGCTCCACGCCGCGGCGGGGCTGGAACTCGTGCACACGCCGAGCTTCCCCGGCCGCACCGAGCGCGCCATCACGCAGGAGCTGCTGACGCTGCACGCCCTCGAACCCACCGACGAGCTGATCGCCCGGCTGCACGCGGAGCTGATCGAGGTGGCGACGCGGGAGCACACCCTGCTGCCCGAGCGGGGCCGTGCGCTGCCCGGCGCGCTGGAGGCGCTGGAGGCGCTGTCCCGGCAGCGGGACGTCGTGCAGTCGCTGGTCACCGGGAACCTGGTGGAGATCGCCAGGTACAAGCTCGCGGCGTTCGGCCTCGACGCGCACCTGGACTTCGACATCGGCGGCTACGGCTCGGTCTCCGAGCACCGGCCGGAGCTGGTGCTGGAGGCCGTGCGGCTGGCGTCGGCCAAGCACGACAAGGAGTTCACGGCCGTCGTCATCGGCGACACGCCGCACGACGTGGACGCGGCGCTGCACCACGACGCGGTCGCGATCGGCGTCGCCACCGGGCGGAGCACCGCGGCGGAACTGCGCGCGGCCGGCGCGCACGTGGTGCTGGACGACCTGTCCGACACCGCCGCCGTCGTCAAGGCCGTGCTGCGGCGCTGATCGGCGCGCGACCCGGCCGGACGATGCCGGGGGAAGGGCCGCGCGGCTGCCGTGCGGCCCTTCCCCCCTTGCCCTCGCGGGTCTTCGTGCGACCGGTTGTCCTCGCCTCGCACGGGTCTTCGTGCGACCGGTTGCCCGCCCTGCGCTGGTCTCAGCCGCGGACGAGGTCCAGCAGGTGCCGCACCGCCTCGTCCACCGGCACCTCGACGCGCTCGCCGGAGCGGCGGTCCTTGACCTCCACCAGGCCGTTGGCCAGGCCGCGGCCCACCACCAGGATCGTGGGCACCCCGACCAGCTCCGCGTCGGCGAACTTCACGCCGGGGCTGGCCTTGCGGTCGTCCAGCAGCACGTCCAGGCCCGCCGCCGACAGCTCGCCCGCCAGCCGCTCACCGCCCGCCAGCAGCGCCTCGTCCTTGCCCGCCACGACGACGTGCACGTCCGCGGGAGCCACGTTGCGCGGCCACACGAGGCCGCGGTCGTCGTGGCTCTGCTCCGCGATCACCGCGACCAGGCGGGACACGCCGATGCCGTACGAGCCCATCGTGATGCGGACGGGCTTGCCGTCCGGCCCGAGGGCGTCCAGGCCGAACGCGTCCGCGTACTTGCGGCCGAGCTGGAAGATGTGGCCGATCTCGATGCCGCGCGCGGCGACGAGGACGCCCTTGCCGTCGGGCGACGGGTCGCCCTCGCGGACCTCCGCCACGTCGATCGTGCCGTCGGGCGTGAAGTCGCGGCCCTGCACCAGGTCCACCACGTGGTGGTCGACCTTGTCCGCGCCGGTGACCCAGGCCGTGCCGCGCACCACGCGCGGGTCGACCAGGTAGCGCACGCCGTTCGCCTGGAGCGCCCCCGGCCCGATGTAGCCCTTGACCAGGAACGGGTGCCGCGCGAAGTCGGCCTCGTCCAGCATCGACACCTCGGCGGGCTCGACGGCCGCCTCCAGGCGCTTGAAGTCGACCTCGCGGTCGCCGGGCACGCCGATCGCCAGCAGCGTCGGTTCCGCCGCGCCGGGCTCGGTGAGCTTCACGAGGACGTTCTTGAGCGTGTCCGCCGCGGTGAACTCGCGGCCGAGGCCCGCGCGGTTGAGGAAGTCGACCAGGGACTCGATGGTCGGCGTGTCGGGCGTGTGGTGCACCTGCGCCGCGGGCTTGTCCTCGACGCCCTGCTCGGCGGGCGCCGCCGTCCGCACGGCCTCGACGTTCGCCGCGTAGTCCGACTCCGTGCTGCGCACGAAGGTGTCCTCGCCGGTGGGCGCGACCGCCAGGAACTCCTCCGACGCCGAACCGCCCATCGCGCCCGACGTGGCGGACACGATCACGTACTCCAGGCCGAGCCGGTCGAAGATGCGGATGTACGCCTCGCGGTGCCGCTGGTAGGACTCCGCCAGCCCTTCGTCGGCGAGGTCGAACGAGTAGGAGTCCTTCATGACGAACTCGCGCCCGCGCAGGATGCCCGCGCGGGGCCGCGCCTCGTCGCGGTACTTCGTCTGGATCTGGTAGAGCGTGACCGGGTAGTCCTTGTACGAGGAGTACTCGCCCTTCACGGTGAGCGTGAACAGCTCCTCGTGGGTGGGGCCGAGCATGTAGTCGGCGCCCTTGCGGTCCTTGAGGCGGAAGACGTTCGGGCCGTACTCCGTCCACCGGTTGGTGGCCTCGTAGGGCTCCTTGGGCAGCAGCGCGGGGAACTGGATCTCCTGCGCGCCGATCGCGTCCATCTCCTCGCGCACGACCTGCTCGATCTTGCGCAGCACCCGCAGCCCCAGCGGCAGCCACGAGTACCCGCCCGGCGCGACGCGGCGGACGTAGCCGGCGCGGACCAGCAGCTTGTGGCTGGGTACTTCGGCGTCGGCCGGGTCCTCGCGCAGCGTGCGCAGGAACAGCGACGACATCCTCGTGATCACGGTGGGTGCTCCTAGTGGCGCGGGTTGTGCGAGAAAGGGTAGTGAACGGGGTCTGGCCAGTTCCAACGGGTTCCGCGCGGCGACGGCGGCCGGTGCCGGCGACCGGTGGCGGTGCGGTGGCGCGGCGTCGGGCCGGGGTCTTCGTGCACGGACCGTGCACGCGGCGAGCGGGGTGGCGGTGGCGGCCGGTCCGGTCCTGCCCGGTGGTGTCGGCGCAGGTCAACGTCGCGGCGGCGGCGGAGTGTCGGTGGTCGGGACTACCTTCCGGGCATGACGTTCACCATCGGGATGATCACCATCGACACGACGGACCCGCGCAAGCTCGCGGACTTCTGGACCAAGGCGCTGGGCACCGAGGTCGACCAGGACTACGGCGAGTTCGTCATGCTCGCGCCCGTCGGGGAGGGCGGCCTGCGCCTGGGACTCCAGCGCGTGGACGACGTGACGCCGGGGAAGAACCGGGTCCACTTCGACGCGCACGTGGCGGACCGGGCGGCGGAGGTCGCGCGGCTCGTGGGCCTGGGCGCGACGGAGCTGGCCGAGCACACCGTGCCGGGCCTGTCGTGGACCGTGCTGGCCGACCCGGAGGGCAACCAGTTCTGCATCGGCCAGGCGGGCTGACCTTCCCCTCCGCGCGTCGGCGGCGGAGGGCCGGTCAGCGGTCGGCCCTCCGCTCCGCCTCCGCCACCTCGCCGACACCGGCGGCCCGTCCGCGCACCGCCGCGGAACCGGTCACCGCCGCTCGTGCGGTCGGCACCGCACGCACCGGCGGGCCGATGCCGCTGAACGGCGCATTAGGCTCCCCGGTCGTGCTGGTACTGCTCCCCCCGTCGGAGACCAAAGCGGTCGGTGGCGACGGCCCGCCGCTCGACCTCGGACGCCTCGCGTTCCCCGAGCCGCTCGACCCGGTGCGCGCCAAGCTGGTCGACGCGCTGGTCGACCTGGCCGCCGACGTGCCCGCGAGCCTCGCCGTCCTCGGCCTGTCCGAACGCCAGGAGCAGGAAGTCCACCGCAACGCCGAACTGCGCACGTCCCCCACGCTGCCCGCGCTCGACCGCTACACCGGCGTCCTCTACGACAACCTGGGCCTGAAGACGCTCACCAAGGCCGAGCGCTCACGAGCCGCGCACCGGCTCGCCGTCGCCTCGGCCCTGTTCGGCGTGGTCGGCGGCGGTGACCCGATCCCCGCCTACCGGCTGTCCGGCGGCAGCGTGCTCCCGTCGGTGGGTCCGCTGGGCGGCCTCTGGCGCCCGGTGCTCGGGCCGGTGCTGGCGGGTGTCGACCTCATCGACCTGCGGTCGGCCCCGTACTCGTCGCTGGCGAAGATCCCCCACGCCATCACGGTGCGCGTGGTCACCGAGGACGCCGCCGGCCGGCGTCAGGCGGTCAGCCACTTCAACAAGGCGCACAAGGGCCTGCTGGCCCGCGCGATCGTGGAGTCGCGCGCGGAGGTGAAGTCCGTGCGGTCCCTGGTCCGGATCGCCGCCGCGGCCGGGCTCCGGCTGGAGCCGACCGCGGACCGGGCGCTCGACTTGATCGTCTGACCGCTCGTCGCTCCGACGTCCGACCGCTCGGCACTCCGGGCGACCGCTCGGCACCCCGGACGACCGCTCGGCACCCCGGACGACCGCTCGGCGCCCCAGGCGACCGACATCCACCGGCTCGGCACTCCGGGCGACCGGCGGCCGACCGCTCGGCACTCCGGGCGGCCGACGACGGGCCGTCCGGCACTCCGACCCGGCGGTCCGACCGGGCACCCCGGCCGGGGTGGCCCGACCGAGCGGGCGGTCGGTGTCGAGGGGGCCACCACAACAGGTGGCATTCATCGGGAAGTTTCTCGAAAAGTACCTTCATGGTGAAGTTACTTTTCCATGAAGGTGAATCAGGCCGTTGTCGTGCCGGATGAGCACCGCACGAGGTGGACGTCCGGGCCGAGCCCGCCAGGGGATCGCGCGCCCTCGACCTGGAGACGGTGGTCCGGGACGTGAGTGGTCGCAGCGCGCAGGTCGGCGACCGTGCGGGCGACATCGCGGTCGTCGACATCGTGACTGCCCGTGAGCGGGGAGCCGAGTCGGGCGTGGCGGCGGTGGTTGCGTTCCAAGGCGTGGACGACGAGTCCCAGGACGACGAGTACGACCAACGATGCGAGCATGGCCGTAACTATGCGACCGACGAGATACTGCCACCACTGGCAGTCGTGTCGTTGTTCGTCAAAATCCTGCCAGTTAGGCTGCCGCCATGCTCACCTCAGTCGCCGTGCCGGTGATCGACGGCGTCACGCCGTTCGAGTTCGGCGTGCTCTTCGAGGTCTTCGCCGTCGACCGCTCCGACGAGGGCGTGCCGCGGCTCGACTTCAAGCTGTGCGGCGAACGCCCCGGTGAGCCGGTCCGCATGGGCCTCGGGGCGTTCCTCGTCCCGGACCACGACCTGGACGCGCTGCACACCGCCGACCTGGTCGCGGTGCCCGCCTACGCCACCCACGACGGGTACCCGCCCGCGCTGGTGGACGCCATCCGCCGGGCCCGCACGCTGCTGTCGGTGTGCAGCGGCTCGTTCCTGCTCGGCGTGGCGGGCCGGCTGGACGGCCGCCGCTGCACCACGCACTGGCGGTACGCCGACGAGCTGGCCGAGCGGTTCCCGGCGGCCCGCGTCGACCCGGACGTGTTGTTCGTGGACGACGGCGACGTCATCACCGGCGCGGGCACGGCGGCGGGCATCGACGCGTGCCTGCACGTCGTGCGGCGGGAGCTCGGCGCGGCCGTCGCGACCACCATCGCGCGGCGCATGGTCGTCGCGCCGCAGCGGGACGGCGGGCAGCGGCAGTTCATCCGGCCGACCAGCGTCCGGGCGGACAGCCTCCAGCCGACGCTCGCGTGGATGCTCGACCGACTGGACACCGAGCACACCGTCGCGAGCCTGGCCGAGCACGCGCGGATGTCCGAGCGGACCTTCGCCCGGCGGTTCGCGGCCGAGACGGGCACGACACCGCACCGCTGGCTGACCGCGCAACGCGTGCTGCGGGCGCGGCAGCTGCTGGAGGAGACGCGGCTGAGCGTGGAGGACGTCGCCCGGCTGTGCGGTTTCGGCACGGCCGCCCTGCTGCGGCACCACTTCAACGCCGTGGTCGGGCTGCCGCCCAAGGACTACCGCCGGTCGTTCGCGCACGACCACGCGGCCGTGGAGCCACCGGAAGCGTGACCGAGCGCAGTTGCCTGTCACGACTCGTGACGGTGCCGGCAGACTGAGCCAGTGAGCCCCGACACACCTCGCGCCGCCACGGGGGACGCGTCGGAAGACGACACGGTCACCCCCGCCACGTTGCGCGGCATCACCGAGGACCTGGCAGCGGACGAGCTGGACGCGCCGGAGACGCTGAAACGCGTCTGGGCCGGCCTGTGCGCGGCGCGGCTGCTCGGGTTCCGCCTGGCCGCGTCCGGCCTGGGCAGGCTCCGCACCAACGCGGAGTCCGTCGAGCACCAGTTGGCCCAGGACCTGCGCACGACGGCGACGTTCGCCCGTGCGCCGCTGGTCCTGCCCACGCCCGCCGAACCCGCGCCGCTGTGCCCGGACGAGGTGGAGGAGGCGCTGGCGGCGCTGGTCGCGTTCAGCACGACCGCGCGCCGGCGGATGCTGTCCTCCGCCCGGCTGGCCACGCAGTGGCACGACGAGCGGGTCCTGCGGCACGACTCGCTGGTGGTGGGCGAACTCGCGGCGGCCTGGCAGGGCCACCGCAGGAGCTACCGGGTGGACCGCCGTTCCCGCCGTTGACGTGCCGGGCTCCGGTTCGCCGTCCCGGCGGGTCGCCTCGACCCGTGGTCCCGGCGGGCCGCCTCGACGACCCGGCGGTCCGCGGTCGGGACCGCTGGTCCGCGCCGGCGGATAAATCGGTTGCGCGCGGCCGGGGTGTCGGGCAGCCTGTCCGCGACCGTGATCGAGCGCCGGTTCCACGGCGGAGACGAGGAGGTGTCCCACATGGCTACAGCTGTCCGGGACGTGGCACCCACCCGTCCTCCCGCCCCGACCGCCTAGCGCGCCGACCACACGCGCCGGTGGGGCGGCCTCCTCCTCTTCTCCTGGAGCCCACCCAGTGCGCGAGCACGATCGTTTCGCGGACTTCGACGACGAGTCCGGCGAGTTCGACACCTCTTCCGACCACCCGTCCGCCGACTACGACGACTTCGGCTACGCCGACTTCGGTTACGACGACTTCGACCACGCCGACGACCTGGGCTGGCGCGCCAAGCGGCGCTCCCGGCGCGGCGACGACGAGCCCGCCCCGAACCGCCGGGGCCGGCTCACCGAGGAGGCCCGCGACCGCCTCGCCCAGCTGCGGGAGGACGCGCAGGTCGCGGACGTCCCCGACGGCGCGGACCGCTGGTCCACCTGGGGCGACGCCGACCAGGGACCGGAGCCGCGGCCCGAGTGGCTCGTCACCGAGCTGTCCGCGGTGGACCGCGAGCTCGGCATCCTCAAGACCGGCAAGGAGGCGGACGTCTTCCTGCTGGAGCGCGGGCTGCCCGGCACGGACCGGTCGTGCCTGCTGGCGGCCAAGCGGTACCGCAGCAACGACCACCGGATGTTCCACCGCGACGCCGGCTACCTGGAGGGCCGCCGGATGAAGCGGTCGCGGGAGATGCGGGCGATCGAGAACCGCACGTCGTTCGGCCGCAACCTGATCGCCGAGCAGTGGGCGGTGGCGGAGTTCTCCGCGCTGGCGCGGCTGTGGCAGTTGGGCGCGCCGGTGCCCTACCCGGTGCAGCGGGCGGGGACGGAGTTGCTGCTGGAGTTCGTCGGCGTGGACGGTGCGGCGGCGCCCCGGTTGGCGCAGCTGCGGCCGGAGCCGGACGAGCTGCTGGACCTGTGGCGGCAGCTCGTGGACGCGCTGGGCGTGCTCGCCTCGGCGGGGATGGCGCACGGCGACCTGTCGGCGTTCAACCTGATGGTGCACGACGGCCGGCTGGTCGTGATCGACCTGCCGCAGGTGGTGGACGTGGTGGCGAACCCGCGTGGCGCGGAGTTCCTGGAGCGGGACGTGCGCAACGTCGCGGGCTGGTTCGCCTCGCGCGGCCTGCCGCCGGACGTGGGTGATCCGCGCGAGCTGACCGACCTGCTGCTGGATCACGCGGGGCTGCGCTGACCCGAGCGGTCGGGTGGCCGGTCTCGGCGGGTCGGGGCAGGGGACCGACCGCCGGGACCGGTCACGCCGGGGCGCGCTCGGGCCGGTCGCGTGGGTCCGCGCTGAGCACGGGCCTCACCAGGTCGGACGCGGTGGCGGCCGGCCTCCGCCGGTCGGTCGCCGGCCAGTGGTGGACGAGCGGTCCGAACAGCAGGTCGCGGGCGAGGTCCGGGTCGGCGCGGCGCACGCGCTCGCCCGCTTCGCCACCCGTGTGCGGGAGAACACCGCGGGAATTCGCAAGTGGGGCCGTTGATCGGCTAGACTGAGTGGTGCATCGCCCGGCGGCGCAACAACCGTTCGCGGCCCCAGACCCAGCAGGTCGGCGGTGCTCCCAACCACTATCGGCGCACGACAGCGCCGGGCCCGTCCTTGCGATTCGCGCCTGCGTCAAGGCAGAAGCAATCCCCGAGACGTGCCTTGTCCCGGAGGTTTGTTTTGCCATCCATGTCCCAAGGCCGTACCGAGCGCCCGCAGTTCCGCAAGCCGCGGACGAGGCGTCCAGGCCAGGGCAACAACCGCCGTGCCCAGCCGGTGCTGGAGACGACGGTGCCGGATCACGTCGAGAGCACCCTGCCCGAGGGCCCGCTGCCCTCCTTCGCCGAGCTCGGCCTGGCCGACGAGCTGGTGCGCGCCCTGGAGCAGGGCGGCATCACCGAGCCGTTCCCCATCCAGGCCGCGACCCTGCCCGACGCGCTGGCGGGCCGCGACCTGCTCGGCCGGGGCCAGACCGGTTCCGGCAAGACCCTCGCGTTCGGCCTCGCGCTGCTGTCCCGCCTCGCGGGCGGCCGCGCCAAGCCGCTGATGCCGCGCGCGCTGGTCCTGGTGCCGACGCGGGAGCTGGCCATGCAGGTCGAGGAGGCGTTGTCGCCGTTCGCGCGGGCCCTGGGCCTGTGGTGCCGGACGGTCGTCGGCGGCACCTCGTTCCCGCGCCAGATCGACGCGCTGCGCCGCGGCGTCGACCTGCTCATCGCCACGCCTGGCCGGTTGTCCGACCACGTGCGGCAGGGCACGGCCGACCTGTCCGAGGTGATGTTCACCGCGCTGGACGAGGCCGACCAGATGGCCGACATGGGCTTCATGCCGCAGGTCCGCGCGATCCTCGACCTGACCCCGCAGAACGGCCAGCGGCTGCTGTTCTCGGCGACGCTCGACGGCGACGTCGACAAGCTGGTCCGCCAGTACCTGCACGACCCGGTGGTCCACTCGGTCGCGCCGCCCACCGGCAGCGTGACGACGATGGAGCACCACCTGCTGTTCGTGTCCGCCGAGGACAAGCAGTCCGTGGTGACCGAGGTCGCCGCCCGCGAGGGCCGCACGATCATGTTCGTGCGCACCAAGCACCACGTGGACCGGCTGGCGAAGAAGCTGCGGTCGGTGGGCGTCCACGCGGGCGCGCTGCACGGCGGCAAGGCGCAGAGCGCCCGGACCCGCGTGCTCGGCCAGTTCCGCGAGGGCACCACGCCCGTGCTGATCGCGACCGACGTGGCGGCGCGCGGCATCCACGTGGACGACGTGAGCCTCGTCGTGCACGTCGACCCGCCCGCCGACCCGAAGGACTACCTGCACCGGGCGGGGCGCACCGCGCGGGCAGGCCAGTCCGGCACGGTCGTGACGCTGGTGACGCACGACCAGCGGCGCGCGGTGCAGGGCCTGACGGCGCGGGCGGGCATCCGGCCGGCGTCGACCAAGGTCCGCCCCGGCGACGAGGACCTGGTCCGCATCACGGGTGCGCGCGTGCCCAGCGGCGTCCCGGTGACCGAGCCCGAGGTCCCGGTCCGGGTCCGGCGCGGTGGCCCGCGCCGGACCGGCGGCGGTCACGGTGGCGGTCACGGCGGTGGTTTCCGCGGTGGGCGGTCGTCCGACCGGGAGCGCGGCGGCCGTCCGCGCCGGGTGTCGCAGCACTAGTCACAGCTCGCGGGCACGTCCCGCTGAGCGCGTCTTGTGGGCGCGTTCCGCGGGCGGGTCCCGTGGGCGCGTTCCGCGCGGAAGCCGGTTCCCGGTCGGTCGACCGGGGGCCGGCTTCGGCGTTTCGGGCGTCCGGGCGGGGTCGGGCCCGAGCAGGACCAGGGTCGAGCGGTGTCGGGGGCGCAGCGGATGTCGGGGCGCAGCGGGTGCCGGGTCCGGGCGGGGTCGGGTCGGGGCTGTGCCGAGATCGAGCGGTGGCGGGCCTGAGTGATGGCGGCCCCGCGCGGTGGTCGCGGTCGGGTCGGCAGCGCGGCCGCCCCTCCGGCCGGGGGTGAACCCCACCTCCGAACGACCGGCCGACCCCAGTGATCACGAGCGCCGGGACGGCCACGCTCTACCGCATGACGAAGACCTGGCACCGGCCGACCCTGTGGCTCACCGGCGCGATGGCCGTGCTGACCCTGGTCAGCCTCGGTGGGCTGCTGTTCGACGGGCGCGAGTTGCAGGGCGCGCCGCTGTGGCTCAAGCCGTTCAAGTTCGCGGTGTCGCTGATGATCTACTCGGCGACGCTGTCGTGGATGGTGTCCTTGCCGCACAAGGGGAAGCGGTGGACGTCCGGTCTCACGACGTTGATCGCGGCGATCATGTTCGCCGATGTCGGGCTGATCGCGCTGCAGGCGGCGCGCGGCACGTTCAGCCACTACAACACCAGTGGCGACATCTGGAACCAGACCGTGCAGCAGATGTTCAAGTACACCATCCCGTTGATGTTCCTGGCGAACGTCGTGCTGGCCGTGGTGCTGTCGGTGCAGCGGTTCGCCGGCGGGGAGCGCGGCGCGGTGGCGGGCGACCGCGGCGCGGCGGGTGGTCCGCGCGGTGCCCTGGCCGGTCTGCGGGACGCCGCGACCCGCGCGGACCGGCCGACCATGTGGGCGGTGCGCACGGGTCTGTACCTGGCGGTCGTCGGCATGGGCCTCGGCTACCTGATGACCGCCCAGCTCGACAAGCGGGTGGAGACGCTGGACGCGGCGGGGCGCGCGGTGAAGCTGCGCGGCGGGCACAGCGTCGGCGTGCCCGACGGCGGTGACGGCCTGCCCGTGACGGCGTGGAGCACCACGGGCGGCGACCTGCGCATCCCGCACTTCGTCGGGATGCACGGCCTCCAGGTGATGATCCTGCTCGCGCTGGGCCTGACCCTGGTGGCGCTGCACGAGCGCGCCCGGCTGCGGCTGGTGCTCACCGCCGCCGCCGGTTACGCCGGGCTGCTGGCGCTGCTGACCTGGCAGGCGCTGCGCGGCGAGCCGCTGGTCGAGCCGAGCCCGCCGACGCTGGCCGCGTTCGCCTGCCTGGTCGCCGCCGTCGCCGTCGGGGTCGGGTGGGCGCTCAGGGCCGGACGGGCAGTTCCGCCGCCAGTCCGGCGACCGGTCCCACGACGATGATCGCGGGCGGGCGGACGCCGTGCGCCACGACGTCCGCCGCCAGCGCGTCCAAAGTGGACCGGACGACCCGCTGCGCGCGGGTGCTGCCCTCCTGGATCACCGACACCGGGGTGTCGCCGGGCCGCCCGGCCAGCAGGGCGGCGGCGAACGCGTCCGCCCGCTCGACGCCCATCAGGATCACGACGGTGCCGCGCAGGCGGGCCAGCGCGGACCAGTCCACGAGGCTGCGGGGGTCGTCCGGCGCGACGTGGCCGGACACGACGACCACCTCGTGCGCGACGCCCCGGTGCGTCACGGGCACGTCGGCGAGCGCGGGCACGCCGAACGCGCTGGTGACACCGGGCACGACGGTGACCGGCACACCGGCTTCGGCGCAGGCGATCAGCTCCTCGAAGCCGCGCCCGAACACGTACGGGTCGCCGCCCTTGAGCCGCACCACGAACCGGCCCGCCTTGGCGTTGTCCACGAGGGTGGTGTTGATGAAGTCCTGGGTGGCGGCCCGCCCGTAGGGGATCTTGGCCGCGTCGACGACCTCGACGTGCGGCGGCAGTTCGTCCAGCAGCTCCTGCGGCGCGAGCCGGTCGGCCACCACCACGTCGGCGCGGGCCAGCAGCCGCCGCCCGCGCACGGTGATCAGGTCGGGGTCGCCGGGTCCGCCGCCGACCAGCGCCACACCGGCGGGCTGGTCGTGCTGGTCGCCGAGGGAGCCGTCGCGCAGCGCGGCGAGCAGCCCGTCGCGCACCGCCGCCGACCGCTTGTGCTGCCCGCCGGCGAGGACGCCGAGCAGGAGGCCGTCGTGCTCGCCCACGGCGGGCGTGACGGCCGTGCCGCGCACCGCCACGTCGGCGCGGACGCAGAACACGCGCCGGGCGGTCGCGTCGGCGGTGACGCGGGCGTTGACCTCGGGGTCGGACGTGCAGGCCAGCACGTACCAGGCGTCGTCGAGGTCGCCTTCGGCGTACCGGCGGGCGTGCCACACCGCGCCGCCCGCGTCGACGATCCCCTGGACCGCCGGTGTCACCTCGGGCGAGACGACCTCCACGAGGGCGCCGGAGGCCACCAGGCGCGGCAGCCGCCGCTGGGCGACCGTGCCGCCGCCCACGACGACGACCCGCCGGCCGGCCAGGTCGAGGCCCACAAGGTAGTGCTGTTCACCGTGCATGGGTAGAAGCATCCACATCAGACATGCCCTGTCCAACCGGGGTGCTTCACATCACCACCGGCTGCGGGGCGACGAAGTGGACGGAGACGCCGGGGGTGCCGGCGAGGTGGGCGGCGTGCGGTGGGCGGGAACGCCGGATCGCGGTGTCGGATCGGAACGCCGGGTTCCCGAAGGCGCCCGGCACCCGGTGGCGGACGACCGCGCCCCGCGCCCGGTTGGTCCGCCGGGCGCGGGGCGCGGTGCGCGGGTCAGGAGGCGATCTGCTGGGCCAGTTCGGCGTGGTAGGACGCGATCCGCGCGTACACGCCGGGGTAGCCGGCCGAGGCGCAGCCCTTGCCCCACGAGGTCGCGCCGATCAGCTTGCCGTTGACGACCATCGGGCCGCCGGAGTCGCCCTGGCAGGTGTCCGTGCCGCCCTGCGGGTAGCCGGCGCACACCATCGCCGTGCTGTTGTACTGCGGGTAGGACCGCTTGCAGCCGGTGTCGGCGATGACGGGCACGGTCGCCTTGAGCAGGTAGCGGGACGCGGAGCCGCCGGACGACGTGGCGCCCCAGCCGAGGACGGTGGCGTTGGTGCCCGCGGTGTAGAGGGCGGTGTCGGCCGGGGTGGCCAGCGGCAGGTAGGGCGAGGCGAGGTCGCGGTCCAGCGTCAGGACCGACACGTCGTAGCCGGCGGTCGCGGACCGGTAGCTCGGGTGGGTCCAGATGCGGGTGACGGAGGCGACGACGCCCGCGCTGCTCTGCTTGTCCTCGCGGCCCCAGACGACGCGGGTGGACGCCGGCGTCCGGCCGCGCGTGCAGTGGGCGGCGGTGACGACCTTGTCGGCCGACACCAAAGTGCCGCCGCAGAACTGGCCGCCGCTGGACGAGGCCAGGTAGACGGTCCACGGGTGGTCGGCGATCCGCGCGCGGGAACCGCCGACGACGAGCGGTGACACGTCGTCGGTCGCGGCGTTGGCGGGCGCGACGGTGAACAGCCCGACCGCGGCGACGGCCGCGGTCAGAGCGGTGATGAGGCGACGCAGGGTTTTCGCCATCGGTGCGCTCGTTCCTTCCGGGCAGTGACGGAGGCGGCGTCGTTCCAGCTAGGACCAAGACCCCCTGGTGCGACAAGCACTCGGGGGTCGTTGACCGTTGACGGACCTTCGGTCCCGAAGCCGGATCGGGCCGGTGGCACAACGAAGTGCGGCCCTGCGCCCGGCGCGGCGGCGGAACGTTGCGGGAATGCCTCGGGCCACGCAGGTGCGCCGCGCAGGCCGAGCGCGCAACCGGACCGCGCAGGCCGGACCGCGCGAGTCGAGCGCGCGAGCCGGGCCGGGCAAGTCCACCGCGCAAGCCGGACTGGCGCAAGACGAGCGCGCGAGCCGGGCCGCGCAAGTCGAGCGCGCGACACGAGCACGCCGGTTCAGGTGCCGGCGACTCCGTTGACCCGCACGAGTTCCGCCCGCACCGGACCGGTCACCGTCGGCCCCGCGTCGGGACCCACGTACGCCACCGCCGCGCCCGCTTCGGCCAGTTCCACCGCGCCGTCGGCCCGCACCGCGGTCCCCGGCCGCAGCAGGTGCCGCACCCGCTCCACGCACTCGTCGGGGCCGACCACGACCGACGCGCGGCGGAGTTCGGCCTCCGCGCGCGGTGTCCGCTCGTCGGCGGCGCCCGGGCCGAGGCCGACCAGCGCCAGGCGTCCGCGCGGCAGGACGCGGGCCGCCGCCACGGTCACCGTCGCGCCCTTGACCTTCTCCACGGCCATCTCGACCCGGCCGCCGCCGGACAGCTCCATCGCGCCGCGCAGCGCCGCCGCCTCGGCCACGCTGGGTATGCCGATCGCCAGCTCCGCCGGGTTGGGCACCGGGATGACGGCCAGCTCCTCGCCGGAGTAGGCCAGCAGCGGCGCGGTCGTGGAGTCGTGCCAGAAACCCCAGTCCTCCAGGGCGTCCGCGATGCCCTGCTCGGCGACCTTGCGGTCCAGCGTGGCGAACGCCCGGATCGCGCGCAGGTCCAGCCCGCGCACCTCCAGTTCCGCGAGCGCCGCCGACACCGCCGACGCGGACACCCCGGTGCCGGAGCCGACGCCGACGACGAGGGTCCGGGGCACGAGGCGCAGGAGGTGGTCCGGTCGCGGGCCGGCGGGCACGCGGTCGTCCAGCAGCACGGTCCAGCCGGTGCCGTGCCCGCCGGTCACGACGTTGTCCGGCAGCGCGGGCAGCGGGAAGCCCAACGGGTTGGCCAGGTGCACCGGTTCGCCGTCGCGGACGGCCGCGCCGCAGGCGGCCAGGTCGCCGTCGACGGTCAGGTCGAGCAGTTCGACCAGTTCGTCCAGGGGCGAGGCCACCGAGGCGGACGTGACGACCGCGGTGGTGTCGAGGAGTTCGCCGATGCGGCCGGCGAGCGCGCCGACGTCGCCGAGCAGGGCGACCGCGAAGCCGCTGTCCACGCACACGACGCCGGGGTCGGAGCGCTCGTCGCGCAGCAGCGGCGCGACGAGGCGGACGGCGGCGTCGGCGCCGAGGAAGAACACCGCCGCGCCCAGGCGCGGCCACAGGCGGCGCAGGGCCGGGCCGACGGGACCGTCCGGCACCACGGCGTCCGGTCCCAGGAATCCCGCGAGTTCGGCGGCGGCCCGCCGCCCGCGCTCGCCGGCGGCGAACAACCCGATCACGCCCACGCCCTCCGCTTCACGACTTCCTCGTGCCCCACAGCACCGTCACGGGGTCGACGGCCAGCAGCGTCCCGCCGGTCAGGCGCGCCGCCGACAGCTGGCTGCCCGCCACCTCGTACCCGGCGTCGAGCAGCGCGTCCCGCGCGGGCACGACGTCCTCCAGGTCGGTGGTGGCGACGACGACCCGGCCGGCGCCGGACCGCGCGCAGCGCCGCACCGCGTCCGCGCCGCCGCCGCCGACGAACACCGCGTCGGGGCGGGGCAGGTCGGTCGCGTCGCCGAGCGGCGACTCGACGACGCGCACGTCGACGCCGTGCGCGGAGGCATTGGCGATGATCCGCACGCACTGCACCGGGTCCTGTTCGACCGCGACGACCGCCGCGCCGAGCCGGGCGCACTCGACGCCGATCGCGCCGGGGCCCGCGCCGACGTCCCACACCAGCACGCCGGGTCGGGGCGCGAGGCGGGCGAGGGCCAGCGCGCGGACCTCGGCGGTGGCGACCATGCGGTCGCGGTGGGCGAAGTCGTCGTCGGGCAGCGCCCAGCCGCCCGCCGACGGCGCCCACGTGCCGTCGGCGACGCACAGCGCGAACCGGGGCGATGCCCAGCGCCGCACCACGGCGTCCGCCGGGTCCACTGTGGACAGACCGGTGTCGTCGGAGACCACGAGCGTCCGCCGCCACCCGGCGAGCCCGGCGGCGAGTTCGGCGGGGTCCGCGCCGGACACGGCGACGGCCGGGCGGGCGCGGCACACGTTCAGCGCGTGCCGCGCGCCCACCGCGGCGGCGTCGACCACGGTCACCGATCCCCACGACCGGCCGGCCTCGGCGAGGAACCCGTGCAGGGCGACGACGTCCACGTCAGGCGCGCTTGGTCTTCTTGGTCCGCGGCGTCGCGGGCTTCTTCGCGGTCGCGCGCGGCGTGGTGCTCGCCTGCACCGTCGCGGGCTTGCGCTTGGCCGCCGCCGCGACGGCCGGCTTCGGCTTGGGCTCGGCCGGCGCGTTCGCCGCGTCGTCGTCGGCGGTGGTGTCGGTGGCGTCCACCACCAGCGCCAGGCCCGGCGCGGGGTCCGCCTGCTCGGTCCGGGCGGGCGCGGCGCGGCGGGCGCGGGCGGACTCCTGCCAGTCGTGCACGGCCGACCACGCCGCGACCGACGCCGAGTCGCGGGACACGCGCGCCGCCCACCTCGACGGGCGGGCGCGCCGCACCGGCTCGTCGCCGGCCGCCGCGCGGCGGGCCGGGGTCTCCTTGAGCGCCTCGCCGACGAGGAACAGCGCGGTGCGGTAGAGCTTGTGCTCCTTCACGCACGCCTCCAGCCCGCCCAGGGTGGTCCGCGCGATCGTCTCGTCCGGCAGGGACACCTTGTAGGCGACGACGACGGGCGTGTCGTCGGGGTAGCCGCCGGCGCGCAGCCGCTCCACGATCCGGGCGGTCCGCGCGCCGGACGCGGAGATCGCCATCGTGGCGCCGTGCGCGGCGAACTCGGCCACGTGCTCGTCGCCGTCGGGCCCGGTCAGCACCAGCGACCGCGCCACCCCGGACGCGGTCAGCTCGCGGGCGACCGCCGCGCCCGCCGCCGACACCGCCGACACGCCGGGCACGACCTCGGTGTCCAGGCCCAGCTTCCGGCACGTGTCGTGCTGCTCGCGCAGGCCGCCCCACAGCGACGGGTCGCCCGCGTGCAGCCGCACCACCTTGAGCCTGCTCGCCGCCGCGCGCCGGTAGAGGTCGACGATTTCGGACTCGGGCACGCGGGAGAAGTCGACCAGCTCGGCGTCGGGGCGGGCGTGCTCGCGCACGCACGCGGCCTCCACGACGCTGGGCGCCCACACCACGACGTCGGCTTCCGCCAGGCGCCGCGCGCCCCGGAGGGTGATGAGATCGGCGGCACCGGGACCGGCGCCCACGAAGGAGACCCGACCAGTCATCACAACTGCTCCCCACGACACGTGTACGGCTTGCCGGGGTGGGACGTTACCGCGCCGGCACGCGCCGCTACCCGGCGGCCTCGGGCCGCACCGACCCGGCCACGTCCGCGCCCGCGAACCGCGCCGCGGACGCCGGGCGCGCGGGTGCGACACGTGGACGCCACCCGGGGGCGGGGGCGCTCCCGCGCCGGCCCGCGTCGCCACCGGGTGGCCTCGGGCCGCCGGCCCGCGTGGCTACGGGGTGGTCCGGGGGGTCGCTACCCGGTGGCCTCCGGCGGACCGGCCCGCGTGGCTACCCGGTGGCCCCGGCCCGTGCCGCACACGCCTGCGCGAACCGCACCACCGACGCCGGCGCGGACGCCGGGTGCGTGTGCAGGTACGACGCGTGGACGCCGCCGAGCACGAACCCCTCCGCCACGGGCCGCCCGTCGTGGCCGCGCCACCGCCAGGCGGGCCGGTCGCCGGCGGGGGCGCTCAGCGCGGTGCGGTGGAACTCGTGGCCGGTGATCCGGGTGCCTTCGCGCGCGAGGACCGAGTCGACCGGCGCGACGGCGTCCCGGTAGCCCAGGGTCAGCCGCGGGGTCATCGAGCCGTCGGCGTCGAGCACGCCGCACATCGGCGCGCCGTCCAGCGAGCGCGCCAGGTACAGCAGGCCGCCGCACTCCGCGTGCACGGGCGCGCCGGACCGCGCGAGCGCGGCGACCTCGGCGCGCAGCCGGGCGTTGGCGGACAGCTCGGCCGCGTGCTGCTCGGGGAACCCGCCGGGCAGCACGAGCCCGGCCGTGCCCTCGGGCAGGCGCTCATCGCGCAGCGGGTCGACGACCACGACCTGCGCGCCGGCGGCGCGCAGCAGCTCCACGTGCTCGGCGTAGCCGAAGGTGAACGCGGCACCGCCCGCGACCGCGACGACCGGCGACCCGGCCACCGGCGCGGTCCCGCGCCCCGACGGCCCGGCCACCGGCGCGATCCCGTCCGCCGGCGCGATCCCGGCCCCCGAGGACCCGGACACCGACGCGACGCCGTCCCCCGACGACCCGGCCGGCGCGATCCCGTCCGCCGGCAACCCCGACACCGACGCGATCTCGTCCGCCGGCGACCACGGCGGGACGGCGGGCGCTGGTGCGGCGGCGGCCAGCCGCCGCACCGCGTCGAGGTCCACGTGCCGCGCCACCGCGGTGGCGATCGCGTCGACCGCCTCCAGCGCGGGCCGGCCGTGCTCGGCCGCCGTGACCAGCCCCAGGTGCCGGGACGGCAGGCCGAACCGGTCGTCGCGCGGCAGCACGCCCAGCACGTCGAGCCCGACCTCGGCGCACGCGCCGCGCAGTACCTGCTCGTGCCGCGCGGAGCCGACCTGGTTGAGCACCACGCCGCCCAGCCGCACGGTCGGGTCGTAGCCGCGGAAGCCGTGCAGCAGGGCCGCGAGGCTGCGGCTCTGGCCGCGCGCGTCGACCACGAACAGCACCGGCGCGGACAGCAGCTTGGCGACGTGCGCGGTGGACCCGACGCCCTCGGTGTCCACCCGCCCGTCGAACAGCCCCATGACGCCCTCCACCACGGCCAGGTCGCAGCCGCGCGCCCCGTGCGCGAACAGGGCGGGGACGCGGTGCTCGCCGACCATGACCGGGTCGAGGTTGCGGCCCGGCCGACCGGTGGCCAGCCCGTGGTAGCCGGGGTCGATGTAGTCCGGCCCGACCTTGAAGGGCGCCACCCGGTCGCCCGCGCGGCACAGCGCCGCCATGAGGCCGGTGGCCACGGTGGTCTTGCCGCTGCCCGACGCGGGCGCGGCGACCACCAGCCGGTTCACCACTCGATTCCCCTCTGCCCCTTCTGCCCCGCGTCCATCGGGTGCTTGACCTTGGTCATCTCGACCACCAGGTCGGCCGCCTCCACCAGGGCGGGCGGCGCGTGCCTGCCGGTGATCACGACGTGCTGGTGGCCGGGCCGGTCGCGCAGCGCCGCCACCACCTCGGCCACGTCGATCCAGCCCCAGTGCAGCGGGTAGGTGAACTCGTCCAGCACGTACAGGCCGTGCCGCTCCTCGGCCAGCCGGCGGGCGATCTCCCGCCAGCCCTCGCGCGCGGCGGCGGCGTGGTCGTCCTCGGTGCCCTGCTTGCGGGCCCAGGACCAGCCCTCGCCCATCTTGTGCCACTCGACGGGCCCGCCCTCGCCGGTCTGCTCGTGCAGCCTGCCCAGGGCGCGGAAGGCGGTTTCCTCGCCGACCTTCCACTTGGCGGACTTGACGAACTGGAACACGCCGATGGACCAGCCCTGGTTCCAGCCGCGCAGCGCCAACCCGAACGCGGCGGTGGACTTGCCCTTCATCTCCCCGGTGTGCAGGAGGGTGAGCGGCCGGTTGCGCCGCTGCCTGGTGGTGAGCCCGTCGGCGGGCACGACGGACGGTTGTCCCTGGGGCATGGTGTCTCCTACGCGGCTCGTGCGGCGCGCACGACGCCCGCGACCTGGTCGGCGGACAGTTCTTCCAGGCGCAGGCACACGCCGGCCAGCGCCTCGGCGACGCGCCCGGCCAGGCCGAGGCGCACGTGGCCGGACTCGCAGTCGACGACCACGGAGGCCACCTCGTCGGCGGCCAGCAGCCCGGCGGCGCGCAGCGCGTCGCGCATCGGGTCGCCGCCGGTGGTGGTGGCGGTGGCGCGGCCGTCGGTGAGCAGCACCAGCAGCGGGCGGCGGCGCGGGTCGCGGACCCGTTCGACCTCCAGCACCCGCCGGGCGCGCAGCAGGCCGTCCGCGAGCGGGGTGCGCCCGCCCGTGCGCAGCCCGCGCAGCCGGGCCGCCGCCGCGTCCACGGAGTTCGTGGGCGGCAGCGCGACCTCCGCGCCGCCGCCCCGGAAGGTGATCACGCCGACCTTGTCGCGGCGCTGGTAGGCGTCGCGCAGCAGGGACACGACCGCGCCGCTGACCGCGGACATGCGCTGCCGGGCCGCCATCGAGCCCGACGCGTCGACCACGAACAACACCAGGTTGCTCTCCTTGCCCTCGCGGACCGAGCGCCGCAGGTCGGCACCGCGCAGCACCAGGCCGGGTCCGCTGCGGCCGCGGGCGGCCTGGAACGGTGCGGCGGCGGCGAGCGTGCCGACCAGGTGCAGCCCCGCACCGTCCACAGTGGACGAGCGGACCACGCGGCCGGTGCGGGCGCGGGCCCGCGAGCGCTTGCCCGGCGCGCCCTCGCCGACACCGGGCACCGCGAGCAGCCGCGTCCGGAACGAGGGCGCGGGGGTGTGCGAGCGCTCGCCGGTCGAGCCGTTGCCCGCCGGCCGGTCCTCGGGTGCGGGTCCGGCCCCGCCCGGCGGCAGGCCGCCCCCGTCACCGGGGCCGCCACCGCCGTCGTCGGGACCGTCCGGGCCGTCCGGGTCGTCGTCCGGGCCGTCGCCGGGGCCGTCCTCCGGGTGGTCGCCGGGGTCGCCGGGCTGCCGGGCGTGCTCCGCGCCCTGGCGCATGGCGTCGGTCAGCTGGTCCTCTTCGAGGCCGGGCTCGTCGAACGGGTCGCGCCGCTTGCGGTGCGGCAGGGCCAGCCGGACGGCGACCTCCACGTCCTGCTCGGCCACCTCGTCCGCGCCGCGCCACGCGGCGTGCGCGGTGGCCGTGCGCGCGACCACGAGGTCCGCCCGCATCCCGTCGACGTCGAACGCGGCGCAGACACCGGCGATGCGGCGCAGCTCGGCGTCGGGCAGCACGACACCGGGCAGGTGGGCGCGCGCGGCGACGATCCGCCGCGCCAGCGCCGCGTCCTCGTCGGCCCAGCGCGCGGCGAACCCGTCGGGGTCGGCCTCGTAGGCCAGCCGCCGCCGCACGACCTCCGCGCGCGTCGCCACGTCGCGGGCCGCCCGCACCGCCACGGTCAGGCCGAAGCGGTCCAGCAACTGGGGCCGCAGCTCGCCCTCCTCCGGGTTCATCGTGCCCACGAGCAGGAACGACGCCGCGTGCGACACCGACACGCCCTCGCGCTCGACGTGCGCCCGGCCCATCGCGGCGGCGTCCAGCAGCAGGTCGACCAGGTGGTCGTGCAGCAGGTTGACCTCGTCCACGTACAGCACGCCCCGGTGCGCGGCGGCCAGCAGGCCGGGCTGGTAGGCCCGCACGCCCTCGGTCAGCGCGCGCTCCAGGTCCAGCGAGCCGATCAGCCGGTCCTCGGTCGCGCCGACCGGCAGCTCCACCAGCCGCGCCGGGCGGCGTTCGGACGCGGCGGCGTCGTGCGGCCCGTCCGGGCAGTCGACGGTCACGGCGGGGTCGCAGCCGAACCGGCAGCCCGCCACGACGTCCAGGGAGGGCAGCAACGCGGCCAGGGCGCGGACCACGGTCGACTTCGCGGTCCCCTTCTCCCCTCTGACCAGGACCCCGCCGATGCCGGGGTGGACGGCGTTGAGCACCAACGCCGTGCGGAGGTCGTCGTGTCCGACGACGGCGGAAAAGGGGAAACGCGCGCCCATGCGGCGGTGTCCTTCCTCGGGTGTCCACGCCCGTGTCCGGTCCGGTGAGTTCGGGGGCCGAGTTCCTGACTCCCGGACCCACGCCCGGTCACAGTGGCGGGACCGTGCCGGATTCGCACCGGCTTCCTCGCGCACCCCTACAGCCAGGGCATCGTCGCACCTCGGCCGGCGGGCTCCAAGTCCCCGGCGACCGCCGCCCGCGCGAGGGCCGTCACACCGGGGCCTGCCCGGGGACGCCGACCGACCCCTCGGGCGGCCGGGCGGCGCGGTGCCCGGCGGTCCGGGCGGGCGGGTCGCGCGGGTGGCGGGTGACCGCCCGGCGGGACCGGCCTGACCTGCGTGATCGAGTCCGGCGGGCGGGTGCGCGGGCGGGTCGGCGCGGTGCCGCGCCCCGAGCGGGCGGCGGACGCCCGCACGGGGTCGCGCGCCACCGGCCGGCAGGGCCCGGACCAGCGGCGGGGCCACCGGACGTGACCACGCTCTCGTCCGGTCGGCGGCCGGGCGCAGGCACGGCGTCCGACCGGCGCGGGCGCGGTGGCCGTTCGGCGCGGGCACGGTGGCCGTTCGCGGGCACGGTGGCCGTTCGGCGCGGGCGCGGTGCGGCGGGGCGGCACGGCGGCGGGCGGGGCAGGCGGCGGGTCGTGGTCGCCGATCGGGCGGGATCGCCGGGCGCGGCGTGCGTTCGGCCACCCGAACCTCCCTCGGCCCAACCGGGCCCCTGGTCCGTACCGTGGCCGACAGCGGAGCCCGGACCGACGGCCGCCGGGGTGCTCCCCCGGCGCGGACCGCCGATCGCGTCCGGCTCGGCCCGGAGAGCGGCGCAGGCGGAGGCTGCCGCGGGCGGGGTCGGCAGCCTCCCCGTGCCGCTCGCCGCCCGGTGGGACGAGCGCCGGTCGGGCACGCCGATCCACGCGCCTCCTCGGAGCCGCACCCGCAGGTCTCGCCGCCGCACCGCACAGGGCGGGCAACCGACACGGGGGCCACCGACCGGCGCGAGGTGCCGCATCCGGGACGCGCGCCACCGACCGGCGGGCCCGGAACGCGCACCGGCCGGCGCCGCGATGCCGCCTGGAACAGGAGCTACCGGCCGGCGCGGGCGACGCCGCGGCGTGCCGCGCCACCGCCGGGCACGTCTCCCGCCCCCCGCGCATCCGGCACCGGCTCGCCCGGCCCCCGCCCGTCCAGCCGCACCCGCACGCTCAGCGGCGCGCGGAACGACAGCAGGCCCAGCATCGGCGGTTCGGCGTCGTCCGCCAGGCGCAGCACCGGGAACCGCTCGAACGTCTCCCGCAGCACCACCGCCGCCTCCAGCCGGGCCAGCCCGGCGCCCAGGCAGAAGTGCCTGCCGAACCCGAACGCGAGGTGCTGCCGCGAGTTCGCCCGCGCCGGGCACAGCCGCTCCGGCTCCGCGAACACCTCCGGGTCGGAGCCCGTGCCCGCGAGCATCAGCAGCAGGTGCGCGCCCGCCGGGACGGCCACGCCGGAGATCGTCACCGGCTCCGCCGCGACCCGCCGCCACGTGTTCACCGGCGGGTCGCGGCGCAGCACCTCCTCCACGACCCGTTCCGGCACACCCGGCTCCCCCAGCCGCGACCACAGGTCGCCCTGCCGCAGCACCGCGTGGAACATCGCGCACAGCAGCTGCGTCGTCGTCTCCTGGCCCGCGATGAGCAGGAAGTAGCACAGGCCGGCCGCCTCGCGCACCGGCACGTCCCGCAGCGCGCCGAACAGGTCGTCGCCGCGCGCCGCCCTGATCCGGCCGGTCAGCCACCGGTGGAACGCGGCGGCCGGCTCGGCCAGCGCGCGCTGCCGCGCCGGCGACGGGTTGCCCCAGAACAGCTCCAGGGACGCGGTGCTCCACGCCTTGAGCGCGGCCACGTCGACGTCCCGGATGCCCAGGACCTCCAGCAGCACCACGGCGGGCAGGTCGCGCGCGAGCGCCGGGTGCAGGTCGGCGACCGGGCCGGTCAGCCCGGCTAGCCGGTCCCGCGCCAGTTCGGCGATCCGGGGGCGCATCCCGGCCACGCGGGCGGGCGTGAGGAACGCGGCGACCAGGCGGCGCAGGCCGGCGTGCGTCGCGGTGCCGTTGTTGGCCAGCGTCGGCGGCAGCGAGAAACCCGCGCGCGCCAGCGACCGCAGCACCGGTGGCGCGATCGGGGTCACGGCGGTCAGCGCGTTGTCCGGGTGGAACCGCCGGGGGTCGGCGAGGATCGCCCGCACGTCCCGGTAGCGGCTGACCAGCCACAACCCGGTGCCCTCGTCCCGGTGGACCGGCGCTTCGGCGCGCAACGACCGCAGGTCGTCCGGTCCGTGCTGGAATAGGTCCACGCGGGGACGGTAGCGGCAAGGTGCGACACTGCCGGCGTGAGTGTGAGCACAGACGTCGCGACCGGTCCGGAGTCGGTGTTCGACTGGATCGACACCCGCGCCGAGGCACGCGCCAAGGCCGGCCTGACCCGGCGCGTCCGGCCCCGGCCCGCCGGTTCCGCCGAGCTGGACCTGGCGTCCAACGACTACCTCGGCCTGGCCCGCGACAAGCGCGTGACCGGCGCGGCCGCCGCCGCCGCGCTGCGCTGGGGGGCGGGGTCGACCGGTTCGCGGCTGGTCACCGGCTCCACCGAGCTGCACACCGAGCTGGAGTACGAGCTGGCGAACTTCTGCGGCGCGCAGGCGGCGCTGGTGTTCTCCTCCGGCTACGCCGCGAACCTCGGCGCGCTGACCGCGCTGTCCGGTCCGGGCACGGCGATCGTGGCCGACCAGCACATCCACGCCTCGCTGATCGACGGCACGCGGCTGTCCAAGGCCGACGTGGTCGCCGCCGGGCACCTCGACGTGCCGCAGGTCGCGCACGCGCTGGCGACGCGCGGCAAGCGGCGGGCGCTGGTGGTCACCGACTCGGTGTTCTCCGTCGACGGCGACCTCGCCCCGCTGGCCGAGCTGGCGGCGACGTGCCGCGCGCACGGCTCGGCGCTGGTCGTGGACGACGCGCACGGCCTCGGCGTCGTCGGCGAGGGCGGGCGGGGCGCGGTGCACGCCGCCGGGCTGGCGAAGGCGCCGGACGTGGTGACCACCGTGACGCTGTCCAAGTCGCTCGGCGCGCAGGGCGGCGCGGTGCTCGGGCCGAGCCGGGTGATCCGGCACCTGGTCGACACGGCGCGCACGTTCATCTTCGACACCGGTCTCGCGCCGGGCAGCGCGGCGGCGGCGCTGGCCGCGCTGAAGGTGCTGCGCGAGGAGCCGGACCGCCCCGCGCGTGCCCTGGACGTGGCGCAGGACCTGGCGTTCCGGTTGCGGGACAAGGGTTTCCAGGTCAACACCCCGGCGGCGGCCGTGGTGTCGGTGCGGGCGCCGTCGCCCGAGGCCGCCGTAGCGTGGGCCGAGGCGTGCCGGGAGCGGGGCGTCGTCGTCGGCTGCTTCCGGCCGCCGTCGGTGCCCGACCAGGTGTCGCGCCTGCGGCTGACCGCGCGGGCCGACCTGACCGAGGCCGACGTCGACCGGGCCGTGCGGGTGATCAGCGAGACCGGCGCATCCGCAGGTGCGGTATCCCGTCCTCGATGAACTCCGACCCCTCGGGCGTGAACCCGAACGAGGCGTAGAAGCCGGCGACGTAGGTCTGCGCGTCCAGCACGCACGTCCGCCCGCCGACCTCGACCAGCGCCGCCTCGACCAGCCGCCGGCTGTAGCCGCGCCCACGCGCGGCGCGGGCCGTGCAGACGCGCCCGATGCGGAACGTGCCGTCCGGCTCCTCCAGCAGCCGCAGGCACGCCACCGGCTCCGGCGACCCGTCCGGCTCCAGCCAGAAGTGCCTGGTGCCGGGGTCGAGGTCGCGGCCGTCCAGCTCCGGGTAGGGGCAGGACTGCTCGACCACGAAGACGTCGCCGCGCAGCTTGAGCAGGGCGTACAGCTGCCGGGGCGTCAGGTCCGCCGACCACGCGCGGCGCAGCGTGGCCGGGTGGGGATGCGAGCGCACACCGCTTTGGTACCACAGTCCCGGAATCCGGGTCGGTAGCAGCGGTCCCACGCGCGGTCGCGATCCCGGCGCGTGCGCTCGACGGTGCCGCGCGCTCGATGACGCCGACACCCGATGACGCCGGCACCCGATGACGCCGTGCCCTTGACGACGCCGCGCCCCTGATGACGCCACGCGCTGGATGACGCCGGGCGCTGTGACGCCGCGCCCTCGATGGTGCCGTGCGCGGTGGCCGCGGGCCCCGCTCGGCGGCTGCGACGAGCACCGGCACGTGCGGCCGCACGGCCTACCCCTCTACGCCGGGCAGCGGTGTCGCCACGAAACGTGACGAACCGTCAACACGGGATCAAAACCGGAAGATTTGTTGTTAGTATCCCGTAGAGCCGAAGATTTGACGGTGTGTGCGACAGATCACGCTTGTCTGTCCGGAACCTGAGGGAGGGAAACCATGCACCTGGACTTCACCCAGCTACCGACGTTCCTCATCGCGTGCGCGGTCGTCGTGCTGACGCCGGGTGTGGACGCGTTCCTCCTCCTGCGGACGTCCATGCGCGCCGGCACCAAGGCGGGCCTGTGGGCCCTGGCCGGCATCCACACGGCGGCGGCCTTGCAGGTCGGGTTGGTGATCTCCGGCCTCGGCGTCGTGATCGCGCGGTACCCGGCGGTGCTCACCGCGCTGAAGTGGATCGGCGCGGCCTACCTGTTCTACCTGGCGCTGAGCATCACGCGCGGCCTGCTGCGGCGGAACCAGGCCGTCGAGAGCGGCGAGGTCGCGGCGGACCGCCCGTTCCGGCAGGGGTTCCTGACCAACATCACCAACCCGAAGATGCTGCTGTTCAGCCTGGCGTTCCTGCCGCACTTCATCGGGACCGGCCACCCCGCCGCCCAGTTGACCGTGCTGGCGCTGGTCTTCCTGGCGATGGCGGCGGTCTGGGAGCTGCTCATCGTGCTGGCCGCGAGCAGCATGGGCCGCCGGCTGCGCAAGCCGGGCGTGACCACCGCGCTCGACGCGGTGTGCGCGGCGGTGTTCCTGACCATGTCGGTCGGCCTGGTCGTCTGACGACCTCCACCGGGCGGCTCGCCGAGCCGCCCGGCACCCGCGCCGGCAGTCGAACCACACCACCGGTCCAACCACGCCACCGGTCCAACCACACCGCCGGTCCGACCACACCGCCGGTCGAACCACGTCGCCGAGCACCCGCGCCATCGGCCCGACCGCGCCGCCGGTCAGACCGCGTCGTGGATCTGCCGGTCCAGTTCCGCCCGGTACGCCGAGATCCGCGAGTACACGCCCGGCTTCCCCTCACGGGCGCAGCCCTCGCCCCACGACGTCACGCCGATCAGCTTCCCGCCCGCGACCAGCGGACCGCCCGAATCGCCCTGGCACGTGTCCAGCCCGCCCTCGGGCACACCGGCGCACACCATCAGCTCGGGCTTGTACAACGCGTAGGACTGCTCGCACGACTCGTCCGACACCACCGGCAGCCCCACCGCCATCAGGAACTGCGACATCGCGCCCTGCTCGGACGTGCGGCCCCAGCCGAACGCCGTCGCCCGCGTCCCCGCCGCGTACAGCGCGTCACCCCCGGCCAGCTCCAGCGGCGTGCCGGGCGCGGCCCTCGTCAGCGTCAGCACCGCCACGTCGTGACCGCGGTCGGCCGTCACGTACTCCGGGTGGGTCCACACGTCGGCCACCGGCAGCGCGACGCCCCGCCGGGTGTCCCGCTTGTCCTCCCGGCCGACCACGACCCGCGCCGTCTTCGGCGCGAGGCCGCCGGCGCAGTGCGCGGCGGTCACCACCTTCGTGGGCGCGACGAGCGTGCCGCCGCAGAACTGGTTGCCCTTCGAGTCCGTCAGGTAGACGACCCACGGGTAGTCCTCGACCGACACCCGTGAGCCGCCCACCACGCGCGGCTCGGCGGCCGCCACGCCACCGCCCAACGCCATCAGCACCAACACCAGCACACCGAGCCGCACGGCCCCTCCTCTGATCAACAGCAGTGGTCAGAGACTAGCCAGAACGTACGACAGCCATGCGCCATTCAGCCTAACGGACCAGCGGGGCGCGTCACCTCACTCGCCGTTGAACTTCGACCGGACGCGGCCCGCCGCGCCGACCAGCGCGTCGCCCACCTCGTTGAGCACCTTCACCAACGGGTCCTCGGACCGCTCGGCGGACTCCTTGTAGGACCGCGCCGCGCCCTTCAGGTCCTCGGTGAAGGTGGACGCGGGCCGGTCGTCCTCGCGCCGGGGGTAGGTGCCGGTCAGGATCTCCCGGTACTCCTCGCCCGCCGCCCACCGCTGGAGCTCGGCGGCCCGCACGACCGCCATCGGGTGGGTGCTCCGCCAGGTCTTGATCAGCTTGAGCAGGCTGTCGCGCACGTCCTCGACCTGCTCGTACTCCTTGGCCTGCTTGAGGAACTCGGACGTGTCCACCTGCGACAGGTCCATGCCGCCGGCGAGCGCCACGTGCACCCGCAGCGCCGCCGCCGGGTCCTGCGCGACCAGCAGCCCGGCCCGGTCGCAGCTCAGCTCGGTCTTGCGGTACCACTCGCGCAGCGCGGCGACCACCGCGCGCACCGCCCAGTAGCCGGCGGGCATCCAGCCCATGCCCTGCTGGATGTCGATCAGCCGGTGCAGGATGGTCTGGTACAGCGCGTGCCCGGACAGCACGTGGCCCATCTCGTGGCCGATGGCGAACCGCCGACCGTTGTTGTCCAACAACTCCAGCAAACCCGTGGACAGCACGATGAACGGCTTGTCGATGCCCAGCGTCCGCGAGTACACGCGGGGATCGCGCTGCACGAACATCTCCGGCACCGGGTCGACGTCCAGGGTCGCCGCCGCCTCCAGCCGCAGGCGGTCCAGTTCCGGGTACTGCTTGGGCCCCACGCGAATCGCGGAAGCCACGTAGCTCAGCCGCTCGCCCCGTTCGGCGAACGCGCCGGCCACCGCCTGCAGCACGGGTCCGATCCCCGGCACCGCGCGCAAGACCGCCAACGCCCCCCTGTCGACCGGGTGCTCGTACGCCCGCGGGCTGATGCCGGGGAAGCGGACGCGCGCCGTCGACCGCTCGATCTCGTCGCTCATACCGACCAGAGTGCCACGGACGGGGGCCCGGCCTCCCCGGAAACGGTGACCGCGATGCACACTGGCGCGATGACCGCAGACGTGCTCGGCGCCGACTACGAGACCCGGACGCTGCCGCTGGGCGGCGGTGGCGTCAGCGCGACGCTGGTCCGCCGCCGCGCGCGGCCCGCGACCAGGGGGGCCGTGCTGTACGTCCACGGTTTCGCCGACTACTTCTTCCAGGCGCACGTCGCCGAGCACTTCACCGCCCGCGCGTTCGACTTCTACGCCGTCGACCTGCGCGCGTACGGCCGTTCCCTGCGGCCCGGCGAAACCGCCAACTACGTGCCGGACCTGGCCGCGCACTTCGAGGAGATCGACGCGGCGACGCGCGTGATCCGCGAGGAGGACGGGCACCGGCACCTGGTCCTGCTCGGCCACTCGACGGGCGGCCTCATCACCAGCCTGTGGGCGCACGAGCGGCGCGCCGACGACGTGATCGACGCGCTGGTCCTCAACAGCCCCTGGCTGGACCTGGCCGAGCCGTGGCTCGTCCGCACCGTCGGCACGGCGCTGGTCCGGGTCGTCGGCCGCGTCGCGCCGAGGCTGGTGGTGAAGAAGGGGCTCGGCCCGGTGTACGGGGAGAGCATCCACGTCGACCACCACGGCGAGTGGGACTTCGACACGACGTGGAAGCCGATCGAGGCGTTCCCGGTGCTGGCCGGGTGGTTGCGGGCGGTGCGCCGGGGGCACGCGGCGGTGCACCGCGGCCTGGCCGTGGCGGCGCCGGTGCTGGTGCTGCACTCGGGGCGGAGCCACCTGCACGCGAAGAGGTGGTCTCCGGAGGCGATGACGGCGGACACCGTGCTGGACGTCGAGCACATGCGGCGGTGGGCGCCCCGGATCGGCCGGGACGTGACGCTGGTGCAGGTGGACAACGGGATGCACGACCTGTTCCTGTCCGCCGAGCCGGTCCGCAAGCGGGCGTTGGCCGAAGTGGACGAGTTCCTGGACGGGATCTAGCGGTGTTGGATTTGCCCGACTCCGTCGGGCGGCTCGGCCGCCTGGTGGTCGGCAGCTCACGGGGCGAGTTGTGCCGATCGAAAAGCGTGATCGGCACAACTCGCGCCGTGAACTGCCGACGCGGCCTCGCGGAGCGAGCAGGAGCGGAGCGAGCAGGAGCGGAGCGAGCAGGAGCGGAAGGGAACAGGAGCGGAGCGAGCAGGAGCGGAGCGAGCCAAGGGAAAGGATGGGGGCGAGCGGGGGGACGAGCGGGTGTGGGTGCGGCGGTGCTGTGGGTGGCGCGGGTGGGACCTGCGGTGGGCGCCGAGCGGTTCCCGGATGGCCGTTCCGGTCCACTTCGGACGGTGTTCGGCAGCGGGGCGTCGCGGACGGCGATAGCCGTCAGGGCTTGCGCCCCACGCCGACGTAGGCGCTGATGTAGGCGTCGTCGGAGTCCGGGCGCCACTCCGGCAGGGACACCACGCCCGGCTCCACCACGGTCAGGCCGGCGAAGAACGCGGCGATCTCGTCGCGGGGGCGCAGCGCCAGCGGGCTGTCGGTGCGGCGGTAGATGGCCTGCACGCGCTCGCTGTCGTCCAGGGCGTCCTCCGGCACGCCTTCCAGGCTGCCGTGGGAGATCGCCAGGTAGCTGCCCGGCGGCAGGGCGTCCCGGTAGCGGGCCACCACCTCGTGCGGCCGGTCCGAGTCCGGCACGAAGTGCAGCAGCGCCACCATGAGCAGGCCGATGGGGCGGTCCGGGTCGAGCAGGCGGCGCACCTCGTCGTGGCCGAGGACGGCGTCCGGGTCGCGCACGTCGGCCTGGATCGCCGTCGCCAGCGGGTTGTCCGCCAGGAGGGCCGTGCTGTGGGCCACCGCCACCGGCTCGACGTCCACGTAGACGACCCGCGCCGAAGGGGCGGCCTGCTGGGCGATCTCGTGCACGTTGCCCACCGTCGGGATGCCCGAGCCGAGGTCGAGGAACTGCTCCACCCCTTGCTCCAGCAGGTAGCGCACGGCCCGGCGCAGGAACGACCGGTTCGCCCGCGCCGCGCCGGACATGCCGGGGTAGATCCGCTCCACCGAGCGGGCGGCCTCGCGGTCGACCGCGAAGTTGTGCGAGCCGCCCAGGAAGTAGTCGTACATGCGGGCCGCGCTCGGGCGGTCCAGGTCTATCGAGGACGGCACCCAGCCTGCCTGTTCCATGCGACTTCCCCTCGATGGCCTCGTCGGTGACAAAGCGTGATCGTTCCCGGCGCGGGAATGTGCCACAACCGCTGAACGCGCGGAAACGGCCCTCGATCGGGCGACACGACCCGGCCTGGCCGCGAGGTGCCGGAACGCGGCCACCGTCCCCGGACGACCGGTGCCCCCGCCGGAACCGGACGGACGGCCGCGATCGCCGGACCGCGCCGCCGAACCCGGATAGGCTGTGCCGGCATGGTGACGGCGCTGGTGATCGTCGACGTGCAGGAGGCGCTGGTCCCGCTCGTCTGGCGCGGCGACGAGCTGGTCGACCGGATCTCGGCGCTGGCGCGCAGGGCGCGGCGGCACGGCGCGCCGGTGGTGGCGCTGCGGCAGGTCGGGCCCGCCGGCTCGGCGTTCGACCCCGACCACCCCGGCACGCGGCTCAGCCCGCGCCTCGGCCTCGGACCGGGCGACGTGGTGATCGACAAGACGGCGACCGACGCGTTCTACCGCACCGACCTCGCGGCGGTGCTCGCGGCGCGGGCCGTCGACACGGTCGTGCTCACCGGCCTGGCGACCGACTACTGCGTCGACGCGACCGCGCGGTCCGCGCTCAGCCACGGCCTGGACGTCGTGCTGGTCGCCGACGGGCACGCGCCGGCCGCCGACGGCGACCCGGAGGCGGGCCTCACCCCGGAGCGGATCGTCGACCGGCACAACCGCATCCTCGGCCGGGCCGTCCACCCCGGCGGCGTGCTGCGCGTGCGGCCGGCGGCGGAGGTCGTGTTCCCCGACCGGAGCTGACCGGCGGCGCGGGTCACGAGCGGCCGAACTCCAGCAGCGCGCCGGCGTCCCGGCCCCGCGCGGCGGCGGCGACGGCCAGCACCGGCGCGGCCACCCGGCACCAGTCGGCCAGCCGCTCGCCGTCGAACGCGGTGAGCGCCACCAGGTCGTCGATCCTGCCCGCCGCCGGCGCGGAGCCGTCGAGCACCCAGTCGACCGCGTCGAAGCACGGCTCGCCGACGCAGCTCTTCGGGTCGATCGCGACCAGGCCCCGCGCCGGACCGCAGTCCAGCAGGTTGCCGTAGTGCAGGTCGCCGTGCAGCAGCACCGTCTCGACCCGGCCGGCCACCAGCCGGTCCCGCAGCCGGCGCGCCCTGGCGAAGTCCTCGGGCAGCACCACGCCGGCCACGCCGGCGGACCCGAGCCTGGCCTCGGTGCGGACCAGGAACTGCTCGACGCCGTGCCCCAGCTCGCGGTCGACCACGTCGCGCGGTGCGGCCACCGCGCCGTGCAGGCCGGACAGCACGTCGGCCAGCTCGCGGGCGGACGGCGCGGTCACCGGCGCGCCGGGCAGCCGTTCGAGCAGCACCGCGCCGCGCTCGGGCGCGGACCGGAACACCGCGGGCACCCGCCCGCCCGGCTGGAACGCGCGCAGCACCCGGTCCTGCTCGGCGATCACGTCGGCCTGCGGCGACAGCTTGAGCACCGCGTCGACGCCGGACCCGGTGACGCACGCGACGGCCAGCGAGGTCGACCCGTCGGCGAACGCGGCGCCCGGGGTGAGCCCCCACTCGGCGGCCAGCCGCTCGACGAGCGCGGGCGCGGCCCGCACCCAGTCGCGCACCTCCGGGCCGAACCGGCGGCGCAGCCGGTCGGCGAAACCGGGATCGACGACGAACTCCGACATGGCGCCCACCGTAGGGCCGGGTCCACGACCGCCCAACGGGAATACCGGTCGCCTCGGGCACCCGCCGCCGGAGGTACCGCGCCCGCGCCGGATCGCTCAGGGCGAACGCCGGGTGGAAACAATCCACCGCTCACGTTGGTTGAGCCGGACAGACTCAACTTTGGAGGAACGACATGGGCGAGACGTTGGCGCTGCCGGTGCTGCCGCTGGACGACGTGGTCGTGCTGCCGGGCATGGTCGTCCCGATCCGGCTCACCGGTTCGGACGCCGCCGCCGAGGCCCGCGCCGCCGTCGAGGCCGCCTCCGCGGGCGGTGGCGAGGCGCGGGTCGTGCTGGTGCCCCGGCTGGACGGCAAGTACGCCAAGGTCGGCACGCTGGGCGTGGTCGAGCAGGTCGGCCGGCTGTCCGGCGGTGAGCGGGCGGCGGTCGTGCGCGGCACGGCGCGCGTCCGGATCGGCACCGGCACGACCGGGCCGGGCGCGGCGCTGTGGGTGGAGGCGACGGTCGCCGACGAGTCGCCCGTCGACGAGCGCACGCGCGAGCTGGCCCGCGAGTACCGGGCCCTGGTCACGACGATCCTCCAGCAGCGGGGCGCGTGGCAGGTGGTCGACTCGGTGCAGCAGGTGGACGAGCCGTCCGCGCTGGCCGACCTCGCCGGGTACGCCCCGTACCTGCGCGACGAGCAGAAGGTGTGGCTGCTGGAGACCAGCGACGTCGCCGAGCGGCTGGCGAAGCTGCTGGAGTGGGGCCGCGAGCACCTGGCCGAGCTGGACGTCGCCGAGACCATCCGCAAGGACGTCAAGGAGGGCGTCGAGCGGCAGCAGCGCGAGTTCCTGCTGCGGCAGCAGCTCGCCGCCATCCGCAAGGAGCTGGCCGAGCTGGACGGCAAGCCGGCCACCGAGGAGCAGGACTACCGGGCGCGCGTCGAGGGGGCGGACCTGCCCGACCACGTGCGCAAGGCCGCGCTGGCCGAGGTCGACAAGCTGGAGCGCACCTCCGACCAGTCGCCGGAGACCGGCTGGATCCGCACCTGGCTGGACACCGTCCTGGGGCTGCCCTGGAACGAGCGGACCGAGGAGTCCTACGACATCGCGGGCGCGCGGGCCGTGCTCGACGCCGACCACGCCGGGCTGGACGACGTGAAGGAGCGCATCACCGAGTACCTGGCGGTGCGGCGGCGGCGGGCCGACCGGGGCCTCGGCGTCGTCGGCGGGCGGCGCAGCGGCGCGGTCCTGGCGCTGGTCGGCCCGCCGGGGGTCGGCAAGACGTCGCTGGGCGAGTCGGTCGCCCGCGCGATGGGGCGGAAGTTCGTCCGGGTCGCGCTGGGCGGCGTGCGGGACGAGGCCGAGATCCGGGGCCACCGCCGCACCTACGTCGGCGCGCTGCCCGGCCGGATCGCGCGGGCGATCGCCGAGGCGGGCTCGATGAACCCCGTCGTGCTGCTGGACGAGATCGACAAGGTCGGCGCCGACCACCGGGGCGACCCGACGGCCGCGCTGCTGGAGGTGCTGGACCCGGCGCAGAACCACACGTTCCGGGACCACTACCTGGAGGTCGAGCTGGACCTGTCGGACGTGGTGTTCCTGGCCACGGCCAACGTCCTGGAGGCCATCCCCGGCCCGCTGCTGGACCGCATGGAGCTGGTGCGGCTCGACGGGTACACCGAGGACGAGAAGGTCACCATCGCCCGCGACCACCTGCTGCCCCGCCAGGTCGAGCGGGCCGGGCTGACCGCCGAGGACGTGGCGGTGTCCGAGGACGCGCTGCGCAAGCTCGCCGGCGAGTACACGCGGGAAGCCGGGGTGCGGCAGCTGGAGCGGTCCCTCGCGCGGGTGCTGCGCAAGATCACGGCGCGGGCCGCGCTGGACGAGGCCGCGCTGCCGGTGGCGGTGGACGTGCCGGACCTGCGCGGCTACCTGGGCTCGCCGAAGTTCACGCCGGAGTCGGCCGAGCGGACCGCCGTGCCGGGCGTGGCGACCGGGCTGGCCGTGACGGGCGCGGGCGGCGACGTGCTGTTCGTGGAGGCGTCGCTGGCCTCGCGCGGCACCGGGTCGGCCGGCGTCACGCTCACCGGCCAGCTCGGCGAGGTGATGAAGGAGTCGGCCCAGATCGCGCTGTCCTACCTGCGGTCGCACGACAGCCGGGCGGAAGCGCTCGCCGAGCGCGGCGTGCACATCCACGTGCCGGCGGGCGCGGTGCCCAAGGACGGCCCGTCGGCGGGCGTGACCATGACGACGGCGCTGGCGTCGCTGCTGTCCGGTCGCCCGGTGCGGTCGGACGTGGCGATGACCGGCGAGGTGTCCCTGACCGGCCGGGTGCTGCCCATCGGCGGCGTGAAGCAGAAGCTGCTGGCCGCGCACCGGGCGGGCATCACGACGGTGCTGCTGCCGCGGCGCAACGAGCCCGACCTGGACGAGGTGCCCGAGTCGGTGCGCGAGGCGCTGACCGTGCACCTGGTGGGCGACGTGCGCGAGGTGCTGGAGATCGCGCTGGAGCCGGCGGCGGTGACGGCGGCGGCCTGAGCCCGAGGGCACGACCGCGGCGGCGGTGCCGGAGCGCCGCGTCGGCGGGTGGCCGGCCGCGAAAGGCGCGGCCGGCCGCCTACCGCAGGTTGCACAGGTCCAGCGGCACGCCCTCGGGCGTCCGGCACGGCAGGTAGCCCGCGTCCTTCATCCGGACGCGGGCGTCGTCGTGCTCCCGCACGTAGCGCAGGAAGTGCGCCGACAGCGAGCCCTCCGCCGGCTGGGCCCGCGAGTAGAGGTACTCCACGGTCCAGAACGGGTAGCCGGCCTCGACACCCGCCGCCGCGTCGAACACCTTCCCGCCCAGCGACAGCGCGGTCAGCCGGTTGGTCTTGCGGGCCTCCGCCACCGACGGCGCGTCGGCGTACCCGATCGCGCCCTCCACCGCGCCGATCTCCCGCACCACGTCGCCGTTCTTGTCCCGCTCGCACCGGATCACGCGGGCCTGCGGGTCGCGGTCGGGGTTGCGGCAGTCGTTGGAGGACAGCGCGCCCTCGGTCGTGCCGAGCACCCGGCGCTCGAACAGCTCGCGGGTGCCCGACTCGCTGCCCCGGCCGACGATCCGGATCGGCAGCGGGTCCCCGCCGCGCAGCTCGCTCCAGTCGGTGTAACGACCGGAGTACACGCCCTGCAACTGCTCCACGGTCAGCGTGTCCATGCCGACGGAGCTGTGCACGACCACGTGGTAGACGACGATCGCGACCTGGTGCGCCACGACGTCGCCCGCGTCCTGCTTGCCGTCCGACAGCGCGAGCAGGGCGCGGTCCGGGTCGGCCGCCGCCACCGACCGCACGCCCGCGATGCTGCCGTTCGGCTCGGTGTCCACCACGGCCTCCGGGCACGCCTTCGCGTACTGCTCGGCGATGAGGTCCATCGTCGGCATGAACACGCTGGACCCCTCGACGCGCAACGTGCCCGCGCCGCACGCCACCGACGGGTCGCGGGTCTCCGGCGTCCACGCCAGCGTCAGCACGAGCACACCCGCCAGCACGGCCGCCAGGCCACCGGTCAACCGCGGCAGGGTGATGAACCGCTGCTGCCGCTCGTCGTGCAGCACGCCCACGCCGCCCAGGTGGCCCGTGATCTTGACCTCCTTGCCGATCTCGCCCGTCCGGTTGCTCTCCGGCTCCCGCAGCACCACCAGCAGCTTGAACTTCTGCTTGCGCTTGAGCCTGAGCCCGTCCAGGCGCACGCCGTGCCACACCGGCTCGGTCGACGCGCGCGAGCGGTCCCCGCCGGTGCGGAAGATGCGGGGCAGGCTCTGCGCCACGCGCTCGCGGACGGTCGGCAGGGAGGCCCGCACCTGGCTGGTGTCCTTGCCGAAGAACTGGAGGCTGCGCCGCACCTCCTCGCGCAGCTCCTCCGAACCTGCCTCCGACACCCTGGCGTTCCAGACGATGCGGTCGCCGAAGGTGAACGTCAGCGGCCGGTCGAAGTCGTCGGCGTCGATGTCGTAGTTGCCGTTGTTGCGCACCCGGATGACCACGATGCTCATCCGGTCCAGCACGCGCACCAGCTCCCGCAGCTGCGGGGCGTTGGCCTCGGTCCCGTCGTGCAACTGCTCGGGCCCGAGGCCGATCTTGGAGTTGTAGAGCACGCGGAACCCGACCCGCTTGCGGCGCACGAAGAGCCGGTCGATGACCGGGGCCGCGAACAGCAGCGCGATCGCGAGCGCCACCGGCCCCGGACCACCGAGGAACTCCAGCGCGGATTGCAGGAACTGCACACCGAATTGTCGGTCGAGCCCCCGGCGGCGTTCTGCCCACCGCACGACGTTCATCCGGACTTCACGTGCCGGTCACACGACCGCGCACCACGTCACGCCGGGTGCCGCACCCCGCTCACGGCCGGGACGGCGACAGGTGGTCCTCCAGCGGGACCGGGATCAGCCCGTCCTGCTTGCACCGCTGGAGGAACGCGACGAAGTCCTCCACGAACGTCTGCCGGAAGTGCATCAGCACGATGTCGCCCCGGTTGAGCTTCCCGCCCGCCTGGAACTGCACGACGCCGTCGTTCACCGCCGCCGTCCACATCACCAGCGCGCGGAAGCCGCAGTCGGCCGCCGCGCGCCGGGTGGTGGCGTCGTAGTTGCCGAAGGGCGGGCGGAACAGCGTGGCGCGCGGGCCCAGCACGCCTTCGAGGTAGTCGGCGTTGCCGCAGATCTCCCGGCGCTGGAACTCGTAGGACTTGCCCTGCAGGTTCGGGTGGGTCGCGGTGTGGGCGTGCACCCGCGCGCCCGCCTGGTCCCGCATCGCCTTGAAGTAGTCCGGCCCGCCGTCCTCCACGTGCTTGGTGTTGAGGAACAGCGACGGCCGGACGTTCGCCGACCGCATCAGCTCCAGCGCCGCCGGGTGCCGCACCGCGCCGTCGTCGATGGTGATGAACACGTACGGCTGGTCCGTCTCGATGCGCCGCACCACCGGCAGCAGCCCGTCGGCGGCGGCCGGCACCGCGGCCTGCGCCGTGCCGTACGGGTAGGGCGGCTGGAACACCGGGACGGTCGTGCCGCCGGGACCGGGCACCGCCGTCGGCGGCGTGGTCGTGGTGGCCGCCGCGGTCGTGGTCGCCGCCGCCGCGTCCGCCACCGGCGCGGGCTGCCGGGCCGGCTCGGGCGCGCACGCCGCGGTCGCGACGGCCAGGGCAGCGGCGACCGCCGCACCGATCTTTCGCATGTCCGGAGTTCTCCCCTGGATCTGGCCCCCTGCGGAAATGTCGGGGGTCGTCCGCCCATTCTGCGGTGTCCCGACCAAACCTGATCACCGGTGACGGATCTGCGACGCGGTTCACCCGACGATAGAGTCGATCACGCCGCGCGCCCGACCCCGTCGGGCACGCCGCGTTCCGGACCCAGTCGTGGAGGACTTCGATGAGCCTTGAGCGCCCCGTCGCCCCGGACCCGTACTCGCTGCTGCCCGCCGTGGCGTCGTTCGAGGTGACCTCGACCGACGTGCGGGACGGCGAGCGCCTGCCCGACGCCCAGGTGCACTCGGGGGGCGACACGTCGCCGCAGTTGAGCTGGTCGGGTTTCCCCGAAGGCACGAAGAGCTTCACGGTCACCTGCTTCGACCCGGACGCGCCCACGCCGTCCGGGTTCTGGCACTGGGTGGCGGTGAACATCCCGGCGTCGGTCACCTCGCTGGACACCGGCGCGGGCGCGTCGGACGACGCGCTGCCGGGTGGCGCGTTCCACGTGCGCAACGACTACGGCACCCGCGCGTTCGGCGGTGCCGCGCCGCCCGAGGGCGACCCGGCGCACCGCTACTACTTCGTGGTGCACGCGGTGGACGTGGCGGAACTGGACGTGACGCCGGACGCGTCACCGGCCGTGGTGAGCTTCAACCTGGCCTTCCACACGCTGGCCCGCGCCATCCTCACCCCGACCTACGCGAGCTGAACCGGGAATGAGCGCCTCGCGCGGCGGGTTGCAGCACGACGTGAGGCACTTCGACCTGGTCATCATCGGCACCGGTTCCGGCAACTCGATCGTGGACGAGCGGTTCGCGGGCTGGGACGTCGCGATCGTCGAGAAGGGCGTGTTCGGCGGCACCTGCCTGAACGTGGGGTGCATCCCCACGAAGATGTTCGTCCACACCGCCGACGTCGCCGCCGCGCCCGCCGCGGGCGCCCGCCTGGGCGTGGACGCGACCCTGGACGGCGTGCGCTGGACCGACGTGCGCGACCGGGTCTTCGGCCGCATCGACCCGATCTCCGAGGGCGGTCGGCGCTGGCGGGCCGAGGAGAACGCGAACGTCACCGTGTACGAGGGCACGGCCCGGTTCGTCGGCCCGAAGACCCTCGACACGGGGACCGGCGAGGTGATCACCGCCGACCGGTTCGTGCTGGCGGTCGGCTCCCGGCCGGTCGTCCCGGAGGTGGCCGACCTCGACGAGGTGGGCTACCACACGTCCGACACGATCATGCGCCTGGACGCGCTGCCCCGGAGGCTGACCATCCTGGGCAGCGGGTTCGTGGCCGCCGAGTTCGCGCACGTGTTCTCGTCGTTCGGCGTGGCGGTGACCGTGGTCGGCCGATCGGACCTGCTGCTGCGCCACGAGGACCGCGAGGTCGCCGAGCGGTTCACGGCGCTGGCCGCGGCCAAGTGGGACGTTCGGCTGAGCCGGAAGGCGGTGCGGGCGGAGCGCGTCGGCGGTGTCGTCCGGCTGCACCTGGAGAGCCCGGACGGCGCGGAGGTCGTGGAGTCGGACGAGCTGCTGGTCGCGGTCGGCCGGAAGCCGAACTCGGACCTGCTCGACCTCGCCGCCACCGGTGTGGCGGTGCACCCGGACGGCCGGGTCGTGGTGGACGAACACCAGCGGACGTCCGTCGAAGGCGTCTACGCGCTGGGCGACGTCAGCTCGGAGCACCAGCTCAAGCACGTCGCGAACCACGAGGCGCGGGTCGTCCAGCACAACCTGCTGCACCCGGACGCGCCGATCGCGGCGGACCACCGGTTCGTGCCGGCCGCCGTGTTCTCGTCGCCGCAGGTGGCGTCGGTCGGGTTGACCGAGGAGCAGGCCGCGGCGCGGGGCGTGCGGTACGTGGCGGCCTCGCAGGCGTACGCCTCGATCGCCTACGGCTGGGCGATGGAGGACACGACCGGGTTCGCGAAGGTCCTCGCCGATCCCGGCACCGGGCAGCTCCTGGGCGCGCACATCATCGGGCCGCAGGCGTCCAGCGTGATCCAGCCGATCGTGCAGGCGATGAGCTTCGGGCTCGACGCGAAGTCGATGGCGCGCGGCCAGTACTGGATCCACCCCGCCATGCCCGAGGTGGTCGAGAACGCCCTGCTGAACCTGCCGCTGGACTGAAACCCCACCACTGCACCCCACCACCGGACCGGACGAGGAAAGGGCCGCGCTGTCGACAGCGCGGCCCTTTCCTCGTCAGCGTTCCTCGCGTCAGCGTTCCTCGCGTCAGCGTTCCTCGCGTCAGCGTCCCGCCGGCAGTGCGGCGAACCGCCTCAGATGGTGCGCGGCCGGCCGGAGATCCAGCCGAGGACCATCAGCAGCACCAGGAGCGCGACCAGGACCAGCATGGACACCGTCCAGGACCCGGTCGCGCCGCGCAGCACGCCGAACGCGAACGGGCCGCAGGCGGAGATCAGGTAGCCGATGCTCTGCGCCATCGCGGACAGCCGGGCGGTGTCTGCGCCGGTCGCCGTGCGCAGCGACAGCATCACCAGGGCGAGCGGGAAGATGCCCATGCCCACGCCGATCAGCACGACCCACAGGGCGGGCGCGGCGGTCGGCGCGAGGGCCAGGCCGAGCACACCGGACACCGACAGCAGCCCGAGGCCGACCACCATGCCGGACTGGCTGGGTCGGCGGGCCGCGAGCGCGGGCACGACCAGGCTCACCGGCACGCCCAGCACCATCGTGATCGCCAGCAGCAGCCCGGCGGTCGTCCGGTCCACGCCGGCGTCGCCGAGGATCTGCGGCAGCCAGCCCATGACGGTGTAGGCGAGCAGCGACTGGAGCCCGAAGAAGACCGTGATCACCCACGCGAGCGGGTTGCGCGCCAGGGAACGGCGCGGAGCGGCGGTGGTGCGGTGCGCGGTCGAGCGGACGGCCGTGCCGTGCCGCGCGCCCGCCAGCCAGATCAGCAGCGCCGCCAGGGACAGCAACGCCCACGCGCCCACCGCGAGCCGCCACGAGCCGAACAGCGACTCCAGGCCGGGCGTGAACGCCGCGCCCAGGGCCGCGCCGGCGGCGAGCGCCGCGGTGTAGACACCGGTGACCAGGCCGACGCGGCCGGGGAAGGACTCCTTCACCACCACGGGGATCAGCACGTTGCAGACGGCGATGCCCGCGCACGCCACGAACGTGCCGCCCAGGACCACCGCGGGCCCGTCGACGACCCGCAGCACCAGGCCCGCGGTGAGCACCAGCAGCGCCAGGCCGACCGCGCGGGCCATGCCGAGCCGGCGGCCCAGCCACGGCGCGAGGAAGGCCGCGAACCCGAAGCACAGCGTGGGCACGGCGGTGAGCAGCGAGGTCCACGCCGTCGAGACGCCGAGCGAGCCGCGCACGTCGCCGAGCACGGAGGCCAGGCTCGTCACGGCGGGCCGCAGGTTGGCGGCGGCCAGCGCTACGCCGATCGCCAACAGGGTGCTGCCGACCAGGGCAACTTGGCGGTTCACCGCCACCGGACCAGCGGCAGTACCAGAAGGATGGGCCTCGATCGTCGCATTGGCACGGGAATCAGTGGCAATGTGAACCATCGAGGGTGTCCGGTCCGGCTCCGTCTGCTGGGTCGTCACCGGATTACTATTACAGACATGGGATGTTCGGATGAAAGGATGACGCTGTGCCGTTGGCCACTACCCGACGGGCCGGACTCGTCGACCAGGTGATCGACCAGATGCGGGACGCGATCGCCGGCGGCGAATGGCCGGTCGGCCAGCGCATCCCGCCGGAGCCGGAACTCGTCACCGCGCTCGGCGTGGGCCGCAACACCGTGCGGGAGGCGGTGCGCGCGCTGTCCCACGCCGGCCTGCTGGAGGTCCGCCAGGGCGACGGGACGTTCGTGCGGGCCACCAGCGAGCTGTCCGGCGCGGTCCGGCGGCTGTGCGGCAGCGAGCTCCGCGACGTGCTCCAGGTGCGCCGGACGCTGGAGGTCGAGGGCGCCCGCCTCGCCGCCACCCAGCGCACCGACGAGGAGCTGCGCCGGCTGGAGACGCTGCTCGCCGAGCGGGACGCCGCGCTCGCCGCGAAGGACTGGGAGAGCCTGGTCGAGCGGGACGCCGCGTTCCACGCGCTGCTCGTGCAGTGCTCGCACAACACCCTGCTCGCGGAGCTGTACCAGGGCCTGACCGAGGCCGTCCGCGCGAGCATCACCGCGACCGTGGAGACCGACCACGAGGACGACCACGTCTCGCACGCCGGCCTGCTGGACGCGGTGCGCGACCGCGACCCGGCGCGGGCGGCGGCCGAGGCGGGCGGGTTCCTGGAGGAGCTGCTGGAGCGGCACACCGACTGACGCCCGACCGCACGCGGGCCGGCGCGGGGACCGGGTGTCCGGCGCGGGGGCGCGGACCGGGGGCCCGGACCGGGGCGCGGCGCGCGTGCGGAGGTCGAGGACGTGAGCGGGAGGGGTGCGCTCGGGAACGGCCGACACCGGCGGTCACCGCGACGCCGAACAGGCCGGCACCGGACCGCGACACGACACGGGCCGCGCCGAGCGGTGACGCGGGCCCGGTGTCGAGGGCCCGGCGGAGCGGGTCGGGTGGAGCGGGGCGAGTGGAGCGGGGCGAGTGGAGCGAGGCCGCTGACGCCGCGCGGATGACGCGGGGCGGGGACCTCCCACGGTGGCGGAAGTACCTCGGGAGGTCCCCTCGGGCGACGCCCGCGGCGGCGACGTGCCGCACGTCCCGGAAGTCGTCGCGACCCGCGCCGGCGCAACACCGGGTTGCGCGATCGTTACTCACGCGGTGACGCGGTCGCCCCAGCAGCCGCGCAGCGCCGCCACGGTGGCCGC